>NZ_JADKSF010000009.1:0-132062 GCF_015350875.1 Frondihabitans sp. VKM Ac-2883 | reverse complement strand
GGCCGAATCGTCGCCCGCTACTCTCGAATCAACGAGCGGTGCATCGACCGGTCGAGGCCACCAAAGTTTTTTGAGACGCACCTACCGGTTCCCGTTGCCGAATAGGGCACCGTCAACGAGATCAGATTCGGACTACCTATTCAAGACGGTGCGAACCCTGAAACGACGAGGGAGTCGCCGTTGGAATAGGGTTTCCGGTAGTCGATCGTCTTGGAACGATTTTGCTGGCCGACCGGTGAAAGGCCCCTTCCAGCCTGGAAGGGGCCTTAGGTAATGCTGCTTGTTACCTGCCGAGCATGCCGCCGAGTTTGCCGACGAGGTCCTGGGGGTTGACTCCGAACTTCTGGAGAAGGTCGGTGTGCTGGTCGGTGTCGACCTTGTCGGGGAGTTCCTTGTCGGCTTTTTTGGCGTCGTCGTGCTGGCCCACGCCCTTCAGCATGTCGAGAACCTGGCTCTTGTCGAATTCCATCAGCTACTTCTTTCTTTCTTGGGTGATGCGGGTGGGGGGTTAGCGATGCTTCTTCTTGGACTTCAGCAGTCCCGCGACGGACCGCTGCTGTTCACCTTGTTGGGCCGCGAGCACAACAAGGATCCCAGAAAGGACCGGGGTCGCCCACTGGAGGAGCTTCAACTGGTTCTGTGCCGAGGCAAGGGCTTTGGAGGCGAATTCGTCCGGTTCAGTGGTCCCGTTGGTACCTTCGCCGGCGTGATCCGCGAGACGCTTACCCGCCACCCCGGACCAGAAAGTCGTGCCGACGGCTATGAAGGTGAGAGCCAGCTTTACACCAGTGTTGGTGCGCCCTTCTTTTTGGGTGGCAAGGCGGCCCTTATTGGCGCCGATGAGCCCAATCCCGCCGATGGCGTGAACGCTGAGTGCTGCGATTTGCAGGGGCGCCCATTTTTTCCAGCCAAGGGCTGCAAGGGTGAGGCGCTCGACGGGGTCTTTCGCGCCGCTGGTGGCGCCGTTGAGGCCGACTGCTCCCATGAGGTTGCCGCCGAACCAGGCGGCGAGCCCGAGGTCGTGCATGCTGCGGATGACGGTGTTGCGTCCAGCCATGGTGGTACTCCTTCTTCTTGGTGTGTTGGTGCTGGGGTGTAGTTACTCGGTGACGAGGGGGAGGCCTTGTTCGGTCCAGGCTTGGGTGCCGCCGTCGACGCTGACGGCCTGGTAGACGAGGTCGATCAGGATGTGGCGCCGCGGCTGCTGCGGTTGCCGGCCTGGCAGATGACGTACACAGGTTCCGCATCGGGGACGTCTTCGACCCGGGCTGGCAGGGTGTCGAGGGGGATGTTGATGGCACCGGCAACATGCCCGGTGGCGTACTCGTTGGGTTCGCGGACGTCGACCAGGACGGGGTCGGTGATGTTGTCCAGTTCGGTGATGGTGACGGTGCCGCTCATGAGGGGTCCGTTTCAGTGGTCGGGGGTGTGGGGCATGGTGCGGGTGAACAGGCCCAGGTGGGTGTAGCCGGCGAGGGCGGCACCGGCGAGTGGGGCGAGGATGAACACCCACACCTGTCCCAGGGCTGCGGGGCCGCCGTAGAGGGCGGTAGCGATGGATCGGGCCGGATTCACCGAGGTACCGTCGATCGGGATCGCGACCAGGTGAATCAGAGTCAGCGTCAGGCCGATGGTGAGGGGTCCGAACCCGTCGACTGCGTTTTTGTCGGTGACGCCAAGGATGACGTACACGAACACGGCGGTGAGGATGACCTCAATCAGGGACACGGCGAGGAGGTTGTAGCCACCGGGCGAGTGCCGGCCGAACCCGTTCGACGCGAACCCCGACAGGTGGGCTCGGTAGAAGCTTCCGGCAGGTCCACCGCCGACGATGACCGCCAGCGCCGAGGATGCGAGGGCGCCGCCGAGGATCTGCGCGGCGACGTAAGGGCCGACGTCGATCTTGGGAAACTTCCCGGCAACGAATAGGCCAACCGTCACGGCGGGGTTGAAGTGCCCGCCGGAGATGTGGCCGACGGCATACCCAGCGCCAACAACAGTGAGCCCGAACGCGAGGGCGACGCCGACGTCCCCGATCCCGAGGGTGTTCGCCTTGGTCGGGAACTGAGACGCGAGGAGGGCGGCGCCGGCCCCGCCGAAGACGAGGACAAACGTCCCGAACGCTTCTGCGGTAAGTCGGCTGATGCGGGCGGGGCTGCGGGAACCGTCGGGGCCCATCGGGGCGGCAGCGGTGTCGGGCACAGATTCGCTTTCGGTAGCGGTGAGGAAGCTCGCGGAACGAGACGGTGGTCAGGATTTGCTGGTGCTGAGGTCAACGCGTTCCTTGCGGACCGTGTCGGTCACGGGCAGGTCCTCAGTGACCTCGGTAACGCGAACCCGGACACGCTCCACCGGGACGACCTCCGTGGTGGTGATGATGCGTTCTTCGTGCAACACAATGTCCAGATCCGCCGCCGACAGCTGCCCGCCGGGCGTCGCCGTGTCCATGCTTGCCTCGATGGGTTCGCGGATGATACGGAGCTCTTCCCGGCGGACAGTGACCGTGACGGTTCTCTCTTCGGTCACGATGATCTTCCCGAACCGGACCAGCTCCTTCGGGACAGAGACAGTGCTGACCCGCAGCTGCTCCTCGGAACGAACTACGTCGACAGGACTTATCCCCGAGACGTCCTGAGACGGTGCAGCCGCAATGACGGCCGGTGATGCCCCGTAGTAGGAGCGGAGGGCGTGGACGTCGTCCATGGTCAGGGTGTCGATGGACGTGATCATGGGGGCGTCTTCGACGACGGCTCGGGGAACCCCGACGTGGAGGGCGGACCCTGATTGGTCTTCGAACCGGGCCCCATCAAGAGGCGCGAAAGCGTTGGGCGCACCGTCGAAGTGGGTCTCGATCAACACCCACAGCGGGGCTCCGGTGTCTTGGTGGATGAACACGCGTTCAACGGACCCGATGACGTCGCCGTCGACATCCAGGACGGGAACACCAGGGAGGTGGGGAACGGACTGCGGGTCGATCATGAGCTTGCTCACTTCTGTTGAGACCGCAGAAAGTCGGTCACGGAAAAAGGGGACGGGGCGGGCATCACCTTTGATGCCCGCCCCGAGTGTGTGTGTCGCCGCGCCGGTGTTAGACGCGGCTGCGGCGGCCGGTGATAGCGCCGTAGACGATCAGGACGATCAGGGATCCGACAATGGCGATGATCCACGACTGCAACGAGAAGAACCCGTTGTAGCCGACATGGAACAAGAGCCCGCCGAGGAAGCCACCAAGGAGCGCTCCGACGACGCCGAGGAGGAGAGTGATCAGCCAGCCGCCGCCCTGGCGGCCGGGGAGGATGAGTTTGGCGATCGCGCCGGCGATCAGGCCAAGGAGAAGGAAACCGAGAAAGCTCACGGGCGAGCCCCTTTCAAAAGGTGTGGAGAGTAAGCGAGCGTGAGGAAGAGGGGGTGGTGCGGGCGGCGGCTAGGGGGCACCTCCCGCACCGGTTCGTGCGTCCTCGCAAGGATGACGTGCGAGGGTCTAACCCAGGGGCTGTGGGTTAGAGGCCGAGGCCCACTTTGTCGACCTTGCGGTGATACCGCATCCCGGCAAGTCCGCCGAGGATCGCGCCGACGAGGGCGAGGACCACGACGACGACGAGCGTGATGATGCCGCCGGCGGTCGCGTTGCCGTTGATGCTGCCGGTCGGGATGGTGCCGAGGCGGTTGAGGACGTCGAACTGGCTGCCGGCGATGACACCGATGATCGCAAGGAGCACGGTGACGATGACCGCCCACAGCCAGACGGCAACACCCTGACGGACGCCGTTAAAGCGAGCCATCCGCCCGGCGACGTACCCGCCGGCGAAGTACGCAATGAACACAACGACCAGCAGCACGATGGCGCTGACGATAGTGGTGGTCGTCGCGTTGTCCTGCGCTGCGTTCTTCGCATCCCCGTTGGTCGCGGCAACCCCGACGCCGATGCCGGACAGAATCCCGAGCAGCAGCACGGCAAGCCCCGTAGCCGTCAACCACCCAAAGAACGCACTACCGAACTTCATCCCGCCGAATTCGGCCTTCTCCCGCGCCACGACCGATTGCCGGTCGGTCGCGAGAGCGTCACGGTTGGCGCCGTAGTCGCCATGTTCGGATTCGTTTCGCCCGTCGTTGCCGCGAGTGCGGTTGTCTTCGGCCCCGGGGCCGCCAATGCTGCTACTCATGTGATCGTCTCTTCAGGTAATCGCGGTTAGGCGCGGTCGGTGTCGACGTCACCGGTCGTGCGACCGGTCGTGTTGGTGTCGTCTTCGAACTCGATCTGCTCCTTGCGGACGTCCTCCGTGACCGTCTTGTTTTCGGTGACGGTCTCTGTGCCGAGCTTGATGCGCTCGACGGCGACGGCCTCCTTGTCCACGACGACCTTGTCCTCGTGCAGGACGATTTCGTGCTCTTCCTCGGTGAGGTCGGCGCCCGAGAGGGCGTCGCCGCGGTTGGCGTCGGTGATGGGCTCGCGGGTGATGGTGACCTCGTCGTGGGAGACAGGGACGGTGCGGGTCTCCTGCTCGGTGACGATGTACTTGCGAAGGCGCGCCTTGCCGGCCTCAGTCTGACGGGTCCCGACGTGCAGCTGCTCCTCCGAGCGGGTCATGGCGTCGTCCGTGTTCGCACCCGACGTGTCGTGGCCTTCGGTGGGGCGGCCGGTCTCCGTCTCTGCGTACTCACCGGTGGTCGCGGTGCCGGCGGCGTCCTGGTCGTAGACCGGGGGGTTGCCGTACAGGTCGGCCTGGTCGGTGGTGGTGTCCTCGAGGCCGTAATGGGCGTAGAGGGCGGACTCCTGCTCCACAGTGAGGTAACCGTCCTTTTCGTCGGAGTGAGGGGCGTCCCTGACCTGGTCCTTCGTGTAGGGAACCTGCACGTCGTTGCCGGTCACGGTCGCAGCGGACAGGGGGACGAAGGATTCGCCGCCGCCGAAGAGGCCGGTGTGGGCGGTGACCCACTCGGGCTCGCCGGTGCGGTCGTCGGTGAAGATCTGGCCGATGGAGCCGATCTTCTTGCCGTGCTGGTCAACGACGTCGCCGCGGCCAGAGAGGAGGGTGTTGATTTCGTCGGTGCTGATCATGGTGTTTTCCTTTACGGGTTGAGGGCGACAACAATGTCGATCCGCCCTAGAGAGGTGATGGTGCTTTCGGGTTGGTGCTCTACAGGTGGTGCGGTAGTACCGATGGTGCGTCTTCCTCCGCCTAGGTGGGGGAGGGAAGTTCGTAGCTTTGTGCCCAGTCGAGGAGGGCGTCGAGCAGGCCAGAGGTCACGGATCTAAGGCAGGGGCCGGGGCAGGAGCAACGCTGCTGTCGAGGTGGAGGGCGATGAGACCGAATCCACCAACAAGGAACAGCAGGGCGATGCCGACGAAAAAACCGTGGAGGACGCTGACCGGGATCCGGCCAACCAGCGTCCTTCGGGCTGGACGGGTAGTTGCTGCAGGCATTCGTAGGGGTCTTTTCTAGCGGGACCGGTTCGGGCGGTAAAGGGTTAGAAACGACCCCTGTGGCGTGCTGATCGTGCAGGTGCTGCTTTGGTGATGCTCCTCCACGTGGAAGCCGTTGGTAACGTGCGATTACTTTCGGAATGAAGAGCGACTGCCTTTGGTCGTCTTGGAGTTCTTCAGCCCCACGTCTATCCTTGACTTCCGGATTACCCCGACAATCGACAGGACTACGGGCAGGTACTTCAGGAGGCGGATCATGTAGGTCTCGTTTTCTAGGACAGGCGGGTCTTTTTGGCGGTGCGGGCGCGGAACCCACCGGAGATCTGGATCATCGCCGGGACCTCGAACCCGAGCAGCTGGTCGAGGGCCTTCAGGTGTGTCTGGATCGTGTCGGAGACATCCTTCGGGGACACCCCACGACGTGCCGTCGCCGAGATCTTGAGGACGTTGGTTCCCTGGACGTCATACGTGGTGACGGACGAGGACACCAGGTCGTCGCGGTCTTTCAGCGCGTCCTGGAGCGCCTCCTTGGCGACCCCGGCCTTAACGATCGTGGAGCCGTGTTCGGTGGTGTCGTCATGGAACAACTCCGAAGTGTGCCCGTTGCCCTGCTTCACGATGAACCGGACAAGCAGAATGACGATGATCACCAACACGGCGATCAGGGCGATGTACAGCCAGCTGGAGCCGGTGGCGAAGAACGGTGCCGCGTTTAAGGTCGAGGCGACGTTTTTAGATACCGTCGGGGCGGTGGATTTCCACCCGGACGAGAACGCCGGAAGCACCCCGAGAAGGATCGACGCAGCACCGATGATCAGGACGACGAGGCCGACAATGAAAATGAGGAGCCGGTTGGCGCCGCGATTGGTGGTGTTCATGCGCCGACCTTCCCAGTCTTCTTGATATCGATCTTCGACCTCAGCTTTGGTGAGACGTCGTAGGCGGCGAGCTGCTCGTTGACGGCTTCCTGGATCCGGCTTTTGTCCACGTCGCGGCCGGTAGCGGGGGTCATCTCGACAACGGCACGGTTGTGGGTCACGCTGACGCGGGTGTTGTCCGGGTCCGTGTTCGCGGCGTACGACGCATGGCGTGCAAGAGCGGAGGCGATGACCTCGTTATCGATCACCGTGACAGCCCGGTCCGTCTGAATCAGATGCCGGGCACGACGACCCGAAGTGAACGAGGCGATGATCAGCCAGATGCCGATGATCGCCAGGATGATCCCAGCGACGATCAGGATCCAGACCGGGATGGTGTTCGCCCCGACGAGACCCTTTGCCGCATTTCCAGGCGTGACCAAAAGCGGTTTAGGTCTGGCGATGGCGAGGATGATCTCGATCACGGCATATGCGGCGGCGAGGATCAGGATCACTGCCAGGATGATCGCGAGGACGGACCTGGGGGAGTGGGTTTCCCGGCGCGCAATACGAGAATACGTGGACTTCGTACTCATTTGACGCGCCTTTCTTCCTGAATGTCGACACCGGTGATCTTCACGATGACCCGGTCGACCTGGTTGCCGGTGAGCTGCTGCACCCGGGTGCGGATCTGCTCTTGCGCGGTCTTTGCCCGCTCGAGGAGCGATCCGCCCTGCCGGTCGACAACCCCGGGCTCGTTCTCAATCCGAAGAAGCGAGGGCACGCGGATCGGTGCGGACACCGTCAGCGACAGGCTTCCGCCGTCGTCGCTCATGTCAACGGAGACCTTTTTGGTGTCGATGCCGAGGGTGTCGGCGGTGACGGCCGAAACGACCCGGTCCAACGCACGCGATGCGATCTTCGTCCGCCCCGGGAGCTTCTCCCACTCGTTCTTCCGAGTAGGGGTGGGGGTCGTTTCGGTCATCGTCATGAGGAGGAGCGCTTTCCCTTGAAGATGTCCAACAGCGCGCTGAACTCGATATCGCCGGCGACAATGCGGCCGATGATCGCCCCGGCCGCCATGGCGAGGGCAAGGAGGATGAATGCACCGAAGCCGAGGGTCATCCAGGTCAGGACGAGGGCTGCAGCGACCCCGATGCCGATGATCGTGGGGGTCACTTGACGCGGCTGTCGGACTCGTCGTCGTCATCGTCCGAGGGGACAAAGACGTCGGCGATAGTCACGTTAATCTCCGCGACCTCCATGCCGACGATGTTCTCGACCGCGTCGCCGACGGCGTCGCGGACGTTGTCCGCGAGGTCCTGGAGCGACACCGGGTACTCGGCGGTGAGGGTGACGTCGACGGCGACCTGGGTCTCGCCGACCTCGACCGAGATGCCCTGGGCGAGGTTCGTCTGACCGACACGGTCGCGGAGGGCACCGATCGCGCGACCCGCGCCGCCACCGAGAGCATGAACGCCACGAACCTCGCGGGCGGCGATGCCGGCGACCTTGGACACGACGGCGTCGTTGATATTGGTCTTACCGGTCTCGGTGGAGTGCGCCGGGGTAACGGCCTTCGACGAGGATGTCGGGATCACGGCATTGGGGGTGGGGGTGGTGTTCGACATGAACGTTCTCCTGAAGTTGATGAAGTCCAAAACACCGTGCTGGTGTCCTGGCGAATCAACTACCCCGGAAGCAAGTGGTGGTCCCCCTTACGAGGGGCAGTCACTAAGGAAACGAGTGGAGCAGACCATTCGTCACACAATTGCCCAAAAAAAGATTTCCGGACCCTGCGACGACGTCAGAGAAAGCAGTGGGAGGTCAGTTGGTGACGTAGGCGATGGTAATCTTCACGTCCATCTCCCGGCCCGCCGACGCAAGGCACTGTTCGATCCGGGAACACACGTCAGCCCCGATATCACCCGCGGGTGCGGACAGGCCGATACCAATCGACGCGAACACTGCCTTCCGGCCATGATCGACAACGACGCGTGCTGCGGGTACGAGCACTTTGAGGTCGGTAAGGACTTGGCGGGCTGCGTTTGCACCTGGTACGGCACGGATGGGTGGGTATAGCCGGGTCACACCGGGGGTCGCTTCCACGAGAGCAGTCAACGTGTCAGCTAGAGCGTTCTCAGTGGTTGCCATTAGCTGCTCTCCTGTGGGGTGATGTGCACGTCGCTGATGGTGACGGTGATCCCAGCGACAGCAAGGTCCGTGTTTCGGGCCAGGGTGTCCTGGATGGCCTCGCGCAATTGCTTGGCGGCGTCGGGGATGTTATTGCGCCAGATGATGGTTGCCTCGACTTCTACCGTGATCGGTTCGTCCAGCCTGGTGACGTCACCCACGAGTGCGCTTCTGCCGACGAGAATCCCGTGCACCATGTCGCCGGCGGCACGAATGAGACCACGAACGGCACCCTCCGTGATGACCAGCTCGGTGCGAAGCTCGGCCTTCCGGAAGGGAATCTGCCGACCGGCTCTGGATTCTATGGAGATGTTTTGCAACAGCGACGAGATCCACGACTCATCTCGAGGCTCCTCGAAGGCTGCCTCCTCGTCCAGGAATGTGGCGGTGAGGGTTTTCAGCCGGGCGAGGGCGGCAAGAGCGATCTGGCATGCCGGTGAGATGTCGATTACCGGATCCCGGGGGGTCATCCCGCCATCGAGGTAGTCGGACAGATCATCGACCGTGTATCCGTCGAGATCTTCCGGTTCTAAAGCGAAAACAGCGGAGACGGGGACGTCACTGTCCTGGAGATGCCTCGCGGCGGGGTCAGGGATGGGGTTAGGGGTGGTGCTCATCGCCAGGCCTCCATCTCTCGGATCATGTTTTTCCGTGCTCGGGACAGTAGACCCCGCACCGTGCTCAACGGCTGATCGATCTCTGCCGCGATGTCGTCGTAACTGTAACTACCCAGCTCTTTCAGCACCCAACACCGGCGCTGGTCCATTGGAAGGGTTGACAAGGCGACACCGAGAGCTCGCTGCCGGCTTGAGGCCTCAGCGGAGTGTTCGGGTCCGTCTTCGTTGGGGGCGGGCTGTTCATAGTCGTCTATGTCTGCGTGGTCGTGTCGTGCCCGGACCCGGTCGATCGCTTTTCGCGACGCGATCGTCAGGAGCCAGCCGCGAACCCCGCTGGTGTCTTGCAAGCCTGGCAGCTGCTGCCAGGCGGTGAGAAAGGTGTCCTGAGCAACATCGTCCACGTCAGCTGCCGAACCGAGAATACGGCGGGCGTACACCCGCACAACGGGCTCAAGTCTGCGCACCAACGTGGCGAACGCCCGAAGGTCACCATCACCGGCCCGACGCGCAAGGACCGGGTCATCGACCTGTTCGAGGGCCGAGTGCTTGTCAACGCTGGGCACGTCGGTGATCCTCCCGAAACGGATTGCAGACGGCTCCGGCAGCACAAGACATCGCCACTTGCTCACGGCGAGCGGCCGTGAAGAACGAGCCGAGGTTGCTTTGGCAACGACCCGACAGTCTCCTGTTCACCGGCCTGTTCTCCTCAGCTCGAGAAATTTGAGCTTACAACGTAAACCCTGCGGTTACCTTACAACGTAAGTCTTGCTAGCGTGGGGTTTGTGGAGTGCACCCGCGTCTCCAGCCCCGCTGTCAGCGAAAAACCGCAGATCGGCAGGAGAAGGCCGACATGGATGACCGCAAGAAACCGAACCGGACGGGGCCAGCCCCCGCAAAACTGAGTCGCGAACTTATCGTCGGTACCGCGCTTGGCCAGATAGATCGTTTAGGCCCGCAAGGTCTGTCAATGCGGTCCTTGGCCCAGGAACTTGGCGTGGAGGCCATGTCTCTCTACCGGTACATCCACGGCAAGGAAGACCTCCTCGAAGGTGTGGTCGCGTCGCTCATGAGCAACCTCACCTCGCACCTCAAGAAGGCAGAAGGAGAGCACTGGCAGGCGTTCATGCAAATGGTCGCCCATGCGGTGCGGCGCATCGCCTCCGAGCACCCCAAAGCGTTCCCGCTCGTGGCAACCCGACACCCTGCCGCACCATGGCTCCGTCCACCCCTGAGGAGCATCGAAGTCGTGAACACGTTCCTCGAGGCCCTGACCGTAAACGGCTTTTCCGACCCTCAAGCGGTGAACGCCTACCGTGCGTTCAGCAGCTTCCTCCTCGGCCAACTCCTTCTGCAGTCGGTCGTGCGAGGCGCCGAAACCGGACCCGCGGAAGAACCCCTGGACGAAGGCGGCGCCGACATTGCTGCCGGTGACGGCAGCATGTCGCTCGAAAATGCACCCGAAGTCTTGCGCCTCCGCCCGCTTTTGAGCGAGGACCGAAGCGATGAGGAATTCGAAGTGGCTCTCGAAGCCCTCCTGGACCGTTTAGACCGGGAAGTCTCCCAATGAGCGAGACCCTCTGCTTCATCATTCCGTTAGTCAATGGAAGATGTTCGTTGTTCGGCGTGACGAAACAGCCCTCCCACTCGTTGTCTTAATGACAGCATTCCTTTTTCTGCCGCCGCTCACCGACGCAAGGACGCCATGGCTGACTCCGACACCACCCCCACCTACTCCCTTGATCAGACTTCGCCCACCACCTGGGATGTCCTCCTCGAAGGGTCCGCGATGGTCGCGGGGACCATCACCCGGGACGGCGACGGGTACCTCCTCGCTGATGCGCAAAACCTGTCCCGGGGCAGCTACCCCACCGTGATGGAAGCGTGTGCTGGCCTGGCTGACGGGGACACCTAATGGCCGACCCAACGGCGGTCCTGTTCGACATCGACGGCACCCTCGTTGACTCGAATTTTCTCCACGTTGAAGCGTGGGACTATGCGTTCACCTCCACCGGCCTGAACGTTCCGGCTTGGCGGATCCAGCAAGCTATCGGTGCGGACTCCAACGAGCTCCTCGACCAGCTGGTCGGTGACGAGCCCAAATCAACCCGGGACGAAGTCAAGGGCCTGCATGACAAGCGGTACAAGCAACTCGCCCCCCGCTTAAAGATCCTCGACGGCGCCCAGGAGTTCGTCGCCGAGCTCGCGGGACGCGGAACCCGGGTGGTACTGGCGACGTCGGCCCCGCAACAGGAGCTCACCCGGCTCCTCGCCCTGCTGAATATCGACGACGACACCTACGCCGTCACGTCAGCGGAGGACGTGAAAAGGCCAAGCCCGCCCCCGACATCATCGCCGTCGCCCTGAACAAAGGCGGGGTTAGCGCCGACCAGGCGATCCTGGTTGGTGACTCCGTCTGGGACATCAAAGCCGCCACCACCGCCGGGGTTACCTCGATCGGGTTGCTCTCCGGTGGGACCGCGGAAGCGCTTCTGCGGGAGGCCGGCGCCGCCGAGGTCTTCGAAGACGTTGCCGCCCTGCTTGGCTCTCTTGAAACCAGCGCTGTTGCACGCCTCCTCGATCCGGAAAGAGTGACCTCGTGACTGTTTTCACCGCGGAGAGCACCGCTTCTAGCCGGCACCCGCAGGACTGGGGTCGCGCCGTCGCCGCCGCCTTGAACTCTTTGGTTGCGCAGTCGCAGCACGCGGACACGGACCTGAACACGTCCGAACTCTTCGGCGCCGACCTGACGCTGCACATCGACGAGCTGGCCGATGGGGCACGGCTCACTTTGACCTGGACTAAAACCGACCCTCCCACGGTCGACTAAATCCTCCGCATCCCGGCACACCTTGTAGCCGGGCCGCAGTTCACCACCGCACCATCCCGCAATCCCTACCCGAGAAAAGGACACTCCCATGCCCGTTTACTTCCAGACCGGCCTCGCGTCGGTCATTGACTTCGTCCCCAAACTGCTGTTGTTCCTGGTCATCCTGATAGTCGGCCTCATCGTCGCAAAACTGATCTCCAAGGCCCTGTCGAAGCTGCTCGAAAAGGTTGGTTTCGACCGGCTCGTCGAACGTGGCGGGGTAAAGAAGGCGCTCGAGAACTCCAAGCTTGACGCGTCCGACATCATCGCCAAGATCCTCTACTACGCCCTGGTGCTGTTCGTGCTCCAGTTCGCGTTCGGGGTCTTCGGCCCCAACCCCGTCAGCGACCTGCTCGCTGCAATCATCGGGTTCTTGCCCAAGGTCATCGTCGCGATCATCATCGTCGTCATCGCCGCCGCGATCGCGGCCGCTGCGAAAACCCTCATCCAGGGCACCCTCGGCGGGCTCTCCTACGGCAAGGTCCTTGCCAACATCGCGAGCCTGTTCATTCTGTTCATCGGTGCGACCGCGGCCCTGAACCAGATTGACGTCGCGACCACCGTCACCACCCCGATCCTGATCACCGTGCTGGCCACTATCGGTGGCGTCATCGTCGTCGGCGCCGGCGGCGGCCTGATCAAGCCCATGCAGGCCCGCTGGGAGTCCTACCTCACCAAAGCAGAGGAGGAGGCCCCGAAGATGAAGGCCGAAGCCGACAAGGCTCCCTCCGTGCAGCAGCAGGCACAGAACGCCGCTCAAAAGGCAAAGAACGTCGCGAACAAGCGCACCCGCTAACTAGAGTTTGCTTCGGGAAGGACGCCACCATACGAGGTGGCGTCCTTCTTTGATTCCGAGAAAGCCTGTGTGGAGTTTGCGGCGGGGGTGCAGTGTGTTGGGGGATGGCATGGTGTCGTCGACTCTTAGATGGAGGCCACATGTATTTCCACGCACAGACCTGGATCAACGACATCTCTGACGGGGAGCCGGATCCTGCGGCCGCGAACGCCCTCCAGGAGGGCCTGGGCGGTCAATTCGGGGAGATGCGCACCATGATGCAGTACCTCTTTCAGGCGATGAACTTCCGCGGCGCGGCAGCGAAGCCGTACCGCGACCTCATTCAGGGGGTCGGCACCGAAGAGATCAGCCACGTGGAACTCATCGGCACCACTATCTCGCACCTGCTCGACGGTTCGCCTGCGTACACGGGCAAGCTCACCGATCCGCTCGACACCCCCGGCGCCGGTGGAGCGACGCCACTGAACATGGCTCTTGGCGCAGGTAACATCCACCACTACCTCGTCGGTGCGCAGGGCGCCCTCCCGGTGGACTCGGTCGGGAACCCGTGGAGCGGCAGCTACGTCTACAACTCGGGCAACCTGCCCCTCGACCTCCTCTACAACCTGATGCTCGAGTCGACCGGTCGCCTGCAGAAGTGCCGCATCTATGAGATGACCGACAACGCCACCGCCCGCGGCACGCTCGCCTATCTGATCGTCCGCGATCAGGCGCACGAGAACGCCTACGCGAAAGCCCTGGAGACGCTCGGCGTCGACTGGAAGACGCTCCTGCCGATCCCTAAGACCAACGCCGAGAAGTTCCCCGAGGTCAAGAAGCTCGTCGACCTGGGCCTCCAGAGCAAGCAGTACTCGTTCGACCTCGACGGCAAGTCGGAAGCCTCGAAGATCTTCCGCGGCCCCTCGCCGTCGAAGGACGGCACCGACCTCACCGCAACCGAGCAGGCACCCCAGGGCGTTCCGTCCAAGATCTCCGACGAACGTCTCGAGGAATTCGCTCCGGGCCTCGACAAGGATCTCCTCGCCCTGATCCAGCAGACCGCGGACATGGAGCTGCAGGAAATCAACTCCTTCTACGGACCCACCGGGCAGGGCGCCACGGATGCTGCTCCCACTGCGGCGCCAGTGAAGAAGACTCCGGCGAAGCGGTCCAGCACCAAGAAGTAGTGGCCTAGGGATCACGACGTGGACAGCTCCTGGCGTTTCCGTCGGGAGCTGTTCTCGTTGTCGGGCGCAGACGCTGTTAGTAGGCGGGTGTGCCACCGGCGATGGTGATTGTAGCGCCGGAGGTGTAGCTGGACTCCGGGCTGACCAGGTGGACGTACGCCGCACCGAGTTCTGCGAGTCGGCCGGGCCTGCCGTAGGGGGAGCCCTCACCGAGGGTGGAGACCGTGTCGGGGTCGTCGGATCCCGGCTGGAGCGGGGTCCAGATGGGTCCGGGTGCAATGGAGTTCACCCGGATCCCCTTGGGTGCCAGTTGTTGGGCGAGAGCTGCGGTGAAGACACCGATGGCGCCCTTGGTGATGGCGTAATCGATTTTGTCCGGAGAGGGTTGGGCTCCTTGCACGGACCAGTGGTGACGATCGTGGACCCGGGTTCGGGGTGCGGGATCGCTGCCTGGCAGAGCCATAGCAGGGAATACATGTTCGTTTTCATTGTCGAATCGAACGCGTCTGTGGTCAGGGTGAGGATGTCTGGGTTGGAGTCCATCCGCCTGGCGACCATGACCGGTGTGTCGAGCCCACCGAACTCGTTGACGGCTTCCTGGATCAGGTCGTGGTAGTACTGCTCACCTGAGATGTCCCCGGGAAACAACATCGCGCGGCGGCCTTCGCCTTCCAGGAGGTCGCGGACTTCTTCAGCGTCGGTCTGTTCCTCCAGAAGGTAGCCGAGGACCAGGTCGGCGCCCTCGCGAGAGAGGGCGATCGCGGCGGCTCGTGCGATGCCGGAATCGGCGCCGGTGACAACTCCGCGGAACCCTTTCAACCGGCCAAGGCCGACCTGGCTGGTTTCCCCGTGGTCGGGTTTCGGGTCCATCTTCCATGCCTCACCCGGCAGGGACTGCTCCTGTTTCGGGAACAACGGGGCCGGGTACAGGGACACCGGGTCGGTCTTATCGAATTGGCTTATAACCTCACCCTCCTCGGCGTGCCCTGGCAAGGTCCACATCGTCCAAAGCCCATGGTTCGGGGTCGGTGTCAACCCTGCCTAGCAACCCGGCTCGCTTCGACGAGTCCGCCTATTGTGTCGGCCAACGAGCAGGAGACCCGATGGCCCCGACCACCCACATCATCCGCGACCCCGCTGGCGCCCTCCAGGTGCTGCTTCTGCACCATGCCGGCGAGGAGGACGTCGAGCTGACCGTCGTGGGCGCGGCCCCGTTGCGGTTGCAGTATGACGGCTGTATGTGGGTCCGCAACGACCGCAGCTCACATCTGGCCGAAGACCCGTTTAATTACCGGCTGAACTGAATTGCTCATGCATACCCGCCCGCGGTATCACTGGTCGGGGTGATCGACGGCCAAGGCTCGAACGGCCGGGAGCAAATAATTCGCGTCCGACTCCTCGGCCTCCGACGGTCACGTTTATAAATGAGTCGGGGGAGAAGTTTCCCGCTGAGCAGGCCAACCTTGATGCCGACGATGTTCCGGTGGCGACGTCGGAGAACCAGTGCGCCCCGACATGCAGCCGTGAGAACCCGGCCGCAAGCGCCAGGGCGGCGATAATGAGACCCCGCTTGGGGTTTGCGACCCATACCCCGGTGGCGAGGGCGGCCGCGGTGGCAGTGTGCCCCGAGGAAAAGGAGGGGCTGGTGGGGGTGTGGTTCAAGTGCCGGTGCCTCAGCCCGCGCAGTTTCGGCTGCGGGGCACGGACAACTTTTTTCGCGACGAGATTCGCCAGTGTCGACGACGCGATCAAGGTCAGCGCACCGCGCCGCGCAGCCGTTCGACCGTTAGATCCAGTGAGGGCAATGCCGAGAACGATGGCCGCCCAGAACGCACCCTTGTCCGCGTTGGACGAAAGCGCGAACAGGCCGTTGTTCACGCCGGACGGGACCGACGTGTTGTAGACGCGTCGGCTTACCGCCTGATCGAGCGTGCGGACGAAGGACGGGAACAGGGTTTGCGGGACCGGCGAGATGAAAAGAACAAGTAGGCGCCTTTGATGGGTGGTGCATGGGAAAGCCCCGCAGAGCGACGTGTGCTCGGCGGGGCTTCCTAGGGTGACAGGGCTGGTTAGGCGTTTTTGACTTCGTCGGCGGATCCCTGAGCAGAGTCCTTCACGTTGGATGCGGCGCCCTGCGCTTCGTCCTTGACGGTCCCGGCGGCGTCCTGGGCGGTGTCCTTCACTGACGCGACCGCATCCTGGGCGGGGCCCTTCAAGTTCTGGGCGACGTCTTGCGCGGCGGACTTGGCCTGATCGACCAGCGGTGCAGCCTGTTCCTTGACCTGACCGGCAAAAGCCTGTTCCTTCTCGGTGGCGGGGATCAGGGAGCTGACCAGCCAGCCGGCCCCGAACGCGAGAAGCCCGACCGCGAGGGGGTTGCCCTTGACTTTCTCCGCGGCCTGCTGCCCGGCCTGCTTGGCGGTGTCCGACGCGTTGCCGGTGGAGTTGGTTTTGTCGTGGACGGCCCCGAACACGGACTCTTTCGCGTTCGTGAACTGGGACTTCACCTTCTCGACCTGACGGTGCGCCACCTGGGTCGGGTCGACTTTGTCGGCGAGGGCATCGACATCGAATCCGAGCCCTGCCCGGGTGGCGTCGATCTCTGCGCGGATCTCGTCCGGCGTCTTCTTCTCGCCGTTGTTGCTGATGCCGTCGGTGGTACTCATGCGTGGCCTCCTGGCTTCACGGTTTCGGGAATTTTTTTGAGGGAGTCGACCGTCTTCGGTGCTCCGTTGATATCTCTAAGTTCCTTTTTCCCGCGGAGGAAAAGGATCAGGGCGACTACGGCGTAGATCGCCGCGATGACGACAGCGGACAAGGCGTTGTTCAGCAGGAATCCCAGTCCCCACCACGCGGCGATCGACAAGAACAGCAGGGCGAACAAGGCGGTGAGGCCGGCGCCGCCGAACATGCCGGCACCCTTGCCTGCTTTCTTCGCCGACTCCGTCAGCTCCGCCTTTGCGAGCTCGACCTCTTGACGGAACAGGGTCGAGATGTCTTTCGACACCCCGGTCAGCAGCTCCCCGAGTGACGTCGTGGCCGCTTTATCTTCCGGGGTGATATTTGGTTCGGTCATCGCTGTTCACCATAAGGACGGTCGTCGACGATGTCATCGAACGTCGGTGTCGGAGCGATGTGCGCGGTCCCGGCCTCAACGGTGGTGTCACCAAACTGGGTAGCGGTGCGCTCGTAACCCACAGCCGGTTCCGACGTGACGGGGGCGTGTGCTGAATCCGTCGGCGTGGTCGAGAACGGGGTGTCCGATTTGGCGTCAGCGGTCAGCGCCTTGGTGAGACGCCCGGCAAGAAGGCCGGCGCCGGCGGCGATCGCGATGAACGTTCCCGGCTTCCTGGCCGCGAACTGCTTCACCTCGTCCAGGAGCGAACCGGGATCGCGGCCATCCAGCCACGACGCCGCCGACCCCGCACGACCGGAAAGGTTCCGCACCAGCTCGGACGCGACACCGTTCCCGTCGGACTTTTCGGCCATGGAGGATAGCTCGTCCGAGATTGAACGGAGCCCCTCGGACACTTTCTGCGATTGGGTACCAGCCTGCTCTTTCAGCTGCGACGTCGCCTGCCCGTAGAGGTCCTTTGCCTGGCTTTTCACCTCGGACGCGACCTGGCCGGCCTGCTCCTTCGCGGTCCCGGCAACATTGGTGGCGGCGTCTTTGGTGTCGCCGGCGACCTGAGTCGCCTGCTCCTTCGCGACGCCGGCCTTGGCGGTAGCGGCGTCCTTCGCCGACGAGTCGGTGTCGGACAAACTGGTGCCGGCGGAATGGGCTCCCGCGGCGGGTGTCAGCGGCGGCTCGTAGCCGGTCTGATCGTAAAGGGGCGAGCCGAAAGGCTCGTTGGGGGGAACAGTGCTCATGACTGGCCTTCTTCCTGGTTGTTCTGCACGTGAACACCCATTAGTAGGCGGATTTCACCCTGAAGGCCCTCTACCCTCCGACGCATCGTCATAAAGTGCACCAGAAGAGAAGAACCCACCCTGTGGCCGCCCACTGGCTGTGGCCCAAGTCAGGTGGTGGGGAGTCCAATGGATGCGGGCTCACGCACGGTGGGCGATACGTGAAGGGAACCGGATTATGGGACTGCTGGGTAGCGCGAAGGACGCCCTGAATAGTGACAAGGGTGAGCAGGTTAGCGACACCGGCATTGACAGAGCCGAAGACGCCATCTCGGATAAGACCGGCGGGAAGTTCGACGACAAGGTCGATAAAGCTGGCGACGTCGCCGACAGCAAGACCGGCGACGAGTAGCCAGCAACCGGCCGCAACAGAGAAGCGGGCCACACCTGTCGGTGTGGCCCGCTTCTTTTGGTTCGGCTGAAGTCAGCCGGCCGGGTTGTCGATGGGGACGTCGTCATCATCGGTGCCGTCGTCCGGATCCACCTCGTCAGGGGAACTCACTTCAACGTCTGATGCTTCTTGCTGGGCGTCGTCCGGGGCGGTGTCTTCCGGGGTGTCCGTGGTGAGGTCGGGGTCGATGTTCGGGGAGTCGCTCATGGCGCGTTCTCTTTCAATTGGGGGTGGTGCGGGTGGTTATTCTGGGTCTCCGCCGGACGTGGTGTCACTGTCCTGGTTCGGGTCCTCGGTGGCGTTCCCCGTGGGGGATCCGTCGCTGCGTTCGTCGGTGCGTTTTCTGCTCGTCGGAGAAATTCGTGGAACCATCCGGAGTGGAATACAAACATGAGACCAAGACGACAAAGCAAGACGCCCTGGGGCCTTATGACCCACCGGTGACACCCCCGCCGATGAGACGTCTCTAAACAGTTAGTTTTGCGAGACGTAGTTCTGTCACCGGAGTGGTGAGGTACTACGCGTCTATGGGTTGGGAATGAATGCGGCGACGTGCAGGAGGTCATCTTTCGTAGAGGTGCAGACAGTGCCGTCGCCGGCGCCGGCGCCTTTGATAAAGATGGACGTTTTGTTTCCGGGCGGGTAGACGCGGAACCCGTCCGGTTGGACGGGTTTGCATTCGGCGGAGTTAAACACGGCGGAGTCTTTAATGGTGATGTAGGCCTGGGCGGAGGTGCCGTGGCGGAGGGTGACGGTGGGGTGGGGTGTGCCCCGGTCAAGGGTTGCTGCGGCGCCAATCTGGGTACCGTTGTTGTTGCCCACGAACGAGACGCCGGGCCAGCCCTGCAGGGTGCAGGCGGTGCTGCTGGTGTTGGTAAGGATGACGGAGAGGCGCTGCTGGCTCATCCCAGACCCGGAGCCGCCGGGTTGGCCGTCTCGTTGCCCGATACCCCCGGCCAGTTGCGAGGCAGCGCACGCGCTTGTGCGGGTCCCAGGGCTCGAGGTCGACGTGCTGGTGCCCGCCTTAGTAGAGCTAGTCCCGGTGCCTGGCGTTGATGTCCCGCTGGTGGGTATCGCTGTGGGGGAGGGGGTGGGGGTCGAGGTGGTGCCGCGAGTTGGTGTCGAGGTCGAGGTCGAGGTCGAGGTCGGTGTTGATGTCCCGGTCAGGGTCGTGTCGGTGAAGCTGGCTTTGGAGGCGCACCCGGTCAAACCGAGGGCCGCAACTGTAAGGGCGGCGGCGGTGAGGTGTCGTGAAGTGTGGTGGTTCATGGTGCCACTGTGCTCCGGGGTAGATGAGGAGAACATGAGGTTCTTGGAAGGGGTGACTTCATCTGTTTCTCACGTGCGTGCTGTCAGAGTGGAAAGATGACGCGGGAGAGAACAGTGTGAAGTTGTTGCTGCTTGAGGACGACTTCGACCTTGCCACACGTCTCGTGCAGGATTTGCGGCGCTCGGGTTTCGCGGTCGATCACGTCACCACGATCGCTGCGTCGGATGAGGCAGTCGCGGTCACCCCCTATGACTGCGTGGTTTTGGACCGGACTGTCCCCGACGGGGATTCGCTTACGTTGCTGCAGTCCTGGCGTAGGTCAAAGGTGCAGGTTCCCGTGTTGGTCTTGACGGCCCGGGACACGGTCGCAGACCGGGTCGACGGGTTCCATTTCGGTGCCGACGACTACCTCGTCAAACCGTTCGCCTTTGCCGAACTCGAGGTGAGAATCCGAGCACTTGTCCGTCGCCAAACTGTCGATCGGGACCCGGTCCTGCGTGCCGGGCCGATCGAGATGGATGTGCCCCGTCACACGGTCACCCAGGACGGGGTGCTGTTAAGCGTGACGGCGAAAGAGTTCGGCGTCCTAGAAATGCTCCTTCGCGCTCATGGTGCCGTGCTGACTCGCACGGACTTGTTCGAGGGATGCTGGGATGAACGCACCGACCCCACCTCCAACGTTGTCGACGTCGTCATCGGACAACTCCGCAAACGGCTCGGTGACGCCGCTTTGATCGAGACGGTTCGCGGTGTCGGTTACCGGATCGCATGATGGCGGCGCACCCGATCGACCTGTCAGGGTCCCGGCCGAATGTTCCGGCCAGAAGACGCCTTCGCCGGATCCGATGGACCATGACCCTATTTTTTGCACTCACGACCGCTGGATGTCTCATTGTCTTGGGTGTCTTCGCCGCTAGCGCGGACTCGGGAGTGAGACACCGCACCGACCAGGGCCTCCTTGCGCAGGCGAAACTGTTCTCCATCGGAGTCGAAACGGACGGGCAGGGCTTCAGGTTCCAGTACGGCACCTCGTCCGCATCCGGCACTGGTTTATCAGCGATTGGTTCTGTCCCGGCGGGGTTCATCGACTCCCAGGGCATCGCATACGCCACCCCGTCCCAGGCCGCGTTGCCAAGCTCCAAAGTCATCGACCAGCTCTACGCATCGGCCGCGCGCAACCATACGGCCGTCTACACAACGGCGGACGCAGATCACGGCCGGTCATATCGGTGGATCGCTCGCCCCATCGGTACAGCCGGTACCGCCGTAGTGCTCGTGGGTGCACCCGCCACCACCTCGTTCAGCCACGGCACTCTCGTGGGAGGTCTGGTTTTGGCCGTGGCCGTTCTGGTGCTTCTTGCAACTATCGCTGGGCATGTGTTGTCGGGTCGGGTGATGAGACCGGCCCTTCGGCAAGTGGAACAGCAAGAACAGTTCCTCCGCGAGGCCGCCCACGAAATACGTACGCCCCTGACTACCCTCAGCCTGATAGCCGAATCCGGGCTGCGGAACCCCGACACCGCCCGTGACTCCCTCCAGGGCATTCTGGATCGGCTGGCGAGAATGAACACGGTCGTCAGCACACTCCTCCTTCGAGCAGGAACAGGCACAGGCGCCTACGAGGTAGACAAGCGGCCCCTTCGTCTTGATCAGCTTATCGAGGTCACGATCGGCGACTTGAACTGTGGAGACCGGGTCACAGTCACCGCCACCCCTACCGTGATCACTGGAAACAGCGAGCTGCTGGGCCAGGCCATCCGAAACCTGGTCGAGAACGCGATCCGCCACGGTGACAACAGCCCCGTACACGTCACCGTGAACGAGCAGTCTTTGACAGTTACCGATTCCGGCCCAGGGCTGCCAGTTAGCGAAGAGGACGCGTTCGACGAACCTAGATTCCGATCGACAGCCGGAACCGGCACCGGATTGGCCATTGTGGCGTGGGTTGCCGAAATTCACGCCGCTGATTTCTACCTCACGCAAACAGCCGGCGGCGGAGTTCAAGCGGGCCTCCACTTCGCCACTACAAAGAGCTAGACGGCGAGACGGCTTTTTGGACGTGCCTGCCGACCGGTTTGGGACGTCCCGATAGCCGGTCGATGACCGGGACTCTGTTCCCATCGAGTGACGCGGCCGGCTGGCACAGAAAGCTAGGGCCACTTACCGAGATGCCCGTCCCGCAAATCTGAATGGCCGTGGTGCCCTAGTAGGGACTCGGCTGTTCTCGAAATCGATCCATTTTGGACAACGATGGGTGAACTAGCTGCCGTGGCATAGAGCCGGGGGAGTGCTCTTCTCGAATTTTGTGTCCGCAATTATTGTCAGGTCAGCACCGTTTTTGAGGTGCCTTGAAAGGTGTCTCGGTGTTGGGGCCGTAGGTGTCTCTATGCGGCGAGTTGGACCTGGTCGGGGTGGGGGATTGTAAGCCAGAGGTCGACCTCGTCGTCGGCGTCGAGGCCGAGGGCGGCGGCTGTTTCGTCGGGGGTAGACGCGACGATGGTGATGGCAGTGTCGGAGTCGGGTTGCCCGGTTCGGATGACTATGCGAGATGACCTGACGGGTTCGAGTTGCCGGGCCACATCGTCGAGAATTGCGTTCAGGACCACGTGTGAGATGCCGTCGAGTCCGCCGTCGTCGAGGACTTGAACGAGGGTGCCGCGACGGCGATGGCCGGAGACGACTTGGCGGATGGCGGGGTTGAGGAGGGCGCGGCCGCGGATCTCGTCCCGGAGGGCTTGTTCGAGGACCCGGCACTCAGTGCGGGAGGCGTTGTCGAGTTCTGCGTTGCTGTCGAGTATTTGTCGAAGCATGGGGGCGGCGGTGCCGTTGGCGTGCTGAAGTCGTTGTTGGCGTTCGTTGTTGAATGCGTCGAGCTCTGCTTGCCGAATGGTGAGGTCGTGGTGCTTTTGGGCCGCGAGCTCGGCCGCGGCAGCGATTTCTCGCAGGGCACGGTGAATGAGAAGGCCCGCCATCGCGATGACGATTTCCCCGGCAAGGCCTAGCCGGATGACACCTTCGGGTCCGGCCCAGAGGGTGATTTGGGTGACGAGGGCGGTGACGATAATGAGAGGTCCGAGGCGGCGGCCAGCCATCCACGCCATGGCGGCGCCGGCGAGGACGCCGCAGGTGAGTTTGGCGGCAGAAGCAGAGTCGAAGTTGGCAGGGTTCAGACCGATATTCGCGATGCTGCACAGCACGACGCCAACACTGGTGGTGACCCACGCCGCCCTGTTGGTCATGCTGCCTTGTTTAGCTCCCTGGATGAGGGTGGGAAGGACGGCAAGTCCCAGGGCGGAGGAGACGGCAGTGGTGTACTGGTGGGTATTAACGAACGCTTCCGCGAAAGCGATGAGGACCGCGATGATGATTAGCGCCCCAAGCACTCGGTAAAGGAGTCGTCGGGGGATGATGCTCAGCAGTGCTTGGCCTGGTCGACGAGTTGGTGCCGATTGTGGTGGGTCGGGTCGCCAGTTAAGGGTCACGGTCGTCCCTTTCCCGGGCGCCGAGCGGATGTGCGCGGTGCCCCCGATGTGCTGGACGCGCTCCAGGATCGACACCCGCACCCCAAGTCGTTCCTCCGGGACCTGGTCCAGGTCGAACCCTGCCCCGTTGTCAGACACGGTGATGTGAATACCACCGTCTTTGAGGCGGGTCCCGGTCACTGAACGGGTGGCAGCTGCGCCGGCGTGTTTGGCACTGTTCGTGAGGGCCTGCACGGTGGCTGACATGAGCGCGTCCGCCACTTCGGATGGAACCTCGAGGGTGCCAAAAGCGAGGTCAAAGGTGACCATGCCCCGAAACGGCGCGAGCTCAGCACTTGGCGCGAAGAAGAACGCTCCGACGGAAACAGATCCCGGCTGGGTTCCTGGGTCGTTGCTGGTTGAGGAGACGAGGTCAAGGGCTGCCCGGGCCATGCTGGTGGCGCGTTCTGGTGCGTGGTTCCCGGCCGCGGCGAGGAAGGCGGCAAGGACGGTGTCGTGAAGGAGCGCGTCCGTCCGCACTCGTTCCGCCTCGGTGGCTAGGAGTCGTTGCTGGTCTTCGAACAGCAGTTGCGCTTGCTGTTCTGCCGTGTCGGCTTTGTCGGCCCTGCGCCGGAGCGCCCGCACACCGACGATCAGGGCTACTGCGAGGAGGAACAGGCCGAAGAACGTGATGAAGGTGTTGCTGGCAGTGAGCGGTCCGACATACACACTGATGAGTGCTGCGGTGATTCCGGCGCACAGGATCCCCGCGCGCCACGGGTTCACCTCGGCTAGCGCTGTGCAACCGAACGTGATCAGCGACAGCCCGAGAAGCCAGGGAGCTGACCCGGTAGGGAGCGGGTTTCGGAGCGTGAACGGTTCCAAAAGAAGAAGCCCGACGTAGGCGGCTACCGGAATCCATAGCCAGAATCGGGCGGGTTCTGTGTGGAGGATGAGGGCCAGTGGGAGGGCCGCGACCATCAACCCTGCGAGAATCAAGGACACGACCATGAACGCAAATTGGTCCGGTCGGTGCGTCGTCACAAAGGCCGGCAATGCGAGCAGCAGCAGCATGACGGCCACCACGGCCAGGGTTGCTGCCATGCCCCGTTCGACTCCAACCCGGAGTGGGGCCGAACCGCCTGAGAGGCGTCGTGCCAGCGTGCGGGACTCGCGAGCATGTTCGCTCGTGATCCGGGGCCCGTCGACGACCGTAGGGTTGACAGGTCCGTTGGGCACTTACCCACGGTAAGACGGACTAAGTCGAGGCACGACTCCCCAGAAGGGGTTGCGAATCCGTCTGGCATTCCTAATTCCCATGGCTTTTGGCACATTTCAGTATTGGGACACGTGGGTGTACTGACGGGAACGCTTAGCGCTCATCCCTCGCCGTCATCGCGGCTAAGCCATCCGCCAGAGCTCGAATTGCCTCGGCGAGGGCCTAGATTCCTTGATGCTCAGGCGAGTGCCGGGCTCCGAGACCGAAGGGTTTTGCGTAGAGATCGATGGCCTTCTGTGCGCTCTCCGAGGCTGATCGAAAGGACAGATTGGCGTCATTGCTAGTCATAGCGTCAGCTTTTCATGATTCGTGAGGGGACGCCGAAGGCGGTCGCGTTCCATGAATGAAGCCGGACGTTCCCAGAGCCGGCCAGGTTGGCAGGTCTCTGCATGCCTGGAGATCCGGGCGACGTACGTTTACCCCGGGCGGTCGTAACGGGCGATGACCGGGCGACATACGCCCGGCGTTTTTGGTCGTCGGCCGCAGTGTCGAGGAAATCCCGTCCATCCAAGCTATGCCTTAGCTGGACGTAAAGGGTGGACTGTTAGAGCGTGGGTCTGGGGCCGATCCAGTTCGTTGACCGTTGCGTGCCGCCGTGTTTATGAGCCCAACGTGACGTGGCCTCGGCCACCGACATGACGAAAGCCCAGGCCGGGTAGGTCTGGGCTTTCGTGGTTGTCGGGGCTACGCGACTTCGAGTTCTTCTTTTGCGTCCGCGAGCTCGAGCTCCGCGGGGGCGGTCTCGTCGACGGGTGCTGTGGCGGCTACTCCCGCGACCTGCGCGAGTTCAGCGCCATTCGTGGCACCGGGCCAGCCAATGGCTTCGTCGGCGCCGCGGAGGTTGCGGAGCCACCAGGCCCAGTCCTCGGGAACGAGGCTGAACGGGTCGGCGTAGCCGAGGAGGCGCGCGGCGTACACGGGCCAGTGGGCATTCGCGAGGGCCGGGCGGCCGAGGTAGACCAGGTCGAGCAGTTCGCCTTCGATCACGCGGTTGGCGATCTCGGGCTGGCCGAGGTTCCAGCTCGTGGCGACCGGGATACCCACCTCCTCCTTCACGCGGGTGGCGTTCTTGACCATGCCGCCGAGGGTGCCGATGGGGATGTCCCCGCGCATGTCGTCGGTGTTGAAGCCGATGCTGAGGTCGGCGAGGTCGAGGCCGTGCTCCTTCATCCAGCCGATGGCGGTGATCGACTCGTCGACGGTGGCGCCGCCCGGGTGCAGGTCGTCGATGCCGAGCCGCATCGTCAGCGGGATGGGGTCGGGCAGAACGGCGCGGACGGCGTCGAGCGCCTCCAGGTGGAATCGGGTGCGGTTCTCGAGGCTGCCGCCGTACTGGTCGGTGCGCTGGTTGGCGAGCGGCGAGAAGAACTCGCTGCCGAGGTAGCCGTGAGCGAAGTGCATCTCGACCCACTCGTAGCCGGCCTCGACGGCACGGCGAGCCGTGTCGGCGTAATCCTGCATGAGCTGTGCGATCTCCTCGACGGTGAGCGCGCGCGGCACGTAGGGCATCGACCCGCCGTAGGCGATGGCGGAGGGAGCGCGGGTCTGCCAGCCGGCCTCGTGCTCCGGGGGAAGCATGTGGCCGCCCTCCCACGGGGTGACGAGGCTGCCCTTGCGGCCGGTGTGGCCGAGCTGGATGCCCGCGACGCCGCCCATCGACTTGATCATGTCAAGGCGAACACGACCCAGCCCACCGCGACGACACCGCCCACCACCAGAAGGGTCCAGCCAAAGATCGACCGGAGCCGGTACGGTGGCGCTTCCGATGCGAGGGCGACACGGACGGCCAGGCGGTTACGGATGTCTCCTAACATGACGGCCGCCTGCGACTCGGCCGGCAGCTGATCGGTCAGTGCCGTGAACCGCTCGAGTTTCCGCAGCTCGCCACGGTCCCGGAGGATGTTCCACCCGACTGTCACGATGCCTGCGGCACCCGTCAAAAGAGGTGCCCACACCGTGACGGACGCGGTCACTTGTCCACCGCAGCATGCGCGTCGGCAGCCAAGGGCGTCGCCGTCACGGTGGTGTGGTGCCGGTAGAGAGTCGCCCGGCTCCACCCGACCAGGGCTGCCGCCTCGGTCGCGGTGCGTCCCTCGGCACGGGCCTGGGCGACGATCGCGAGTTTCGGGCCGACCACGGCCGGGTCGCTTCTGGGCCGGCCGAACCGGGTGCCAGCTTCCTGGGCAACCGCGACCCCCGCGCGGACGCGTTCCACGATGAGCTCCCGCTCGTATTCCGCAAGAGTGGCCAGCATGTTCAGCATCAGCCGGCCCGTCGCCGTCGCCGGATCAATGCCATCAGAGATCGACCGCACCTGAATCCCCCTGTCACGAAGTCCGGTCACCGTGTTCAACACGTCAAGCAACGACCGGCCTAACCGGTCAATGCGCCAGACCACGATCGTGTCGCCCGAGACGGCATGCTCGAGCAGCTTCTGCATCCCGAGCCGATCGGTGGCGGTTTTCCGTCCTGACATGACGTCGGAGAAGATGTCCCGTTTCTGCACCCCTATAGAGAGGAGTGAGTCGATCTGCAGTTGGGGGTCTTGGTTGCTGGTGCTGACCCTGGTGTACCCGAGAAGCCTCATGATCTCATCGTGTCTCACAAAACCCTCAAGGCGCCATTCGACACGGAAATATTGTGATACAACTTTCTAAGACTGTCGGCGCGGCCGGGTTTGCGGGCCTTTTAGCAAGATGCCTCTTGCGCTCTGAGACGTTTCGAAAAACTTCAGATTTTCGAGACGTACTCGTGGGAGCGTCCGATCGGCCTCCGCGGCCATCCCCCAGTTGTCCGGGCTGGTGTCGGGGTTAGGACGGGGCCGGGTCGTAAATGTGTTTTTGGATGCGGAGGGCGAGGGTTCTGAGGGTGTCGGCGTCGTTGTCGGTGAAGGGGGTGGGCCGGGTGTCCATGAGGCAGAGGGCTCCGATGCGGTGTCCTTGGGGGTCTTGGAGGGGGTAGCCGGCGTAGAAGCGGATGTGGTGGGGGCCGGTGACGAGGGTGTAGTCGGCGTATCGGTTGTCGAGGGTGGCGTCGTGGATGACGAGGTGTCCGGTTCTGCGGATGGTGACGTCGCAAAACGACTCCGCCCGGGGCAGCTCAGATATCGTTGTCCCGGCGACGGAGCGCATTGTTTCGGTGTCGCTTCTGACGAAGGTGATCGCAGCGATCTCGGTGCCGAAAATGTTCTTCGCCTGCTGAGTAAAGCTCTCCAGATCGAGGGCACGTTCCCGGCTAATGGTTTCGAACCGCTGCAGGGCATCTTGTCGGTCTTGTTCGTCGGTTTCTTCGGTGGATCGGGTTTTCGGGCGGGCGGGGTCGAGGTTGCTGGCGATCCGGGATGCTAGTTCTTCTGCCCATTGCCGGTAGAGGTGGGCGCCTTCGAATTCGAAAGCGTGGTCGTGGGATTCGGGAACGAACACCATTTCCGAATATGCCTTCATCAGCCGGAGAGTCGCAGTGTTGAGGCGCTGCCCGTGCGCGTCCACGACTCGCGCTAACGATTTGGGGAAGTGCGGGTTGATCCCGAACGCGGGGATCGCGAGAACGAACACTTTCGTCGACGCAGGTGCGCGGGTGAGGACGTCGAGGAGAATGTTTTCGAAGCAGTGGGTCCAGGTGCGGGTGGGCATGAGGTCGAGGGTTTCGTTGGCCCCGAACGACAGGATGATGATGTCGAACCGGAACAGGTCCAGCCCTGCGAGGGTAGGCAGTCCGGTGCGGATGGTCATTGACCCGTCGACGGCGAGGTCGACGTCGGCGGCCCGGTTGGTGCGGGTCGAGAGGCTGCGGGCGAGGTAACCGGGCAGGCCGAGGTCGTGGGTGCGGACCCCGCGGCCGGTCGCTGCCCCGTCACCGATGATCAGAATCCGGTCGGGGTTGGTGCCACGGGCGTGGACATGGGGGGAGTCCGTCGCGACCGGGTGCCGGTTCCACGAATACTGGCTTGTTGCCAACCAGGCGGACACGAGTGGGCGAACAAAGAGATGGGCTGCACGGTTGAGCACGGCGACGTCCTAAACGACACGGGTGCCGGCACAATGGTCGGCGCGGGAAGGAATTCCCGCTACACGGTCAGCGGTTGGAAGTCGGAACAACGCAACTGCACTGCAACTTAGGCTCAGACGCGTCGTGCGGTGCGTTTAGCCCGGGGGCTTGACATAGCCACGGTGGAGGTGACGGAAGCACCGCGTTCCTTTTGGGCCGGGTTTCACCTGTTCCCGCCTTTAGACGTTTGAGTGCCACCGTCGGTGAGATCTTGCCTCACGCTTGTCGCCAAAGGACCTTGTCAGCCGTGGGTGCTGGTGTGGTCGGCGAGGTGTTTGCCCCAGATTTTGTAGGTGTTGGTGTAGCGGCGTTCTTCGGATTCCGGCCGCCACATGGAGTGCGTCAGCTCGGGCGGAAAAGTGACAACGCTCACGTGCGGGTATTCCGCGACCACGGTTCGGGTACGGCTGTTAAGGGTTTTCCCGTGAAGTCCTGCCGCCATGCGGGCAGGTTTTGACAGGGTTCCTGCGTTATTCAGCGGCGGGATCTCACCAACCAGGATGCGGACATCCGCGGGTGTCTTCTCGGTGAGGACGTCTAGGGTTGCCCGAAGGTGTTTGTCCCAGGTGGCCGCTGTTGTGACGGTGAGAGTGTCCGTAATCCCGGCCAGGAGGACGACGATGTCCGCACGATCGATAAAGCTTTGGTTGCCGCCAATTGTTTTTGGGGCGTCGCGGAGCAGGGCGGTGCGGATGGGTGCAATGCTCCAGATGGTTCCTCGGCCGGTGCGCTGGCTGTGGTTTCGGGCGCAGAACGCCGGCAGGGAAAGGTCGTGCGTGCGCACCCCGAGGGTGAGTTCCCCGGGTTCCCCGAGGAACACAACACGGTCAGGGTCAGGCCCTGGAACGGCGCCGGTGCTGTCGTCGTTGGGGTAGATGTCCCCGGCGGTGTCTTTGCGTCGGAAAAAGAACTCGATCAACCGTGTGTAACGCCAGGCATGAGTGAGTAGCCGTCGAAGGTGCAATGGGTTGCGATCGGGCACAGTGATTCCTTGGCCCGCTAATGCGGGCGTTTCGGGCCGCATCCCAGCGAGCGACGATGTGACCTTATTGAACCGCATGCACCAGGCCGAGGGCTGATCTTGCGGTGAACGACGCATCTCCAGTTCGCCCGTCGAGGCAGAAGGTAAGCGGGAACTGCTCAGCCGCCGGTTCGTCTCGCAGCTTGCTATCTCGACGTGTAGACCGAAGGATCCCGCAAGCGCGTCCCGCTTAGCAGGCGCTGGCATTGCACGCCGTCCGTTAAACGGTCGTTCATCGGGACACTCGCGAGCGGTCGATTTGGACGCACGAGGTGAAGCGAACGACCTTAATACCGAAGTTCCCCTAGCCGAGGCTTTCGACACCCTTGTCGCTCTGATCGGTGAGCAAAACTTCGATCTGTACGAAGGGCTCGACGGACACGTCAGCAAGGCTTAACCCCCTTCGACCGTCCGCTGACCGATCGATGTACATGCGTGCTCGCGGGTGCGTCGGGTTGACGCGCCGTCGGTTCCATGTTGTTCCAGAGGCCGAGTGGGACTACTTCCCGCTTCCGTGTGGGGGAGGGGTGGCGTAGTCGTAGATTCCGATGAGGCGATCGAGAAAGCTTTCGATGACTGCCCGGTCGGTGTCGGTCAGTGATTCGATGAGGACTTCGACGTCCTCGATGAGAGGTGTCACGTAGTCGTGAGCGCGCCCGCTTGAACTGTCGCTGGCGCTGATCATCAGCTTCCGTCGATCGGAGGGATGGGGACCTCGGATGATGTGCCCTGCTGTTTCGAGCCGGTTCAACACGAGGGTCATCGCCGCGGTCGAGATCCCGAGGTGCTGAGCAATCTGAGTCGGGGTTGTGGGCCCAACCGAGATCAGATAGTCCATCGTCTCGAGGCCCGCCCGGTCCACGTCGAGCTCGGCGGCAAGGTGGCGCTCGAAGCGCTGCTGCCGAACCGCGATCTGCTGAACCCGTGCGCGGAGATCTCCGTCGGGCAGCGGTCGACCGTCCCGACGAGCTGCGGTCCTGTCCTCACGGTCCGACCGAGGGGGTGCTGGAGAGCTGGCCTGCGCTGAGTTGACTTCCATGGTCACAACACTAATACTCGAAGTTGCCAATCTGATTGATTACCAACGAGTGGAGCGACATGGGTGAGACAACGAAAGCCACCGCGGGTCGGTGGCGGTGGCTGATCCTCGGGGTAATGCTTGCTGCGGAGATCATGGATCTGCTCGATTCCACAATCGTCAACGTCGCTGGCCCAGACCTTGAAAAGTCGTTGGGGTCATCGGCGTTGGGGCTGCAGTGGGTGATCGGCGGCTATGCGCTGACCCTCGGTGCCGGCCTCATCCTGGGTGGTCGCCTCGGCGATCGCTTCGGCCGTCGACGCATGTTTCTCGTCGGCCTCGCAGCCTTCACGGCGGCGTCCCTGCTGTGCGCGGTCGCCCCGACCATCGGGATCCTGATCGCTGTCCGCTTGGTTCAGGGCCTGGCTGGCGCGATGCTCCTGCCCCAGGGCCTCGGCCTGCTGCGCGAGAACTTCTCCGGCCCGGAGCTGGCGAAGGTGTTCGGGGTGTTCGGCCCCGTCCTCGGGCTCGGCGGCATCCTCGGCCCGCTGATCGGAGGTGGCCTCATCGAGGCGAACCTGTTCGGACTCGGCTGGCGGGCCGTGTTCCTAGTGAACGGGCCCATCGGCATCGCGGCCCTCGTCATCGCGTGGCGCATCTTGCCCCGCAAAGCCGGTGTCGCTTCGATCGGTGTCGATGTCGCGGGCGCGACGATCATCGTCGCTTCCTCGGCCCTGCTGGTGCTGCCGCTCAACCTCGGACAGGAACAGGGCTGGCCGGCCTGGACGTACGTCAGCATCGTCGCCGGCCTTGCAGGGTTCGTTCTGTTCGCTCGCCAGCAGCGCCGTGCGAACGCCGCCGGCCGGACGCCGCTCGTTGTCCCGACCATCTTCAGTCAGCCCGCGTACACCCTCGGCCTTGCCGGCATCGCCTTGTTCTTCACCGCCCTGATCGGCACCCAGCTGATCCTGACGCTGTTCCTCCAGATCGGGCAGGGCTTCACCGCGGGCCAGGCCGGTCTCGGAAACCTTCCGGTCGCCCTCGGCACCGCAGTCGGTGGCGCCATCAGTGGCGCCTTCCTCGCGGAGAAGCTCGGCCGCGCCGTCCTGCAGATCGGAGCGCTCGTGCAGATCGCCGGGTCGGTGCTGCTGTGGCTGGAATTGCAGTCGACCGACGGTTTCTCGATCTGGAGCATCGTGCCGGGTATCGCCCTTGCCGGGGTCGGGTCGGGGCTTGTGATTGCGGCCCTGTTCAGCATCATCCTCGCCGCAGTGAAGGACGAAGAGATCGGCTCGGCCTCCGGCGTCCTCACCGCCGTGCAATCCATCGCCAGCTCCATCGGCGTTGCCGTGTTCGGGTCGACCTTCTTCACCCAGATCAAGGGAGGTACCGCCGAGCACGCGTTCCAGCAGACCCTGTACATCCAGGCCGCCCTGCTTGTGGTGTTCCTTGGGCTGACGTTCCTGTTTCCGAAGAAGGGCCGCCCCGACGAATTCACCAACACCGCCACCTCCGCGACAGAAGCCTCGGTCACCGCGTGACTGCATCTCCTTCTACCGAAGCTGGTGGCCACCTCAGTGGCCGAGCGACCGCAATCCTCCATTCCCTCCTCGCACAGGAATCTGCGACTTACACCGACCTGGCTTCCCGGTTGGGCTGCTCCACCCTGGACGTCCACAACGCCCTCTGGGAGCTGCACTGCGCGCACCAAATCAACTTCCAGCTCAGCAGGCGCGGTCAGATGACCAACGTCACCGTTCGCCAACACCCCGCCAACCACACTCCGCCAACCCGATAGAGGAACACCCGTGACCGACACCAAGACTGTCTTGATCTCTGGGGCCAGCATCGCCGGCCCCGCCCTGGCCTACTGGCTGGCCGAGTACGGGTGGAACGTCACCATCGTTGAACGCGCCAACGAGCTTCGAGACGGCGAGCAGAACATCGACGTCCGCGGTGCTGGCCGCACCGTCGCCCGTCGCATGAACCTCGAAGATGCCATCCGCGGCGCCACGACCGGTGAACTCGGCACCGAGTTCGTCCGCTCCGACGGCAGCGCCATCGCTCGGTTCCCGGCCAGCACTTCGGACACCAGTGGAGCAACGGCCGAGCTGGAAATTCTTCGCGGCGACCTCGCGCGCCTGCTCGTGGATGCAACCCCCGACACAGTCGAGTACGTGTTCGGGAACAGCATCACCGCAATCGACGATCAGCCTGACCACGTCCGGGTGTCGTTCGACCACGGAGACGACCGCGCCTTCGACCTTCTCGTGATCGTGGACGGCATGAACTCCCGCACTCGCCGCCTCGTTTTCGGCACCGCCCCCACCATTCGACCGCTTGGGCTCAACACCTCATATTTGACGATCCCGCGGACCTCCGCGGACAGTGACTGGGCAAAGTGGTTCAACGCCCCCGGTGGGCGCACGATGACCCTCCGGCCAGACACCAAGGGCACGATTCGGGCCACGATGTCATTCCTCTCGCCCCCCGGCGCCCACGACGCGCTCACCCCCGACCAGCAGAAGAACCTGCTGCGGGACAAGTTCGCCCATGCCGGCTGGGAAGCACAGCGTATCCTCGACAGCCTCGACCAAAAGGAGGATCTGTACTTCGAGCACATCGGCCAGGTCAAAGCGCCCACCTGGGCCTCGGGACGTGTGGCACTTCTCGGTGACGCGGCGTACTGCGCCTCCCCGATCAGTGGCATGGGCACCAGCCTCGCCCTCGTCGGCGCCTACGTTCTCGCCGGCGAGATCGCAGCGCACGTCGACCACCGAGACGCGTTCCGCGGCTATGAGCGCATCATGCGCCCCTATGTCAACCAGGCCCAGCAACTCCCGCCCGGAGCCCCCCGCATCGCCAACCCGAGAACACGCATCGGCATCGTCGCTCTGAACGCGGCCGCGAAGATCGGCGCGAGCCGGGCCTTCAGCGCGATCGGCGGAAAGTTTTTCTCGCCCCCTGCCGACAAGATCGACCTGCCCGACTATTCCCACCTCGTCCACTGATAACAGCTACGCGAACGGCAGTCAGGTAGTCCGCCCGATAGCCGGTCGTTCATCGGGACACTCTTCGCGGGCTGCTTTCCTCCGGTCAAGGTGTGACTTTGTCTTTGCCGTGGCGGGTTTTTAGAGTTTCAGAATGGCGGTATTGCCGAGGCCGCAAGGCGGGTCTGTCAATCGAGACCGGGTTTTATGGTGGTCCGCTCGGTACTGTTGGTGAGAGGGAAGACGTGCCCCGCTGGTGGCTTCGGGCCCTGGGCCGCAGGGGAAGCGACCGGTGTCTACCGCACCGGCGATAACCTGCTGCTCGTCGACGACAACGGGGAATCAAACATCTCCGGCGCCGACCTCGGCAAGGCTGTCGTCGAAGAGATCGCGACGGCGGCGCATCAGGGCCGCCGCTTCACCGTCGCGTACTGAGCGACCGCAATGAAAAGGGGCTCGCTGCGCTCGACGACGGGTCCCTTTTCCGCAGGCAAACGGTTCTGGCTCATCGGGGCGGGGTCAGAGCGAACAACACCGGTTAAGTTCCGGTTCGCGGCTCGAAGTGTTGGCCCGTTTTGGGGCTCGTCACTGATCAGGCTGTGGCTTAACGTCAAAGTCGTGGCGGATAGGCAGAAGCAGGCGTGGCATCGCATCCGGGGAATCTTCCCCGGGGATGTGCTCACGCCGCCGCCGCCGCGTCTGGATGGGCAGTCCGTTCTGCGGATCGGAATTGAGCGGGGAATGGCGGCGACCCTCACGGTGATAGCTCCGCTGTTGGTGTTGCTGGCTTTGCCCGGGTACATGGGTGACCACGAAAACGCGCCCGTCGTTTTGGTTGCGATCGCGTGGTGTCTTGCTGGGTGCATGGCCGCTGCGCTGCCACTAACATTGGCCCAGCCCGAGGTGCGCGGGTGGGTGTGGATGTGGGTGGCGGTGGCCTGTTTTGTGGGTCTGGCCGTGTTGGAACCTTTTACCCTGCAACGGCCCCTTCCGGAGGGTGCGTCCCCCTGGCTTTTGGCCCTGTCGTACGCGGGCACAAGCTGCGTGGCTGTCGCGGCGATCAACCCCATCCGCGCGGCACTGCTCTGCGCGGGTATCGACGCGGCCGTGAGCGTCATCTACATGGGGGAATTGCCCGCCAGTCACACGATCCTCAACGCGGCCGGCCTCGCATTGAGCTCGGCCGTGTGTATCGTCACGATCCGGCTGCGGCGCTTCCAAGTCGATCGCGTCGACACCGCAGAACGGCACGCAAAACGTCGACACGAAAATGAGCACCTCGAGGCGGCACTGGAAGCAGAACGCGTCCGCACGGATGCCCTCATCCACGATTCCGTCCTGGCGACCCTTCTCGCCGCCGGGCAGCAAAGCCCCGGCACGGCTGCGGTCATGGCGCGAACCGCCCTGAATGTGGTGACTCAGACCAGCCCGCATTTACATGCCCGGCCACCACAGATTAGCCTGTCGAAAGCATTCGCCGACGCAGAACCGAGCCTGCTTTGGCCGCAGCACGCAGTCCATCCTGACCTCAGCCAAATCCATGGGATCGACCTGCCAACAGACGTCGCTGACGCTTTCGTGGCTGCGACCCTGCAAGCCGTGTCCAACAGCCTAAAGCACGCCGGCCACAACGTGCGCCGCACCGTCACCGCGACACGCACCAGCTTCGACGGTATCCGGATCACCATCGCGGACACCGGGGCCGGGTTTGACATGCAAAAGGTCGGGCACGAGCGGCTTGGCGTCCGAGTGTCGATCGTGGAACGCATCGAGCAGGTAGGGGGCACGGTCATTGTGCTCACGTCCCCGGGGAAGGGCACCGTAATCCACCTCGACTGGACGCCCATGAACGAGGCGCCGCTGAAAAAACTGGCGTCGTTCGGCCTGAGCATGAAACTTATCCCAAGACGTCAGCTCTACCGGCTTCTGGGCGTGTTCATCATCGTTGCAGGTCTGACTGCGATCGCCGAGGCTGTTCTCATCACCCGCGCCCCAGGCCCGATCATCGCCGCGACCCTCGGTCTCATCATCTTCCCGGCCCTTACTCGCGGCGCAAAAACCGGGACCATGCGCCGCCGAACCGCCTGGATCATCGCAGCAGTCGGCTGCATGCTTTGCTGTACTGCGACGACCGGCCTCGATCCCACCACCGTGGATGCCGGCTCGATCTACTGGTACCCCTGCGGCATCCTAGCCGGCGCCGTCATGGTCTGGATGGCAGGCCACAAGGCGCCACCTCTGATCGCGGTCGGTTTCCTCGCCGCCCAAATGACCCTGTGGGCAGGGCCCACCGGAACCATCCGTCTCGGGCTGGCCGCCGAGATCGTTTTGGTCGCTGCCGGCTTCCTGATGTACCGGGCGATCAGTCGGGTCACCGCCGCGGCCGATGTCGCCGCCCAGCGGCACCGCGAACTGACCGCCCTCCGAAGCGAGCAAAACGCCTTCCACCTCGAACGGCAGCGGCGCCTTGAACATGCCCGAATCACCGCCGCCCCCATGCTCCACCACATCCTGGACAGCGGCGGCAGCCTGGATGAAAACGCGCGAGCAGAATGCCGAGTCCTGGAACAAGCCCTCCGGGATGAGATCCGCGGACGCCGGCTGCTCAACGATGCCATCCGGAAAGTCGTCACTGCTCACCGCCGTCGGGGAGCACACGTGCAAGTTCTCGACGACGGCGGACTCGACGACATGCCCTTAGATCTCCTCGAGCCGCTACTCGACGACGTTGCTCGCCGCCTCGCACCTCTTCACGCCAGTCGGATTGTTATTCGCACCGGTCAACCCGACTCGAATACGGCCGTCACCCTAGTCGCCACCACCCCCGACGAAACCGCCGCCGCACTCGGCCTCGATTCCGACGAAGACGACATCGAACTCTGGGAGAACATAGCCCGGCCGATGATATCCCCTCTCGCCGCCTAACAATGCGCCTGCCCGCTTTGATGGTCGGGTCCGTCATCGCTCTTCACCATAAGGAGGTTCGCCGACGATGTCATCGAAAGACGGTGTCGGGGCGACGTGGACGGTGCCGGGGTCGATGGGGGTGTTCGCGAACTGGGTAGCGGTGCGTTCGTAACTGGCGGCCGGTTCCGCGGTGACGGGGAAGTGAGCGGGATCCGTCGTGGCGGCAGGCGCTGGGGAGTCCGACTTCGCGTCGGCCGCCAGCGCCTTCGTCAGGCGCCCGGCAAGAAGGCCAGCTCCAGCGGCGATCGCGATGAACGTTCCCGGCTTCTGGGCGGCGAATTGCTTGACCTCATCCACGAGCGAACCCGGGTCGCGGCCATCAAGCCATGATGCCGCCGATCCGGCACGGCCGGAGAGCTTCCGCACCAGTTCGGACGCTAGCCCGTTCCCGTCCGATTTCCTCGCCATCGACGACAGCTCGTCCGAGACTGAACGCAGCCCCTAGGACACGTTCTGCGACTGGGTGCCGGCCTGCTCTTTCAGCTGGGACGTCGCCTGCCCGTAAAGGTCCTTCGCCTGGCTCGTTACCTCAGAAGCGACCTGCCCGGCCTGCTCCTTCGCGGTCCCGGCAACATTGGTGGCGGCCTCTTTCGCGTCACCGGCGACCTGCGTCGCCTGCTCCTTCGCCGCACCGGCCTTGGCAGTAGCGGCGTCTTTGGCCGACGAATCGGTGTCGGAAGAATTGATGCCGGCGGCATGGGCTCCCGCGGCGGGTGTCAACGGCGGTTCGAAGCCGCTTTGGTCATACAACGGCGAACCGGAAGGCTCGTTCGGAGGAACGGTGCTCATGACGGGTCCATTCTGTTGTCCTGCGCGTGAATACCCATTAGTAGGCGGGTTCCGTGCCATTGCCTCATCGCTGCAGAATCAGCAACTAACCGCCTTGGCCGAAAGCTGCTCTCAGGGAGTCGAACGGTGACAGCTCACGACTGGTGAGCACCACTGAAAGGAAATCACTATGGGACTTCTGGATAACGCGAAGGACGCCATGAACAGCGACAAGGGCGAGCAGGTCAGCGACACCGGAATCGACAAAGCCGAAGATGCTATTTCGGACAAGACCGGTGGAAAATTCGACGACAAGACCGACAAAAGCCGGGGACATCGCCGACAGCAAGATTGGCAACGCCTAGCTCTTCATCCCCCGTTGCGAGTGTGGTGAGACGAAGATCCCGGCCCTTTGCGGGTCGGGGTTCTTCTGTGTGGATGTCAGTTATTGGCGCCGCGACAACCGGCGAGGCGGTGCCAGACCCCCCTACATTAGGCTCGCGAAGCATTATTTGAGATAATATAGATTATCGGATTTCGAGATGACCGGTGAGGGATTTGTCTAGTAGTGCTTTCTGTTGGCACAGAGAACACCTGCGAGATTTGTCCGGGTGTGTTCGGAAAGCCCGAATATCTGAGGTTCCATTCGACGCACCTGACCTCCGAATGATCCGGGAGTCATTTAGGGCCAATATGATCGAGTGGCCCCTGTTTGGGTGCCGGCAACAGGGCGGACGCGTAGGCTAAATCCACCTTGAGGTTGAGTGTTGCCGTGTAGTTGTTTGAGTTGGGGGAACCCGAATTTTTCCCACCGAACCGGCCACCCCTGAAGTTGTCACTCCTGGCAATGGAGACGTGAGTAACGCCGCTCTGACCCGAGTCCGGTATGGCTTTCTCGCCCAAGAAAATTGGAAGCATGCATGACCGCCAAGTCCCTTTTGTCCGTTCCACTTAACAAGGAAAAAGCGTCTTCGTCAGTGCGCGGAAGACTTAGGGTCCTTCCGATTCTCGCCAGCGTCGTTGCTGCCGCTGCCCTGACTTTCGGTACGACGCAGGTGGCCCAGGCCGCCGTCGTCTCTGACCCGATCACCAATGTCACGGTCACTCCGGCTGACCCTGCCCAGTACAGCCAGCTGACCACCACCATCGACTTCTGTGTTCCTAACGGAACCCAGAAGGGCGATACGTTTACTCTCACGCTCAGCCAGTACCTGACTGACCTTCCGACCGGTTTTAGTCTCAATGATCCGAGGACGAATGCGGTCGTCGCGACTGCGGCGTTGTCGGAGACCACTCCCGCCGTCATCACCTTCACCATGACCTCGTATGCCGCGACGCACCTCGACACTTGTGGCACCGCGTTCGTGAAGTCGAACTTCAACAACTCCGAGGTGCCGGCGGGTACGACAGTGCCCTTCACGTCAACCACCGAGTTCGGCAAGTCCTTCACCTCGCAAGTCACCCCAACCGGCGTAATTGGCAACCGCGCGAACCCTAACAAATACGGCATCTTTACCCGCTCGGACGAGGGCCGCACCAACGCGACCGATTTCTTGACTTACCACATCAAAACGGCCGACGGCCCGTTCAATTCCTCGGTCTTCACCGACGTCGTCCCCGCGGGCGAAAAGTGGACGTTCGACTGCGCGACACTTCGGTTCGCGAACGTTGCCACCGACGCGTCGTACAACTACGCGTCGCAGACCCCCGTGACACCGATCTCGCAGAACTGCACCCCGACGAGTTTCACCGTTTACTGGGGCCCGCAGGCCGACCTGCACCATTTCGAAGCGCTCATCTCGGTAAGCCTTCCCGCAGCGACCGGGCCCGCCGCCGAGCCGGCCACGTTTAAAAACCTTGCGAACATCACCACGGTCGTCGGTACCGTCTCGTCGAACTACGCGGCCTCGGCATCGAACGTGCAGTCGGCCGCGGGAGGCTCAGGATCCGGCACCGCCGTCCCGGTTTCACCGGCCCCATCGGTGTCTCCTAGCCCGTCTGCTTCTCCGGCCCCGTCGGCATTTCCTCCCCCGCAGACCAGCCCCGCCGCCTCGGCAACTCCCATCGCCGAAGCCGCCACCAACTCCGGTTCGGTCGATACCGAGCTCGCCTACACCGGTACCAATTTGGCCCCCGCCGCTGGTATCGCCGCAGGCGTCGTCATCCTCGGCGCTGCGCTCGTGCTCATCGACTCTCGCCGCCGTCGCTTTAGCTGAGCGAAACACCAGCCTGCCTGGCTTGGGTTGAGGCAGCTGCGTTTGGCACAATAAGAATGCTGGGTGGCGCCCTGAATCGACCTGACCGTGGCGCCGCCCGGTTCATTTCTGGGTGCTTTGTCGCCCGGGTGACGAGGGCAAGACTTTCAGGACGCGGCTGGTTCCCTGGGGCTCGATGCCGTCGTCAGTGTCGAGGTTAGGAAGTATTTATCCGAGATGGCCAACCAGGGACGCGTGGCCCGGGTGCGAGTGGTGCTCGACGGTCGAAGCATTGTGCGCTTAGTTCTGTTTCCGGACCGTAATGGCCGCCCGGGCGATACCCGTCTTTGGTTCCACGTCGGACACATCGCGGCTTCTGCACGGTTGGGATCTGCGGCCGAGACTCTCACAGTGACGTCTTCAACCTGCTGGTCGAGGTCAACCTCGAAGGTTCACCCCTGCAACGGGCACGGCTTGCAGCATCTCATGCCGACGAAGAGACCGGCCGTCTCTAGAATTTGTTCCCCGGTTCTTGGGCGGGGTGCTGTGGACTCTGGCATGTCCCCTTCTTTGGGGACCATCAACGTCGCCCGTGCTGAGTAGCCTGGCAACCAAGGGTCGCTTGCAGTTGCAGCGGGTCTCTCGTATCTCCTGACCCGACAGGATCGCTTGTGTTCTTACGTCTGAATGCACGGCATAGGGCTCGCTTGCAGTCGTTCATCGTCGTGACCGTTACTGTCGCCATGTTTGGCGTCGTTTTGGCGTCTGTTGGTTTGCGACCGGGCCGAGCTGAGGCCCAACCGGCGGCATCATCGTACGCAGCAGAGTCTTTTACGGGGCCGGCTGTCGGCGACGCTGAGTCGTGGACTAAGCCAATGCTTGCCGCCCGCGATGCCGCCGATAACCAGGCGTGCCTGACTGCAAGTGGAGACGTCACGCAGGCGGGTGTGCCGGGGTGTGGGTCAGCGGCGGATGCGCCAGGGAGGGGGGTGCTTCGGCTGACGCCTTCCGGGTACAACCAGTCTGGAGGGCTCGCTGCAGTCAAAGCAGCTCCCCTGGCGCAGGGTTTGGACGTGACTTTTCACAGCCACCAGTACGGAGGCTCCGGCGCCGACGGAATTGCGTTCTATCTCGCAGCAGTCGACCCTTTCCAGCCGGCTGTGACGAAAGCAATTGGCGCCCCGGGCGGTTCCCTTGGGTACAGCGCCAGCGGTCAAACGCCCGGACTTCCTAACGGGTATCTCGGGATCGGGCTGGATGCGTACGGGAATTTCCGTAACCAAGCCTCCCAGGGCAGCGGTTGCACTGGTCCGTCGGTGTCTGTGGTTCCTAGCGTCTCCGTTCGCGGACCCGGCAATGAGACGCAGGGTTATTGCCTATTGAGCACAAACGAAGTGCAGCCGAATCAGCTTCGAGGTGCGGACCGTGACGCATCTAGCGTGCCGGTCGAGATTGTCGTCAACCGTTCTTCCGAACCGGCAAACTCTCGCGGTCTGAGCGACGCGGACGGGACTGTCATTGGTGTACACACAATCGCACCAACATCCTTCGCAGTCTTCTACCGGCTCGCTGGCTCATCGACCGTTAGTTTCCTCAATGGAGAACTTCCGAGGGTCATGCCGGGGTCCTCTGGGTACGACGCCCGTTACTACGACGCCGAGGGTTACCCCTACAAGCTGACGTATGGGTGGGTCGCCTCAACCGGCGGATCAACCGACGTCCATGAAGTCGACCAGTTCCAGATGCGGTCTCTCAGCGGGCCCGCCCCAACGCTCGGAGTTGTTGAGGGCGGGCCCCTGACTACGACCACCGGGACCCGCGGGACCTATACGGTGACCCCGCAAACGGCATCGGCTGGCGACGACCATGGGGAAAAGATTCAGGTGACGACGACCTTCCCTCCGGGGCTGACACCCCACAGCGGCACACCAGCGACTGCTTGGACTTGCTTGGAGGACGGCCAACACAGCGTGTGCACGTCTGCCGACAACGCCAGGTCCCCGGCCGCGGCAAACATCCCGGCGTTGCTGGTGCCGTACACAGCCGACGCTGATGCCTCTCCAGCTCCCCTCACAATCTCGTCGAGCATCCGCTCCTCCTCGACAACAAACACCGTGTACACCTCCACTCGGGTGACCGTCATCCCACGAGCCACCAGCACCACCCTGCACACCTCCTCCCAGGAGAGCGTCTACGGGGACCCGGTCACACTCACGGCGCTCATTTCTTCTGAGGACGAACGAGAGCTTGCGGGCCCCGTCACCTTCACGGACAACCTCGGGAACACCCTCTGCACCGTGCCGGTCAAATCCAACGCCGCTTCGTGTACCACTGGTGCACTCGAGGTTGGTGATCGACTCGTCGTTGCTCACTACGCAGGCCAAACCAACGACGGCCCCTCGGACTCGGCCCAAGAACCGGTGCTTGTGACCCGGATACCGTCGGCATTGGTTGCCACAGTTTCCCCCGCACGATCGGAATACGGCACCCCAATTGCCTTCAATGCAACTGGCCCCACCGCCGGAAGCACGGGAACCATCACGTTCATCGACACCGAAACAGACACTGCTCTTTGCCACGTGAAAGCCGCCGGCAGCAACGTTGTTGCGTGCTCACCTACAGCTCCTCCGGGGGTGGGAGAGCATGCCTTTCGCGCCGTCTACACCCCTACGGATGCCGTCCATATAGCTCCGACAACGACACCCGACATCCCGTATCAAGTCGACCGGGTGACCTTGGCAGCAACCACCCTGATCAACGGAAACCGAACTGCAACGGCCACGTATGGTGCGCCCGTGCCGTTGAGCATCTCCGGTCTCCCAGCAACGGCAACTGGAAGTGTCAACTTCACCGAGGGTGGGTCGCTACTGTGCGTGGCCGATCTCCCGGCCAGCCATTGCACGCCCTCGAGCCGTCTCCCGACCGGAGACCACATAGTTCAGGCGTCCTATAGCGGTGACTTTGACTACGCGCCCGTTGCCGCCGCCAGCGCCACCCTCGCCGTCACCAAACAGTCCATCTCGACACCCACCGTGAGAGTGAACGCCGCCGAAACCTACGGCCAACGAACCCGCTTCGACCTCGCAGACAGCACCATTCCTACCGATGCGACCGGCACGGTGACGTATCTGCTCGACAACACCACGCCTCTTTGCTCAGTCGCCTTACCCGCCACTGCCTGCGTTGCAGCTATCCCGGTCGGGGTGGGAGTGCACGGAGCCACTGCGTTCTACAGCGGTGACGGCAACCACGAAAAAGCCACCAGCCCAACTCGATTGTTCCGCATCACGAAAGTAGCGACGGTTCTTGCCATCACCGGGACACCGACAACAGCATGGGGAACACGCTCCCACGTGGCCATCAGCGGCCTACCCCAAAAGGCCACCGGGACCATCACGGTGGCGCAGGGCAAGGAGACCCTGTGCACGGTGCACCTTCCCGACAGCACCTGCACCATTGACTCGATCGAACCAGGCACGGCCACAATCAAGGGCACCTACTCCGGAGACTCCACTTACGCCGGCTCTAGCGCAGCAACGCACGTGACCGTGACCTCCACACACACCCACAACAACAAACCCCAGGAGTCACACGATCCCAATGCGGCGGTAGCAACTTGGCCTGCGGTCCGCGGAGCCGACATGTACATGGTCAACGTATACGCCGACGCTCGACAGCGCGTTCTGCTGCGAACGGTCACCATCCCCGCGCCGCGAACATCGACCACCATCGACCAGCTTCGACCGAGTGCGTCGTATTGGTACCGAATAACGACATTTTCCGAAACTGGTGTTGTTCTTTCCATGCACGACGCCTTCCTGCGCACCGCCGACTCACCCACGCCCGTGGTCGAGAAACTCGCTGAAACGGGACCGAAGTATGAACCCAAAACGCTCGGACTGAGCCTGCTAATCCTGTTCGGAGTCGGGGGTTTTCTGCTTTACCGAAGCAAATTGCGCTTGAAGAACACGACGCGGAGGTAACCGACTTCACCCGCCAACTTGGAGGGCAGGTGCAGGTCGACCCCGCGGGCAGGTTATGGCGCCTGCTGCGTGGTGATTTGGGAACATCTGACCAGCGCTATCAACCCCTCCCGTCGTGGGAGTGGGACTGCGCGTCGCGTCGTACGGTTGAGCCGTGTTCCAATGCGATTCCTTTCACATCTTCGAGGAGATGCCCTACCAATGCGCCCTCTACCCCCACAGCCCCGAGGGCTCGCATCACATTGCTCTCACGAAGACTCCCGCCGTGGAAAGTGCGGGCGGTGAACGGTGGGGTCTTCTCACGTGGACGACGGAGATGGCGGATCGGGGTTTCGACCGGTAACTAGCTCGAAATAAGACCGGTGTTGATTATTCAAGGCGAAAGCCTCGGACCTGAATGTGGACCGGTGCAATCTCGAACGGCAGCTATGGCCGGCTTTGGGTGAAAGGGGATGCGGGGCGGCAGGCGGTGCGACTGCAGAAAGGTGGCGGTCCCCAGAAGAGGACTGGGACTTCCAATATTGGTGTCTTGCTCGGCGCCCAACTTTTTACTCCTCGCGTCGGCCGCTCTGTGTGGGCGGGAGCGGACGCGGCAGAGGAACATGGGGGTGTTCGGAGTAGGAAGAGAGGGCACTCGTGGTGGCAGAGCATTCGCCGGAAGAGCGAGACCTCGTTGAGGAAGAACTGCAGGCTCTTTTGACCGGTGATGTTTGGGACCCGACCGTTCGGGGGTCACGGGTGGAGCCGGTACGGTTTGAGGCCTGTCCGCATCCGACCCTCCATGCAGTCGTCGCTGCCCGACACGGGGACCAGATTCGCAAGCGGGTGTATTACCCGCAGCTGGACGAAATGGATGTCACTCTCGTCGACGGGAGAACGATTAAGTACAACCACGCCGGCGACGTCCTCTGTGTCACCTACCCAGGTACTCGAGGCCTCTTCCAGAAGATGTGGGCCCGCTTGACCCGACGCCGGTAAGCAAAGCGATTGTGGCCAGGCGGCTTTTCAAGCAAAGTGTCGGGACAGCAAGATCATGCGCCGCACTTCCGTCACTGCGTCGGGATGGTGCTGCCGGGTGGTGCCGTGACCCACTTTGCCGTTGCACCACCCGGTCTGCCACTTGCCAGCCTCGACGCCAAGTGCTTCAAGGCCGGCAGAGGTGTCCTACTTTGGTCCGCCCGGGATGGACGCAGCGAACAAGAGGGACGGGCGTAAGCCTGAGGCCGTAGTTTAAGGCGGTTGACTCAGGGCTTACTTGTGATCGAGATTGGTGTGCTGGCCTTAGTCTGCACGTAGTAGCCCTGTTTTGTGCCGGTCACTCGGAGGACAAGTTTGGTGCCGCGGTCTGCATCCCGAAGCGTGTAGTTGGAGCTAGTGGCGCTTCGGATAACGTGGCCGTCCCGGTACCATTGGTACGTCAGCCGGACAGCTTCTGGTCCCCAGGTTCCGGCGTGGCCAATGAGCTTCGTGTTCATTTTCTTGCTGCCGGTGACGGTAGGGGTGCTGGTGGTGAGTGCCTTGAGGAGCGTGATGCCGGTGCTTCGCAGGTCGAGCGAGTCAAACCCGTAGTTCTTTATGGTTTGACCGGCGGTGATGGTGTGGCTGGCGTCCTTCGGGGTGAGCTGATAGGTGGTGTCTGTGGCGCCGTGGATGGCGTGACCGTCGCGGTACCACTGGTAGCTCTCAAACGCTCCGGTCGGCCCGTACTGGGCCCCGATGAGGGTGAGGGTGCGGCCCATTCCGGGCGTCCCGGAGATGCGGGGGGCACGGTTGACGATGAACTGGTCGGTGATGGTCTGGGGTGAGCTGCTGGTGGTGATGGCGGTGTAGCCGGGTTTCGTGATGGTCGCCAGAACGCTTACCTCAGAGCCGGCATCGTACCAGCGGGTCAGGAACGTCTGCTTCGTGGCCCCAAAGACGGGCTCTCCATCGACGAGCCACTGGTAGGTGACCTCGGTGTCGACGGGGGCGTTAGCCAGGGTAGCTCGAAGGGTTTGTCGGGGTCGGGGTGTACCAGACAGTCTGGCCTTGAGGTTCGACGCGGTGAGATTGGCGGCTTGGATCGGGTCGCCGGTGGGGAGCCGCAGTGTTTCAGTGCGAAAGGTGTCGGTCCAGAGGGGTCTGCTGCCGGTGACTTCGGCCGTGATGACGTGTCCGAGATCGGCGGCGGCCACGGCGTAGTCAGGAGAATCTGGTGCTTTGGGAATAATGACGCCGTCGCGCATCCAGGTGTAGTGGAAGGTGAGGTTGGCGGGGGTCCAGTCGGCACCGGGGGTGGCGTGAAGTGTCTGGTCGACCATGGGGGTTCCTGTTAGCAACCCCTGTGATCCGGCTCCGACGGTGTTGCCGAGCACGACGGCCGTCGCCTGGCTTTCCACGGTTGCCGAACCGTACGTGTCGATGACATCGGTCGTCGCGGCGCTGATGGTGGTTCCCACGTCTAAGTCGGTGAGCGTGTACGTCGCACCGGTAGCTCCATCAATTGGTTGGCCGTTACGTTTCCACTGATAGGTGATCGTGCCTTGATTGCTCGGTGCCCACCGGTACAGATTCGGATCGTCCAGCGACAAGACGTCACCGGTGTGCGGTGTTGTCAGGGCGTGCTCTGAGTTTGAGTTTTTGAAGGTCACGGCTGCGGGGGTGATTGTGCCGCCCTGCACAACGCCTAGGCGTACCTCTTTCACTGTCGTGGAGCTGTTGTTGTCGATCCTCTTGCTGACGTAGGCCCGAATCTGGTAGCCCTGATCCGCTGTGGTCACATCGCGAGTAAGGGTTGTTGTGCTTTTAGCGCCGGTGCCGTACCCGCCAGCTCCCACGAGAAAGACCGTGTAGACCGACGTATCGATTGATGAATCGAATGTGAAAGTCGCAATCACCCTGGAGCCGGGCGTGGCGCTTCCGGTCAAAGTGATGCCGATGCCGGCACCAGGGTCAGGCGTCGAGGCGACCGCGCCCGACGAGCTGTCTGAGCCAGTGGCGGTCTCAGCAAACGCAGCAGAACCAAAGCCAAGGGACCCGCCCACCAAGCATGTGGTGAGGAGGACGCCCACAAGGCGCAAACGGGGAGCGAGGAGCGGCATAAGGGTGTGCTTTCTGAGTCAAGGGGCCGGCTGTCACGACCACACGCACACAAACTAAGTCCTTCAGGTCCTCATGATAAAGACCGAACCAACCCCCCTTTCGGGACGACCAAATTAATTTCGTTCGTAATCTGATCAGCATTTTTCCTATCAGGGGCTCGGTTTCCGTTTCGGTCCTCATAGCGGTCGAACCGTAGAACCAGAGCAGATGCTGCCTTGACCTGCAATACCACTGAACGGCCGAATTGAGCATTCGGCAGCTCAAACGAACTTGAATGCGGCTTGTAGGTTCGGCCGATAAGACCGTGTGGTCAGCAGATCCGGAAAGGTTCGTCAGCTTGTCCACCCGGCTGTGGTGGCGCTGGCCTTGCTGGGCAGCGAGCCGCCGCGACACCGGCGGACGCTGCGACCATGATCGAGCTATGACGCCGACTATTGCCCAGCCTCTCAGACTAGCCTCCGACCGCCCGCTGGCTAGGTGGTCGCCTTGATGTTTTCCTCGATTGCACCAGTACCCGGGCTGATTACGATGCCGGCTGTCCGGCTGTATGGACTTCTCTCGTGCCGTGCCTTTCTAGCGCGCGGTAAACCGTTGCTCGCCCGACGTGGAAAGCTTGTCAAGCTCGGCAACTAAGTGGGTGCCAGCGCGGTACAGCCTGGCTAAATATTTCTGTGTCACGCCGGGCAGTCTCACGTAGGGTCCCGGTCCCGGGAGCCTACTTCGGACGCAATTACAGACGCCAAACCGGCTCAGCTTTCCGGGCGTTTCGAAACCGCAGGGAGTCGCCGGAGTCGCCGGTTATACATCGCATGACCCCCCATTGGGGGCCAAAATGTGATCTTTTCATGAAACTCCTGACTAATACGGTTAGAAAATTGACAGCTAGCACTGTCCATCGTCTCGCCCATGGGGGCAAGGAATGCTTCCGTACGAGTGATGTCGCGCGCGGCGGCGAGGTCCATTGCACCCCAAGGAGAGAGGCTCGTCGGCTTCCGTCGTTCCCGTCACCGCGATCACCGAGTAGCAGAAATATCTCCCCAAGGGCTTGCCGGGACTTCAACCGCGCGCTGTTCTATATCCATCCGCTGAGTGTTTTACCCGTCGTCTTCGACGCTTAATTGGGAGAATTACCCCGCGTTTGCCCGATGGCAGATTGGCTTGCGCCGACGTTAGACCTCGCGTCCGGGGGCAGGCGACATGCCATGTGGGCCGAATAGCTTGTCGAGCTTTTGGTGTCTCATTTTGTCGGTCGATTTGAACCCGTACCCGGTGATGACGACGTAGCTGTCGCCATTGATGTCCTCGCGAACGACACCTGCGCCAAGCCCCCCGGTGTCGACCTCCTCGTCAAGGAAACAAGAAGCTGCCCGACCCAGTCCTCGGCATCTTCTGACCCTGCGAAGAGCCACGGCATGGGCAAACCCGACGAGGGCATATTGACCCGAACATGGGCGTTCAAAGAACCCCGGGTCAAGTGCACGTGGACTATCCCATCCACGGCGGAGATCACGCGCAAGGAATATCCGCTGTGGGGACGGTCAAGGCTTTGACCAGCTGTCGGCTGGAGTGCCTTCAAGATGTCGGCGTCATCAATCGTGATCTGAGTATCCCTGATCGAGTGACGCCAACAGCTGATGGTCGCCCGCCTCCGGCTGCGTCGTATTTTCTGCGCTGCGCGCTTTCTCGCCTGGAAGCCTGCGGCAGCATACGGGCCTCCGTCGTTCACGCAAGCGGCAAGCCGCTGCCTCCTCCGACCTTGCCGGCACGCGGTCGCTGCGCTCCCTCATTTCGCGCCGTCAATCTCTCCTCCGCCACCCTCCGGGGTGCCCTCCCGTCTGCGGCCCTGCCGGTACTTCGTACCTTCCAGGCGAAAAAGGCGTGGCGGAGGGAGTGACAGTCAGGACCAACTCGAGTCCTCGTTTCGGCTTGACAAACCTGATTGAGAATCACGGCAAAAAACGTGGAGAGGATGAGGAGCAAGAACATCACGACCATCGACACCGACACCGCGCAGGCTTTCGCAGACACGTTCAATGACGGGCTACTCATGAACCACGTTGGGCCACGGCTCACGTGCACCGAGGTGGAAGCCCTCGCCGGGATGCTCCGCACCATTGGAGCAGGCCACGCCGCAGACCGATGGGTCACCGCTCACGCAGTCGGGGACGAGGAGGGCGATGTGCACTACGAGGGTGCCGCGCCCGGGTATGTCTGCAAGACGTGTGGCGGTCCTTCTCCGGTGGGAGTCGGATACGTCAGCAATGAGCCTGGAGCAGCAGAGGCCTCCGCGGGACTGACCCAGTGCCGGTGCGGTCAAGGCCAGCTCGCCACAGAAACCAACTAATAAGCGCCTAGTCTTTTCACCTCACAGGCAAGAGGAGGCACTGCTGTTACCAAATCGAAGGACAACGAAGGGGGCCTTGATCGTTATTACCGTTTACTCCAAACCGGACTGCATGCAGTGCAAGAGGACCTATCGGGCGTTCGAGGCCAGGGGCCGCGCTTATGACGTGGTCGACGTGACCGAGAGCGACGCCGCTCTCGAATACGTCAAGGAGCTGGGCTACCTCACCGCCCCCGTCATCGTCGTTTCCGAGCACGACCATTGGGGAGGATTCCGCCCCGACCAGATTGACCGGGTGGCTGCTGGGGGAGCGGGCGACGACGAGACCGTGGGAGCGTGAATGATGGACTCGACCTCATGGGCGGAAGAGGACCCCCCCGCCACCGACTGACGCGGACGCACCCGCAGAGCACGAAGATCCCGCCGAGGGGATCGATCCGTGGGAACTCACCGAGCACGAACGGCACATCTACGAGGCCGGCTTCATGGCCGGGTACTTCACCCGCGACCCGGAAGTCGCCCAGCTCGACCGTGAAGCCGATTGGCTTTACCGGGCCGCGTTCAATCACCGCAACTGAGCGTGCTGGAAAGGGCACCGCGGCATCATCCCCAACGGCAATCCCTGGTCGACAACGGAGAACCGGTAGAGCGCACGAGGAACCCGACTCGCTATAGGTAGCCGTGTCGGTCAGCGGGCCCGCCCGTCCGCCGTCGACGGGTGGAGCCAGGGGGTTAGCGGGCGAGTGCTGCAGCTCGCTTGGCGACGGCGGCCCAGTCGTAGTCGGCGGGGTCGTCAGGGCTGAGGAACTTCACCCGTGTCCGCAACGGCAGCTCCGTCTCGATGAACAGGGCATTGCCCGTCGCCTCGACCATCGCCCCGTAGGCGTCCAGCAGCTCGAGAGTCCCGTCGACGTCCTGGTTGCTGATCTTGGCAGAGGCCGACTTGACGGCCTTTCCTAGATCTCTCGGGGCTGTCACGCCTGGCCACTGCGCGGCGAGATCGTGAAGGCCGGCGAGAAAAGCGGACGCTTCCGCGAAGGCCTCGGGGTCTTTCTTCGCAATGCGGGTGTACCGGTTCGCTTCCATCTCCACCAACCCCCAGGCGTTCAGCCGGGCGATGGCCTCCCTGATCGGAGTCCGGGACACACCAAGCCATTTGACGAGCTCGTCGTCGTTCAGGCGTTCGCCCGGTTCTAGCGTGCCATCCATGATGGCCGCCACCATCTTGTCGAACACGACATCGCGAAGGAGGCGGCGCGGCGAGGAATCTTCTACAGGCAAAGGAACTGGCATGTGAAAAGCATATACCAATGCAGTTTTGTCCACCGGTAATTCGCTAAGAGGTCTGCCGATTCGTTTCCCATGAACGGTAGAGAGAGCGCAGTAGGGCGACAACGGGCGGGGAGGCCCCGAGTTGCGGGCGATATATGTCGGGAAGGTCTTTCCTAGGACATCTCAGGCCAGTCCGCGTGTTCGGGTGGCCACACCACTGCGAAGTACTCGAAAACGATCTCATCGAGTTCTGACCAGTCGGCGCCGCGCGTGGCGCTCGTCCGTTCCCAATACAGCCGGTGCTGGATCTGCCAGCTCCTTAGGCTGCGATCGTCTTCTCCCTCTGTGTAGGCGAATGCGGCGTCGGCCCCGTCGAACGTGTCGATCCGCAGCTGCGTGCTTCGGATCACGATGCGAGGGACGCCGGCCCCGTCGCAGGCGATCCAGTGCGACCCGATGCGGGGGAGGGGGTCGCCTCGGTGGGTGAATTCGGACACGAGCTCAGAGGTGGCTCTCTTGGTTCCGGAGAGGACGATCTGCAGCAGTTCGTCGGCGAGCTTCGCGGTGTCGCCGAAGTGTTCCACCGTGTAGTCGGAGTCCACGGCGTCCTGGTGCCGTCGCGACTGTCAATAGTCCGACCACATGGCCGTCGCAGCTGCGAGGTCGGGGGCTGCTGCAGGGGTTGCAAGAGGAGTCTTGGCCATGGACTCGATCGTGTCAGAGAATTCGGCAGTGGCAACTTCAGCCAATGGGCGGTGAGGTTCTGGGCGGCGGAGAAGTCGGCGGCAGTGTTGTGGCCGTGCGGACCATGGAGACGGGGTGGCACGGACCCGAACCGGTACCACCCCGTCGTGAGCTGCCCTGGAGGGGTACAACCCGCTCCAGGAGAAGATCTCGACCGGAGTGGCGATAAACATAGACCGCTTCGACTCGGCATGTTCATATCTGTCTTGATTTCGACACGTTTCCGAAGTTCGAGGCGGTTTCAGGCCAGGCGTGTCCATGTCGACTCTCTTTTCTTGCGGAGTGCTACACCCAGAACGGGGGTCGACGGGCGGGGGCTTGGTGTACGTACGGTGAAGATGCTTCAGTCCTCGGTACGAAGGTCCCGAGGGAACACCCTGGCCCGAATCCGGTGAGTTCCTGGCCGGGACAGGAGCCAGCGCCTCTTCTGGAGGATTCACCCGCAGAGTCCTGCGACAGCTCGGCAACCGGATTGCGTCGGCGTCGCAGGACTCTAGGCGCCACCGCTTCGAGACGGGCCGACGAGTCGCAGCCACACACATCTGCACAAGCCTTGTTTCTAGTGGGCTGTCTGCGCTGTGCGGGCCGCGATCCTGGTCTGCCGCTTACCTCGGTGCGGACGACTTGCTCGAACGGAGCGGGGCCCGTCAGGGGATTCCGCGACAGTCTCTCGCGGGCTAAAACTTAGGGTGGCTGTTTTTTGCTGCGGTGTTGAGGGTCCCTGTGATGTTGTCGAGCTGGGAGAGAATCGCGGTGAGTGACCCATCGGTGTCTGCTTCACCGAGTACCTGCCGGTAACCGGTCCTCATTCTCGTGAGTGTTTCGTGCCCAGCGTTGGTAAGTTCCAGAGCTGCCGGTTGCGACGGGGCGGTGTTGGTGATGCGGCGGAGGAGTCCTGCGTCTTCAAGGTTGTCGATGAGCGCTTTCGTGTTGCCGTCGCCAATAGAGAGGTCGGCAGCGAGAGCGCTCGGGCTGATACCGGGGCTGGTCGCGATGATCAGAAGGCCGGTCAGCTCGGTGGGTGTCATGGCGAGGCTTCGGGCGACGTGACCGCGGAACCGTCGGTGTGCCTCGTCGAGCCGGTGCAATGTTTGCGACAGGGGTGCTACCTCGTCGTACGTTCTGCTTTCGGTCTGGGTGGTCATGGTGTGCTCCTTCGGACCGGGTGATGAGGGGTCGATGTAGGACGGTTGGTGTGGTCAGGATGGTCAGTGCTGCGCGGGCCGGTTGGTAGGAGTTGGCGCCGGTGTCGGCGGCGGGTTTTCGTACCGGCGGAGTTCCGTTTCCGCTTGCACGGCAAGCATTTTCAGAGCGTCCATGGAAATAGTTTCTGCAGCTTTAGGGGAGCTGTTGAACAGGCAGAAGGTGCCAATGGTTTCCCCTTCTGTGGAGGTGAGGGGATGTCCGGCGTAGAAGTCCATACCGGTGATATCGATGAACGCGTTGCCTCTAAACCGCGGGTCCCTTTGAGCGTCCTCGACCAGCAGGGGCGCTTGCTGCTGCACGACGGTGTTGCAGTACACGAGTTCAGCGGGGGCGGACTTGGGGAGTACCGCGGTGTTGACCGCGAACCAGACCCGGTCGCCATCGATCAGTGACACCCCGGCGAGGTCTACCGAGAAGGTGTTCATGGCCAGAGCGGCGAGGCGCTGCAACTCAGCGGACCCACCGTCCTCGGCCTGGTGGATGAGAGTTTCCGTCCCGGACCAGGCGTGTTGCTCGCGCGCTAATGGTTCACGGGGCACGGAATGGAGAGACCGTGCCATGTCCAGTGCGGGCAGCAGATACGCAGCAATGTCTGCCGCCCACGATCGGTACATGGACGATGACCCGAGGGGCATCCGTGGGTCCATGACCGGTTCCGGGAGGCGGAAGTAGGTAAGGGCCGAAAAGTCCGCGGCGATGTCTTCCAGGATTTTATTCATCCGGCCGCCGTGGAACGCCGCCACATTCCCCAACGGTTTGTTGAACGGGATGACGGAGCGGACAGGTTGCAACCCCACGACCACCATCGGTGTGCCGGGGGTGGTCTGCTCGGTCAAGAACTCGAGGAGGGCCCGGTAGTGCTCATCCCATTTTTTCAAAGGGGTCAGCCGAACAGCGTCGTTCATCCCCAGAACAGTCACGACGGCGTCGTATTGGGTGAGGTCGTGGTCGCCGATCCATGCCCGGGTCGACGCGATCGTCATTGCCTCATCGCCGATGTAGTGAACCGTGCAGGGGCGACCTGTTTCTGCCTGCGTTCCGTAGGCGAGGTGCCCTGTGATGCTTAACTGGTGGGTGAGGACGCCCCACCCGTGGAGTGGACCATTGCCGATGAGGAGAACCTTGTCCGCGTCGGGTTGTTTAGCAACGACCGTGGGGCTGTCGAGGGGTTTCGGGGAGGACCTCCCGGCGGCGATCTCTCGGGCGTACCAGGCTTTCATCACTGGTCGTAGAAGCTCGTACATGGACTTATTCCCTGGTCTTTCGGGTGGCAGGCTCACTTTGGGGCTCCAGCATGAAGCCGAAACGGTGCACCCTTCCGACCATTTTTGCCCGGACCGTGAAGCGGTGGAACCCCCAGAACGCGCGCCGTCAGGCCCGGGAATGGTGTTGGAGCCGAAATGCGGTGGTAGTCCGTGTGCCCAGCAGGGCCGGAAAACGCAAAGACCGTCTTGTGCGCCCGGGGAACGAAAAAATGGGTGCGCTGGTTGGTAACCAGCGAAGGCCATAGCCAGGAGACTCCACTGATCCGGTCTCTTCTCTGGGATGGCCGCGGGTCTCCTTGCCCGGGCGAGGAGACCCGCACTCACCTTCCCACCCGCCGGAGGTGCAACCGGGCGTTGCGCGCAATGTCCAGACACGAAGGCACGGGAACAGTCCGGCCCACCGAGTCAATCGACCCTCAATGGCACCAGCCAGAACCTTGGGCGTTGATCCCACGCCCGCTCGAGGCGTGCCGTTAGTGGGTGCCGGCGAGAGCGAAAGGTCAAAAAACGCATTCGGCACGGAGGTGTCAGGAGTTGCCGGAGCACGGTTGGATAATGCTGCTAAGGCGCCAATTTACGGTGGCGCTAGGGCCTTGATTCACGGCAGGACCCGACAGAGAATGTTCCCTCAGGTGGTGCAGGCCGCCGGAATCGAGATGAACGATGCTAGACCTCTATCTCTCACACCAGCGGGATCGAAGCCGCGTACACGTCTTCTTTGCCACCTCGACGATGGGCCTCACCAGCTCCCTGAATACGGGTACCCGGGGTATCCGGACGGTCACCGCGTGAGTCTTTATCTTCCCCATCCTGAGGCGAAGCCGATCCGAATTGCGGCCTACCCTAAACGTCGCCATCACCCCGACGACAGGCTGGTTCCGAAAAATCCCTCGGCCCCTGCCGGCGCCTCTCCGGGCTCGTCCTCTCCTACAGAATTCACGTACACCGATTTCCTTGCACTGCCGGCGCGCACCATCGGCGTCGCCTGATCGAAACGATCAAACCGTCCAGGGAAAGATCAGTCGAACCGATACCGCGCGGCTCTGATCATGGGCGGGTCGCCGGTCAGTCGCCCGCGAGCAGGTCTTCCCTGGAGAGCGACGCCTCCGGGTTGGTTCCTTGAAACTTGCGAAGTGTGCGAAGAAGGCCCGGGCAGATAACCGCCGGGCAGCGAAACACCTTTTCGACGCCGTCGTCTCCCTGGACGCGAAGCGTGCATGTTCCACCCGAGTGGATGTCCAGAATCGAGCGAACTTGACCGCGTTGGTAGGTTGCGACGGGTGTGTCAATTCCTGAACGGATTATCGAGATGTGCAGCTCAGTCGCTGTTTCGAGGAGCTTCACCTCGTCGTTGCCGTCTTGCCAACGCATCCAGGAAACGAGCTTCACCCAGACAGGATATTGCCGGGACGCCCTCCGACTGTGACGCCGCTAACCGACACCGAGGTTGGGGTATTGGGATAGGGCTGGCTGCATTCCCCGCGAGCAGTGCGCGGCGAACGGCCCGACAACGTGGTCGAAAGGGCGTTCATTCGTCGGATCACATCCCACCGGCGGAATTCTCTGCCACCGAGCTCGCGCCGGAGTAGGGCCGCACGGCGGCGTATGGGCTTGGTGGGGAAAACAGTATTGGCCCGTGGGTTGGGGGTGCAGAGCCCCTGCCAGGACAGGCGGGTGTTCCTTACTCTGAATGGGCGGGCCGGAGTCCCGAGTTCGGGGGTCGGAGTTATGGAGATGTTTCGCCAGATTGGGCGGATCGCGCGAGACGGTCCTGCGACGCATCTGTCCGGGGCCATCAATTCGTCCCTTACTGAGAAAGTCATCGCTCGGACGTACGCCGCGGCCGCTTTCACGTTTGGGGCGTTGTCTGTTGGTCCTGCGTTTTCCGGTCAACGCGTCATGGGTCAGGTGTGGGCGTGGGTGTTCGGGCTGTTGCTTTTCGGAGGGCTTGCCGGGAGCGCGACGGCGGGAATAGTCGGTCGCGGGGTGCGGCCGGCTGCAGGTGTTGTTGCGGTGGCGTACCTGGGCATGGTGGTGTCATGGCCCGTCGCTGTGGCAGATCCCAATGTGGTCCAGCCGGGAACGCCCTGGATTTGGGGTCTGTGCAATTTAGCGATGGCCGCAGCTGCGGTCGCGTTTTCCGAGGCGGCCGCCGGCGCCTATGTGCTGGTGGTATCGATCGCGTGGGGTGTCATTCGGATGACTCCCTCCGGCGGTCAGGCCGGGTGGGAGAAGGCACTTCAAGACTCCGGTTACGTATTTGTTCTCGGCATCGCAGTAGCTGTGGTCGCGGCGCTCCTCAGACGGGCCGCGACTCAAGTTGATGCATCGCATGCAGCGGCAACGGCGAAATACACCACCGCAACCCAAGACCACGAGAACGAGAAGCAGCGCCTGGCCGTGGACGCGTTGCTCCATGACAGTGTGCTTTCCACCCTGTTGCAGGTCACTCGCGCCGACACGGCTGAGGCGAAAAGAGTCGCCGCGCGCATGGCCCTAAAATCGTTGAATGTCATCGCGGACACCGAGGACGACATTCACCGACATAACCGGCCCATCACGGCCGCGGAAATCCGGGAGCGGTTCGAGCAACTCCGCACCGAACTCGAGGTCGACGTCGCACTCGTCACCGCGGGCCCAGACCAGCACGTGATTCCCTATGCTGCGGCGGAAGCGCTCATCGCCGCGACGCTGCAGGCACTGGTGAACAGCGCCCAGCACGCCGGCCCCACAGTCACCGAACGATCCGTCACCGTTCGCTGGTCACACACATGCGTGACGGTCGTTGTCTCCGATGACGGTCAAGGATTCGACCCCAGCATCGACACGGGAAGGCTAGGCGTTCGGGTATCGATTATCGAACGGGTAGAAGCTGTCGGAGGGCACGTGAAGATCGACTCCGCACCGGGCCGAGGGGCCCGATTCACAATGACCTGGGATCACCCCTCAATGACCGAGGGCAGCCCAGACGCCCCCACCGAAACCGTGCACGCGGCGGCGAACGGATAGCTTCGTGACCCGGTGCGGCTCCTTTATATCTCCACCACCAGGTGGCGTACCAATGCGCACTCGACAGCCACAAGGACGCCACGTCTGATCACATCGCTCTGACGAGAAAACCTGGCTCGGAGCGTCTCGGGGATGAGGAGCTGTGGGGTTTTCTCGTGTAGCCGACCGCGGTTTTCGGTAGTGATGCCACCGAAGCCCAAACACTGTCTGCCGTTCACGGTGGGCAGAACAAGACGAGCCACTTATGTCAAGCGGGAGCTGCTCCGGCCGCTAAAATCTTTTACTTGACATAACCGAAAATATCGGCCGTTTATTCGCGGCATTTTTCACCTGAACGCCGCAGGTCAACTGCCCAGAGATCCTTGGGAAACCGGCTGACCTCACGCTCCATAACGCTCTGGCCCCGACCGCCTAGGGCGGGGGCGTCGCGAGACCTCGAACGAGAAGGTCGATGGCCATCTGAGATTCTGTGATCAGCGCGGCCGTCCGATCGATGATCCGACGCCGCGCTGCACGATCATGATCGCTCCGGGCTCGGTCAGCGGATCCTCGAGTCTCAAACCGTATTCCTCTCGCGAATGGCTCCCACCGGTAGTTCGAGTGCACGCCGGATGCCCTGTACGTACTGTGACGGTTGTTCCCAGGCGGCGAAGTGTCCACCGTGGGGGAACTCGAGCCAGTCGGCGATGCTGAAGAATCGTTCGACGAACTGTCGTGGTGCGTTTACGAGGTCGGCCGGGAACACGGTCATCACGGTCGGGATGCCGATCTTCGGCCAGTCTTTCTTGGCCGCGGTCGCGTAGGGGGCGAAGGATGTTCCGATCGCTCGGCACAACCAGTACGCAGCAATCCAGGTGGTGGCCTCATCGAGGGTGAACGTTTCGGAGATGTCATCGCCGTCGGTCCAGTCGGCCAGCTTTTCGAGGATCCACGCGGCAAGGCCTGCCGGGGAATCGCCGAGCCCGACCGCAAGGGTTCCCGGTCGGGTGGACTGCTCGTGCATGTACCCGCCGGATGCGCGTTGCCACGCGTGCCCGCGCGCTAGGTATGCACGCTCGACGTCGTCGAGGTCCTCGGGCAGGTCGGCCAGGAAGTGATACTGGGACAGGTCCGTCAGATGTAGAGCACGGACCGCCTGACCGTGCCGGGCGGCGATCGCTTCTGCGACGTCGCACCCCACATCGCCGGCGGAGATGACGTAGTCGTTGTAGCCGAACTCGGCCATCGCCGCCGCCACGGCGTCACCCATTTCGATCGACGACAAGCCACCAGAAGGGACGGGTGCTGCGAAGGGGAATCCGGGGAGTGCGGGGAGGACCACGGTGACGTCTTCCAGCAAGGGGAGGAGCCGTTCGAAGCGGAGGACCGAGTCCGGCCATCCGTGTAGTAGTACGACCACGGGCGCGTCAGTACGATTTGCGGGCCTGATGACCGCTCGAATGGGGATTGGGGTGTGTTCCGTTTCCCACCAGTCCCAGCCGTGGATGCGCTGTTCGTGGCTTCGCCAGTCGAACTCGTCGCCCCAGTACTGAAGCACCCCCGCGAGCAGCTCGGGGTCGACGCCGGGGCCGAGGTCCGGCACCGGAACGGCGCGGAAGCCCCGCAGACGTGTGTTCAGGTCGGCGAGTTCCTCGTCAGTGACCTTGTCGATGCTTGCTCTGCGCATCCTCGATCCTCTCCAGCCGTATCGGCATCGCCTGCCAGTATTCCGTTGCACGCGATGCGTCGACCGAAATGGTGCTTGTCAGTTCGCGGCCAGGAGGACGGTCAGGGTCGCGGCCGAGAGCACGAGGAACAGGACCGCGCCCTGCATGGCGCGGTCGTGGGCGCGACGGTGGGCGATGATGGCGCCGGCGAAATAAAGCACGAGGCCGATGACGGCGGCGATTCCGAGGGGCGGGAACCAGATTCCGATGATGAGGCCGACGGTGCCGGCGATCTGCAGGGATCCGAGGAGGGGGAGACGGGCGGCGGGCACGCCGAGCGGTTCCATCATGGCGACGATGCGGGGCGCTCTGATGAGTTTCATGACGCCGGAGGCGAGCATCGCGAGAGCGAGGACGAGGGACAGGATGACAGCGGCGATCTGCATGGACAGCTCCAAAGGGGTGTGAGGTGAAATGGGGTGGGTTAGCGCTGCGACGCCTGGCGGAAGGCCGGGGCGACGTCACTGGCGAAGCGGTCGAGGGAGGCGAGCGCGTGCTCTCGGGGCAGTCCGCCGAGGTCGACCTGCCCGATGAACCGGTCGAGTGTGAGGAGCTCGTGTTGGCGGAGGATCTTGTCGGTGACCTCTTGCGGGCTGCCCACGACGAGGGGGCCGTGCGGGGCGGCCATCTCGTTGAAGGTGGCACGGTCCAGATGCACGCCCCGCCCGTGACGGAAATAGGTTCGATAGGCGGGATAGAACGTCTCCCGCGCCTCCTGCGAGGTGGATCCGACGAAGAAGTGGCTGACACCGGCGACACCGAGTTGCGCCGAGTCGATGTCGTTCGAGGCCGCGGCGGCTCGGTAGCGGTCGACGATCGGCCGCATCCGAGCAGGGTCCCCTCCGAGTAGAGCAAGCGTCATCGGCAGTCCCAGCGCCCCGGCGCGTACGGCGCTCTCCGGGGTCCCGCCCACCCCGACCCTGATCGGCAGCGGCCGCTCGAGACGCGGGATGATGAGAGCGTCATCCAGCGGGGACCGATATCGGCCCGTCCACGTCACCCCCTCCTGAGCTGCTCGTAGCCGTAGCAGGAGACCGAGCTTCTCCTGGAACACGTCGTCGTAATTGTCCAAGGGGATGCCGAAGATCTCGAACGGCTCTCGGTAGGCGCTGCGGCCGACCGTGACCTCCGCGCGTCCGCCGGCGACGAGGTCGAGCTGCGCGAAGTCCTGGTACAGCCGCACCGGATCCAGGACGCTCAGCACCGACACCGCGCTGGTCAATGTCACCGTCGACGTCCGCGCCGCGATCGCCGCCAACACGATGGCCGGTGACGACACCGCGAATCGAGGCGTGTGATGCTCGCCCACGCCGAACACGTCCAGGCCGAGCTCGTCCGCGTGGACGCCGAAGTCGACGATGTCGCGGACACGCTGTCCGGGTGTGACGTCGCCGGTCATGTCGGTGAGGGAGAAGACTCCGAGCTGCATGCCAGGAACGCTACGGAACCGATAGGTACCTTCTGGTACCTTTCAGGGGTGACTCTCATCGCCGGAACGGTCTTCCTCGCCGACTGCCCCGCGCGGGCAGCGATCGAGATCCTGTCCGACAAGTGGGCCGCCGTGACGCTGTTCGCACTCCAGGACGGCCCCAAGCGCCACGGCGCCCTCGTCGAGCTGATCGGCGGCATCTCACGCAAAGTCCTCACGCAGACACTCCGGCGGCTCCAAGCCAACGGACTCATCGAACGCCACGTCTACGCCGAAGCACCTCCGCGCGTCGAATACGAGCTCACCCCGCTCGGCCACACCCTCGACGAACCCATCCGGATGCTCACCCACTGGGCCAGAGAACACGGAGAAGCCGTGCTTAATTACCGCGAGAACATCCGTGACGCAAATGAGGATCGACAGAGCGGCGGCGACTTTCTAACCGTGGATGATCCCGCCACCCCTTGAACCCCCAGCACCACACAGTCTGTACGGCATCACGGATCCGACGGACATTGCTTAGCTGCGGCCGGTCTTCGGCACGGAGTCGGTCTGCTCTTTCCAGGGCCGTGTCCACCTCATCAGTTCCCAAGCGGCAACTCGAGACCGGATTCACGTGCGCTGTGTGGGGAATAGCCTGCTGGCTTCTTCCGCCAACCAGTTCCACCCATCCATGCCAACGGGCACCCAGCGCAGGTGCGCATTTCAAGTGATGACCCCGCAGCAGGTAAGGGTTTCGAGACAAGGCCGGCGGTGCGCTGTTGGCTTGTGCCAGGGCGTCATCGCGACGCACGAACACCGCGGGCGTAGCGCCCCGGCCATGACCTGGTACATGAGGCACCGCCCCAAGGGCGACGCCCGGGCTCAGGCGAGCGTGGTTCCCATCGAGGCCCTAACACCCGGAGAGGCCGTTGATAAGGCTCGAATCGCCGTTCCCGAGGGGCACGTCATTAGCCTTCTCGCGCCCTACTGAGCTAGCCGGGTGGCGTCAAGCTCCGCCCCGCGCTCCTCGGTAAGATCCAGGCCGGCATCGCCGAGAAGTTCGATACCGCGGCCAAGCCCTCGGGCTCGTGTTCCACGGTGGCTCGGGTTCGTCTTCAGCAGGGATCGTGGAGGTTGTCTCGAATGGCGGCGTGAACATCGACATCGACACCGACACCCAGTACGTCTTCTCCCGCTCGATCGCCGACACCGTGCTGGAGAACTACGACGGGTTCCTTAAGGTCGACGGCGAAGTCGGCAATAAGAAGATCTATAACCCGCGTGCCTGGGGCAAGATCGCCGAGACCGCCATGGCCGCCCGCGTCGTCAAAGCCACGAAACTGCTCTGGATCTTTTGCGCACACACAGAGCTGATTGGTGAATGGTTGCGTTGATTCTTATATGTTGAGCAAAGTAATGAGAGCCGACGAGCCCTGGCGCGGCTTGCTCGGGTAACCAGGCCTTAGATGCGGCAGCCAGAAAGTCAGAGCACTGCGGCGTCACGCCTGGCGATCACAGAACGAGAGCCGGTTCCTAAGCCTCCACAACGCCTTTTCGAAGGATGAAGCAGCCGTACGGTCCGGGGTCTGAGGTGCGTACGACGGCGAAGGCGCGTCGACCGGCTTCGTAGAACTGGAACCGCTCCAAGGCCTCGACGGTGACATGCCTGCCGGTGGCCTTATCGAGCACGGACTGAAAGCGCCGGTGGACAGGCATAACTCGTTGTGGGTCGTCTACGACGGCCATGGACTTGACCGGGGCATCGACGAAGGTGTCGAGGGGGAGCACCGAGAGGATTGCTTCGGCGGCACGGGGAACGTCGCATCCGGCCAAATCGACAACTTTGCGGTGGATGGTTGATGCGGCGATGGATGCGGCTGGGTGGTTGACGTCGCAGAGGAGTATGTCGTCTCCGTGGCCCATCGACATGAGAACGCCCAGCAATTCAGCCGTCAGTGCAGTATCGATGCCCTTTAGCATGCAGTTTTCCTCCTGAGGTTAGGTGTGATCGGCGAGAGCGGGTCAGGTCCGAGCCGAGCCGTGGGCTTCGGACCCGTCCGAGTTCCTAGTCTCGAGCCCCTGCGCGGTTGTTCAGCATGTCAAAGGCGACAGCAACGAGGATGAGCGCGCCGATTGCGATCTGCAGGTAGAAGGAGTTGACGGCGAGGAGGTTGCCGCCGTTATTGAGGACGCCGATGAGTAGGGCGCCGCAGGCTGCTCCGAGGGCGCTTCCTCGTGCCCCGGAGAGGCTTGCTCCGCCGATGACGCATGCGGCGATCGCCTGGAGCTCGAAGCCTGTTCCCGCTGTGGGTACACCGGCTCCGAGGCGCGAGGTAAGAAGGATTCCACCGAATGCGGCGAGGAGCCCGGCGATCGCGTAGACGGCGATTGTGACGAGGCGTACGGGGACTCCGGCTAGGCGTGCCGCTTCCGGATTGGACCCGATGGCGTAAACATATCGACCGAAGACCGTTCGTTTAAGGACGAACGTGGCGATGGCGGCGATGACGACGAAGATGATGAGCAGGTTTGGAATTCCGACGATGGTGCCGTTTGCGATGTCTTGGAACCCGTTGGGCAGGCCCTGGATGGTGTTGGCGCCGGTGATGACCAGCACGATTCCTCGGGCGATGCCCATCATGCCGAGTGTCGCGATGAAGGGTGGGAGCCTAAATCGGGTGACGATAAAGCCCGTAAAGACTCCAAGGACCGCTCCGACGAGAAGGCCGATCAGAATGGCGGGAACGACGGGGACTCCTGCGACGAGGAGTTGTGCGGTGACAGCTCCTGCTAGGCCGACGATCGAACCGACGGAGAGGTCGATCCCGCCGGTGAGTATGACGAGGAGTTGGCCGACGGCGAGGATGCCGTAGATGGATACCTGTCGGGCGAGATTGGCGAGGTTGTTGGCGGTGAGGAAGTCGTCGCTCAGCAGAGTGAGCGCTCCGAATGCGACGAGGAGGACGACGAGAACGCCGCTTTCTCGGCCGGCGATGGTGCCGAGGGTGGTGACTTTCGGTTTCATGGCGGTGCGGGAGGTGGCGGCCGTGGCTTCGTCGCCGGTCCGCACCACGCGAATGGTCGTTGTCTCGATGGGCTCGCGCCAGAGGAGCTTGGGCATGGGTTTAGTCCTCGATGTTCTGTCGAATGTCTGGGTTGTGGTGCACGGGAGGAGTGCTCTCGAAGTGCTCAGAGGTGGCGCCGGCCCCGCCGCTGGCAAGTTGCAACACTTGTTCCTCGGTGGCGCCGCCGGGCAGTTCGCCTGCAATTGCTTCTTCGCGAAGGACGAGTATCCGGTCGGCAAGGCCGAGGAGTTCGGGCAAGTATGACGAAACAACAATGACGGCAAGGCCCTGGCGGGCGAGGTCGTTGATGACGTCGTAAAGTTCACCCTTGGCGCCGACGTCGATGCCTTTGGTGGGCTCGTCGAACATGATTACTTTTGGTTTGGTCAGGAGCCACCGGGCGAGCAGAACTTTCTGCTGGTTGCCTCCGGACAGTGTTGAGACCGGTTGGTCGTAGGACCCGGCTCGCAGGCGGAGGCTATCGAGTAGAGCGTCAGCTTCCCGGGCTTGCGATTTTCCGGGTAGGAGGCCTCGCCGTGAGCCCTTGCGGAGGCTGGCGATTGTGACGTTTTCTCGCACGGAGAGGTCGGGAAGAAGCCCGAGCACCTTCCGGTCCTCGGTCAGCAGGGCCACGCCGGCATCCATCATGGTGCGGGGCCCGTCCGGACGAACGTTTTTGCCGTCGATACTGATAGTGCCGTCGGCAACGGGTTCCGAGCCGAAGATGCTCAGGAGCAATTCGCTTCGACCGGAGCCGAGGAGTCCGCCGATCCCGAGGATCTCTCCGGCTTGGGCGTCGAAGTTCACGGCGGGGCTTTCCGGGGTACGGCGAAGGCCCCGGACGCTGAGGCGCGCGTCTTTGATCTGCCGGGGCTCGTCGGGGTAGAGCGAGGAGACTTCGCGGCCAACCATCGCGTTGATGAGGGTCGCTTCGGTGTAATCGCTTAGGGGGCCGCTTTGAGAAACTTCGCCGTCTCGTAGAACGGTGACCCAGTCGCCGATGGTGAACATCTCTTCTAGGCGGTGCGTGACGTAGAGGATGGCGATGCCGTCTGCCTTGAAGCGTTGGATCTGCTGCAACAGGCGTTCGGATTCGGCTTCCGTGAGGGCGGTGGTCGGCTCATCGAAAACGATCACTTTGACTTGTTCGGCGGTGGTCACCTTGGCCACTTCTACCAGCTGTTTCGTGGCTGCCGAGAGTCGTTCGACGATGACGTCGGGGTCGACATCGTCAAGGCCGAGGTCATCGAGCACGGTGCGGCAGCGGCTCTTGAGTTCGTGGGCTCGGATGATGCCTGAGCGTGCCGGGAGGCGCCCCATGAACATGTTTTCGCTGACGGAAAGGTGGGGCAGGAGGCTGAGTTCTTGGTAGACGGCCTGCACGCCGGCTGCCCGCAATGAGCCAGGAGTCGCCACCGTGAGGTTCTCTCCGTCGACGGTGAACTCTCCGGTGTCTCGGTGCTCGGCGCCCGTGAGGATTTTGATGAGGGTGGACTTCCCGGCGCCGTTCTCGCCGGCGAGACAGTGCACCTGCCCCGGCACCAGCTTGAGTGACACACCATTGAGGGCTTGAACGGCACCGAAGGCCTTGGAGACGTCGGTGAGCTGAAGGACGGCTTGGCCTTCAGGTTGCCGGATGCTCATCCCTTGGCCTTTGCCGTCTGAGGCTTGAGGAGCGCTTTGATCTCCGGCGAGCTGATGTTGTCCCGGTCAGCGACAGCGACGCCAGGGTCAAGGCTGGCCGGGGGAATGCGACCCTGGACGGCCATGGCTGATTCGACAACGCCCTGGTAGCCGAGGAACCAGGGGTTCTGCAGGACGAGTGCGTCAATTTCACCCGACTTCAGGGCCGCATTTTCGGCCGGGTCGGAGTCGAACGCAACGACGGGAATCTTGTTGGCTGCCTTGTTGTCTTTGATGGCGGTTGCTGCGCCGACGCCGGAGCTGTTGTTGTCGGCGAACACGCCGACGAGGTCGGAGTGTGCAGAGATGGCGTCGTTCACCTGCGAGGCGGCGGTGCTGATGTCGTTGTTGTTGTAGCTCTGAAGCTTGGAGACGATGTTGGGGCACTTCTCGGCAAGGCCGTTGCGGAAACCGGTATCGCGCTGGGTGTTCGCTTCGATGCCGGCGATGGGCGATTCGACGAGAACCTGGCCGGTTTTGACCCCCTGCTTGGTGAGGAGTTCGCACATGCGCTGTCCCGCCGATGTTCCGGCGAGAGTGTTGTTGGTGCCGATGTGACCTTCGGTAGTGGCGGTGACGGTGGTGTCGGCCGTAATCACTTTGATGCCGGCCTTGCGGGCGTCATTAATGGCGGCGTTCAGGCCATCGCTGGAACTGGGGGCGATGAGAATGGCGTCGACTCCGCGGGAGACAGAGTTCTCGATGAGTTGCACCTCGCCGGCGATGTCGGTCTCGTCGGTCGGTCCGAACGAGCTGACTTTGACGCCGTAGTCCTTGGCTGCCGCCTCGGAGCCTGCGATCATGCTTTGCCAGTACTCAGAGCTGGTCGCGCGGATGATGACGTCGACCTTTACACCGGATGCTGCTCCGGCGGCTCCGCCGCCGCCGCTCGATGCCGAGTGCGCGACGGTGGCTCGGCCGCCGACGACACCGCCGACGACGGCGATGAGGGCGATTGCCAGCACCAGGGAAAGGGAAAATACGGTTCGAGATCGCGCCATTGCGGATTCCACCTCATGGGTTTGGGCACAGGGTGTGCCAAGTGAAAAGGGTGTTGTGGGTGTCAGCGTCGTGGCTCTGGCCGTGACGCGGGGATGGGAAGGTTCAAGAAGTTAGGGGCGGTGCGTGCTCGTCTCCAGGTCGGCGTCAACTGATTCGGCGCCCGTTTCGCTCGTAGGTCTACCGGCCCGCTGTTCTTCGGGGGTTTTGAGGAATGGGGTGAGAATGGCGCTGACGACGTAGAGGGCGGCGTAGATGCCGATGACGCCGCCGGCGCCGAGGGTGGCGAAGAACACCGCTGCCAGAGCCGGCGCCACGAAGGTGGAAAGGCCCGCACCGAGGTTCAGGATGGACATCGCTGCACCCTTGTTGTCGGGTGCCAGGAGTGGGAACAACGCTGAGAGGGGAACGAAGCCCGCCATCGTGACGCCGCACAGGCACAGGATGGTGGTCATCACCGGGAAGTTGTGGCCCACAACGTGGGGCGTGATGAAGACCACGATCAGGACGGCCGCGTATGCGATGCCGCCGACGCCAGCGATCGTGCGCCGCCAGCCGATTTTGTCGCCGACGTATCCAAAGAAGAGATTGGCGAAGATGGCAACCGTGAAGACCAGACCCCACATTTGCAGCCATTCCGTGGTCGAGAACCCGAACGTTGCCAGGTAGATCGGCATGAAGACCGGTAGCCCGTATTGGGCCAGCCCGTTGATGGTCTTGACGGCCAGGCCAAGGGAGATGACCGGTCGTTGGAGCAACGTGACCGCTTTCGATACCTCGCGCAGGCTGAACTGGTGCATTTCGGAGGTGGGGACTTTTGCTCGGTTCACGAAGACGCCCAGAACGGAGCCGACCAGGACGAAGATCCCTCCAGTCCAGAGCACGGAGATGTTGCCAATGAGGGGGATCGCGAACGATGAGTAGAACGGGCCGATGACACTCAGACCCAGGGAAAAGACGAACCAGTACCAGCCTGCCGCAAGGCCCCGTCTCTGGACGGGTGCGGAGTAATTGATCCATGTCAGGAAGGAATATGCGAACAGCGGGTAGCCGATGCCTCGGATCGCGTAGAACACGAGCATGACGGGCCAGTTCAAGTGGGGGATTCCGAGCCCAACAAAGCCGATTGTTCCCATGACGAAGGCGACCGTTCCGGCGAGCATCACGCGGCGGGGACCCATGGTTTGCACGAGGACTCCGGAGAGCCACGCTGCGATTGCGACGGTGATGCCGTAGACGGTGATCAGAAGAGCAGTTTGCGGCACGGGGATGCCGCGGGAGGCGAGGTAGGGAGAGAGCCAGCCCTGCTCGACACCGTCGCCCACCATGAAAAGGACAAGGCCGACGTAACCCCAGACGAGGTTGCTGGGCAGGCCGATACGGTTAAGAACACGGTTCATGGGTTCGGGAACTGTCCTTTCGTCACTTCGTTGTGTTTTGTGCCGGGCCCTGGCCCGGCGGCATTACGTTGAGCGGGCCGATGAGGCCCGCGGGGCCGGCCCAGACATGTCGTCTGGGCCGGTGTGCCGACCGTTAGGCGACGGGGTTGAGCACAGAGATGCCGAGGAGCTCGTTGCGGAGCTTCTGCGCGGCGACACCGTCGGCCTTCTGGATGACCTCGGTGATGTGATCGACACCGACTGCTTGGACCTTTTCGATAAGCAGCTGGATGGTGGCAAGGTTGGCGCGTGCTTCGGCTTCTGCTTCCTCGCGGATGGGAAAGGTGTCGAAGTAGATCGGGGCGTCGTAACCGTATTTGAGCAGGTAGTAGATGAACTCGAGCGTCTCGAACGGGTGAATGGAGCCGATCATGAGCCCGTCGTCGTGGGCGTTGTTTCCGTCGTTGAGGTGGACGCCCCACAGCTTGCCCTGGGCGAGCAGTTGGGCTGCGCCGAGTGCGGGGTGGTCGCCGGCCATGAGCATGTGGGCGAAGTCGAGAGTGGCTCCGACGTTGTCTCGGTCGATGAGCTTGAGGATGTTGATCGTTGCGCCGAGGCTGCCGATCATCGAATGAACGCGCTCTTCGTAAGGCTTGTACTCGATGCTGAGTCGCACGGCCGGGTTGTAGTCAGCCAGTTCCTGGAATGCCTCGACGATGCGAGCCTCGTCCGCAACGTAGTCCTTCTGGAACGTGTAGTCGAAGCCATCGAACCCGAGCCAGACAGTGACGAGGTCACTGCCGCCGGCGACGGCCGCATCGATGCCGGCCTTGGTGAGATCGATGGCTTCCTGACGGATTTTCTCGTCGACGTTGCTGTATTCACCGGCCGCGAAGTCCCTTCGGAACCTCATGGCCACACTGTTCAGAGTGAGTCCCAGCCCGTCGAGGAGCGGCTTCATGGCCTCCACGCCGACTGTCGTGAAGTGCTCGGGGTAGTTGAGGTCGACGTAGTCGATGCCTTCGATGGCCGCGACGCGGCGAAGTGCGGCGGCAGCGTCTCCGGTGCCGTTGAACGAGTTGAGGCGGGTGGCGAACTTCATGGTCAGGACCGTACACGCAATGACAATCGCGGTCAATCTTATTCATCGGTTTTCATTGTATCGAGGCGTCTGGGGCCGAATCGGCGACCCTGGCTAGCCTTTTTTGACACTTTTCGTCATTTCGCCGTACAGTCATGGACGCGGCATGCAGGCTTGCCGTCCAATGCACTCAGGGTTGGTGCTCACAGTGAGGTGGAGACGCGAATGGCAGAGGCAAGCATCCTGGTCATCGGCAGCATTAATTACGACTACTTGCTTACCCAGGAACGCTTGCCCCGCCGCGGCGAGACGTTTCCTGCGTCCTCGATGGAGGGAGCTTTCGGAGGTAAGGGGGCGAATCAGGCAATTCAGGCGGCCCGTCTAGGCGCAGACGTAGAATTCGTCGGTGCCGTCGGGCCGGACGAGAATGGTCAAAAGAGCCGCGCGAACCTCGAAGCCCACAACGTCACGGCGATCCTGCGCGACTCTGAGCTATCGACCGGCACCGGAATCGTGCACGTGACCGGTGCAGGAGACGTCTACGCGACCATTTTCGAGGGTGCCAACGGGGCAGTCGATGCCAACTGGGTCGACGCGCAGCGGCTGCGCATCTCGTCGGCTGCACTCGTGATCATTCAAAACGAGATACCCGCTGAGGCAAATGCGCGAGCGGTGACCCTCGCTCATGAAACCAACGTGCCGGTCATCTACAACGCTGCGCCTGCGCGCGAGGTCTCCTTGTTGGTCTCGAATTCGTGCACCTGGTTCGTAGTAAACGAGGATGAAGCAGCGTTCTACCTTGGGAGGGCTCTCGGGGAACCCACGAACGAGACACTCATGATGCAAGCTGCTCGAGAACTGCTCCGATATTGTCCCGGAGTGATCGTGACCCTGGGCCGCCACGGAAGTGTCGTCGCAACTCCTGACGACACAGTCTTCGTGCCGTCCAGACCGACCAAGGCCGTCGACTCAACGGGCGCCGGCGATTCTTTCGTCGGAGCCTTTGCAACAGCCGTCCTCGAAGGCAGCAGCCCGGTCCAAGCTGCCACAGCAGCGACAATCGTGGCATCACTCACGGTTCGGGGAGTCGGGGCGCAGTCGAGTATGCCGATGCGCGAAGATATACCGCATGAAGCCGTATACGCGTCACCGTCTGATTCTTGACACCGTCGGGGACCGGGACGCGGTCTCCATCGATGAACTCATCACTGCCACTGGAGCGTCACCATCCACAGTCCGACGTGACATCAAGACGATGGAAGAAGCAGGACAACTTGTCAGCCTCCGGGGCGGCGCCGTCCGATTAGACGATCGCCCCGTCGAACTACCCGTCTTCGCCAAGTCGCTGATCAAGAAAGCTGAGAAGGCGGCCATAGGCCGCGCCGCGGCGGAACTGGTCCACGACGGCGACACGGTCTATCTCGACTCCGGAACGACAGCCACGAGCATGATCCAACATCTCCGCGGCATCCGCGTCCACGTCATCACCTCGAACACCCAGGTGTTCGCCCTCCCCATCGACAAGAAAGTGCAGATCACCGTTCTGGGTGGCGACTACCTGAACGAGATCGGGTCCATCGTGGGAGCCATGACCGACCGCATGCTCGGTGACCTTTTCTTTGACAAAGCCTTCCTCGGGGCGAACGGTATCAGTCGGGATGCCGGCGTGACGACGTTCGACATCCGCGAGGCCAACAAAAAGCGGCTCGCCCACGAGCACAGCCGCGAAACCTTCGTCCTCGCCGACGGCTCAAAGCTCGGTCAGGTCTCGCTGTGTCGATCCCTCGACCTCAGCAGCGCGACGATCATCACGGACGAGTACGCAGACGTCCTCACGGCAGCTCGTGCCTATCTCGTGGCCCAAGCGACTCAGTAGGCGACACCGGGAGTTAGCATTCGGCGCGGATTCTCGACCATCATCTGATCAATCTGATCCTCAGACACGCCACGACGACGCAGCGCGGGAAGAACGCCCCTGCCGATAAACTCCAGGTCCCAATCCGGCTGCTCGCGGGCATTCCAGTCCGGTTCCATGAACGTGTTCACAAAGTTTCCGTCGTGCGCCAAGAGCAGACGATCGATGTACCCGGCATCGATAAGAGTCACGACCGTATCGATCCTCTGATCGAACGACGCACCCATGTAGTCCTGACCAAATCTGTCCAGACCGATGAACGATCCTGCATCGAGGAGTTCTTTCAAGTAATCGATGTCGGTCGTATCGCCGCAATGGCCGATGACTACGCGGCTGAGATCCACGCCCTCCTCACGAAAGACGCGCTGCTGGTCCAAGCCGCGGCGCGTGGATGAGTCGGTGTGTGTCGAGATCGGCACACCCGTTTCCCGGTGTGCCTGCGCGACAGACCGCAGAACCTTCTCCACTCCGGCAGTCACACCCGGCTTGTCCGTCGCACACTTCAGAATCCCAGCCCGAGTGGATGTTCCAAAGATCCCGTCTCGGATGTCGCCAATGAACCACTCCGTGAGAATGGACGTCCCGGCGGGGCGAGCGACATCGCGGAACTCGACCAAGCCAGAGAGATCTTGGAAGGTGTAATAACCGGTCGCGACAACGATATTTACGGACGATTGAGCCGCAACGCGCTCGATACGCTGAACGTTCCGGCCGAGGCCCACAACCGTGAGATCGACGATCGTGTCGATGCCAGACACTTTCAATTCGTTCAATTTGGAGACTGCCTGAGCCACTGCTGCTTTCTCGTCCCAACCCACGTCAAAGTTGTCGTGGATCTCGCTGTCGGTGAGGAAGACGTGCTCGTGAGGGAGAGTAACGCCCAAACGTTCAGGCTCAAGGGGCCCCATGGCAGTGCTAATTTGCGTCAATGCTCATACCTGACTAAATGTCGCTCCCGCGGTCTTCCTAAACACTCCCGTTCGAACCGCTGACCGGTGGTCAATTGGAAACTATGCGCAGATTATGTCAGATTGCCGCAACAGTCATCAAGGTGGTAAAAGAACTGGCATGGATGAGGTAAACGATCTCGCATTTTCGGTCTTGGCCGGAGTGCAAAACGAGCAGGCCGCGCCTGCTTGCTGGTCGATGACCTGATCGACACGGGCCGCACCATCGTCAAGGCGGCCGAGGCTGTGAAGGCCGCCGGTGCGATCGGCGTGGTGGTCGCGGCCACCTACGCGGTGTTCTCCGAACCTGCGCCCGAAATCCTCTCGAACGAGTTCATCGACTCGGTGGTCGCCAGCGACACTCTGCCCCTCACCGAGCACCAGCGTTTCGACCGCCTCAGTGCGTCGAGGGCTCCGTCTCGATCTCGGAGCGGTCGCCGCTCCACAGCGTGTGGAACACCTTGTCGCTGTCGGTGCGCTTGTAGGTGTGCGCGCCGAAGAAGTCGCGCTGGCCCTGGATCAGCGAGGCGGGAAGCCGCTCGGACGCGAGCGAGTCGTAGTAGGCGAGAGCCGACGAGAAGCCGGGAACCGGGATCCCGGACAGCGCCGCCTTCGCCACGATGCGCCGCCAGGCGTCCTCGCCGTCGGCGATGGCCTTGGCGAAGTAGTCGTCCTCGAGGAGGGTCGCGATCGAGGCGTCCTTCTCGTACGCGTCGACGATGCGGTTCAGGAACTGCGCGCGGATGATGCAGCCCCCGCGCCAGATCTTCGCGATCGCGCCCTTGTCGATGTCCCAGCCGTACTCCTTCGCGCCGGCGATGATGGCGTCGAAGCCCTGGGCGTAGGCGACGATCTTCGAGGCGTAGAGCGCCTTCTCGACGTCGTCCTCGAAACCGTCGCCGGCCTCCTGGATCTCGGGTCGGCCCTTCACCGTGTCGCGGACGGCCTTCCGCTGGTCGGGCTTCGACGACACCGCGCGGGCGAAGACGGCCTCGGCGATGCCGCCGACGGGGACCCCGAGGCCGACGGAGTTCTGCACGGTCCAGACGCCGGTGCCCTTGGATCCGGCCTCGTCGACGATGATGTCGACCAGGGGCTTGCCGGTCTTCTCGTCTTTCTGGTTCAGCACCTCGGCCGTGATCTCGATCAGGTACGACTCCAGCTCGCCCTTGTTCCACTCCTGGAACACCTTCGCGATCGCCTCCGGCTCGTGTCCGCCGATGCGACGGAGCAGGTCGTACGACTCGGCGATCAGCTGCATGTCGGCGTACTCGATGCCGTTGTGGATCATCTTGACGAAGTGCCCGGCGCCGTCGGTGCCGACGTGGGTCACGCAGGGCTCGCCCTCGGCGACCGCGGCGATGGACTTCAGGATCGGGCCGAGCGTCTCCCACGCCTCGGCGGAGCCGCCGGGCATGATCGACGGCCCCTTGAGCGCGCCCTCCTCGCCGCCGGAGATGCCTGTGCCGACGAAGTTCAGGCCCTGCTCGCGCAGCTCGTGCTCGCGGCGGATGGTGTCGTGGAAGTTGGCGTTGCCGCCGTCGACGATGATGTCGCCCTCCTCGAACAGGTCGGCCAGCTGCCCGATGACCGCGTCGGTGCCCTTGCCGGCCTGGACCATGATGATGGCGGTGCGCGGCTTCGACAGCGAAGCCGCGAACTCCTCGATCGACTTCGACGCGATGAACCCGGCGTCGCCGTGCTCCTTCATCAGCACGTCGGTGCGCTCCGGCGATCGGTTGTAGACCGCCACCGTGTTGCCCTCGCGCGATGCGAGGTTGCGGGCGAGGTTCGAGCCCATGACGGCGAGGCCGACGACGCCGATGTTCGCCTGAGTGTTGTTTTGCATTGAGGTTGTCCTTCGGGTGCAGTTACCGAGTTGTGTGGTCAGTCGACCGTGGTTATCAGACGCTTTGGGTGGCTAGGGCTGCCTCGTCCGTTGCTCGTCGGACGGCTGTTTTGCCGGGGAGGACGAGGCAGACGGGGGTGGCGACCGCGGTGATGCCGATGGCGAACCAGAACGCGATGCCATACCCGTGGGACGCACCGTGCGTAGAGGTGGTTTGAAGGACGACCGCCGCTACGGCGGTGCCGACGGATCCGCCGATTTGTTGGATGACCCTGGTGATGATGCTGGCGCCGGGCACTTCGTGGCCGGCAAGGCCGATAAAGGATGCCCCGGTCAGGGGAATGATTGCCGCTCCCATGCCGAACCCTCGAACAAGTAACGCAGCAAGGAGGAGGGCGTAGTTGGTGTCGGAGGTGGCGAAAGCGAAGGGGATGGTGGCGAGGGTGACGATTGCGAAGCCGATGAGGGCAACCCAGCGTGGTCCAAATTTATCGGTGAGTCGACCTGCAGGGCCCCGGGAGAGGAGCGTTCCGATGCTTTGGGGGATGAGGAGCAGGCCCGCGCCGAGGGCGGTTTGTCCGCGGGCTGCTTCCCAGTAGAGGGGGAGCAGGAACATCGCACCGAACAGGGTGGCTCCGGCGAGGAAGCCGAGCACCGAGCCGGACGCGAGGGGCCGGTGCGCGAACAGTCGGAGGTCGATGAGAGCCCTGTCGCGGCGGCGCAACGCCCAGCCGACGAAACCCGTGAGCAGCAGCAGGCCCCCGATGAACGGGGTGAGCACTTTTCCGGTCCCGAAACCGCCCGCACCGGCGGCCTGTGAGAGGCCGTAGACCACGGCGATGACGCCGGGGGAGATGAGGAGGAGCCCAATGATGTCCAGGCGCGTGCGCCGGCTGGGCGCTGAGGGGGCGAGGTTGCGAATGGCCAGCCATCCTCCAATGACGCAGAAAGGAATGTTGACAAGGAAGAGCCAACGCCAGTCGGCGGCGGCGAGGATCACCCCGCCGAGGACGGGCCCGATGATGGGGCCGAGAGCGGTCGGGAGAGTGATTGCGGCCATCACTCGTCCAATGTTGCGGCCACCTGCCGCCTGGATGATGAGGGTGGTCATCAAAGGCAACATAATTCCGCCGCCAAGGCCCTGAAGGACGCGGAACGCGATGAGGCTCTCCGCGTTCCAGGCCGCCGCGCACAGCACGGAGCCGAGGAGGAATGTCGCGAGAGCGATCAGCCATAGCCGTTTGCCGCCGAGAGCCGTTTGCGCCCAGCCGGCGATCGGGATCGTGATGAACATCGCCAGCAGATACCCCGTGCTCACCCACTGGATGGTGCTGAGCGGTGCGTGCAACCGGGAAGAAAGATCGTTGATCGCGACACTCACGATCGTGGAATCGAACACCACCGCCATCGCGCCAACAATGATCGTGAACGCGGTGACCCACACCGCGCGATCCACCCGATCCGGATCGACAGGGGAAACGGATTGATCCGTGATGGGCATGAGGAGAAGGTCCCTTTCAGTCGAGGCGAGACAACACGCGTCTCTAATCGGAGCGCGTTCCGTTCAGACTGTAACACATTGCCGGAGCACGCTCCGTTTAATCGACAAGAATCGCTCCACTCAAAGCACGAGACGAGACGCCAGTGAGTTGGATACTCAGCTATCGAGTGGGGCGGAGACCGTCGAGAAGAATGTCGAGAAGTCGATCGGTCCTGAGTGCGCCGCCGGCTTGCTTGCTGACGGTGAAGATGCCGATGAGGCTCGCAGAGACTTCGATGGCGGTCACATCGGAGCGGAGATCGCCCCGGGTAGCTCCGGCTCGGAGGATGGTCGATATCGCCTCGAGAATTTTTTCGCGTGTTTGGGCGTGCCCCAGGTCGCCGGACTCGACCATGGCAAGAAGAGTGTCGAGCATGCCGCTTTTAGCGGCGATCCACTCGCCATACAGGTCCATCCAGGCGCGGAGAGCAATGGCGGGGGAGTGCTGGGCGAGCAGCTCCTGGGCGCCGGTGGTGAGTCGGTCGACCTGATCGCTGTACACCGCCTCCACCAGGGCCTCGCGGGTGGGGAAGTGTCGGTAGAGCGTCCCAATCCCCACTCCGGCTTCCCGCGCGATCGCCCGCATCGATGTCTCGGTGCCGTCGGTCGCGAGCACCCGGGTGGCAACCAAAAGGAGTTGCTCGCGGTTGCGCACGGCGTCGGAACGAAGCGGGCGGACATCAGGACTAGTCAAAAGGAACATGCTCCGGTTATAGTGGGTTCAATACGGATCGTCGTCCGTTTAATCTATCTCAGGAGTGGTAACGCATGGCTGACCTACAGAACAACGACACACACGAGTCCTCACCCGCACGAGCGGTATTGCTTGAATCTTTCGGCGGCCCCGAGAACTTGACCCTGCAGGACGTTCCCGCACCGCACCCGGGACCCGATGAGATCCGGGTCAAGGTGACGGTCGCGGGCCTGAACCCGATGGACTGGTTCATGACTTCCGACGCGGACACAGCAGCCCGGTTTGGTTTGACGCTGCCATCCGGGTATGGAACCGACTACGCCGGCGTTGTCGATGAGATTGGCGAGGGCGCCACGGGCTATTCGGTCGGTGATCGGGTCTACGGGGCGGCACTGTCTCGGGCTCTGGCTGATTTCGTCATCGTGAAAGCGGACGGCAACATCGCGTCCGGCGTCGCTCACCACACCCCCGACGGTGTCGATGATCAAACTGCGGCAACGATCGCGATCGCGGGCAGCACAGCTGCGGCAGCTTTGGAGGTGCTGAACCTCAGCCCGAATGACACGGTCCTGGTGGGGGGCGCGGGAGGCGGCGTCGGCCTGTTCGCCGTCCAGCTCGCCCGTGCTGCAGGCGCCCGCGTGATCGGCACCGGTTCCCCGGCCACGGCGGAGTACCTGACAACCCTTGGTGCCGAGCCGGTCGCGTATGGCGAAGGGCTCACCGACCGAGTCCGCGCACTCGATGGCGGACCTATCACTGCCGCGCTCGATTTGCACGGAACTGACACGGTCGACGTTGCCCGAGAGCTCGGCGTCCCTGACAACCGCATCTGCACCATCGCAGCCATTGTCGAGGGAGTGCCCGCGGCCAATGGCGCTACCACCAGTGCCGAATCCCTGCAGGACCTCGCACAACTCATCGCAGACGGCGTACTTCGCGTCCCGATCGCGGCAGCTTTCCCCGTCGAAGAAGTCCGCGCGGCAGTAGAACTCCAAGCAGGACGCCACGCCCGAGGCAAAGTCATCGTCGAACTCTGACCACGCTAAAGAAGGCCTCCCAGCGAAAGCAGGGAGGCCTTCCGCATCGATTGTGAACACTCTTTCGGCGTCAACGCAAAAGGTGCCTTCTTCACGCTGCAGCACGCGGCACGCACCGTGAACAGAGGCGGCTCCATCGTACTGATCCGCTCGGGATCCACCAGCCGCCTTATCGCTGGTTTCGGGCTTTGTGCCTCAAGCAAGCTGGTCGGGAACTACCTAAGGCACACCTGACGATTGCGCGCGCTCGACGAGTTACGCCGCGCGATGGATCACGCCGTCCGCGTGTCGAGGCAACCCTGCACGACGCCGCGCTGGAGGTCGATGACTAGAAGCGCAGTCGTAGGAGACATCCCCAATCGTCTCAAGCGACGTGTCCGATGGCCAACCCCTTGCGATCACTATCCGCACGTCAGCGTGGAAACGCTTCGAACCGCCCTTCAGAACTCGACGGATTCCCGTGCGTCAGTCGTCAGCCAGTCCCGGAGGCGATCCGAGCGTCGTATTGGCGCTGGACAGCCTCGACTTCGTCGCTGTGCTCGACTGTCCATTCGTAGAGCCGAATGAAGGGCATCCGGAAAGACTCGCCGAGAGGCGTCAATGAGTACTCGACCCCCACCGGAGAGGTCTGGAGGACGCGTCGCGAGATCATCCCGTTGCGCTCGAGACGTCGCAGTGTCTGTGTAAGCACACGCTGGGTGACTCCTTCGAGCTGCCGCTTGATCTCGTTGAATCGCGTCGGGTTCTCCAGGACGGCGAGCACCATCATCGACCACTTGTCAGCCACCTGATCCAGGATGGGCCGGCTCGGGCAATCGACGCGGAATCGGGGGTCCGGAACGGTGTTGATTGTCGACATGGAGGTGTCCTTCGGAATCCTTGGTGCCAGGAAAGTGCGTTATTGACGGTCCTCGCCTCACCGATGAGGCTAGGTATGCAAAGCAAACGTACCTGCCTATGGACAACCATGAAAGATCTCATGAACTTCCCCACATACAGCAACCTCCATGTCACCATCGAAGCCGGGGTCGCCGCTGTCGTCCTCGACAACCCGCCCGTCAATGTCCTCGGCGCTACCCTCATCCGTGAACTCCACGATCTCCTAGGGCGCTTGCGGGACGAGGCATCGGTTCACGTCATCGTGTTCTCGAGCGCGAACGACGAGTTCTTCCTCGCCCACGTTGACATGGGAATCTTCGATCAGATGGGCGAGCTCACCCAGATCGCCGAAAGCAACCCGGGCTTGAACGTCTTTCAGAGCGTGGGCGAGCTCTTGCGGCACCAGCCTCAAGTGACCATTGTCAAACTCGTCGGCACGGCGAGGGCAGGCGGGGCGGAGTTCGTCGCAGCCGCCGACATGACATTCGCCGCTCGAGAGACGGCCGGTATCGGTCAGCCCGAGTCGCTCATGGGCATCCTTCCCGGAGGCGGGGGAACGCAGTACCTCCTTGAGCGGACGGGCCGGAACCGCGCTCTCGAGGTCCTTCTCTCGGGCGACCTTTTCGACGCGGATACGGCGGCCGCCTACGGTTGGATCAATCGCGCCCTTCCTGCCGCCCAACTCGACACGTTCGTCGATGACCTCGCCGCTCATATCGCCGCCGTCGGCGCCGACGTCATCGCGCAGGCCAAGAACCTCCTGCCTGCCTCTGATCTCACCGCGCAACTCCTCGAGGAGAACGACGCCTGGGCAAAGCTCGTTGGCCGGGAGATCACGGGAAAACTGGTGGCGGGAGCCGTCGAGCGCGGCATCCAGACGGTCGAGGTGGAACGGGACCTCGAGGGTCTCATGCGGAGCATCGCCGCGGACCTGTAGCGCGGGCCGATGCGAGTCGCAGGCGGTGGCGGCAAGAGCAGCCAGGCTTGTGGATCGCAACCCGAGAAGGCAATGTCTCCGGCGCCATCTATCTGGCCGTCGAAGTCGAAAATGGCCCTGCAGCAGGAACTACCACGCTTTTGGAAGCCGCCAGCCACCGGCAACAGGCCCCGGTGACCGTGGCGACAATGGCGATTACGTCTGAGGGCCCGAAGGTATTTTCGCCACGCTTCGCCCCACGGCTCCTCGGCTTGTTGGCGCCTTTCGTCCCGACCTGGTCGTCATCCTGACCGGCATCACCAACGCCCTCCGAGCAGCACTGCCCGCGAACGCATCGGCTTACGCTGCGGGGGGATCGGCCACGCGGGTGCGGACAGCGATGAGTGCATCGCGGCAGATGATTCCCCGCCTCGCTGAAATGACTGCGATGTTCGGTCATGGCCGCAGAGACGAATTGGGTTCATCGTTCAAGCCTGCCGGAGCCGAGAACGCTGCACCAGCACCCGCCCCTTGAGCCCCTAGCGCTCGACGTGCTCGGTCGCGGTGTGTGCTTCACGGTTCGAGATGACCTCGTCCATGTGTTCCTCTGCCCATCGTTTGAGGCCGCGGATGGTGTCCTGCAGGGAGAGGCCGAGGTGGGTCAGTTCGTAGGTGACGGTCACCGGCACGGTCGGCTCGGCTGTCCGGGTGAGGAGGCCGTCGTTCTCCAGTGAGCGCAGGGTCTGCGTCAGCATCTTCGGGCTCACCCCTGCCAGGGTTCGTGCTAGCTCGGAATAACGCATGGGTGCAGGATCCCCTACGCATTCCGGTCCGCTTCCCAACGCTGTCAGAATTAGGGTGACCCATTTGTCGGAGATCCGGTCGAGAAGCTTCTGACTCGGGCACACCGCCAGGAAAGCGTTGTACTGCGCCTTGCTCTCGGCTCGTCTCTCGGCCGCTGTCATCGTGGGCATGACGACTCCTTGTTCCGTATGGGTATCAAGGCACCTGAAGGTGCGTACTTCCCAGCCGGAAGCTACTTCCCAAGAATGGAGCATGGAGCCACAAGGCGCCACCCCGTTCCTCTGAAAGGCAGCACCATGACGACATCAGCCACCACTCTTCCCGGCGGCACTTGGCAGCTCGGCGACCTCGAAGTCACCCGGTTCGGCTACGGGGCCATGCAACTTGCTGGGCCCTGGGTCATGGGACCCCCGGCCGACCGACGTGCGGCCCATGCAGTCCTTCGCCAAGCCGTCGAGCTCGGCATCACTCACATCGACACCAGCGACGCCTACGGGCCCCGCGTCACCAACGACATCATCCGCGAAGCTCTCCACCCTTACGGCGAGTCCCTGCACATCGTCACCAAGGTCGGCGCGAACCGTGACGCCCAGGGCGGCTGGCCCACGGCCCGGCAACCCGTACAACTGCAGCAGCAGGTCCGCGAGAACCTGAAAGCCATCGGAGTCGACACCCTCGACCTCGTCAACCTGCGGGTCGGCAACGCCGAAGGTCCCGTGGCCGAATCCGTCGGCGAGGCGTTCGAGACCCTGGTCCAGTTGCAGCAGGAAGGGCTCATCCGGCACCTCGGCATCAGTAACGCCACCACCGACCAGATCGCCGAGGTCCAGGCGATCGCGCCGATCGTCAGTGTTCAGAACATGTACAACCTCGCCGTCCGCGGGGACGACGACCTCATCGACCAACTCGCGTCCGAGGGTATCGCCTATGTGCCCTTCTTCCCCCTCGGAGGCTTCAGCCCCCTTCAATCCGACACCCTCTCGGCCGTCGCAGCGCGGGTCGGCGCCACACCAATGGCCGTCGCTTTGGCGTGGCTTCTTCAGCGGTCGCCGAACATCCTCCTGATCCCAGGTACTTCCTCCGTCGAGCACCTTCGCGAGAACGTCATGGGGGCCGCTTTGACACTTGCTTCGGACGATCTCGCCGAGCTCGACCAGATCGGGCGGTGAACCGCACCCCGCAAGACGGACGGCTCCCGGGCGGCCGGAGCCCCGTTCGGAAGAGAACCCTCAACGCCCCTAAGCATTGAGAGCCGCGGAGGCAGCTGCGACTCGCCACGGGGAGGTTCGAGGGAGGGTGCTGGATCATGGCGTGTTAAGGACACGAATGAGGGGATTCACATGACTGGCTCTAGGAACGTTGCAAGCGGTCTCGCTGCGACTGGTGCCGCCGTGGCGATTGCGCTGGGCACGCCCTTTTGGGTAACGCCACGCAACCGACAACCACCCCCGCCTCGCGTGCAGGCCTTCAGCCTGCAGCCACGTATCCCGGGCTGCTGACGCGGTCTTATTGTGGGTGGGATTATGCGGGCTAGGCGAGTAGCTCGTTGTCCGAGGGAGGATGGTTGGGTGACGTCTTCGTTTCAGGAGCTGGGTGCGTTCCTCAGGCGCGCACGTGCGAACGTGCAACCCGTTGGCTCGTTGCTGGCCGATGGGCGAGTGCGTCGTGTTCCTGGGCTGCGCCGGGAGGAAGTCGCGTTGCTGGCGGGGGTGTCGACCGATTACTACACGCGCTTGGAGCAGGGGCGACGTATCGTCCCTTCTGCGCAGGTGGTGGCCGCGTTGGCGGCGGCGTTGCAGCTGGATGATGCCAGCCGGGAACACGTGCGCCACCTGGTGGCGGCGTCGGAGGCGCCGGTGGCTGCGCCGCGGACGAGTGTGCAGCGCGTTCGGAAAGGTCTTTGGCAGTTGCTTGAGGCGCTAGGTGATCACCCGGTGCTGGTCTTGGGGTACGACGCCAGTGTGCTCGCCAGCACCAGGCTGGCCAGGGCTCTGTTCGCGGATTTTGATGCTATGGCACCGAAAGAACGTAACTACGCGCGGTGGCTGCTACTCGACCCCGCAGCGAGATCGTTGTTCGTTGACTGGGAGCTGCAGGCTCGGACGGCGGTGGAGACGCTGCGATTCGCGGCGGGGAATCATCCGCACGACCGGGGCTTACAGGCCCTGGTGGGGGAGCTCATGGTCGGAAGTGCGGAATTCGCGGCGTGGTGGGCGCAGCATCAGGTGCAGCAGCGAACCTATGGAACGAAGCAGGTTGTACACCCTGTTATCGGTGAGTTGGCGGTGGAGTACGAGTCGTTCCTGCTGCCTGGCGACCGGGACCAGACCGTGTACGTGTACACGACCGCGCCGGACAGCGCCTCGCGGGAAGCGATGAGCCTTCTTGGACACTGGACCGCACCGAAACGCGTGAAGTGCACGAAGCCGGCCGCGTTGGATCCCGTCGTTCCCGATTTGGTCGACGGCGCGCCTGATTCCGCCGGGTAGGACGGTGATTCCTAGGCATTCCCGGGCTAGGTACGGGCGGCTGCGCGTCGTTCCGAATCGCGAGGCTTGGAGGTGAGCCCTTTAGGGCAGTTCACCGACAGAAAGAAGCTTCGCAATGACCTACCCCTCTGATCGACCTGCGACTTGGTTTGTTACCGGTGCCTCCCGCGGCCTCGGCCTTGCCTTGGTGAAGCACCTGCTGGGGCGTGGTGACAACGTCGCTGCGACTACCCGCTCCACTGCCCGTCTTGTCGCAGCGCTTGACGGCACTGACACGTCGAACCTGCTGCCTTTGGCCGTGCAGCTCACCGACGTCGAGGCCGTCACACGCGGCATTGCCGAGACCACCACCCGGTTTGGCGGGATCGATGTCGTCGTGAACAACGCCGGTTACGGCTACCTCGGGGCCGTCGAGGAAACTTCTGACGCGGACGTGCAAGCCATGTTTGACGTGCAGGTGCGCGGCACGTGGAACGTCATTCGCGCCGCTCTTCCGGGAATGCGCGCCGTAGGCAGTGGCCACATCATTAACGTCTCTTCGATCCTTGGGCTGCTCTCCTTCCCTGGCTGGGGTCTGTACTGCGCGGGCAAGTACGCCATCGAGGGGCTCAGTGAATCACTCGCCGCCGAGGTCGCGGACTTCGGCATCAGCGTCTCCGTCGTCGAGCCGGGTTACTTCAATACCGACTTCCTCACCGACCACTCCCTTGCGCTTCCCGAGACCACAACGGACGCGTACCCGGCGATCCGGGAGATGGTCGCCCAGCACAAGGCCATGCCCGGCACCCAGCCGGGCGACCCGGACAAAGCGGCTGCCGCACTCTCCGCCATCGCTCAGCAGGGCGGCCCACTGCGCCAGCAGCTCGGCTCGGACTCTTCAGGTCTCGCCGAGAACAAGGCCAACAACCTGCTGGAGCAGATCCGCGATGGCCGCGAACTCGCGCACAGCACCGACTACAGCAAGTAAGCACTCCTATGCGGCCGCCCGCAGCAGAACGTTACGGGCAGCCGCGTCGGATACGCAACGGAGAGCACGATGCCCGTCATTTATATCGACGCACCCGGTGGAGCAATCCACGTCCAGGATCGGCAGGGTCTCGCTCGACGTCTGACCGACAGCGCCCTGCACCACGAGGGGCTGCCCGCGACACCGTTCGTGCGAAGTACGTGCTGGATCTTCTTCCGCGACCACGAGCAAGCAGCGGTCTTCCACGGTGGAACCACCAACGGGACCCCGGTCATCACCGTCGAGGTGAACGCATTCACCGGTGGCCTCGAGGACGAGCAAAAAGCGGCGTTGATCCGCGAATTCACCGACCTAATCAGCGCGGCCGCCCGCTCAGTAAAGCCCGCCGTGTACGTGCTGTTCCGCGACGTTCCCGCCGCAAACTGGGGTGTCCTCGGCGAGACCATCACCCTGGATCAGCTCCGACACCCCGCACCGGAAGTGCAGCCGCTCTGACGATCATGCCGACCTTGGGATGTCCATTTAGAAGCACGCTGACTGCCGAGCAAAGGCCCAGGCCGGCCCGATTGTCCTGTCCAGCAATTGATCCACTACTGAATCAGCAATGCGGGCAAGATCGCCGGTCCTGATCGAGTCGGAATGGCGCATGCTCTCACGACGTTTGGTGACAGGTGCAAATTGGAGAATTGGCGAGCATTGTGAATGCCAGCGTACGAGCGATTAGGTACTACGAGGAGCAAGGCCTGCTTAGAAGCGGGCGCACAGGACGCGGCCATCGCGTCTACGACTCGGACGCAGTGTGGCGCGTTCGGACGATTCAGCAGCTGTACGCCGCTGGCCTGTCCAGCAAAACCATTCGCGAACTTGACACCTGCCTTGGGCCGCGCCTGCTGACGCCGGCGCAGATCGACGGTTTGCGCGCGGAACTGAAGCAACTTGACGCAAAGGCCACTGAGCTCGGCAAAGCACGCCGACGCTTGGCGGCCATCATTGACTCGAGCGAGCTCGTCGAGCGCGGTGTCACCGTTGCGGTTGCACTCCCTGGGCCGACCGCATGACGGACTTGCACCTACCGTCAACGTGAGCATTTATCGTCGCCAGAGGCTGACGGATCGTCGGCACTTACTGAGAGGAACGATATGACTATGCACCTTCCGACATTCGACGCTCACGAGTTCGTCCGGCGCTTTTTCGAAATGGCGAACGCTCACGATTTCGATCGACTCGCTGATTTTTTACAAGATGAGGTCGTCGTCAACGGTGTTTCGCTCGGCAGGCAAAGCATCGTCGCGCAGTTCAAGAGTTACGACGCTGCTGTTCCCGATCTTCACTGGAAAGTTCTGGATGAGGTCGCCGAAGGGGATAGCATTGCTGTCCGTCTAACGGATTCCGGCACGCCGGTGTCTGAATTCTTCGGTTTCGGCCCAACCGGAGCATCGGTCGCGTTTACGGAGACGGCGTTCTGGCGTGTAGTAGACGTGCGAATTTCCGCCATGGCATTCGTGTTCGATGTCGACGCCCTCCGCAGTCAGCTGACCGAAGCGTAATTCTCTGCGAAACCCTCAACTGTGCCGCGGGTTTCGATACTGCTGAAACGCTCTGGTTGTTCCCGCCAGGTGTCCGCGGCAGGTGCTAGCTACCATCGGCGCTCCGGACCGGAATGAGGAAGGGCCACGTCGCTTGGCGTGGCCCTTCCTCATTTTGCCGGCAACTCAGTCGGTACCGCAAAGCTTTCGCCCGACGCCACACGGACGCCTTAAACGTGAACCAGCGTCGGCAACCCTTCTGGTGGCATATGTCGCCGTCCATCCGACGAGCACACCCGCAGGACGTCATCAACGCCGGCGAGCCCGATCGCCATAATGTCGAACAACCCGCGGCGGCAGGAAGCTAATGTCATTAGAGCTTCACTGCCGCGAGGTTCGGCGCTCCGCAGTTGACAAGCAGTTTGGTCATCCGTAGACGCTATTAACGCAGAAAAACCGACGTCAGAAAGACGATCCTCTCCTAGCTGCAATGCTACCTTGCGGCGGGTTGGTCATCCTCGTGCGGGACCTGCAGCGGTGTGTAGCTTCTGCGATCCGGTACTTGCCGACTACCTTCAGGCGGATTGTTTCACCTGCGCAGCGATGCTCTCAAGTGCGAGGCAGGAGGGGGTTTCCCCGGTCCATAACATTCCAGCATCGCCTGCTTCAACGTGTTCGGCATACAACTGAGCTTTCGCCGCGATCGCAGTGAGCGTGGCGGACATTTCGTTCATCTCGGCTCGCACGCGCTCCTCGTGTTGTCGGAGGAGCGCGAGGCGCTCTTGTTCGTTTCCCGGTCCGTCGGCGACGAGTTCGGCGTAGCGGCGGATGTCGCTCAGTGGCATCCCGCAGGCTCGGAAGCGGTTGCACATCGTCAGCCACTCAATGTCGAAGGTCGTGTACAGCCGGCGCCCACCGCTGCTACGTGCCACCGATCCGAGCAGCAGACCTTCACGTTCGTAGTACCGAAGGGCGTGGACACCGAGACCTGTTCGCTCACTGACCTCGCCGATCGTCAACAGCTGCGTATTCATAAAACTCCTTCTTGATCTAGAGCGAACTCTAGGTCATACGGTGATTGACGTCCACAACAAAGAGCTAGGAGTGCACATGCCCTTGTCCCTCGATCCTGAACTCGCAGCGGTCTTCGCCGCCGCGGCCGGTGACACCCCGGCTGATCCCCTGGTCCGCGGTGACTGGGAGACCTGGCGAACCGCAGTGGCGGCGACCTACCCGCAACTGACCGCCAACCTCGACCAGCCCGAGGTCGAGCGCCAGGTCTTCACCACAGCGTCCGATGACGGCGTCGAAATCGACTTGCACTGGTACGCGCCCGTTGGTGGCGCTGCACGCGCAGACGACGCCGTAAGCGCTGCCGTTCTGCACGCGCACGGTGGTGCATTTGTCGCCGGCGAGGTCGCCCACTTCGCACCGTTCTTGGCGCAGTACGTCGCGGCGTCCGGTGTTCCGATCCTCTCGGTCGAGTACCGGCTGGCTCCTGAAGCCACGGGTTCGACAATCAGTAACGACGTCTATGCCGGTCTGACGTGGTTGATCGAAAACGCCACACGACTCAGCGTGGATCCCAGCCGCATTGCGGTCATGGGTGAAAGCGCCGGATCAACCCTCGCCGCTGCGGCGGCAATCCGTGCAACCCGCGAAGGCATCGCGTTGGCCCGCCAGATCCTCATCTACCCGATGCTCGACAACCGCGAGACGCCGCTCGATCCCAACCTTGTCCCCTTCTCGGCTGATCTCGACACCCTCAGGCACACCGGATGGATCAGCCTTTTGGGAGACGACCACGCTGGGGACCAGCCCCCCACGATCGTCCCGGCGCAGCTGGAGGACTTCTCTGGCCTGCCGCCGACGTACCTCGAGGTCGGTGAACTCGACGCGTTCCGCGACGAGACCGTCACCTACGCGCAACACCTCTGGGCCGCCGGCGTCAGCACCGAACTGCACGTCATCCCGGGACTTAACCATGGCTGGGACCACTTCGCGCCGACGATCTCGATCCGAGACGAGATCTTCGCGCGTCGCATCAGCATCCTGCACTCCCTCTAAAACGAAAGCGAACACATTATGACCAAGACCTGGTTTATCACCGGCAGCTCCCGCGGTATGGGCCGCGAACTCGTCGAGAAGCTCCTCGCCCGCGGAGACCGCGTCGCAGCAACTGCCCGCCGCCCCGAACAGCTCGACGATCTCGCCGACACGTACGGCGACCTCCTCTGGCGCCACGCCCTCGACGTCACCGACTCCGCGCAGATCCGGAAGGTCGTCGACGAGGCGTTCGCAGAGCTCGGCCACATCGACGTCATCGTCAGCAACGCCGGCTTCGGAATTCTCGGCGCCGCCGAGGAGCTCGACGACGACGACACCCGGCGGATGCTGGAGACGAACCTGCTGGGCTCCATCACCCTCGCCCAGGCGGTCACGCCGCACCTGCGTCAGCAGGGCGGCGGGCGTTTCATTCAGCTCTCCAGCATGGGCGGACACATCGCCTTCCCCGGCTTCTCGCTTTATCACGCCGCGAAGTGGGGCGTCGAGGGATTCTTCGAGGCTTGGGGTCCCGAGGTCGAGCCCTTCGGAATTACGACCACACTGGTCGAGCCTGGCCTGATCCGGACTTCGTTCTACGAGGTGATGGGTCGCAAGGAGCCGCTGCCCGCCTACGCCAACAACACCGCGATCATGCGGCAAGAGGCACCCCTGGAGGAGATGGCAGGCGATCAGTCCAAGGTGGTCGACGGCCTCATCGCCGCGGGTGAGAATCCCGAGCCCCCCCGTCGGCTTGTCATGGGATCGGACGCCTACTCGATGATCACCGACGCACTCCAGGCCCGCATCCTCGAGATCCGAGCCCAGCACGACACCGCCGGGCTGACCGACGTCGACGGTTTCGCCGCCAGCAACTGACCCACTATCGCCGGACACGGGGCGACGGTCAAAAAGCAGGCCGTCGCCCCGACAACCCGGAACTGAGAGGAAAACGCTCCATGATCACCCAACTGACGCACTTCGTCGCAAAAGACCCTGCTGCAGCCGCCCGTCTGTTCGAGGTCTTCGAGGGGCTCGCCGCGACCGTTCCCACCGAGCCCGGAAACATCTCCTACGCCATCTTCGGAGTCGATGGCCGAGCGGGAGAGTTCCGCATCGCTGAGAGCTGGGCGTCGCTCGAGGACGCCGACCGGCACGGCCGCCGAGTCATCGAGGACGGGCTGGGCGAGATCGTCCTCCCGCTGCTCACCCACGAACTCCTCACAGAGAACCTGACTCCTATCGCCCCCGCCACCCAGAGTGAGGGCATCACCGTAAAGGACAGCAAATGAAGACCACCGGCAACACCATCCTCATCACCGGAGCCGGCACCGGCATGGGCCTCGAAGCCGCACGCCAGTTCAGTGCCCTCGGCAACACCGTCATCATGGTCGCGCGCAACGCCGAGCGACTCGATCAGGAAGCAGCACCGCTGGCAAACGCGCACACGTTCGTCTGCGACATCACCGACGCCAGCCAGGTCGAGGCACTCCTGACGTATCTGCGCACCGAGCACCCCCAGCTGAACATGGCTTTCCTGAACGCCGGCGTCACTCACAGCCACCGCCTCTTCGATGGCCAGAACGCCTACACCTACGCGGCCCAGGAAGTCGAGACGAACTTCCTGTCCGCCATCCGGCTGAGCCAGGGGCTGGAGCCGTTGCTCGCCAACAAGCCAAAGGCAGCACTCATCATCACGACGTCGGCCGCCGCATACGCTCCTGACATCTCGAACCCGACGTACAGCGCAACGAAAGCAGCCCTACACTCCCTCGTCGCCTCGATGCGCGCAACGCTCGAGCGGAATGCTTCCCCGATCGCCGTCGTCGAACTCGTCGCTCCCCTCGTGGACTCCCCGTTCTCAGAGCACGTCCATTCCGACCAGAAAATGCCAGCCAGCCAGGTCATCGAAGCACTCATCGAAGGGCTTGAGCACGACGAGACCGACCTTCGCGTCGGCGCAAGCGAGGACCTCTATCAGGCTCTTCGTCGCTCACCCGAAGAGGCCATCCAGATGGCAAACGCCTTCACGAACGCGTGAACGCAACGTTGTCAAAGACCGAACCGGCTGCCGCCGGCCAAGTCCTACCTGTCGGCTTTCAGGCCAGGATTGCTTAACCTCCTAAGCCCGAAGCTGGAAATGATGACGGGTGCTAGGGCACGCGGAGCCCGACGCGTGCTCGTTCCATTCGCTCTAACCTGATCGACTCTGGGTGTGGGTCCAGAAACCTCTCGGTCTTCATAGCGCCTGATAGCCGATCACCTATTGAGGCAATCTGCCGTATGCGTCCATCGTCCCCCTCGCCGCCCGTCATCCAGCCGCAGCTGGGGCGGGCGGCGTCTCACGTTGCGGCTCCTGCTGAACGCCGCGACCGGGAAACATGGCTCGAGCAATGCCTTGCAACACTCCACCTTGGCCAAGACCGTGGTCAGGAAAAGACCGTCCTGAGGGAGTACCAATGTCGGGCTGAAGCCCGGGACGCCGTTGTGGTGCGGGTAACCGCTGGAGAAGCTCACGGCCTCATTGCCCAGATCGCCGACGGGATCACTCGCGCAAGTGCCACCTGGAACTCATCGGCCCGCGACTCGATCGCACGTTCAGTCGACTCCGTCATCGTCAAGGTCGGCATTCCCGGGGTGGCAGAAATATCTGGGACCACGCGGTCGCCTCGAACTGATACCGAACCCTCCGGCGCTCGCGCCTTCGAGGATCTCATCCGCTCCACCGCGAAAAACGCTTCCGGGCTGGTCATCATCATTGATGAAATCCAAGCCCCTATCGCGAGGTAATGATGTCGAGCGGGAGCCGCAGCTGACCGGGAGGCCGTGAGAGCCGCATTGTGGCGACAACGAGCTCACCACCGTGCTCCGTGGCCAGTCCCGGAGGCGCCAGGCTCACAATCACTCTTCAGTTCAGGCCAGTAGCCGTTCGCTGAGGGTCCAGAGCCGGAGGGCGTCTTCGGGGTCGAGCATGGCCGAGTTCGCGTCGGAGGGAATGCTGTCCGCGGTGAGGGGCCGTACTTCGTCGTCGAGAATCGCGACGTCGCTGTCTTTCAGGTACACACCACCGATGCCGTAAAGGAGTGCGCTTGCGCTGGCGAAGACCAGGTTCGCTGCCCCCTGCTCGATGGTCTTCTTACCGTTCTCCGGGTCGATGATCGTGGCACCGTTCTCGTCGACGAGCCCCTGTGCACGGTAGGAGGCCAGACGGTTCGGGTCCTGGGGTCCGGGACCGATGATGACCCCGGGGTGGGCGGCGAAAGCGCGGATGCCTTCGTCGGCGTAGCGGCGGTCAAGCTCGACCGTGAACAGGACGTTGGCGCGTTTGGATTGCCCGTAGGCGGCACCAGGGTTGTAGTCCTTTGAGAAGGCGAGGTCGTCCCAGCGGATCTGGCCGAACCGGGCTGCACCGGAGGTGACATTCACCACCCTTGCCCCGTCCGCCTGCCGAAGGGCCGGCAGGAGCGCCCGGGTGAGCTGGAAGTGTCCCAGGTGCGACGTCGAGAAGGAGATTTCGTTGCCCCGGGCGTCAAGGCTGCGCTCTGGGGTGTTGAGCATGGCGGCGTTGTTCACGAGGGCGTGCAGCGGACGGCCCGAGCTGATCCAGCGTTCGGCGAATGCGTCCACCGAGGCGGGATCGGTGAGGTCGAGCTTCTCGACCTGGACGCCGGGGATGCTTGCCACGGCGGCCCGAGCTCGGGTGGCGTCGCGCGATGCGACGGTGACGGACGCGCCGGCGGAGGCGAGTGCCCGGGTGACTTCGCGGCCGAGACGGCCATGGCCGCCGGTAACGATCATGTTGCGGCCGGTCAGGTCGACGCCGGCGAGGACGGCCGCGGCGGTCGAGGCAGCGGTAAATCCGGTGCCGATGGGGCGTTGGTTATCGATCATGATGATGCGGCCCTTCTTCGTTCGATTTCCGGTGAGCTTGGTTATTTGGAGTCGATGTGTCCGACAGGCTCCGGTGGCGTGGCTGCCATGTCGGACCACGCGGCCTCGTCGATGCCGAGGGCGGTCTTGAGGAAGGCCGTCGTGGTGCGGCGGACGAGCTCGACCCGTTCCGGGCTCTCATCGGTCGTGGCCGTCGAGGAGTAGTCCTGGATACCGCCGAGGGTGTGCTCGCCGCCGTGCAAAGTGACGAGATGCCGCGCCCCAGGGCTCAAGTGGTAGACGTCGGTGAACCAGTCCGGGCCCCGGGTGGAAAGTGCCGACTGGTCATGGTCGCCGGCGACAACGATGGACGGGGTATCGAGTTGGGTGAAGTCCGGGCTCATGAACGCGAAATTCTCCTGCGCGAAGGGAACGAGGTCGCCGCGGGCGATCCCAGTCGTGGACAGCAGCACTCCGGCCTTCACGCGCGAGTCGGTGCGGTCCTCGCCGGGTTGCCCGTCGGCGTCGAGCACCCGGGCGCCGAGCAGCATGCCGACGGACTGGCCACCCCACGAATGTCCCGCGACCGCAAGACGGTCGGTGTCGACCCGCCCAGGCAGGCCGGGAACGGCGGTGATGATGGTTTCCAACTCATCGATCACCTGCACGAGATCATCGATGCGGGTGCGCCAGATGGTCGGATACCGCGGATCAGCGGGCGTCAGGCCAAGGGCCACGGAGTCGAGGAACGTGGGTTGGACGACGACAAATCCATTCGCTGTCCAGTGATCCACGAGCGGGTCCGCAGCCAGCATGGACTGGCCAAAGCCGTGCGCGAAGACGATCACGGGAAGACCCGTCCCCGCGATCGGTGCGGTGACCCGCACCTGAAGGTCGAGACCGCGGGCCGGCACCGGCAGGGTCACCGGTCGCACGCTGATGACCTGAGAACTGGTTTCATGAGGAGACATGAGCAGCCTTTCACTAAAGACGACGGCCGAAACGGACCGCCGTTCCGAACAATACGGAACCCCGGTTCGTTTTGCAAGCCGAAACGGATCGACGTTCCAGCAGCGTGGGTTCCTGTGGGATGATCGTGGGATGACGACGCCCGCTGCTCACCTCGATGCGCCCCGTCGCCGTGACGTCGAAAGGAACGAGCGGGCACTGCTCGATGCAGCCGCGCACGTGTTCGCCTCTTCCGGTGTGAACGCCCCTGTTCGAGAAGTGGCCGCGGCCGCCGGAGTCGGCGTGGCGACTCTTTACCGGCACTTCCCGACGAGATCCGATCTCGTGGTCGCGGTCTACCGGCATCAGATCGACGCACTGGCTGAAGCAGGGCCTCTCCTGCTCACCTCGGAGACGACCCCGTTCGCCGCGACGTTGAGCTGGGTGCACGGATTCGTCGATTTTCTCGGGACCAAGCATGGCCTCGCACACGTCTGGGAAGGCGACGCAGCTGGCTTCACCGCGCTCCACGCCCTCTTCGTGGAGCGACTCGTCCCCGTCCTCGCCGAGTTGCTGCATGCGGCCCGGGAAGCAGGCGAAGTCGTCGCCGACGTGTCGGCCTACCAACTATTCCGTGCGATCGGCGACCTCGTCGCCTTCAGCCCCCGCGACCCGGACTACGACGTCCGACGAATGGTCACACTCCTCGTCACCGGCCTGAAACAGCCACAACCTCTCCAAGGCACCAAAGCGACTGGCCCGGCGGACGAAACCGCTCTACTCACAGCGCCTCAGCGTCCCTGACGAACAATCGAGGCACGCCACTGCAGAGTTACGGTTCTGCCGTCAGCTCCGCTCCGAAGCGACATCACCCGCCGCCTCGAGCACGAAGGCTTGCAGCGGGATTTAGGTGCCCCGTGCCTTTCATCCCTGCTGGGCGCCGCAGGCGCCGTGGTGCGAGCTCCGTTGAGCACCGCCGGGTGGGACAAGGGGTGGATGAACTGCGCCCCAGAAGTTGGACACTTACTGGGGCATCGACATTGTATTTTCGACGGTCGCATGTCTGCCACAGGCTTCTACAGCAGGGCTCGCAAGACCACCGCTAAAATGTATTACTTGACATAAGATACATTATCGGCGTATTCCCAGTGTTTGACAGAGGCCCAAACCAGACGAACGGCGAGCGATCACCTCAATAATGTGGGCGAAGACGTTGTCTCAATTCCAAATCCCCAGATGGTCCTTTTGCGCTTTCGCGCTCCCGTCAGATGTATGCAGCGTCTCTATTGGCATCCCGAATCGCGAAGTCATCAAGCGTCGTGATCCTCAGATTTGGTCGCCCGCTTGGCCCGGCGTGTAGGGCACCGACCGTTATGAACGTGGCTTGCTCTAGTTGGTCAACGGACTGGGCTCGAACTGTGTGAAGCACGCGGGGCATGAGACTGTCCGGCAACCACACGACCACCGAATCCGAATACCCGTCATTAGCGACGTTGAGCCAATAACCGGCCTTGCCTACCGGACCCGGTCGAACATCACGCAAAGTCCCCCAGTACAGGCGGCTCACCCCGAGTTCGAGGCGACTCCGGTCGGTTAAATCGACGCACAATCCGGCGACCGTTCCAGAAACTCCGGCAAACGCTATGCGTTGCTTTGACTCTCGTATTTCCGGCCGCCGAATCAAGTCCTTGAGGAGGTCTGCTATGGATTTCTGTTGCCTAGCCACTTGCTTTCGGCTCGGTGCCTCGTTCCGCGAGTAGGTTGCACGCGCCCGTGGCTCGACCGTCGGCCCCCTCATCGCGCCGGAATAAGCGACCTCAAAAATCCAGAGAGAGCCATCATCGTGAACAGGAGGAATGTCACTGGCTGGCGACCGCGGAGCACTCGCCTCAACGCAACCGAAGGCGTGTGGCCGGGCACCAAAACATGACGACGCGCCCGTGCGTTTTTGCCTCATAAAAAAGGCGGGTCGCCCGCAGGTTGGGCATGTCAAGCGCGGTCGCCAAAGGGCTTGTCTTCGAGGAGGTAGCAGCGAGAAGGCCATGGCGGTGACCAGCGTGCTTGTCGTATCTATTCGCGCCCGGTCCATGCCCAGCCTTCCTGAGGGAGGGCAGTCAGTCGTTTGCCTCCGTGAACAAGCTCTCCTGCTGCACCCACGCCCCTCTCGCAAACAGGGCTTTGCCTCACCGTCAGCGCCGTCTCACCGCCTGTTGCATTCCCGGCTGCCCTCAAGGAAAAATGAGGCACTGTTGAGCCCGTGCAGACAGATCGTTCCACCGCAGGGGTGAAGCCCACACGAACAGCTCCCACCGAACCAAAGTCGATGGACAAGACCCGCCGCGGATGGGTTTGGTTCGCATTGGGCGGTGCTGGATTAGTGGGCCTGGTCAACGTTCTCGCCATCTCTCTCGCCGGCCATGGGTAAGAGTCAGTCCAGCCGCAAATTAGCAACTCTGATGTACCTTTGCAAGAACAATTACTACTTCCGCCTGATAGCGTCTTTGAGTGGACCCTATGAGCGAAACTTCCGCAAAAGCGCTGCACGAAGCGCTTGCTGCCGAACTAAGAGCCTCGCAAGGCGTTGCGCAACTAAACGTGCGCGCCTGGGCCGAACAGTCGCTCATTACGCACGACACGCTCTACCGAGTGCTCAATGGGAAGCGGCCGGTAACGGTTATCGAACTCGTGACCCTCTGCCGTGCCACCGGCGACGACCCGCTTGACCTAATCGCACGGGCCGCCAAACGCGCCGGCCTCGCACTAGCTGACGACGTCGACGAAATAGTGCGAGCAGATCGCGCCCGACTAGCGCTCGAAGCCGCAGGGCTCTACGGGGATCTCGACGACGCTTACTCAACAGCGCGAACGGCCTTGGGGAAGTCGGGCCAGCTACTTTCCCTGAGGGAGTGGCGTGCCTTCCTGGATGGCGCTGGTGCCCACACGCTGGTCGTCGCCTTGGCGGAATTCCTGCAGGTCCCCGCTGACTACCTCAGCGGCCGAGTGTTCGACGAGGAAAGGGACCAAAGGATCGACGCTCAACTCCGCCTCGCACGATCCATGCGAGCCCTTGGTGTGACCAAGCTTGCGGCCCGGTCCCTGGACGACCTCGCGCCGGAGGAGATCGCGACTGTGGAGTCCGCGATCCGCACTCTTATTGCCAAGGAAGAGGGCCCTCGACCCTAGAGCGGACGGGCGGCCTGGAGGCCGCCCGGGAGGGGAGACGTTATGCAAGCAAGCTCACTGGGACGCGCGAAGCCCGAGCCTTCCGCTGACCTCGCGGCGGCGCTCGTGCTACGGACTCCCCTACCCGCGGATGCGGAGTTCCGCGACCTCTGCGACTCGGTTGAGAGCCTCTACGGCCGCCGTCTGGTCTTCGACGAGATCAAGGGCGCGTCGCTTCGCGCGACGACCGGTGTGCTGTTCGAAGCAAAGACATTCACCGGGATACTCGTCCCCGCGGAAGACAGCAATTACTACAGCCTCCTGAGTCGCGTGCACGAGCTCTGCCACCTAATCGTCAGGAGCGCGCCCGATGGGTGGTTCCCACCCGGGACCAGCCGGCCTCGCCAGCCCGAGCCGCACTCGCGGCTCTTCCTCCGTTTGTGCCCCCGGAACAGCACGGAATCTGCTGATGCTGAGACCGTTCGTGAGGAAGCCATCGTCGAGGAGATGGCGCGCTCTTTCATGCGCCGCCTCGCGGTATACGCCGACACAACCGAAGAGGAGCACTTCGGATGATCCAAGGCGTGTGTCTCCTTCTCCTCATCGTCGCCGTACTCTTGCGAGCTCGCCGGTCCTACCGGAAACCCGCGTGGTGGGCGACACTTTTCGGCCTCATCGCCCTGGGGACGTACGGCGTCGCGCCCATCTCCCCAGTAAGACTTGACGCATTACTCGGAGGCAGGAACATCCTCACCCTCGTTCGGGACGTGTCGGCCGTCACTGCGATGTTTTCGTTCCACAACGCCGTCGCGGTTGAGCGCAACTATTCGAGCCGCCGTCTCCCCTGGTGGTCCCTGTTCTTAGCAGTCGCCGCCTTCGCCGTCCCGTTCGCCTTCATCAATGACCCGGGCCACACATCGACAAGGTTCGTGCTCGACCGACTCAGTCAAACCTCTGTGTGGTTGTTCGCCACGATCTACACCGTGGTCATGGGCCTTCTCGCCGGACTAACGCTCTGGATGCTGTCGGCCAAAAGGACCGCGCCAACAGTGCTCTGGGTCGTTGGGTTATCGCTGATGATGGTCAGCGACGTACTCGAGGTGGCCTACCTTGCCGCGGCGCACTTCAGCCCTGCCAGCCAGGCGTTTCGCGAGCAGTACTACTACGTGGCCGAGCTCCCGTTCTTCTCCGGCGTTGCCCTCGCCGTCCTCGGCTTCATCTGGATTCTTGGAGCACGAGCGTTCTGGTGGACCGCGGCCCGCTGGACGCTCAGCGTCGACGCCCGCGGACAGCACTCCAGCTATCGCACACAGCGCCTCGCGCTCGCGCGATGGCGTCACTGGTCAAATCGTCAGTTGGCCTTCGACTCCGCCGCCAACGTGCGCGATCGCGTCAAGATCGGGCTGCAAGAGCTCACACTTCCCGAAACGCTCGTGTTCGGCGTCGTCGAGCGGACACTGTCGAACAAGCTGGAAGAGGTCACTCCCTAATGCTGGCTCTAACCCTCACCGCGGCCACCATCGTGCTCCTCCTCGTGCTTTATGGGTTGGCCGCTGTTCTGCTCGCACGTGCAGTGGTCTACCCGAAGCGAGCGCGCCCCACTGACATCGTCGCAGCGACCCCCACCGGGCATGTGACGCTCTCCCTAAACGCACTGACCCGCTTCGACGGAATCCTCGGACTGCTCTACGACGATGAGAGACGACTCGCAGTGCTGCAGCCTGGGGCCGACGTCGACGAAGTCCGGGGCCGCGTCACACGCAAGCTCGCAGCGCCGGCGCCGGTAGACGCAGGGGCGGTGGGACGAGCCTCTGGCAACATTTTCACCGCGTCCGACGTCACCGACCGGCCGCCTGCAGACGTCGAGATCCAAACCAACCGGGGTACTCAGCCCGCCTGGCTCTTCGCCGGCAACGGCGAAGACGCGTCCGTGTGGGTCATCCACGTCCACGGCATGCTTGCAGGGCGCGACTCCGCCTTGCGCAGTGTCAACGCCGTCACCAAGACCGGATACACCTCGCTAGTCGTTTCCTACCGCGGGGACGGCGAGGCAGAAGCCGAGAAACGGATGCCGTCCACCCTCGGACAGGTGGAGTGGGAAGACCTCGACGCGGCGGTTGCGTTCGCCCGAGCGAGCGGCGCCGCGCGCATCATCGTCATGGGCTGGTCCCTTGGAGCGACGATCGCACTCGAACAAGTGAGACGCGGCCCGCAGCGAGAGGCCGTTGACGCCCTCGTCCTCGTGTCACCGGTCATCAACTGGGCGGCGACCATCCACTACGGCATGGCACGTCAACGAGTCCCACGGTGGCTCGCCTCGAGCGCCATCGCCGTCCTCACGAGCAACGTCGGGGCACGACTCCTTGGTCTCCCCCACGCACTCGAACTGCCCGCGGCGATCCCGACCGCCCCTCGGCCAACCCTCGTCATCCACTCGACCGGGGACCTCACAACGCCATTCGCCGCGTCCCAAGCGTTCGCAGAGTCGTCACCCCTAGCGACTCTCAACGAGTTCCCCTCAAGCCCCCACGCGACGGAGTGGAACACGGCCCCTGAGCGCTTCGCGGAAGTCGCTAGCTCATGGATAATTGCGAATCTGCGAAAGAATGGCCAAGGAACGCTGCGGTAACTCGAAGCAACATCAGTCATTTGCGTTGATCTTGCAAATTTGCAACACTCATTCTCATGAGTGGTGCATTGAACACGAATTCAAGCGAAAGCTCGCACAATGCTCAGCGCGCGTGCCTCGCCTGCGGAAGCGACAAGCTCGGCCCGCGGTTCTGCGCTGAATGCGGGACCGAACTTGTCCCGCCGGTCATCGTCACGCACGCGGTCGGCCCGATGTGGGCAGTAAACGGCCACGTCATCACCGTCCCGGCAGGAGACGACCTGCGCCGAACGGTCCTCGGCACTATCGCTCGCGTCGTCAACGCGACCGCACCGGTCCGCGTCGTCGTCACCGACGGGCCGCGCGTTACACGGGTCGTGCTTCGGCTCAACGGCAGCTCGGTCGCTGAGGGAGACGACGCAACAGGTTGGGCCGGGCCTAGGGCCCAAGCCTCTCGCGAGGCTCCTTCTATCAAACGCGCCTCGCTCGTCGGCGCGCACGCCGGCTCCGGGTCGAGCATCTGGGCGCTTCTCCTCGACCTCCCCGAGGCCGCTCTCACTGACGAGCTCGCGGGCCCGGTCATTCTCGTGTGCCGCTCGACTCCCGCAGGCATCAACGCAGCAAAGTCCGCGATCCACGCGCTCGGCACAGCGGCCGTCGACGCCGTCCTAGTCGTTGCAGACGCACCAGGCAAGCCGGTCCCGGCCGCAGCGCGCGAGCAGCGCGTGCTCGCCGGCGCCGTACCGGTTGTACCGGTCCCGTGGCTTCCCCGCCTCCGGGCGGTGGCAGAAATCTCCCCTGCTTTGGCCGGGCAAGTTGCCCGACCCGTGCAGCGGGTCACCAAGGCGCTCCTGGGGGCGCAGTCGAACAAGGAGAAGGCCGAATGATCAGTCACACCATCCTCGCCGTCGCGGCGAAGTCGCCCCGCGTATTCGAGGCGACAAACCGAGCCGGCATGATCGCCGCGCAGGCGTACTGCCTTCCAGGGAAGGCTCAGGACGCGCTCGACACCGCAAGTCTCTGGACCCGCATCGTGGCGATCGCGCTCGGCGCCATCGCTCTCATCATCCTTGGCATCGGCATGTTCTTCTCTGGCAAACGCCACGATGGAGGAGAGACCCTCAAGGGTCTCGGCTGGTGGATCGGCGGTGCGGCCCTGATCGGCGCGGCCGCGGGGATGACTTCAATCTTCCTCGGGGTGACGTCGGCGAACTGCAAGACGATCCCCGGCGCCTAACCGACACCAACCCCGGGAGGCCGTCATGGCAGAACGCAACCGCAACAACAAGGGCATCGGCGAGACAGTCAAGCGCGGCTGGAACTCCAAGCCCGCAGCCGTCGCCGCAATCGTCGTCCTCGCGCTGGTCGTAATCGTGGTGATGCTCTCCACGCTGCTCGGAGTGTTCGCACCCGCGAAGAACGACGGGCAGGACGCGGCGAACAAGCCGACCCCCACACAAAGCACACCTACCAGCATCGACGGGCCGTGCAACGTCAGCGTCACGGACAGCTCGACCACACCGAAGATCCCGACGGACCTCACGTGGAAGACGGGGGCGGAAGGGCTGACGTGGCCAATGTCGAAGTCGGCCGGCCCCACGAAGACCGTCGACGGGTTCGAAGCGTGCTTCGCACGCTCACCGCTCGGCGCCGCACTCGCGGCGCAGAACGCGATCTACAGCCAGTACGACACCAGCCACAGCGTCGCGGCCTCACTGAACTTCTACATCGCCGATTCCAAGGGGAAAGCGGCGAACGTCGAGGGAACGGCAAAGAGCAGCAACGCGACCCAGATGCGTGCAGCCGGCATGAACCCCGCCGGATTCACCGTCGACGCATTCACGAAGAACCGCGCGGACGTGACTCTTGTCTACTCGAACCCGTCGACCAGTACCGGCTACGTCGGTATCGCCTGCTCGGTGCAGTGGGTCGACGACGACTGGAAGCTCTCAGTCCTCGACAACGGCGAGCTGTCATCGGGCAACCCGACGACGCCGAGCGAAGGCGACTTCATTAGCTGGGGAGGAACTACCCAATGAATCCCGGAGACATTCTCTGCTACTCAAACCCAATCTGCGCTGGCGGCAAGGCAGTAGGCGCTGTCGCGGGTCAAGCCGCGTCGAACGGCTTCAAGCAGGCCGCCGAGACGATGTTCGCCTCCTACGACGACATCATGAAGCAGTTCCTGACGAGCTGGACCACTTCCGGCTTCCTCGTGGCGCTCGACAACAAGGCAACCGCCTGGTTCCAAGACACGTCCCTGCCCATCACGATCGCCCTGCTGACGCTCGGTCTCGTCGTCGCCGGAGCCCGGGTGATGTACTCCCGCCGCGGGGAGCCATTCCAGGAAGTCATGAGCGCACTCGGCCGCGCGGTCGCGGTCATCACTTTGGGGACGGCCGCAATCCAGATCTTCGTGTGGGGCGGCGACGCATACGCGCAGTGGATTTTGAAGCAGTCTGGGGTCACCGCAGCCGGCGGTTACACAGTCGCCGGGTTCGCGGCGGCGTCTCCTGGCCTGGCCCTGATCTTCGGCCTGATCGGGGTGATGGCGGTCGGCTTCCAGTGGGTCATCATGTTCGTTCGGCAGGCGCTGATGCTGCTCCTCAACGCGTTCTGGCAGATTTCTGCCTCCTACGCACTGCTCAAGCGGGGTGAGCAGGCGTTCGAGAAAGTCACCGCCTGGATCATCGCGTTCATCATCTACACCCCCCTCGCAGCATCCATCTACGCATTCGCGTGGCGACTTAAAGATGGCGAGGACGGCGTCGGCGGCGTGCTCTACGGGCTGATGCTCATCATCCTCGCCGTCGTAGCCCTGCCGGCGATCATGCGGCTACTGGTCCCCGCATCCGGGGCGCTCGGGAGCGCCATCGGCGGAGCAATGGCGCTCGGCGTAGGCGCGGCAGCACTGCAGGCCGGCGTCGCAGTCGGTGCTGCAGTCGCCACCGGCGGCGCATCCGCCGGCGCGGGAGCAGGCACCGGCACCGCGTCGACGACCTCGACCGCGACGACCAGCACCAGCGTCGCCGAAGGTAGCGAGCTGGCCTCTGCCGGCGGCGGGCTCGGCGCCGATGGCAGTCCCACTGCCGAAGGCGGCAGCGGAGATGCCGCCGGTGGAAGCAGGTCCGGCAGCGACGGTGCCGCCGGCATGGTCGGCGGCGGGTCGGCTTCCGGCGCTGACGGCAACGACGGCTCGAACGGCAGCAGCGGGGCGTCCGCGGCAGGCGGCGCGTCAGAGTCCGGCTCCGGACCATCGTCCAGCTCACGGGCGGGATGGGCAGCGGCAGGAGCCGCAGCTGACAGCTCAGAGGGTGCAGCGAACACCGCGGAAGGAATGATCGAATGAGTGACGCAACAGCAGAGAAGCGGATCCGGTTCGGCAACTGGTTGCCGACCACGAAAGGCACCCTCGGCGGGCTGACCCTGATCGGCTGGGCAATGCTCCTGACCGGCGTGATGATCATGGTCATCTGCCTCGTCGTCGGCTGGTGGCTCGCGGGCATCCTCGCCGTCATCACCGGCGCCATCGCCAACGCGGTGTTCATCATCCGGTGGGGCGACCCGACAGCCGGCCGCACGATCGCCGCCCGCGTCTGGGACCGGTCAGTGAACCGGAAGCGTCAGCGCGCGGGAACCAACCACTACGTCACCGGGATCTTCTCCCAGCTGCCGGACGACGCGCTCACCGCGCTGCCCGGGATGCTCTCCGACCTCGAGGAGATCACCGGCATCGACGGTGAAGGCGAGGAGTACGTACTCCTGCACCACCGGAAGAACTCCCGGAACCCGCTGCTTGCCGCGACGTTCACCTGCCACCCCGACGGCACCGCCCTGCTCCCACAGGACCGCGTCAACGCGCAGGTTTCCGAGTTCGGCGGCTGGATCGCCTCCCTGTCGAGAGACACCGCAATCGAAGGGGCCGTGATCGTTGTCGACTCCGCCCAAGAGTCCGTCGACCCCCTGATCTCGAAGATCGACGGCGAAGTGTCTCCGCACGCTCCCGAAGCGGCTCAGCGGCAACTCCGCGAGGGTGCGCGAGCCCTACCGCCGGCGTACGCCCACGTTGAGGTCTTCACCTCCGTGGTGTGGAGCGTCAACGAGCTCGCAGAGGACGTCGACGAAGCGGCAGCCGACATCGCCGCGAAGCTGCCCAACCACCGAGCACTGCTCGCAAACGCCGGCGCCGGGAGCCCCGCAGTCGCCACCAGCCAGGACCTCGCCCGCGCCGTGCGCGTCGCGTACCAGCCAGAGCGGTCACGGGAGTTCGGCTCCGACGACCTCACCGGGCGACCGTTCCGCATGAAAGTCACCGAGGCGGGCCCGGACGAGTTCCACGACAATACGCGCCGCATCTGCCGCCACGACGGAGTCGCGTCCATGACGGCAATGATGGTCGCCCCGCCACAGATGCACATCACCGAGGAGTTCCTCGAGGTGCTCTTCCGGCCCAACGGAAAGTTCCTCCGCAAACGCACCGCCGTGTTCTATCGACCGCTCAGCCCCGGGGCTGCGATCAAGGCGGCGAAGAAGCTCGGCGCGAACGCCCGCCGCAACTCGACCACCGCCACCGGCCAAGACGACGAGATGGCGAAGTACCGCCGTCAACTCGCCAAGAAGACGGAGCTGGATCTCATGACCGGCGCGTCGATGACAGCGTTCGCAATCGAAGTCACGGTCACGTTCGAGGACTCCAAGCGCGGCATCCGAAACGCGACCACGGAGCTGAAGAACATTCTCGACGGCACCAACATCGCGTACCGGTTCGTGCAGACCGACGCCGCCGCCGGGTTCCACTCCACGCTCCCGCTCGGAGTGCTGCCGTGGGCGTACGCCACGGCGATCCAGGGCGTCACGGATCGGAGCGAGTGATGCGGCTGCAGGACGTCGGCACCGTCGAAACCGTCGTGCCGAAACGCGACGAGCTCGGCGACGTCCGAAAGGGCAAGCTCACCGGCCGCCTCCACGAACTCCAGGCCGCCACCAGCCAGGGCTTCGTCCTGGTCCACACCACCGTCCTCGAGGGCGAGCAGTACGCCACCTTCGTTGACACCCTCACCCAAGACAGGAGCGCTCTCTGATGGCGCAGAGCATGACGAAGCGGCTCACCCGGACCCCGTCGGGGTTCTTCGCCCCGAACGGCGGCGGCTGGGAGCAGATGCCGCAGCCGCCGCGGTGGTACGCAACCAGCGTGCAGGTGTGCGGGATCTACCCGTTCGGCGCCGGTACCGGACGCCCGATCGACGGCTCCCCGCTCGGCGAGGACATGATGACCCACACGGCCGTGTGCACCGACCACGACGCCCTCTACAGGGCCAACATCATCTCGTCCCCCTCGGCGTTCCTGTTCGGGCTGAACGGCAACGGGAAGTCCTCGACCGCGCAGACCCTCATCGGCGGTCAGGTCGGCCGCGGCCTCACACCCGCGATCTTCGACCCGATCAAGGGCGAGCATGTGCCGTGGATCGAAGAGCTCGGCGGGACCGTGTTCTCCATCGGCCCGCAGGCCCGACACCAGCTGAACTTGCTGTCGCCCGGCCCACTCGGGTACGCCGCCCGTCGCATCGGCGGAAAGGTCGGCGACGAGCTGCTCCACCTCGCACGAGCGAAGTCGATCGACCTCGTAAAGCTGTGCGTGAAGATCAGCCGCGGTAGCCGCGAGCCTCTGACCGACATCGAGGAGACGGCAGTCGAGGCGATCGTCGACACGATCCTGAACCACCGCGGCGCGAACGACACCGCCGTCACCGCCGACCTGCTGCACGCGTTCTCGGAAGTGTCCCCGCTGATGCTCGAGCGGACCGGACTTTCCTCCCCTGATGCATTCCACACCCGGTTTGCACGGCTCGGTGAATCGTTGCGATCGCTGATGACGGGACAGATGGGGCAGATGCTTTCCGGCACGAACTCGATCGAGTTCGAGCCTGGCAACCCTGGCGGTTTTTGCTTCGACACGTCCTCGATCGGCCAGGGCAATACCAAGCTGCTATCCGCCGCGATGCTGTCGACCTGGTCGCTCGGCATGGACGCGATCGACGCGCACTGGGAGCTCGCGCAGCACGAGCTCGCGAAGGAAGTCGAGGCGTACGCCAACGGCGACCGCTACCAAGCGCAGGTGACGTGGGGTGGCTACACGTCGCTGATGGACGAGTTCTGGTACCCGATCCGCGCCTGCGAGGGCATGGTCGACCTCGTCGACGGGCTCTCGCGCACGAACCGCAGCGTCGGCGCGGCCGAGCTCAAGGTCTCGCACTCGCCCAAGGACCTGCTGTCGCTCCCGAACGCGGACGACCGGGAGAAGGCCAAGGGGTTCATCGAACGCTCCGGCCTGCTGATGCTCATGGCCCTCAGCCGCGATGACCTCAACGAGCTGAGCAAGGTCCGGTCGCTGACGCCGAAGGAGATCGACCTAGTCGCGAGGTTCAACTCGTCGAAGACGTGGCGGTCCCCGCGCCGGCAGAAGGGAACCAAGGGTGCTCCTCCCGGCGCCGGGAAGGTGCTGTTGAAGATCTCCGAGCGCGTCGGAATCCCCGTGCAGATGCTCCGCACCAAGACCCAGATGGCGCTGCACGACACCGACGAGCGCTACCAGTAACCAGTTTCACCGACAGACAGGACGAACGATCATGCCCACCAGCACCGTGCACATCGACTTTGACCTCATCGCGAACGGCGACCACATCAGGATCGGAGATGTCGTGTTCACCGGCGAGACCGCCTACCCCGACGCGATCGGCTGGCTCACCTTCCGCGCGGCGAACATCGGCGCAGCCGTCGTCGTTCGCAGCTACGACGCGGCAAACGGCGCGGACACCCTGTTCAGCATCAACGGCGCCGGCACGGTCGAACCCGTCGCCGGGATCACCGCCTCGCCCTGGGATGACCCTGCAACAAGTGCCCCTCCGGCCGTCGAGCCGGCGCCGCAGGTCACCCCCGCAGAAGCAGTCGTGTCAGTCGGGGCGCCCGTCTCCTCGCCGACCCCCACCGCCGCGTCGCCCGCCGAACCGGCGCCCGTGACGCGCCGAGAGGCCCGTCAGTCATTCCTCACGCAGGAGCAGATAGAAGAACCCGCGACGACCGGCTTCCGCGGTGCCCTCACGCGTGCGGGCCTGCGCATGGCGCCGTCCGCCGCAGAGCGACTACACCGCGAGCAGGTCCACCTCGTCAGCCAGCACCACGTCGGCCCCCGCACGATCATGCTCGCCAACGGCAAGGGCGGGGCAGGAAAGACCCTCGCCACCGTCTGCCTGGCGACGATCCTCGCCCGCTACTCGGGAGCGGCAACCGTGGCCTGGGACAACAACCAGACCCGCGGCACCCTCGGTTGGTCCACCGAGGGCGCACGTCACGACGCCTCCGTGCTGGACCTCCTGCCCGACATCGACCGTCTCCTCGGCACCGACGCGCAGTCCGCCGACCTCGCCTCTTACGTCCACCACCAGACCCGAGACCGATACGACGTGCTCCGCTCCAAGCCGGAACTGCTCGCTGCCGGGCAGCGGTTCGGCTCGGAGACAGTCGACCGGGTGCACAAGGTGTTGACGAAGTTCTACCGGCTCGTCCTCATCGACTCCGGCAACGACGAAACCGACCCGATGTGGCTCGCAGGCCTCGACCGGACGGACCAGCTGGTCGTCCCGACCACGACCGACGACAAGTGGTGCGAGTCGGCGGCGCTCCTCCTCGAGCAGCTCGTCGCGGCGGGCGGCCGGTACCGGATGCTCGCGGAGAACGCCGTGGTGATCGTCGGCGTCGAGACCAGCGACGTCCGACCGCAGAAGGTCGCCGAGCAGGTGCGCCGGTTCAAGGACGCCGGCCTCGGCCGCGACGTCCTGACGATCCCGTACGACTCCGGTCTCAAGGCCCGGGTCATCAACTACGACGCTCTGCAGGAGCCCACCAAGCTCGCCTGGCTCGCCGCTGGCGCCGCGGTCGCGAAGGGGCTCTGAGCGTCCTGTGACCCGTAAACGACTCTTCCTCGTGCTGGCAGTGATCGCGGTGGCCGCGGTCGTCGCCGTGGTGATCGTCGTTGCGTCCCACCTCCCCGAACGGGGCGCCGGTGCGGCGCCGCGTCCGTCGGCGACCCCGGTACCGACGGCGACGAGTGCCGGGCCTACCCCGGCGGAGACGGCTTTCACGGTCGCTGACCTCTTCTGCCGGCCGGACGCTACCCAGAACACCTGGCAGCGGTCCCTCAGCCCGCACCTGACCGCGGACGCCGCCGCGCTGTACTCGGCCGTCCGGCCGGCAAACGTGCCCTGCCAGGGAATCCGCGACGACGCCGCCCCCGTCGGTGACCAGCAGACCGGCACCGATCGGGCGTACCAATTCACCGCGTCGACGGGCGGCCCGGTCACGATCACCCTCCACCGCGACACCCCGTCAGACCCGTGGTTGGCGTCGTACATCAACGCCGGCGGACAGGAGTAACCCGTGAACGGCAAAGGAGCAATGATCGGGCTGGTCGTCCTCGCCCCGGTGATCGGGATCGTCGTCGTCGTGCTGCTGCTGTTCGTGATCATCACCGGCGCCGGCGATGACGACGCCGCGGCCGCGACCTGCGGGGTTACCAGGGCTGTGTCCGGGACGGCCGTCGCTGTCGAGTCCGGAGATCTCCCGACGAAGGTCGGTGCGTACTCGGGCGACCAGGTGAAGAACGCGGCCGCGATCCTCTCTATCGGCAAAGAGCGCGGCCTGACCCGACATGCCCAGCAGACCGCTCTCATGGCCGCGATGACCGAATCGACCCTCAACAACCTCTCCGGCGGCGACCGCGACTCCGCGGGCCTGTTCCAGATGCGTCCCTCCCAGGGGTGGGGCACCCTCGCGCAGATCACGGACATCAGCTACGCCATCAACCTCTTCTACGAACGTCTCGTGAAGGTTCCGGGATGGGACACCAAGACCCCGGGCGAGGCGGCGCAGGCCGTCGAACGTTCAGCGTTCCCCGACGCCTATGCGACGAAGTCCGCCAACGCGGTCGAGATGATGAACGCCCTCTCCGGGGTCACTGTGTCGACGGTGTCACAGACCACTGAAGGGGCCACCTGCACCCAGGGCGGCACCGGAGCCACAGCCACGAACGCGGTCCTTTCAACCGGGGAGCAGCCCGCGTCCGGACCGCACGCCGCGCAGATCAACCAGGTCATCTCGTTCGCGAAGCAGCAGCTCGGCGAGCCGTACGTCCTGGGTGGTGCGGGCCCGAACGTGTGGGACTGCTCCGGCCTGACGAAAGTCGCGTACGCCGGCATCGGCATCAACATCGACGCCGGGCACTCCGCGACCACTCAGTGGCGCAACGGTGTTGCCCGCGGGCAGATGCACCCCCTCTCCGAAGCGCAGCCCGGAGACATGATCTTCTGGGGCGGCAACGACGCCTGGCACGTCGGGATCAGCCTCGGCGGCGACATGATGATCGCCGCCCCGAAGCCCGGCGACGTCGTGAAGATCCAGAAGGTCTGGGGCACCCCCAACAACCAGGTGTGGCGCCCCGTCGACGGCCTCTAAGCCGCTGCCTGGAAACCGACTACCAGCGAGAAAGGCTCCACCGATGACGACCACCCAGCACACCCCCGTCGATGCTCGAACAGTGACGTTCGACCAGCTCGGCTCGCTCGAGGCGGGCGCCGCCGTCTCCTGGAGCGGGTTGACCGTCACCCACGGTGTGACGTGGTCGCCCCTGCAGGGTGAAACACCCGCGGACTACACCGTTTTCGCCGACGACGCCGACCCTGCCCTGGTGCAGGTCATGCACTACACCCCGGGCGGGTTTCTCGCGGAGGCCCCCTTCCCGCTCACCCCGGCGGCTGCGACCGTCTCGGGGATCCTCGACGCGATCGCCACGCGAGGAGAGCCGGTGTGCCACTTCGCCACCGGAATGGAGCTCGACCACGACAGGCGTTCCCTGGTGCCGTGCGTCACCGTGTGGACCGGCAACGTCATCGACGCCGCGGAGATCCCGCGGCCGGCATGAGCCCCGACCTGCAGGGCTGCCGCGTCCGTTTCCGAGGCCTCCTTTCCCACCGAATGAATCTCGTCGAGGACGCCGGGGTCGACCCGTGGGAACGGCTGCACCTGCAGCAACTCCCCGGGCCCGGGGAATGGGTGCTCCGCTCGGGCGCGCACATGGGCGAATTCGTCCACGAACACACTCGGCACGTCGCCACCCTCGACGACGTCCTCCTGTGGGCGGAACAGTGGCTCCACCTGACCTACGACGTCCCCGGCTCCGTCGCAACGACGGCGTTCGCGGTCAGCAGTGTCGGACCCGGAGCGCCACTGACGGTGAGGGTGTGGTGACCATGACCGGGATTGGTCGCGCGATCACCGGCACCGCCGAGTACGTGTACGAGGTCACGACCGCCTACAAGAAGGCCCGACGAGAGCGCGACGAGGCGATCGTCGCGTCGGTCGATGTGCTCGGGCAGAAGGGCGCAGCGCTGGCGTCCGGCCTGTCTCGTCGCCGTGTGCGGCAACTCCTCGACGAGGCGAAGACGTGGGACCGGGAAGGGGACCTTCAATGAGACTCCGAACCCGTCACCAGCTCGCCGCCGCCGCAGTCCTCATCGCGGCCGCCGGCGTCGCCGCGATCTCAGCACCGTACGTGCAGTCGCCCTCGTCCCTCGGTAAGAGCACTCCCGCGTCAACGGCGCCGGTAGGACCGACCACCTCGAGCGCGGTGTCCGCCGCCTCGGCATCCGAGGCGTTGCGGGATCTCCGTGCACTGCCAGTGACGGATGCGTACGTGCCGGGCTATGACCGGGACGCTTTCGGTCAGGCGTGGGCAGATACCGACCGCAACGGGTGCGACACCCGCAACGACGTCCTGCGCCGCGACCTGACGGCCGTCGTGACGAAGCCGGGCACCCACGGGTGTGTCGTGCTGTCCGGGGCGCTCCACGACCCGTACACGGGCCGTCCGATCGCGTTCCAACGTGGGGAGACGTCAAGCCTGGCGGTACAGATCGACCACCGGTACCCGCTGGCTCTCGCGTGGCGCCACGGGGCGTCCACATGGACGGCTGAGCAGCGCGAGCAGTTCGCGAACGACCAGGCGACGAACCTCGTCGCCGTCGACGGGCCCGCGAACGAGCAGAAGTCCGACTCCGGGCCCGCGGAGTGGATGCCGCCGAACGTCGGCGACGCCTGCAGCTACTCGGCAGCGTTCGTGGCCGTGGCCACGAAATGGCGCCTGTCGATCGCCACCAGCGACGCGCACGCACTCGACCGCACCCTCGCTGGATGCGCGAGCAAGGGACGCAGCCGATGACCACTCACGATTCGGTTGATGCGTCCCAAGAGCAGCTCGGGTGTCCTGACGGCGACGGTCTGATAGCCGGGGCATCGGTCGCTGATCTGGTGCGGCTAGCGGACGCCGCGTCGACCGCCCGGGAACAGTTGGGCGCAGAGCTGCGCGCTGCGCAGCGGGTTCGCCGATGGGCGATTGCGGAAGCGGCCAGACGGGATGGCTGCACCGCGGTTGCCCGCCGGCTAGGCCTTACCCGGCAGCGGGTGTCACAGATGATGCACGAGGAAGAGAGCACTCGATGAAAACGACCACACCTGATCCGTTCCAGGCAGCGATCGAGCAGCTGCAGTGGCCCTGGTGGGGCACGCCGCTGATCGTCGCTGTCGTGGTGCTCGTGCTGGCCGGCGGGGTGGGGTTCCTGGTCCGCGCGCGAGGCGGCAACCCCGTCGACCGGATGCAGCGATACCTCCGCGCGAGCAACAACCTCGCACCGGTGCTGTACCCGCGCCGCCGAAAGGACGCCCAGCAGCTGCACCCGAACGCGGTCGACCTGCAGCCGGGGCAGAAGATCGGCACGCTCGTTGGGTCCGGGTCGGCATGGGTGTGGCAGGGATGGCGTGACATCGCGATCTACATCTTCGGGCCGGGCCGGGGGAAGACCACCGGCTCCGTGGTGCGGCACATGCTCGAAGCCCCTGGCCCTGCAGTGATGACGTCGAACAAGGTCGACGGTGTGAAGGAGGTTCTCGCCGGCCGGAAGCGCAAGGGGGAACATTGGGTCTTCGACCCGATGCAGGTCTACCGGCAGAACCGGCGCCCCGACTTCATCTACGACCCGTTGAGCGACGTCAGCGATCTCATCACCGCGCAGGAGATCGCGGCGATCTTCGAGGCCAGCACCAAGGATGCCGATAGCAAGAAGGATGCCCAGTTCGACTCTCAGGGCCTCGACCTCTTCGCCTACGCGCTCCTCGCGGCGAAGCTCGAAAGCCAGAGCCTCAGCCAGGTCTATGCGTGGATCACGCAGCAGGAGCATGCCGAAGTCCGAGCCATCATGCAGAAGCACGGGCAGGCTGGCCCGGAATCGGCGCTCGTGGGCCTGCAGGGACAGCCAGAGAAGACGCGAGGCAGCGTCTACGCCACCGCGCAGCGGATGGCCTCTGCTCTCGCCAACGACAAGCTGCTCGCGTGGACGAACACACCGGGTGTGCGCCGTTTCGACGCGGAAGCGTTCGTGCGAGGCGAGGACACCGCCGTGCTCATCTCCCGCAACGGTGCCGGCTCCGGGGGCGCATTCGTCGCCGCACTCGTGCGCTCGATCGCACGAGCCGGCGAGCGGGCCGCGGCGGCCGACGGCGGACGGATCACTACCCCGGTGGTGTTCGAGCTCGACGAGGTCGCAAACATCGTCCGGTGGCCAGAGCTCCCCGACCTGGTGTCGTTCTACGGGTCGATGGGGCTGATCCTCGGCATGTACTTCCAGTCGTGGGGGCAGATTGTCCGCACGTTCGGCAATGAGGGCGCCGACACCCTGTGGAGCGCATCGTCGATCCGCGTCTACGGCGGTGGCGAGTCGACACAGTCGCCGTTCCTCAAGCGGTTCAGCGAAAGCATCGGGAACTACGACGAGTGGACTACGAGCACCTCCTACGGGCGCAATGGGAGCTCGAAGTCGCGATCGTCGAAGTCGAAACCGATCCTCCCGGCTGACGTGCTCGCCCACCTGCCGAAGTGGCGGGCCGTGTTCGACGCCTCGGACGTCGGCCCTGTCCTGATCCGGACACGACCGTGGTTCCTCGACAAGGTGCTCCGCGCGATGATCGAAGGCCGCGAGGTCAAGAACGGCAAGATCGTGAAGGAGAAGCAGGCGCCGACGGAACGGCCGTCGACGTCGGAGGGGACTCCTCGTGTCGACCCCGTTTGACCCGAACGCCTGGCCTGCGGGCTTTGGGCCCGGCCAGGGCCATGACGGGGGCGCTGGCGGCGGCGGAGACGTGCCACCGCCCTACGATGACGCCGATGCGCCATCGGACGGGGACGAAGCACCTCCCGCGGACCCGGGGACGGGAGAGGTCGTTGACGCTCCCCACGGTGGCGAGACGCCCGCGGCCGAGGTGGCGCAGGAAGACCAGCGGGAAGCGTTCCTCAACTGGGTGACGCTGCAGCTGAGCCGCGTCGAAGCGTACTCGACACCGTTGCGGTCAAAACCCGCCTGGTGCGCTGAGTGGTGGAAACACCCTGAGGTGGTGCAACGGCTCTACGTGTCGTGGAAGGGCTACGTCCACGCCTCCCGGCTGCAAGCCGAGGGCGACGGCCTGGCCAAGTCGGGTTGGTGGGCGCAGCACTGGGACCACCACGCCCGGATCATCTTCGACAAAGAGCGGGGGCCGTTCCGCGCCTGCAACCAGGCAGGTCACCTGGCCGACAACAAGGGCGAACCTTTGTGTGTCGTGCCGGAGATCCCGCCGGCGGACTTCAACCTGATGTGACAGCGAAGGCCGGGCACCGCGAGGTGCCCGGCCTTCATGCTGTCCGCTCGAGGTCAGCGTTCGATGCCCTCGTCGCCGCGGGAGATCTCCGGCGCAGGGAACTGGTTCAGCGAAGACGACCCGCCGGACTCAGAGCCAGTGGTGGGCGCGTCGGGGTCGATACCGGCCTGTCTCATCAGCTCCCGGTCCTCGGCCTCGAAAGCGTCGTACTGCGGCGTGTCTTTCGCCGGAGTCGCGGTGCCGGCTGCGGCGGCCGCGTCTGCGTCAGCAGTGCCCTCCGCGGCGATCGCGGACATCTCTGCCTGCGTGTTGTCGCGACCGTCGGAGGAGATCACCGCAGTGTCGACGTCGGTTGCCGTCGCGATGGCTTCCGTGGCGGCGGTCGCCAGCACGGCCGTCTCAGCTGCCACTTCCACACCATCGCGGTCCGCGCCAGGACGACCGTAACGGGCAGCGAGACGATCGGCGCGCTCCTGCTCGCGAGCGGCCTTCTGCTCGGCCAGCTCCTTCTCGCGATCCGCTTTCCGCTTAGCGTCGCGCACGGCGGCGTCGCGATCGCGGTCAGCCTTCCGCTGCACCTCCTGCAACTCGCGGCGGCGCTCGTCGTTGCTCCGTTGGATCTGCCGGCTGACTTCGGACACAACGTTCTGCCCAGCCCGGCCCGTGTGGCGGCCAATCTGCTCGAATGTGTCGTCGAGGGGATCGCTCATGATGGTTCCTTCCTGTGCGGTGGTGGGCGACGCCGCGGCCACGGGCGTGGTCTCGGTGCCGGTCGAGGACGCGGGCGCGGTCTCGACGGTGGACGCCGACGGAGAGGCCTCCGCGGTGGTCTCGGTGATCGTGGCCACGACAGCCGGAGCATGCTCGGCAACCGCCGTGGCGGCCGCGACAAGCGCAGTCCGCGTCTCGGCCGCGACACCGGCGGCGTGAGCTGCGTAGAACTCCCGTTGCGCGTCGGTGACGGGCGGTGCCGTGCTGAGGGATGCGGCCTTATGCAGCGCGGTCACGCGCTCCTGCAGCCGGTCGGCGACGGGGTTGCCGCGGAGCTTGTCGGGGATCGCCTGCAGCTCGGACGGGTCGACGCGGTACTTCGTGCGGAGGACGTCGACCTCGGCCGCGGTGCGGTGCCAGTCGAACATGCGCCACGGCTCCGACGGAAGCCGGCCGAGATCTTGCGTCCATGCCGGCTGCTCGAGGGCGAGGGCGGCGCCGCTCTCGCGGAGACGGACACCGATGTAGTGGTGCCGCTCGGCGAGGTGATCGCGCCACTCCGCGGGGAGGAGTTCGTCCTGGTGGCGGCGTCCGTCGGCGATCCACGCGGGAACGCCGTCGACGGGCTCGCGGTCGATGGTGAGGACCACGGGCTGGTCGATGCCCTCGAGGGCCTTCTCGATGCGCCAGTGCACCACGGCGGGGACGTCGTCGGCGGTCCCGAGCTCACGCTGCGCGTAGGCGGCCTGCAGGGTCGCGACGGGGTCGTGGCCGTAGTCTTCCGCGTGCCGGAGTGACGTTGCGAGAGCGCCCCACGACTCCTGCCCGTGCATCGACGTCGCCGCGTCCTCGCCGAGTGCGAGGGAGACGATCGCGCCGGCGCGGAGCTCGTCGGCGCGGGTGGCGACGTCGGCGTGCTGGTCGATCAGGGTCACGAGATCCTCGACGCGTTCCTGCTCGGCCCGGATCGTTTCGTGGGCGGAGAGGAGCCGCTCGGAGCGGGCGGCGATCTGCTCGAGGGCGTCGGGGACGGTCGCGGCGTCGTCGAGGGCGAGATACAGCCGGTTGCTTTCCTTACCGCGGGACAGGGCGGTGTAGGCGTCCTCGCGGCTCATGGTGGCGTCGCCGAGGACGTGGGTGTTCTCGGTGGTGAGGCCCTGGGAGCGGCTGATGGTGCGGGCGTAGCCGATCTCGACGTGCTGGGCGACGTAGCCGGCCGGCAGTTGGATGACGGCGCCGTGTTCGGCGTGGGCGACGTCGAGAGCCCCGTCACGGCCGATGCCGGTGACGGTCCACAGGTCGCCGTTCTTGACCCGGTCGCGGCCGCCCTGGATGCGGAGGTCGGATTCGTTTCGGCGTGTGACGATCGTGTCGCCGATGTGCGCGGCGAGCCCGTCGCGGAGGTTTACGGACTGCGACGTGTCGACGTCGCCGGTGGAGATCCGGAACGCCTGCGCGCGGGCGTTGAGGTCTGCCACGGCCGTCGCGGTGGGGGCGAGCATGAGCGATCGCGTGCCGGCGAGGGTGTCGTGCTGCCAGCCCTCGAACACGGTGGCAGTCATCCGCTCGCTGTCGCCACCAACGACCCGGTTGTTCTCCTGGTACCAGGAGAACGGGTCGCCGGGACGCATGGGGTCGCGGAGCCGCAGCGACGCTTCTGCTTCGTCGGCGTCGCGGAACCGGTGGACGTGCTCGAGCTGCACGGACCCGACCTCACGGTCGATGAGGCGGAGGGCACCGCCTGCTTCGACGGCGGAGAGCTGCCGGTCGTCGCCGATGAGTCGGACGAACGCCCCGTGCTCTTGGGCGAGCTTGGTGACGTCGCGGAGGCGCTTCGTGCCCGCCATGCCGGCCTCGTCGATCACGACAACGTCGCCCGGTCGGAGTGCGTATTTCTCAGGCACCTCGTCCTGCTGATGCGCGACGAGAAACCCGTGGATGGTGGTCGCCTCGACACCCACAGCTTCGGAAAGCACCGCGGCGGCGGGGGCGGACGGGGCGAGTCCGATCATGCGGACACCACCCGCCTCGAGGGCGTCTGAGGCGAGCTTGAGAGCGGTGGTCTTACCTGCGCCGGCGGGCCCGATTCCCGCTACGAGCTCGACGTCGGACGTGGCGAATGCCCGGGCAAGGTCACGCTGCCCGGCGTCGAGGGGTCCCGTGTTCGCCGCGGCGACGCGCTCGAATACATCGCGGGACACCGGCGCAATCTTCCGGTAGCGGGCCGCCTGCAGCAGCCCGTCCTCGGCTTTGAGAATGCCGCTGGACGTGAACACGGTCTTGCCCTTGTGCTCGAATACCGACTCGCCGGTCGAGCGGGTGAGGGGCCTGAACGCGCCGTGCGGGGACGGCGGCGTGAGGGACATCGACGACTGCAGGGCAGTCCTCGCGACCTGCTGCACCAGGGGCTCGGCGACGTCTTGGTCGGGAATGAGTGTGGCGAGCTGGCGGCGGGCCTCGGCTTCGATGACGCCGGCACCCCAGACGGCGTAGTGTTCCTCGACGGTAGTCAGAACGAGAGCGGCGTGTTCCTCGACGTCGATGACGGGCGTCTCAAAACCGTCACGGGCGCGGGCCGCGGCAAGTCGCTGCGCCTCAGGAAGAACCTGTCCGGCCCGGCCCTGCCCGACCCGCTCCACAGCCGCATCGTGGGTGGCCCGTGGTGACCGACCATGTTCTTTCTGCGGTCGCGTTTCGAGGGTCGCTTGCTGCGCGATCCTGATCTGGGCTTTCTGATCGGGGGCCCTCCCGTGGTCGCGCTGGTACTCCGTGGTGAGCCGCTCGACCTGCTCGCGGATCGACGCCGACCGGGAGGAGAACGTCTCTAGGAGGTCGGTGTCGACACCGGCGATCTCCATCACCGGACGCTTGCCGGCGGACACGGTGCGGGCCTCGGTGGTGACGTCGAGGGCCTTCGTAACCTCGGACATGATGGCCGCGTTGTAGTACTCCGAGATGGGCACGTTCATGCGGTGCAGCAGCTTGGAGTCGATGGTGCGCCACTTACCATCGGAGCCCTTGACCTTGTTCGCGACCACGAGGTGGTCGTGCAGCTGAGGGTCACCGTTCCGGGACTCGAAGTGTCGGAACGCGGTCACGGCGACGCCGCCCTCGACCTCGATCTGCTCGACACCGTTCGTGCCGGCGCGGGTCGCAAGAGCCTCCCGCTCGAGGTACGCGACTGTCGAGGCGACGGCGCGGTCCTGCGCCTGCTCGATGGCCTTCCGGGTGTCGTCGTCACCGAGCGCCCAGAGAACCGAGACGCTCTTCGCGGGCGAGCAGACAAGGTCGAACCCGGCGACGGCCTGCTGATCAGGACGGGTCGCGGCGGTGATGTAGCGGCCGATTTCTTCCTTGTCCGCAGGCTCGCGGCCCTTCGCATCGCGGAACGCCTGCGCGCCCTCACGGGAGCGAATGAGGCGACGTTCCTCAGTGTTGGGCTCGTGGCCCTCGATGCGCTGGAACGCCGCGTAGCCGCCCTGAATGCGCCCCTGCAGCGAGTTCTCGTCTGCCTTGTAGACGTAGTAGGACCGACCGAGCTTCGCCGCCTCCTGGGCCTGCTGACCGGTCTTCCCCTCGGCAAGGGCCTCGGCGATGATGCGGTCGGCGTCAGGGTGAAGGCCCTCCCCAAAGAGGGCTTTCATCTGTTCTTCGGTGACCGTCCCGGAGACGCCGAGGACAGCGGCCCCACCGCCCATCCATTGTCCGGGAGGATTCCCGTCGGCGGTGTAGTAGTCGCCCAGTTCGCGTTCGTGGTCACGGCGAGCGTCACCCGTGGCGACCTCGGACGTGTAGTACGTGTACCCGTCTCCTGCGGACAGGACGTGCATCGTCATCATGCGCGGCAACCGCCCGTCGCGGGGCCGAGAAAGGCCGCGCTGGTGCCGCGAAGCGTGGCCCACGACGCGGTCTGCATGGGGCAAGTCTACCTTATTCATCTTTAATGCCTGAGGTGTGACGCGTAGATGACCGAAGGGCTGAGCGAGGGACGAGCGAAGTCCAGAGGGAGAGAGGCGTGGCAGGGAGGATCGGAGTTGGTGGAGCGAAGCGGAGACAGCGGAGAGACGAGCGCGGTAGACAGCGGGAGACCGGGAGGGGCGCACAGCGACGAGGAACGAGGAGCGTGGGTGCGTTCCCATCCGGGGCGATCGATGTCACCGATGGCGCCGGAGGTGCAAGGTAGGCTGGGCGACATCAGGAGCGCCACAAGCTCGCGTCTTGGGGGCTGTGGCCGTTAGGGATTGGGGAGAGCGATGGCAGAGATTCGCAAGTCCGGCAAGCAGGCCGCGGCGCGTAAAGCGGCACGCGAACGGGCCGTAGAGCGTGCGGCCGAGTTCCGTCGCCGGCAGGAGCAGCTCGAAGAGCTCGCGGCGGAGTACTTCGTCGCTGCGGACGCGGCCGACGGAATCAACGAGGATGCCGAAGCGCAGATCGTGAAGATCCGCGAGGCGCAGGCCGCAGCGATCGCGGATGCCGATCGACGTTCGCAGGAGATCGTGCAGAAGATGCTCGACACCAAGGTCACCCGCGATGAAGTCGCGGAACGCCTCGGCGTTCCTGTCCGCGAGATCAGGCGTGCAAAGCCGAAGGCCGGCGCACCCACCGAGTCGCCGGCGCCGGAAGGTGAATCGGAGACCGCAGCTTCCAGCGTTGGTGATGCCGGTGCTGACGAGGGCGACGCGGAAGAGTCACACGCGGCGTAGAGCTGCACGAGCTCTGGGTGCATCCCAGTGCGCGACGTGAAGAGCCCCGACCGTCACTGACGGTCGGGGCTCTTCGTTGTCGAGACGACGTCGAACGTCAGAGGAGGTTGACGTTGTACGACCAGATGCAGATGGCGATGAAGCCGCACCACACGGGAAGGAATGTCGCCCCGAACGCGATGCCTACCGTTGCACGTCCTGGAAGGGCGGTGCCTCGGGCAAGCGCGACGATGCCGAGCACGATAGCGAGGATGGGGATCGGGAGAAACGCCCCCATGAGGACAGACTGAATGCCGAGGAACACGCTCCACCTGGCCATTGCCGTGCCGGGCCGGCGGGCCGGTGCAGTGGTCGCTTGTGCCGGTGCGTGGTTGCTCATGGTTCCGTTCCCCTCGTTGGTTGCGGCGACGCTACCGCGTGCGTCCGACATCACCAGAGCGTTGGTGTCGTCGATGCGATGCCGGTCTTGCACGCACGGACGGCGTCCGCGTCCCAACCGTGATCGCGGAACGCTTCGCGGAGATCTCGCGACAGCCGGACACGTTCTGATCGGGGGAAGTTGATCGTTCGTGTGGCGGTCGAGGCGTTGCGGTGCCGGCCGCGCTGCACTCGCTCGATCATGTTCCCCCGGTGCGATCCTGTCGCAAGGTGCGACAGTGCAGGGTCCGTCTCCACGTGGACGCACAACGGCACATCGCACCCGTGCAACAGCAGAACCTCGGGATGGAGAAAGACGCCTGTCAGGTGCTCGTAGAGCCACCGCTGCGGCCTCATGGCACGCTGCCCGCCGCCGTCCTGTGGCACCCAGAAACGGCCGTACCCGTCATCCCCGACGGCCCCAGTCCAGATCCAGCAATCGGTCGGGGCCGGCCCCTGAACAACGTGGGACCAGAACCTCTCCGACGCGCTGACGGGGACAGGGCCGCTCATCGCTCGAGGCCGTCACCGTCGCGCGATTGCTCGGACGCCGGCGCCCACCCTGTGCGCGACGACGTGGGCGCACCGCCGCTTCCGCTGGTGGTGGGCTCGTCAGGGTCAATGCCCGCTGCGCGCATCAGGCGTCGATCCTTCCGCTCGAATGCGTCTAAGCCACTCTCGCCGGCGTCGACGATTCGGGCGGTCCGATCTTGCGTACCGATCCGAGGGCCCGAAAGGTCCATGTCGGCTGCAACTGCACGGTCGGTGTCGACCAGGTGCTCGCGCAGGTAGCCGGCGAGTGGGCGGTCGTTCCCGGCGACGGCCTGCAGCCGGAAGGTGCGGAGCTCGTCGACGTCGACGCGCTCCCAGTCGATCGGGTGCCCGGCACGTTCCGCGATCGCGGACACGTAGGTGCTCTGCGAACGGGTGTTGCCGTCTCGGTACGGGTGGACAGCGGAAAGCTCTCCCCACCTGTCCGCAAGGCGGTCGGCGAATGTGTTCGCGTCAAGGCCGGTCAGGTAGTCCTCACGGTCGAGCTTTTGAAACAGCGTCGTGAGGTTCGCGTCGATGAACTCGGGCCGGCAGTACGGGATGCCGGTGCCGGTGGCTTGCACGTCGACGTCGCGGATCTTCCCGGCTATGCCCGGCAGGAGATCTCCGAACATGCGTTCGTGGATGCCCTGCAGGTAGTCAAGCCCGGGCCGATCGGGGACGCGTTCTGCGCGGACCTCGGCCATAGCGATCGACGCGACATCGTTCATTGCAGCGTCTAGCTGCGACTGGTCGCGGATGCCAGCGGTGTTGATGAGTACCCCACCGCTGTCCGGGTAGGTGTACTTGTCGTCGACGCTCATGCGCTCCCCCGGGCGGCGTAACGGGTTAGCGCTGGCGGAGCGGAAAGCCGTGCTTCGCCGCGACCTCTGCGCGTGCGTCGTCAGCGGACAGGGTTCCCTCGAGGATGCGACGAGCTCGGCCGAGAGCTTCGGCGTCCGGGAAGTGGCCGGCGAGCTGCTGGCCCTTCTCGACCATCGCCATTTCCTGGTCGACGTCGATCTGACGGGTGGTGCTGTGCACGGTCTTCGTGGCCATGATGACTCCCCTGCTCGTGGTTGATTCTATCGCTGCGTGTCTTCGCGGCCCAGGGTGACGGGCGTCTCCTCAGATCAGGCGCGGGTGCCGGCGTACTGGGGGAACATCTCGGCCATGCGCTTGTCGTGGCGGTCGGCGCGGTCGTGCTCGCCGCGGATGCGGGACAGTTCCGAGAATGACTGTCGTGCCGGTTCGGCCGGGGCGGGACGCCGGCACATCTCGGCGTAGTACCGGTCTGCGTCGCTCTCGGCTTGCTCGAGCAGCTGCTTGAGACGCTCGACCTCGGCCACGAGCTGCGGTTCGGCGGTGCGGTATCCGACCATGTAGCCGGCCTCCCACACGTGGCGGCCATTGGCGTCGAGCTCCCACTCGCGGACGTCTTCGGATGGGTCGGTGGTCGCTTCCGCGATCGTCGGCCGGCTGGTCTGCGTGGTGGCGCCGGCCCACTCGGTGGTGGGGCGTTCCATCGTCATCGTCATCACGCGGCTGCAGTCAGGGTGGCGACGAGCTGGTCGATCTTGTCGGGGCGGAACCCGGACCAGGAACCGGGCTCGGTGTCCGTGACGACGATCGGAGCGTTAGTGCCGAGGGTGGTCTTCCACTCCTCGATCTGCGCCTGGTCGATGTCCTCCAGGGCAACCTCCGTGAACGAGATCCCGCGGGCCTCCAAGGAGCGGACCGTGGCGCGGCACATGCCGCAGAATGAGGCCGACTCGCTATAGACCGTGATGCTCATTGGGATCACCTTCCATAAGACTGTGATGGCGGGGAACCCCTCCCCGTTCATGCTTCTATTCTACAACGCAAATGCGGTTCTGACCAGGCCTTTCTACCAATTCGAGGCCCTTTTTTCTCCCCTTCGGCACCGCTTTTTCCCGGCCGTGTGATTCACCAAATCTGGCACCATCGCGGGCCTTGAGAGGGTGACTTCGGTTCGCGAATGACGGCGGAAGGGCTGGTAATCCCCTGGTGCCTTGAAACCCTTTCCGCACCCGTCGGGAGCTGACAACACTCCCCCGCTTCGCATCCCCACTGGGTCGTCCCTGCCGCCGCGCAGCGGCCTCGCACTTCCGGCGGGTGGGCGAGGGCGGCAGCCTTCGCGGCCGGCCCCCTGGGTCGGCCCCGCGCGCCCTCCGCGCGCGAGGCCTTACCGTCACGCAGCGGCGGGGTTGCGAAGTTCTTGAATCTCGGCGTAGGGGACGGTGTCGGTCCAGGAGTAGTCAGTGCTCACGCTGACCGTCTTGGCGTTGACCCGTACGACTTCGTGCCAGTGCCCGCGGACCTTTACCCGGTCGCCCTTCTTCACGGTGGCCCGGTCGTACCCGGTGGCTTTGCCGGTTTCGATCTGCGCGGCCCGGACGCCTTCCCAGTACCCCAGCTGGTTGCGCTTCTCTTCGATGTAGGGCGTGAGGCGGGCGAGGCGTCGTGCGTGCTCGTCGGCGGTCGCCGGGCGAATACCTGTCGCCCCGTAGACGGGCCCCTCGGTCTGGCGTTGCATCTTGCGGATCTCCGCGCCGAGTTTCTCGATCCGGTTCGCCACGGTCACGGGTGCGTAGCGGGCGTCGGTGGTGTGGGCGGCGGCCTCGGCGCGGCCGCGCGCGATTTCAGCATCCCGGAATGCCTCGACGGATCGCCGCATGGCCGTATCGGCTTTCGCGATCGCGGCCCGGTGTCCCCGCTCGGAGTGGTGTCCGACGTGGATCGGCTCGCCACCCTCGGGCAACCGGTTCAGCGCGGCTTCCGCGCGCTGGGTGGCGGCCTCTTCCGCGGTGGCTTTCCGGTCGGCTTTCGCGTCGAGCGCGTCGACGCGGCCCTGCTGCCGCTCGATCTTCCCGGCCTCGACCTCGGCGGTGGGCCGGTGCTCGTAGCTGACGTCGGTGTCGACGTCGAACCCTGCTGCGCGGAGGGCGGTGGCCGTGCGGTTGATCTTCCAGCCGTTCGGCAGGTGGTCGCGGCTGTTCGGGATGAACCACGCCCCGATACTGCGGCCCCAACGCCAGCCGGTGGCCTTGAGGACTTCGGCGGTGCCGTCGCCCTTGGCGGTGCCGTCGATGAGGGTTCCGGTTTCGTGGGTGTGGGTGATGGTGAGCATGAGTGGTCTTGTCTCCTGTCGGTGGGTTTGTGATGCTGGTGGGGCGGGACGGACCCACTTCGTTTAGGTCCGTCCCGCTTCTCGTGCCTGCTACTGGTTGCGGGTGAGGGTGTCGACGAATGTCACGCGCTCGGTGCCGGTGATCGTCTGGGTGTTGTGGAGCACGTACCCGGCCCGACCGTGGGCGGCGAGGTCCTCGTCCCGGGCGACCAACTGACGCACCCGCTGGGGGCCGTCGTCGTCTCCAATCGGAACCGTGCTGATGACGGTGGTGATCTGCTGCATTCGCTCTTCCTTCCCTCTCGTTTTTTTGCCGTGAAGGCGGTTTTCCGCCTTAGCAACCGGAGGGCGCAGTGCAACCCGAAGGGCGGTGGGGGAGAGAATTTCGGCGCGAAATAAGGGAGCTTGCGACCGCTTGCCGAAAATCTCGGAGGAGCCGGCCGCGCAGCGGCTTGAACGGAGACCCGGAGGTGGCTACGAGGGAGCGCAGCGACCGAGCCGCCGAAGGCTTCACGGCAAAACAACGGCCCGCCAGGGCCACACAGGGCAGCGCAGCTGCTCCACCAAGAGCGAAGCGACCTCCCCGGCCCCCTCGAGCACGGGAGCCGCCCGAGATCCCCACGCTGTTGCTGCTGTCCCTGCTGGGCGCCGGAGGCGTCGTGGTGCGAGCTCCGTCGAGCATCACCGGGTGTGACGAGGGGCGGAGCCCTTCGTGTCGCGGCGCAGCCGTGACGCCTGCCGCGGACACAGGGCCGGCTCTTTGGGACATTCCCGGCCTCGGATGCGACGCCCGGAGTGGGGAGCGGGACTCTGTGGCCCCGCTCCCCCGGCCCTGGGTTAGGCCGTCTCGGTGTTCTCCTGGTCACCGTCGCTGGTGGGCTCCTGACCGGTGGCGATCTTCTCCACGTCGGTCAGCCGGTACCCCCACGTTTCCAACTGCGTCAGGTACGCCTTGCCTTCGTCGCTCGGGTAGCGCCACCAGTTGCGGTCGGCGGCGTTCTCGAATGCCGACACGGCGTGTGCCAACACCACATGCGCGGCCTTCGTGGGGTTTTTCTCGACCCACTCGGCTACCCCCTGCGACCCGGCCCGGTTGTCCGGGTCAAGGCCCATCAGGTCGCGGGTTCCGTAGGACACATCGTTGCGGATGGTGAACGAGAACCGGGCCGTGGTGACGGCGACGAACAACGTCCAGTCCTTCGGGAGCGTCTTCCGCTGGAAGAGCGACCTGACGAACTCGCGGCGCAGGGCGTCGGCGGCGTCCCATGCTTTGTTGTTGGCGATCAGCTCGCGGCGTGCGGCCTTGTCGGCGTCCTTCTGCGCCGCTTCCTCTTCCGGCGTCGCCGGAGCCGACTTCACGACCGTGCCCCGATAGGACGGGTAGCGGCGCTGGTGCGCTTCCGGGGTCGTGCACACCTCGAACGGCACCGGCTCACCCCAGGCGCGGATCGTGACCGCACGGCCCGCGCAGGCCGCGTGCGACTCCGCGTCGAGTGCGGGTCGCTCGTCGGCACCCTCGGGCGCGTCGGTGAGGTTCGACAGGCTCTCGCAGTCGGCCTCGTCCCCGACGACCGGGACGCCCTTCGCTTCCCACTCGGCGGCGATCGCCTCGACGGCTCCACGGCGGGCGGCGTCCTGGCGGATGCGCTCCGCGAAGTACGGCAGGTCGTCGGTGCCGCCGTCCTCGACCACCTGGCGGAGGCTCGCGAGGGCCTCCGGGTTGCCCTCGAACTCCGCGAACAGCAACGCGTCATCGAACGTCAACGCCTGCTCGGTGACTGCGAGGGTGGCGGCTTCGGAGTTCGCGACGGCGAGAGTCACTTTCACAGTCTCCCGCTTGGTGCCCGTCTCCCGGGCGATAGCGGCCTCGGACATGCCCGCAAGCTCCAACTGGCGGTACGCCGCCAGGCGGTCGCCGGTGGTCAACGCGGTGCGCTGCTCGTTGGCGACCAGCTGCTCGGTGACGCGCTTGGCGTCGGTGGTGTCCCGGTCGGTCACGAGCACCGGGACGCTGATCCCGGCCTCTAGCGCCGCCAGCACGCGCATCTGCCCGTCTCGGACGATGATCCGGCCTTTCTCGTCACGGTAGCCGATGACGGGCAGGAGCACGCCGTGGCGCTTGATCGAGGACAGGAACCCCTTGTCGAGGTCCGCGACAGAGCGCACGTTGCTCTCAAGGGCGACGTTCGCGGCGGGAACGTGGACCAACTCGCCCGCGACCACCTGGGCGGTGTCGGTGTCGGCGGGCTGGGTTGTGGGCTTGTCGGTCAAGTGGGTGATGTGGACGTTTTCGGTGATGCTCATGAGTTGATACGCTTTCCGGTAGTGACCGGGTGCGGGTCCTGGCAATTACAGGTTGTCGGGAATTCCGCACCCGGTCTTTTCTCTGGGTGGGTGTTACAGGAATGCCAGCGGCGACGCGGGGAACCAGGCCGCCGCGACGGTGGCCCGCTGGGCCGGGGTGAGGGCGAGGGTGTCGCCCTCGTCGTTCGACCCGAGGAACAGCCCCGCGCCGTGGAGCCGGTAGTCGAGCGGCGCGTCGAGGCTGTGGCGCACCATTTCGGACAGCACCGGGTTGTGCTCGGCCCGGTAGAGGCCCTCGTCGTCGACGAACACGTCGATGCCGTCCGGGAGGCCGACGACGTCGAACACGTCGCACCCGATGGCCTTGGTGATCCCCAGGAAATCGGGGGCACCCTCGGTCGCCGGAATGCGAACGTCCTGGATCGAGCCGTCGATGCTGACCCGGATTCCGAGCAGGAACCCGGTACCTGTCTCGGTGGTGGGGTTGGTGGTGGTGGTCATGTTTTCCTTCTCTCTTCCTCGTTGTTTTTGCCGTGAAGGCACGAAGTGTCGAGCAGGAGGGGCGGGGTGTGTGCAACCCGAAGGGCGGTGGAGGAGAGAAGTTCGGCCGAAATAAGGGAGCCCCGCGACCGCGGCCGCACTTGTCGGGGGAACCGGTGGCGCAGCCACTTGAACACACCCCGAACCGACGTACGATGCCGCAGGCTTCACGGCAACAACAACAAGGCCCGCAGGGCCAGACAGGGCAGCGCAGCTGCTCCACCTGGGAGCGCAGCGACCGCCGGCCCCGCCGGCACGGGGTGCCCCGCCCCGCTCGTACGGGACACTGGTGCGGTGGACAGACACTGGGACCCCGAGCAGCACACCTTCACCTCCCCCGATCCCGCACGCGGTCCCACAGCCTCACGGGAAAAGATCCTCGAGGCCGCCACCAAGGCCTTCAACGAAGACGGCATCCTCGCCGTCGGTATCGACCGGATCATCAGCGACGCCCAGACGACCAAAACCACGTTCTACAAACACTTCGGTTCACGCGCGAACCTCGAGCTGGAGTACGTCGAGCTGCTGTGTGCTCGCGACCGGGAGGCGCTTGCTGCGGTCGCGGCGACCGCTACCTCCGCGGCCGGCGCCGTGGAGCTGCTCCTGGAACAGGTCGAGGCCGAGATCCACGATCCCGGATATCGCAGGTCAGCGCTTCTGAACGCCGCCGCCGCGTTCCCCGACCAAGGCCACCCCGTACGAGCGGCGATCGCTGCCCACGAGCTACACCGGCGGGTCGCCCTCGAGGCGATCCTCGCCGACGCAGGTCACGTGGTTGCGGCCGAGCTCGCGGCGACGGTCTCGTTCCTCTGCGCGGGCGCTCACGCAGCGGCCACGATAGGGAGCCGCAGCATGGCCCTCGCGACCTTCCGCACCGCCGTGCGGGCCCTCTCCCTCACCTGAGGCCTGGAGTGGCCGGCAACTCCAGGTCAACGAGCACCCTCAGATCGAGAAAGCGGGGACGATGACGGCAAGAATTGCCGCGGCGGTGATGAGTACCAGGGCGGACACGGTCGCGATCAGAGCAACGGTTCGTCGGCTTGCACTCATGAGATCCCCATCCCTAGCTCTCGACAGTAGTGCGACCGTAGTCCACGGCAGGAAAGCCGGGTGGGCGCGGGAAAGCCCCTGGGTAGTCAGGAATCTGGGGAGGTCGTGACGCCCGGGGGCTGCAATAACCGAAGGGGGTCGGTCGAGAACCACGGTATGCCCCATACGAGCGCCATGGAACGGGGTTCGAGAATGTTCTGGCAGCGACCACCTGGTAGCCGATGTGCAGCGAATCTCAAGCGATCGGCGAGATGGTGATCCGGACCGGAAGTGTTCCAACGCTCCGGTTGGGATCAGGGTTTGCCGCCGTGTTCGGGCACGGCAGGCATCGGTCTCCGGAGGGGGCCGGGATGGGTACCCGCCCCTCCACTCCCCCGCCTTTACGCCGGCCACACATCTGGTTCTACGTCGTGCCGGCCGTTGAAGGCCACCAGCTCGTCCTCGTGCTGAATCATCCACGCAACCGCTGAATTCAAGCTCTCGAACGTCCTCAGCCACGGACGTTTCCTGCCACCATCTCGGCAGTGGGCGTAGGCGTCGTAAACGGTGCGCCCGTCGAGGGAGCGATTCACGACGTACCCGAGCGGGTTCTTCCGGTCCCGCCGCACCTGCCACGCCCCGAACGTGTTCTTAACCGCCGGGACCGCGAGCGGGTGCGACGGATTCGGCCGACCAATAAACCGGTCGACGCTCTCCCCCGGACCCTGCACACCCATGGGCCGAACAGTACGGGCGACCACCGACACGAGGCTTGTACCGTGGCAGGCATGCGCCCCGTCGTCTCGCTCCTCTCTCGGAGCACCCTCACGTGGCTCCGGGCGTCCTTGGAAGAGACGGGCCAGGCCCGGTGCGACCTGACGCAGCTTCGCGTCGACGTGGACGAGTGGCGGAAACTCGCCCGGCAGGCCGGCCGCGAGCTAGGGCGGTCAGTACAGACGATCGAGGCAGACCAACAGGTGGCGGCGGTCTTACGTGACTGGCCGCAAAACGATGCGGAGCGGGCCGTCACCCTCGCACGACTGCGGAAAACAATCGAAGCAATCCAGCACCCGGGCACGTAGCCTTATGCCGTCTGGTTGGTAACCGGGCAAGGGCCTAACCCCGGTGCGGTCGCTGATCCGCCGCCCGGGTCTGGGATGGCCGTGTGACTCTCGGCCTGGTCGGTCGGGAGTCACACACTCATCAGCGGCGCAGAAGAGCGCTGCACGGCCGTCTACCGATCCCTAATGGGCCTCGTAAACCCGCTTGACCTCATCATCGACGTCTGAATAGACGGACGATCGGATGCGCACGTACACCTTGAACATGCCGTCCTGGAACCGATACAGGCCCCGCGTTTGCTGGGGGGAACGCACGAGAACTGCCCCCGAATCCGAGTGGGTCAAATGCCCGACGTAATTAGACGGAGCATTGATACCAAGTGCATACGCCATCGGATAAATTTCACTTGTTGGGATGTCCTCAGCAGTCCAGTGGGCGAATAGTCTGAGCACGATTTCTCGTGGCCGGGAGTCTCGCACTGCGTGCATGTACTGGTCGTAATAGTGACGGGCCATGCGCTTATCGGCTAGCTGCTTTACGGCTGCGGTGATATCAGCCGATTTGATTTCGTGCTTTCCCTGCTCCTGTGCCGCGATCAAAGCTCTTTGCCCAATAATGTGGACGAACCAGGGAAAGCCCGAGGCGAGGCGAGCAATGGCCCGTTTGGCATTGTCCGTGAAGGTGTACGGGAGACCTTTTTCTGCGAGGAACACCTCTGTCTGGGCGACGATCGATTCCAGTTCATGGACGTTCATCGTCGGAAGCTGCACCGGAGCAAGCTGCCTAATGAGGGATTTGTGATCCTTTAAAAGCTCGCCTTGGGTAGTTCCGATCCCCACGAGCGCGAACTTCAATATGGCGCTCGAATTTGCCTTCAGAAAGCTCGATAGTCCTTTGATTCCCCCGAGGCGGTCGAGCTCGTCAATCACGAACAGAACCGGTTGTTGGTAAACGTCCGTCAACGTTTCGGCGAGCGTCACCAGCTTTTCCGGTAACGACAGGTCACTAAGGTCTCGATCCTTGACCTTGGCCTCGTATGTCTTGGCGGTCTCCGTCTTGAACATCTTGATGGAAAGAGCCCGGGTTGTTTTCTTGTCGACTAGTCGGAACTCGCCCTTCGACCCGTCGGCAGTGCGAGCATGCTTGAGAGCATCAACAGCATTGATCATGAGCTTCAAAAGACCTTTGAGGTTCCGTGTTGAATCCTCACATGTCACGTAAAAGGTGATGAAGCGTTGATCCTCGGGAAGCGCGAGCTCCGGTGCATCGATGACACTAAGTAGTTCGACATCGCCTTGCGCAATTCTGCTCAGTTGGAGCGCCAGGGAAGACTTCCCAAGGCCTCTTTGCCCGTAAATGAGAGGAACACTTCCCACGGTTTGAAGGGAATCGGCGAGGTCCCTTACCTCGGACGCTCGGCCCGAGAATCGAAACGGGTCGTCCACGCTTTCGGACGGCGTAAACGCGTTGAGTAAATCTGCTCTAGACACTTCCCCTCTTTCTTCCGGCTACATCATCTCGGAAACAACTACCGCAGCCAAGGTTCAATGCGTCCGATAGGCGATCGGTCACCGGTCACTTGCCATCGCTAGCGTGTGACCATGCTTTCTCTTTCAGTCGCGCTGCCCCCAGGGGGCGGAGACTCCCTCCCCGCCTGGATTTGGATTCCGATCGTCGCGGTAGTGATCGTCGCAGCGGTCGTCTCGTTCTTTCGCCGAAGCCGTTGATGACGTCTCGATAGCCGATCGGTCGGTGAGACAGTGGCTGCCGGTCAGTGGCCCGCGTGCAGGAGTTTGTCGTATCCGGCATCCTCATCACATGGAGTTCTCGTGGTGGACCTGGTCGGGGCTCGTAATTGTCGCCCTCGTGGGACTTGGGCTGATCGGACGCGCTTGTGCGATGGCCGTTCGTAAAGACGGCATCGCGCGGGCTAGGGCGGAGCGCGGTCCAAGCGCTCCGTGGTTCTGGTCTGGAATCGCATTGCTCGTTGCGACCGGTGTCTTACTGGTCCTCTGGGTCCTCGCGCTCGACAGCTGACTGGCTCACTTGCAGCTCTAACCGGCCGGGCGAAAGCTGTCCCGGTAGAGGATCCTGCACCGGGCGCAGGAGCTCGCACGCTGCGATGTCGGAAATCCGCCAGCGACCACGACCGCCGATCACGAAACTGGCTAGGAGCTCGCGACCGCTGCGACGCCCTGACAGAAAGCGCCCCATGGAGCACAGCCTCATCGACCCTGCCATCCTCTACTTCGGCACTCCCGTCGCACTACTGAGCACCATCGCCGACGACGGCACAACGAACACCGCCCCCATGTCCTCGATCTTCTGGCTCGGACAGACCGCCGTACTCGGGATGGGAAGCCGGTCTCAGACTGCCCAGAACCTTCTCGCCACTGGCGAATGCGTCATCAACCTTCCGTCCGTCGACCTCGTCACCGCGGTGGACATGCTCGCCCTCACCACGGGCCGGTCCCCCGTTCCCGCTGGCAAAGCCGATGTCGGGTATCGCCACGAAGCGAACAAACTTCGTCACGCCGGCCTTCACGGCCGACCCGGGGACACTGTCCGTGCGGAACGGATCGACGAGTGCCCAGTGAATCTCGAGGCCCGCATCATGCAATCGCGACCGCTCACACACGATGACGGGACGTTGGTGTTCGAAGCCACGATCAGCCGTGTCCACGTGCACAACTCGATCCGCATGCCTGGAACGGCCCACCGGGTCGATCCAGACCGATGGCGTCCACTGATCATGAACTTCCAGCGTTTCTACGGCCTCAGTGACGCGCTCCACCCGTCACGGCTCAACAGCATCGACGAGGAGTGGTACCGGTAACGACTGACCGCGCCAACTTGAGCACAGACCTTATCTTCGGGACCCAGTGCGACCAAGCCCTCGGTACTCGTCCCGATAGACGATCGGCCACCGCGCGCGCTCGGTGCCCGATCCTCTACCGGGCGTCGAGTTCGAGGTAGTCGAGGGCCTGGCGGACCATCTCTTCGAGGGGGCGGGTGCTGTCGATGACGAGCCGATCGTCCGTCCGGGGCTCGTACTCGTCAGTGGTGCGCTGCACCTCGTCCCACGTCGGCAGGGTGAACCCCGGCAGGTCGTTCGCACGCTGTTCCACGCGGCGACGGTGTTCGTCGACGTCCGCACACACGACCTCGATCACGCGCAGCGGCACCCGAGCGGCATCCGCTGTCGACGCCCATCCAGCCCGAGCGGGTTCAACGCCACTCACCGCGTCCGCGATGACCACCTGTCCTCGCCGCAGATTCGGTACCGCGATGGCATGCATGACCGAGCACGCGGCGATCCCGGACCGCTCGCGCGGAATCTGGTACTTCCACATCGCGCCCTCGATCGCATCAACACGAAGCACCAGACAGGGCGTCAACTCTGCGATCGCAGCCGACAGAGTCGACTTCCCTGCACCGGGAAGACCACAAACCTGAACCAGCATCCACAACTCCCTCGTTGTCCGTAGCTCCCTGTCTATCGGTCATGGACGCGGTGCACCAGCGAAGTGGATACATCCGCTGCTCCTCCGATGGCGTGACCGAATCCCGATCGGCTATCAGGACGGCGCTCTGCCCTTGTGCGTCATCACCCAAGTGTCTGAGGAGCCTGCTAGGTTGAACTCAATCGTTCAGCCCGCCCGGAGTTCCGGTGTGGGCTGGATTTCTTTAACCTGGCAGGATCGGGTCTGTGCCCACGTCCCCAAAGCAGTACCTGACGATCGATGAGCAGGTCGAACTTCTCGGAAGTCGAGGGCTCGAGCTTGACGGAGAAGCACAACGATGGCTCCGTGTTGTGAATTACTACCGACTCAGCGGCTACTGGTACATCTACCGGCAACTAGTTATGACCGATGAGGGCCGACTCGGTCGCTCGGACCAATTCGACGTCGGAACGCGGTTCTCCACAATCGCCGGACTGTACGAGTTTGATCGCAAGCTACGCACCCTCGTACACGACGGAGTCGAGCGGGTCGAGGTAGCACTGAGGAGCCAGGTCAGCTACATCCTTGGCGCCCGTGGCCCGCTCTCGTACACCTCTCCATCTACTTTTCGAGATGGCTTCGACCACGAATCCTGGAACTCCAAGGCAAGGACCCGCGTGCAGCGAGCTGCACGACGGTCACCGTTCATCAAGCACCACATCGACCACTACGGCGGGGTCATACCTATCTGGGTACTCGTGGACGTTCTCGATTTTTCCGATGTATCCATGCTGTTCGAGGGCCTGAGGGCGACTGATCAGTTCGCCGTAGCCGAGGGGCTGGGCATTGACCTCAATCTGGACCGAGTCACTCCAAATCAGCGAACCAAAGCTCTAAAGAACCACCCCCTGACTCGCTGGCTTGAGCAGCTCACGGTTGTCCGAAATATTGCAGCCCACCACGGCAGGCTATGGAATCGAACGGTGGTCCCAGCATCAACGGGAGCTATGCGGACCGTCGCTGGTCTTCAGTGCCTTCCGCCGGGACAAAGCGAGGACATCTTTGGCGCCCTGACGGTCATCGCGAAGATCCTTGAGACATCATCGCCTGGCTCGAGTTGGGTTGAGAAAACGGGTGCCCTAGTGGAGCAGGCCATTGGTGAGCTGCCCGGACGATCTGTGCGGGAGCTGGGATTTCCGGACGACTGGCGCACACTGGAAATCTGGAACACCTAGCTGCCCGGAGCACGATCCCGAATCGGATGGTCGCTGGCGGACTGTTTTGCTTGAGGCACGCCTTCTAGGCTTGCCACGTGACTTCGGATATCGCGCCGCGCCCCTTCCGTCCCAGCGATGCTGCGGAGCTGACGACCCTTCTCAACTCGGCCTATCAAGAGCTCGAAGACGCAGGATTGAACTTCACCGCAGCGACCCAAAACGTCGAGACGACTCGACAGAGGGTGGCAGAAGGCGTGTGCTGGGTGGTGGAGCACAACGGTCGGGTGGCCGCGAGCATGACCATGTCCGTGCCTCCGCCGGAGGACGTCCGATCACTCTCCGAGCACGCTCAGGAGCCAGCCACCGGATGGTTGTGCCAGGTGGCAGTAGGGCCGGAACTGCGCGGTCGCGCTGTCGCGAAGACACTGTTCGACGGCGCCTGCGCATGGGCCACGAAGCACGGCCTTACGAAAATTGGACTCGACACTGCAGCACCCGCAAGACACCTCGTCGCCATGTACGCGCGCTGGGGTTTTGAACACGTCGACAGTGTGCGCTTCCCCGACAAGCGCTACGACAGCGTCGTTATGACGCTAAAAGTGATCGACGAGTAGCGCCAGCGAGAAGATCTCAATAGCCGATCGGCTATCGGGACGCGCGGAACGGGGCGATGGTGAAGCTCAGTTCAGCTCGGTATTCCTGAGGGCGGCTTGCAACGCGTGGATCGTATTTCCCAGCGCACCAGAAGCCAGGAGCCCCGAACCGGGAGGATCCGACGAGTTCTCTCCGAGAAGCGGCAGGGTTCGGAGCGCGGCCCGTACTGAGCGGCTCATGTGCTGCACCTGCCATCGGACCTCAGCCTCCCCGCCACCCGGTGCCGCCAGCTCGGCCGCTTTCGCCGCATAGGCGGCTGCGCCAAGAGCATGAGCGCCCATGTGCGCTACGCCAGCAGCCTGCCCCGCGGACCACGCCGCTGCTTTGCCCGCCGGGGAGGCCGCCGATTGCGCGGCCCGACCCGCGACGAAACGACGCCGAATCTCTCCTGCTGCACTTAGCTCACCGCGCGAGAATGCTCGCGCTCGAGCAATCCCGTCCCGTGGTCGGTCGTCCTCCGGCACCTCGGCCTCAAAAAGAGGCAAGACCCTCTCTGCGCAATCCGCAGCCCACGCTGCGACAAGACGACGATCATTCTCGGACAGTGACTGCGGAGAGAGCATGCCAGCACTCTCGCAGACGGTCCGGTCGACGATCCCCTATCGGGCCGCCGACATGAGCGCGTAACCGAGCCGGTCGAAACCCTGCACTACGGTTCGAGGATGGAGACCGTTCCCCTTGTCATGACCATCATCGGCGCTCTGATCGTCGTGGCAGGTTTCACCTATGCCCTCAACCTCAGGAAGCGAGGCGGGGTCCGAGTAGGAAGTCGCCCCTTTCTTGCCATGACCATCACAATCGGACTCGGGACCGGAATCCTCGTAGCAGGCGTCATCGCTGCCCTGAGCTGACTCATGAGCAGCCAGACCGATGGCCGATGGCCGATCCCCTATCGAGAAGGCGACCGCCAGCTAATTACCTCGCTCTTCGCCGTGCCGCCTAAACGCAGACGACAGCCGTTTGCGGGTGGGCCTGCTTGACTAGGGGCCGAGTTACCAGAAGCAAGGATCTGCGCTTTTGCTTAAAGCTAAGAAACCGAAGACCGCCATTGCTTTGGGGCTGTTCTTCGTACTGTTCGGAATCGCGGAGATGATTTTCAGCCCCACTAATGCTGCGGGGAAGTTCATCTTCGCTGTTGTCCTGATCGTCCCCGGGTTGCTGTTCATCGCGGCCGGCCTGAGGGCATTGGCGCGCGGAGACCACTCCTAGGGAGTCGGCACGCGGCGCCTCTCCGGAGGTTGAATATCCGCCGGTCCGCTCAACGGTCGTGTACCAGGACAAATCGCGGCTAAGAGGGTTTCGGGAACGGCAGTCAGCGATCTGCATTGCACTGCTCCTTGAACTGCGAGCGTTCCATCGGATGCTCCCCGGCACCGCAGCCGTCCTAATGTTGGCGTATGGGAATAAGGGATCTCAGCACACCGCGGCTCACTTTGCGCGAACCAGTCGACCGCGACGCGGGCTCCATCGCAGCAGCGTGGCAGGATCCTGCAATACAGCGGTGGCTTGGAGTGCCAGTGCCATCCGACGATCTGTCCGCGCAACGCTACATCGATTCCATCGTCTCGCCTGGTTGGGCTAACCAGTCAGTCTTCACCTGGAGCGTTATCGATCGAGGCGAGCTAGTGGGGCTCGTCTGGGTCGACGCAATTCTGGAAGGTGTCGGTCGAATCGGGTTCTGGACATCACCAGAGCACCGAGGCCGCGGCATTATTACAGAAGCCGCGGCTTGCGTCATCGATGCATGCTTCTCGCCTGACAGCCCACTTCACCGGATCGAATGGCGTGCCTTCGCGGGAAACGTTGCCTCAGCTCAAGTGGCGCAACGCCTTGGATTTCAATTCGAGGGAACGCTTCGGTCCGGCGCTGTGGGTCGCCAGGGCCGCGAAGATGAGTGGTTGGCGTCTCTCTTGGCCTCTGATACCCGATCTCCAGGCGCTTGGCCGGAAACAGTTCTCCCTTCTTAAACAACACTCAGTAGTTCCGCCAGCCAATCGGCTATCGAGACCGTCGCAGCGCCCGGGGCACGGCGCACGGCGGCCTACCGGCCGTCCCGGGGCCCGAAAGCAGCGATGACGTCGATATCGGTTGCTGGCCGGCGAACGCCGTCCTCCAACCATGCTGAGACGCCCGGCATCGTTGAAGCCGCGGTGACATCGCGGATCAGGTCATCCGGGTCGATGCGGGACCTGCTGAGGGTGACCGATCCGTTGTCCAGGACCGCCCAGTGTGCGCCGGCGCGCCCGTAGGGAAGCCCCACGCTCCCTGGATTGACGACCAGGCGTCCATCGACAAGCCGGGCGAAGGGCATGTGAGTGTGCCCGCACACAACGGTTTCCACATCCGTGGGTAAGTCTCGGTAGACCTCGGCCCACCGGTCGAGGCGGCTGTCCACGAGGACGACTTCTTCGTCGTTCCGCGGAGTTGCGTGCGAGAAGAACACCGGGCCGAACCCGTCTACGTGGACAGTGGCGCGTTCGGGCATCGTGTCCAGGAGGGATTGGTGTGCGGGAGTGAGCTGCGCTGCGCCCCACACGGACACCGGGTCGTCGTTGAGACCGACGTCGATGCCGCGCGACATGGAGAGCAGTTCTCGGTCTGCGTTCCCTCGAATCAGGAGGGCACGGTCTCCCAGCTCGGTGAGGCGGTCCAGGACGTCGGCTGGTTGCGGCCCCCAGGTGTGGTCGCCAGTCACGACGATCAGCTCTGCGCTCCGCACGACCGGCTCGTCGAGCACCCGGTCGAGTGCGGGCAGCATTCCGTGGATATCCGAAAGGACAGCGACGCGCGACACCATGCACGCAACCCTGCCACTCACGTCCGCTGACCGACCGGCTACCGGGCACCTGCAGGAGGCGTGCTTTTTCTAATGGCTCGTTCTGCGATGACCGGCGGCGGTACTGAG
>NZ_JADKSF010000008.1:62915-174667 GCF_015350875.1 Frondihabitans sp. VKM Ac-2883 | reverse complement strand
CTCGTGGGAGAACGTCCAGGCCCGCTACACCGCCGCGACCACCAAAACCGACGGCCTCCTCGTCTTCTAAGACCCGCCGTCGGGCCCCTGCGCTACTGTCGTAGAGGCCAAAAGCCGTCATTTTCAGCATCTAGCCCCACCCACGTGCGTCTTCTGACGCCTGACAACCTGGAGTTTCATTGAGCGTCAAGATCGGCATCAACGGCTTCGGCCGCATCGGCCGTAACTACTTCCGCGCCGCCCTCGCCAAGGGCAGCGACCTCGAGATCGTCGCGGTCAACGACCTGACCGACAACGCAGCCCTCGCCAACCTGCTCAAGTTCGACTCGATCACGGGCCGTCTCGATGCGACCGTCGAGCTCGACGGCGACAGCATCGTCGTCAACGGCAAGCCCATCAAGGTCCTCGCCGAGCGCGACCCCGCCAACCTGCCCTGGGGCGAGCTGGGCGTCGACATCGTCATCGAATCGACCGGTTTCTTCACCAAGGCCGCCGACGCGCAGAAGCACATCGACGCGGGTGCCAAGAAGGTCATCATCTCTGCTCCCGCCACCGGCGACGACATCACGATTGTCCTCGGCGTCAACGAGGGCCTGTACGACCCCGCTTCGCACAACATCATCTCAAACGCGTCGTGCACCACGAACAGCCTCGCGCCGCTCATGAAGGTATTCCTCGACAAGTTCGGCGTCGAGCGCGGTCTGATGACCACGGTCCACGCCTACACCGCCGACCAGAACCTCCAGGACGGCCCGCACAGCGACCCGCGTCGCGCCCGTGCAGCCGCTCTGAACATCGTCCCGACCTCGACCGGTGCGGCCAAGGCCATCGGCCTCGTTATCCCGAAGCTCGCCGGCAAGCTTGATGGCTACGCGCTTCGCGTGCCCGTGCCCACAGGTTCGATCACCGACGTGACGCTCGAGACCTCGACGCCCGTCACTGTCGACCAGATCAACGCGGCATACAAAGAAGCCTCCGAGGGTGACCTCAAGGGCATCCTGCTCTACTCCGAAGACCCGCTCGTCTCGAGCGACATCCGCACCGACCCGCACTCGTCGATCTACGACTCGGGCCTGACCAAGGTCATCGGCAACATGGTCAAGATCACCTCGTGGTACGACAACGAGTGGGGCTACTCCAACCGTCTCGTCGACCTCGCCGAGTACGTGGCCGCGAAGCTCTAGTCCCGTTCACCCGCTGCACCTCGACAAGATCTAGGCATATGGCTCTTCGAACCCTCGATTCCCTCGGAACCCTGTCCGGCAAGCGCGTCATCGTCCGTTGCGACTTGAACGTCCCGTTGAAAGACGGAACGATCACCGACGACGGGCGCGTGCGCGCTTCGCTTGGCACTCTCAACACCCTGATCAATGCCGGCGCTCGCGTCGTCGTCATCTCGCACCTCGGTCGACCCGACGGCGAGGTCAAGCCCGAATACAGTCTCGCTCCGGTCGCCCAGCGGCTCAGCGAACTGCTCGGCAAGTCGGTCGGCTTCGCGCCGGAGACGACTGGCCCGGCGACGACCGCCGCTGTCGGCTCACTCGCCGACGGGCAGATCATCGTGCTCGAGAACCTCCGGTTCCAGGCAGCAGAGACCTCGAAGAGCGACGACGAGAGGAAGGCATTCGCCGAGCAGCTCGCAGCTCTCGGCGAGGCCTTCGTCTCGGACGGCTTCGGTGTCGTCCACCGCAAGCAGGCAAGCGTCTACGATCTGCCGCAGATCCTGCCGAGCGCAGCCGGAACCCTTATCAAGACCGAGCTCGACGTGCTCGAGCGCCTCACCGAGAAGCCCGAGCGCCCCTACTCGGTCGTGCTCGGCGGCTCGAAGGTCTCCGACAAGCTCGGAGTGATCGAGCACCTCCTGCCCCGCGTCGACAACCTCCTCATCGGGGGCGGCATGCTGTTCACGTTCCTGGCGGCTCAGGGCCACTCCGTGGGCAAGAGTCTGCTCGAGACCGACCAGCTTGATCGCGTTCGCGGCTACATCCGCGACGCCGAGGCTCGCGGCGTCAATCTCGTGCTGCCGACCGACGTCGTCGTCGCATCCGGATTCGCTGCCGACGCCGACCACGAGACGGTCGCATCTGACGCGATCGAGTCGACCCGCTTTGGAGCGGACGGCCTCGGCCTCGACATCGGCCCCGACACGGCGTCGGCTTTTGCTGACGTCATCGCCGCGTCGAAGACCGTTTTCTGGAACGGCCCCATGGGCGTGTTCGAGTTCGACGCCTTCGCCGCCGGTACGAAGACGGTTGCTCAGGCGCTGACCGAGGTCGATGGCCTGGGCGTCGTCGGGGGAGGCGATTCGGCTTCAGCCGTGCGCGCTCTCGGCTTCACCGACGATCAGTTCGGCCACATCTCCACCGGTGGTGGAGCAAGCCTCGAATTCCTCGAGGGAAAGAAACTGCCCGGCCTGGAGGTCCTCGGATGGTAACCGCACGCACCCCGTTCATCGCCGGCAACTGGAAGATGAACCTCGACCACCTGCAGTCGATCGCGTTCGTCCAGAAGCTCGCGTGGAGCCTGAAAGACGCGAAGCACGACTTCGCGAAGGTCGAGTCGGCCATCTTCCCGCCGTTCACCGACCTCCGCAGCGTCCAGACGCTGATCGACGCTGACAAGCTTGAACTCGAGCTGGGTGCCCAAGACCTGTCCGAGAACGACTCGGGTGCCTTCACCGGCGACATCTCAGGAGCATTCCTCGCTCGACTCGATGTTAAGTACGTGATCGTCGGGCACTCCGAGCGGCGTACGATCCATGGCGAGACCGACGAGGTCGTGGCCGCCAAGGTCGCCGCGGCGCATCGTCACGGCCTCGTACCGGTGCTGTGCGTCGGCGAGACCGCCGAAGACCTCGAGAAGCACGGGCCGAGCGCTGTGCCTGTTGCCCAGCTGAAGGCGGCGCTGGCGTCCGTTCCGAAGACCGCCGAGATCGTCGTAGCCTACGAGCCCGTCTGGGCCATCGGCTCCGGTCAGGCCGCGACTCCTGACCAAGCTCAGCAAGTCTGCGCAGCCCTGCGGGCAACGCTGGTCGACGAGCTGGGGGCCGATGCTGCCGCCTCGACGAGAGTTCTCTACGGTGGCAGCGTCAAGGCGGCGAACATCGCGACCTTCATGCGCGAACCCGACGTCGACGGCGCACTCGTCGGTGGCGCGAGTCTCGACATCACCGAGTTCGCGAGCATCGTTCGCTTCCAGAACCACGTCGGAGTCTGAAACTCCCCGGTCGCGGGCTATAATTGCTGACGGCCCGCCCCTCGAAAGGTTCTCCGTGCAAATTCTCCAGGTCGTCCTGCAGGTGGTACTCGGTATCACGAGTCTCCTGCTGACCCTGCTCATCCTTCTTCACCGTGGTCGTGGCGGTGGCCTCTCCGACATGTTCGGCGGTGGCGTCACCAGCAACCTCGGCGCCTCCGGCGTCGCAGAGCGCAACCTCAATCGCATCACAGTCATCCTCGGCCTCATCTGGATCGCATCGATCGTGGTTCTGGGCCTCATCACCAAGTTTTCGGCAGGTTCGTAATGGCATCAGGCGGTAGCGCAATTCGGGGGTCACGCGTCGGCGCAGGGCCCATGGGCGAACAGGATCGCGGGTTCCAGGCAGAGCGCATCACGATCTCGTACTGGGACGCCCTCGGCAACGAGGTCGTCCGTCACTTCGCGGCCAACGTGCCCGACGAAGAAATTCCCGAGACGGTCGACTCGCCCTCCAGTGGTCTTCCCGCTGGCCGCGACAAAGAGAACCCTCCGGTCGTCGCGAAGCTCGAGCCGTACAAGACGCACCTGGCCTACGTCAAAGAACGTCGCACCGAAGAAGAGGCTGCTCAGCTTCTCGACGAGGCGCTGCAGGCTTTGCGCGTTCGCCGCGGCAAGGTCCCCGCAAAGAAGTAGTCCTATCGTCAAGACCCCCGGCTTCGGCCGGGGGTTTTTGCGTGCGCCGGGCCCTTCCGAATTCGAAGGAGAAATCCTTGCCGAAGGCCCCGATCCCCATGAAGTCGTCGGCCCGATGACGCTTCTCCTTCGAATTCGGAAGGGCGGGCCGAGGCGGCGGGGGACCACCGGGTCGAACGCGAAAAACGAAGGATCCGAGACCAGGGCGGTCTCGGATCCTTCGTTGGGGGGGGTCTGTCTCAGTAGGTCGACGCGATGAGCTGCTCCGGCACCTCGGCGGCCGCGTCTTTGTCGACGAAGAACACCGTGCGCTTGCGACCCTTGACGCCCGCGACCGGAACCTGGTCGGCACCGGCACCGGCGAGGGCCAGCCCGAGCGACGAGGCCTTCTCGGCGCCCGCGAGGATCATCCACACCCGCTGCGAGTTGTTGATCGCCGGGAGGCTCAGCGTGAGGCGCACCGGCGGCGGCTTCGGGCTGTCGTCGATCGTGAGCACGGTCGGCGTCGTCATGCTGATCTGCGGCTTGTCGGGGAACAGCGACGCGATGTGCCCGTCGGGTCCGACTCCGAGGAGCGTGATGTCGAAGCGGGGAGACTCGTCGTCACCCTGCGCGTGCTCTTTGAGCTCGGCCACGTAGGCGGCGGCAGCCTCGTCGACGGTGGGGTAGTCGCCGACCGCACCGAAGCGGTGCACGTTCTCGGCAGGCACGCCGATGTGGTCGAGGAGGTCGGCCCCGTTCGCGCGATCGTTGCGGTCGTCAGAACCCGCTTCGACCCACCGCTCGTCAGACCACCAGAACGAGACCTTCGACCAGTCGACGCTGTCGCGCGCCTCGGAGCGGTTGATGGCTGCCAGCACGAGTGTGCTAACCGACCCTCCGCTCAAGACAACGGACGCGTAGTCCTGTTCTTCGATCACGTCGATGATCTTGGTGATGAATCGAGCGGCAACGGATGCGCCCAGGTTCTGTTTGTCGGGGTGAACTAGCACCCGTCGATCGTTCGTCACACTCAGTTGCTTTCTTGGTCGTCGCGCAATTGCTTCACGCCCGTCATCACGACATTCCCGAAGAGGGAGTCGGGGTCGAGTCTACGGAGTTCCTCGGCCAGGCAATCGCGCAGGCTACGGCGTGGCAACGACAGGTCGTGGACGGGTTGTCCGGGCTGCGAGAGAGTCGCCACGTTGACGACCGATCGGTCGAGCTCGATGACGCCGGAGGCACGGTGCAGACGTACGCCGTGGATGCCGCTCGAGCCGGTGGCGCGTGTCGTCATCTCGTGGCGCACGGGAACCTGGAGCTGCAATCGAAGCCACGCGGCCAGAAGCAGCGTCGAGGGGGAGTCCATCGCACCGGCGACCTCCACCTCGTTTACGGGCTCGTACGGCGGCTGGTCGAGAGCCGCCGCGAGCTGGGTGCGCCAGAGTGTGAGCCGCGTCCACGCGAAGTCGGTGTCGCCGGGCGCATAGGTGTCGGCGAGATCGATGATCGACTGGCGGGGGTTGTCTTGAGCGGCGGCGTCGGTGATGCGCCGCTGCGCGATTCGGCCGAGGGGCGACTCAGAGACGATGGCCGGTGCCTTGCCCGGCCACCACGCGACGACGGGGGCGTCTGGCAGCAGAAGACCCGTGACGAGGCCCTCCTCGTCGGACGACATCTCTCCGTAGGCGCGGAGGAGGATGACCTCACTCGCCCCGGCGTCACCGCCGACGCGGATCTGAGCGTCGAGTCGAGGTTCGTCATGCCCCGTCGGCTCGTCGGCCGTCGAAATGACGATCACGCGCATGGGGTGCTCGCGCGACGCTTCGTTGGCGGCCTCGATGGCCTCTTCTTCGTGACCGAGGTTGGTCGAGATCACGAGGGTGAGCACACGGCCCAGAGCGACGACGCCGCCCTCCTCGCGGATCTTGACCAGCGCCTTCGAGACATGGCTGATGGTGCTGTCGGGCAGATCGACGATCACGGTCGCCTCCAGGTACGACCGTCGCGGGCCATGAGTTCGTCGGCGGAGCTCGGGCCCCAGGTGCCGGGTCGGTATTGATCGGGCTGGCCTTGCTTGGCCCAGAACTCCTCGATGGGATCGAGGATCTTCCAGGAGAGCTCGACCTCTTCGTGGCGCGGGAAGAGCGGCGGGTCGCCCAGCAGGACGTCGAGGATCAGACGCTCGTAGGCTTCGGGGCTCGCCTCGGTGAACGCGTGGCCGTAGCCGAAGTCCATCGTGACATCGCGCACCTGGGTTCCGATTCCGGGCACCTTCGAGCCGAACCGGAGGGTCACACCCTCATCGGGCTGCACTCTGATGACCAGGGCATTCTGGCCGAGCTCGGCTCCGTCGCCGAGACCGAAGACATTCTCGGGAACGCGCTTGAAGACCACGGCGATCTCGGTCACGCGGCGGCCCAGGCGCTTGCCGGCCCGGAGGTAGAAGGGCACTCCCGACCAGCGACGGGTGGCTATTTCGAGCTTGATGGCCGCAAAGGTCTCGGTGACCGACTCGGGGTTCATTCCGGCCTCGTCGAGGAACCCGAGGACCTTCTCGCCACCCTGCCAGCCACCCGCGTACTGGCCGCGGGCCGTGCCGGCAGCGAGATCGGCGGGGATGCGGACCGCGGAGAGCACTTTCTCTTTCTCCGCTCGCAGATCACGGGCGTTGAAGCTGACGGGCTCTTCCATCGCGGTGAGGGCGAGAAGCTGGAGCAGGTGGTTCTGGATCACATCGCGTGCGGCACCGATGCCGTCGTAATAGCCCGCTCGGCCGGCGACGCCGATGTCTTCGGCCATCGTGATCTGCACGTGGTCGACGTACTTGCTGTTCCACAGCGGTTCGTACATCTGGTTCGCGAACCGGAGCGTCAGGAGGTTCTGGACCGTCTCCTTGCCGAGGTAGTGATCGATGCGGAACACCGAATCGGGCTCGAAGACGGTCTCGACGACGGCGTTCAACTCGCGCGCCGTCTTCAAGTCACTGCCGAACGGCTTCTCGATGACCACACGACGCCAGGGCTTCTCGCCATTCGCGTCGACGCTGTCGTCGGTGAGCCCCGAGTTGCGAAGCTGCTCGGTGACGAGCGGGAAGAACTTCGGCGGTATCGACAGGTAGAACGCGTGGTTGCCCATCGTGCCCCGCTCGACGTCGAGCGTGTCGATCGTCTGCTTGAGCTCGGCGAATGCATCGGCGTCGTCGAACGAACCCTGGACGAACCGGATCCCCTCTTTGAGCTGGCGCCAGACGTCTTCGTCGAAGGGCGTACGAGCGTGCTCCTTGACCGCCTCGTACACGACCTGCTCGAAATCCTGGTCTTCCCATTCACGTCGGGCGAAGCCGACGAGTGCGAAGCCCGGGGGGAGGAGGCCGCGGTTAGCCAGGTCGTAGACGGCCGGCATGAGCTTTTTGCGGGACAGGTCGCCTGTCACGCCGAAAATGATGAGGCCGCTCGGACCGGCTATGCGGTTGAGTCGGCGATCGGAGGGCAACCGCAGCGGGTTGAACTCCGGAGTGATTTCCACCGGTGCCATGTGAGTATTCATCGTCCTTGCGTCGTCGTGGTCGGCTGCGACCGGAATGGTGTCGGGCCCTCTCACACGAAGGCGAGCACGAGGTCGACCCGCGCCCGCCTTCGGATCAGCGGAGTGCGCTGAGAATTACGGGAAGTGCTTCCGCCACATCCGTCACCGTAAGGGTCAGGACGGGACGGCCGTGCTCGGCGAGCACTGTGGCGTCGCCCGCGGCTTGAGCGACCACGAGAGCGCCGAACGTGAAGCTGCTGTTCGGAATCTCGAGGTCGACCCCGGGGGTCTGCGTGATCTGAAGGAAGACCCCGTTGGCCGGGCCACCCTTGTGGTATTGGCCGGTCGAGTGCAGGAACCGAGGCCCCCACCCGAAGGTGACCGGGCGCCCGGTTCTCTCCGCGAGCACGTCGCGGAGGCCGACGATCTCGGGATTCTCGAACCGGTCGACGTAGGCGTGAAGGGCGACGTATCCATCGCCAGTTAGATGTGCCAGCAAGGCAGCTACCGCGGATGAGACCGACTCACCGGGCTCGAGGCTGGGGCTCGTGCGAACCGCGATGCCGTCCGTGACCATCGCAGACTGCGAGGGCGCCGCGGATACAGGCGCGGGGGAGCCTTCGAGCAGCGCACGCGTGGCCGCTTTGGCCGACTCCACGTCAGGCTGGTCGAACGGGTTGACGCCGAGAAGGCGTCCGGCCACTGCAACCGCGTACTCCCACACCAAAAACTGTGCCCCGAGGGATCCTGAGATCTCGACCTCTCCGGGGGAGACCTCACGAGTCTCTTCGGTCGAGCCGACGAGCCGAATCACCTGCACGTCGTCAAGACCGGCCGTGATTTCGGGGGCGTCGACGCCGACCACCACGGGCAGGAGCCCGCGACCGTTCTTACCCGTCGACTCGGCAATCAACTGCTCTGCCCAGTCGGGGAAGCCTTGCAGGTGCGTGCCGTCGGCGACGAGCACGATCTTGTCGCGCAGGGGAGTGGTGCCCGCCAGAACGGCCCCGAGTACGAGACCGGGGTTGTCAGGGCGATCCTGAGCGAGCTCGACAGTGACGGCGTCTGCCTCGGCAAGGAGCTCCTGGATGTCTGCTCCCGCGAGACCAGCAGGAACGAGCCCGAAAGCCGAAAGAGCCGAATAGCGCCCACCGACGTTCGGATCCGCCGCAAAGACCTCGTAGCCGGCCGCGCGAGCCGACTCGTCGAGCGGCGAGCCGGGGTCGGTGACCACGACGATGCGATCAGCGAGGTCGGTGAAGCCGGCGTCAGAAAATGCCTTCTCGAACACGGAACGTGCGCTGGCCGTCTCGACGGTCGATCCGGACTTCGACGAGACGATGAGCACGGTGTGCTCGAGGTCGTCGTTCAGAGCCGAGAGGACCTGCCCCGGCACCGTGGCGTCGAGCACGGTGAGATCGACGCCGTAGGTGCGAGTGATGACCTCGGGGGCGAGCGAGGATCCGCCCATCCCTGCCAACACGAAGTGCGTGAGCCCCTTGGCCGTGAGCTTCTCGCGAAGCGCAAGGATCCGGAGGACTATTTCAGCCGAGGACGCCACGGACTCGGTCCAGCCGAGTCGCGTGGAAGCCTCGTGCTCGGCGTCAGGACCCCAGAGGCTGGGATCCTGAACCGTGATGCCCGACGCGACCAGGTCGCGCACGAGCGAGGGGACGACGGACCCGACTGCATCAGCAGCCGGGCCCGACGCGGTTAGAGCAATGGTCACTTAGCGGATTCCAGCGCCGCCGTCACGGTGTCGAGGAGCTCGTTCCAGGAGACGATGAACTTGTCGACGCCCTCCGACTCGAGCACACCGACGACGTCGTCATACGAGACGCCCTGGGCCGCGATGGCGTCCATGACCTCGTTAGCGGCGGCGTAGGAGCCCGTGATGGTGTCGCCCACGATGACGCCGTGGTCGAAGGTGGCCTCGAGGGTCTTCTCCGGCATGGTGTTGACGACGTCGGCCGCGACGAGCTCGACCACGTAGGTGGTATCGAGGACGTTGGGGTCTTTCACGCCGGTCGATGCCCACAGCGGGCGCTGCTTGTTCGCACCCTCGGCGAGAAGGCCGGCAGCGCGCTCGGTTGCGAAGGCCTGACCGTAGACCTCGTAGGCCAGCTGAGCGTTCGCGACGCCCGCCTTGCCCTTGAGTGCCTTCGCCTCGTCCGTTCCGACGGCGTCGAGACGCTTGTCGATCTCGGTGTCGACACGCGACACGAAGAACGAGGCGACCGAGTGGATCTTCGAGAGGTCTTTGCCGGCGGCCTTCGCCTGCTCGAGACCGGTCAGGTAGGCGTTGATGACGGCACGGTAGCGCTCGAGCGAGAAGATCAGAGTGACGTTGACGCTGATGCCCTCGGCGATGACGGCGGTGATGGCCTCGAGGCCCTCGATGGTCGCCGGGATCTTGATGAGGACGTTCTCTTTATTGACCTTGTCGAACAGCTGCTTGGCCTGGCTGATCGTGCCGGCGGCGTCGTGCGCCAGACCGGGCTCGACCTCGATCGAGACGCGGCCGTCGAAGCCGTTCGTGGCGTCGTAGATCGGCTTGAAGACATTGCAAGCGTCGGCGACGTCGTCGGTGGTGATCTCGAAGACGGCGTCGGTCACACCGGTGCCGGCCTTGGCCAGCTCGGCGACCTGCTCGTCGTAGGCCTCGCCCTTGGCGAGAGCCGACGCGAAGATCGTCGGGTTGGTCGTGACGCCGACGACGTTGCGCTCGGCGATGATCTTCTGCAGACCCTCCGACTTGATGCGCTCGCGCGACAGGTCGTCGAGCCAGATGCTCACGCCAGCGGCGGAGAGCTGGGCGGTGGGGGTGGTTGCTGTGGTGTCAGTCATTGCTGTTCTTCTTTCTGCGGGCGCTCAGTGAGCGGCCAGCGAGTCCAGGCTGTCTTTGGCTGCGGCGACCGCAGCCTCGGTCGTGATGCCGAACTTCTGATAGAGAGTCTTGTAGTCGGCCGAGGCACCGAAGTGCTCGATCGAGACGCTGCGACCGGCGTCACCGACGATGCCCTTCCAGGGCATCGCCACGCCGGCCTCGATGGAGACGCGCGCCTTGACGGCGGTCGGGAGGACCGACTCCTTGTAGTCGTCGCTCTGCTCGTCGAACCATTCGAGGCTCGGAGCAGAGATGACGCGGGCGTTGATTCCCTCGCCACGAAGCACCTCGCGGGCCTCGACAGCGATCTGAACCTCGGAACCGGTGGCGATGAGGAGCACGTCGGGGGTTCCGCCCGGCGCCTCGGCCAGCACGTAAGCGCCCTTGGCGACATTCTTCGCCGAGGCGAAGGTCTCGCCGGTGGCGTCACCGTCACCGCGCTCGAAGACCGGGAGGTTCTGGCGGCTGAGCGCGAGACCGGCCGGGCCGTTGAAGCGCTGCAGGATCGTGAGCCACGCGTAGGCCGTCTCGTTGGCGTCGGCAGGGCGGACCATCGAGAAGTCGGGGATCGCACGAAGGGCGGCGAGCTGCTCCACCGGCTGGTGCGTCGGGCCGTCTTCACCGAGGGCGACGGAGTCGTGAGTCCACACGTAGGTGACCGGAGCCTTCATGAGCGCGGCGAGACGAACGGCCGGACGCATGTAGTCGGAGAAGATCAGGAACGTGCCGCCGAAGGGGCGCGTGTTGCCGTGCAGGACGATTCCGTTGAGGATCGATCCCATGGCGTGCTCGCGGATACCGAAGTGGAGAACGCGGCCGTAGGGGTCGCCGCTCCACTCGTGGGTCGACCACTCGGTCGGCACGAACGACTTTGCACCCTTGATCGACGTGAGGTTCGACTCGGCGAGGTCAGCGGAACCGCCCCAAAACTCGGGGAGGACACCGGCGATGCCGTTGATGACCTGGCCGGAAGCGGCACGGGTCGAGACCTCTTTGCCGGATTCGAAGACCGGGAGGGCTTCTTCGAGGCCCTCCGGGAGGTCGCCGGCGAGGATGCGGTCGAGGAGGACCTTCTTCTCGGGGTTGGCAGCGGCCCACGCGTCGAGCTTGGTGTTCCACTCGGCGTGCAGAGCCTGGCCGCGCTCCACGGCCTTCCGGGTGTGAGACAGAACCTCGGGGTCGACGTCGAACGACTTCTCGGGGTCGAACTCGAGGAAGCGCTTGAGGCCGGCGATCTCATCTTTACCGAGAGCGGAGCCGTGCGACTTGCCCGAACCCTGCTTGGTCGGGGACGGCCAGGCGATGATGGTCTTGAGGATGATCAGCGACGGCTTGTCGGTGATTCCCTTGGCGCGCTCGATGGCGTCGTGCAGTTCGGCGACGTCTTCGACGTACTCGCCGGTCTTCTTCCAGTCGACGACCTGGACATCCCAGTCGTAGGCCTCGAAGCGCTTGTGCACGTCTTCGGTGAAGGCGATGTTGGTGTCGTCCTCGATCGAGATCTGGTTCGAGTCGTAGATCGCGATGAGGTTGCCGAGCTGCTGGTGGCCTGCGAGCGAGGCGGCCTCGCTGGTGACGCCCTCCTGCATGTCGCCGTCGCCGGCGATCACGTAGACGAAGTGGTCGAACGGGCTCGTGCCGGCGGCAGCCTCGGGGTCGAACAGACCGCGCTCGAAGCGGGCCGCGTAGGCGAAGCCCACCGAGCTTGCGAGACCCTGGCCCAGGGGGCCGGTGGTGATCTCGATGCCGTCGGTGTGGCCGTACTCGGGGTGACCGGGAGTTTTGGAGCCCCAAGTGCGGAGCGCCTCGAGGTCTTCGAGCTCGAGGCCGTAGCCACCGAGGTAGAACTGGATGTACTGCGTCAGCGACGAGTGGCCGACAGACAGGATGAAGCGGTCTCGCCCGATCCAGGTGCTATCGCTGGGGTCGCGCGCCATGACCTTCTGGAAGAGCAGATAAGCAGCGGGAGCAAGGCTCATCGCCGTACCCGGGTGACCGTTTCCCACCTTCTCAACCGCATCGGCCGCGAGAACGCGGACAGTGTTCACTGCCTTGTTGTCAATGGATTCCCATTGCAGATCTGCCACTTGAAGATGACCCTTCTTGATGCGAGATTGCGCGGGTGTCGTTCCCGCACTGACATGCCTACCGAGGCGCCTTCGACTCAGTCCGGGTGTGTTCCCTGGGCCTGCTGCCGGGCATACTTCTAGGGCGACATCGACACGAACGTGGGATCGGCGCCCTGAGCCCTGCAACTGGCAAGCAACTCCCAGCATAGCGACGTGCACTGTCACAGCGCCCGTCGAACGGCCAGGAACAGCCCCTGATCGCCACATTCATCGCCTACACTTGCTATGGCTTCGGTTTCGCCAGGCACTGCTCTGCCTCCGGCGATTCTTCGCGGCCCGTGCCTGAAACGGCCCAGCAATCAGAGGATGTATGACAACCCATAGCGCTTTGACCACTCCCACCGACTCGCAGCCCGCGGTATCTTCCGCCAAGCGAATCGGCGTCAAACGCAAGTTCCGCGCCTACGTCTCGCTCACGAAGCCGCGTGTGATGGAGCTGCTGCTCGTCACCACCATTCCCACGATGTTCCTTGCCGAGGGGGGTATTCCGAGGCTCTGGCTCGTGGTGGCCACCCTGATCGGCGGGGCCTTGAGCGCCGGCTCGGCGTCGTCGTTCAACTGCTACATCGACCGCGACATCGACCGCGTCATGAAGCGAACCAAAGACCGGGCCCTCGTCACGGGTGATGTCTCCGACCGCGAAGCGCTCATCTTCTCGTACGTCATGGGCGTCGCGTCCATCGCTTGGCTCGCGTACACCGTCAACCTGATCTCCGCGGCACTGTCGCTGTTCGCGATCGTGTTCTACGTGTTCGTCTACACGCTCTGGCTCAAGCGCCGCACGCCGCAGAACATCGTCTGGGGCGGAATCGCCGGCTGCATGCCCGTCCTGATCGGCTGGGCCGCAGTCACCGGCTCGCTGACCTGGGCGCCCGTCATCCTGTTCGCCGTCATCTTCCTCTGGACCCCGCCGCACTACTGGCCTCTGTCCATGCGGTACCGCGACGACTACGCCTCCGTCGACGTGCCCATGCTCGCCGTAGTTCGCGGTCGAGCCCACGTCGGTCTGCAGGTCATCCTCTACGCGTGGGCCACCGTCGTCTGCTCGCTCCTCCTCATCCCCGTCGCCCAAATGGGTGTGCTCTACACCGTCGTCGCGCTGGCGAGCGGTGCCTGGTTCGTCGTCGAGTCGCACCGCCTCTACAGCCGGGCGATCACCCAGGTGGCCGAGGTCAAGCCGATGAAGGTCTTCCACGCCTCCATCACGTACCTGACGCTGCTGTTCCTGGCCGTCGGCATCGACCCGCTGCTTCCCTTCTAGCTCTTAGCGCGGCGGGCCGCCGCAGCACCTCGACTCCGCCGACCGTGGTCGGCGCACCCGAATTCGAAGGAAAAACCGACGGGCGCAAACCAGTCCATGCGGATCGGCGGGGGTGAGCCTCGCGCTTCTCCTTCAAATTCGGAAGGCAGGCGGGTGCGGCACAGGGGAGCCCGGCGCAGAACACGCCGTCAAGATCGGCAGAGGCGCAGGATCCTGCGGCCCGCCGCTCGACACGAGCTCCGCAGCGCTACGCAGCGATAGTCGCTGCCTCCCGCGCCGGCTTCGTGAGGTCGGCGTCGCTCTCGAGCGTGTGCGTGACCGCCGTCATCGCGGCGACGAGGAGCCCGGCGAGCACGAGGTGGACGCCGACGAGGAACGGCGGCAGACCGGTGTTGGCCTGGACGAGCCCCACGGTGATCTGGAGGACCTCGACGGCGAGGAGCAGGAGGGGGAAGCGCCGGGGGAGCCCGAGTCGAATCGCGCCCACCACGAGGGCGAGCGTCAGCACGAAGACCGCGAACGCCGGCACGGCGTGCAGCGTCTCGATGAGCTTGGGGTCGAACCCGTTGCGGTGGGTGTTCTCATCGCCGGCGTGGGGACCGGCACCCGTGGTCAGGATGCCGAGCACGACCGTGATCGCGACGAAGACCGCGGCGACTCGCGTGGTGAGCGCGTACCACGGGGGAGTCGCGGCTGAGGTGCCACGCGGCCCGTGATAGACGCGGTAGACGAGAGTCGCCGTGATGCGGACCAGGACCATCGAGACGATGAAGTGCGATCCCACGACGTAGGGGTTGAGTTTGGCCAGGACGCTGATGCCGCCGAGCACCGCCTGGAACGGGATGCTGAGTGCCTGGATGAGCGTTAGCCAGAACAGGTCGCGTCGCACCTTCCGCATGCGGAACACGGCGAAGAAGGCGAGGATCACGATGATGACGAGGACGAACGTCAGAAGCCGATTGCCGAACTCGATGATGCCGTGGAAGCCCATCTCGGGTGTCGTGACGATCGAACCAGCGGTGCACTCGGGCCAGGTCGGGCAGCCGAGGCCGGAGCCGGTGAGGCGGACGAGGCCGCCGGTGCCCACGAGCAAGAGTTGGCAGGCGAGAGACGCCCAGGCGATGAACCGGACACGCCGGTCGATCCGAGCCGGGAGCCACGACCAGACTCGGGCGATGACGCCCATCGACGTTGCCTGTGCATTGCTCACGGATTGCTGTCCTTCGTTACTTTTGGATGCCTGGCCTGTAGCATTGTGGGGTTCAGGAACACACCCGGTTTCGGTGCGTCGACGCAGACCACAGATCTCTCGGTCTCGAGTGTAGAGACATCGATCTGGGTGGTCGCCCTTGAATTTCGACTCCTCTCGCAGCTGCGAGACCGAGTCCCGCCCGCCAGGGAATGTCGCAACGAACGTATCGGTTCGAGACGACGAAGAAAGAGGTAGGTATGTCTGACGTGTTGATCGACCGCCCGGAGCTCGCAGGACTGGGCCAGTACGAGTTCGGCTGGGCCGACTCCGATGCCGCTGGCGCATCCGCGCGCCGTGGCGTGAACCCCGAGGTCGTGACCGACATCTCGAACCTCAAGAGCGAACCCGAGTGGATGCTCAAGAACCGCCTCAAGGGTCTCGCCCTGTTCGAGCGCAAGCCCATGCCCACCTGGGGCGCCGACCTCTCCGGCATCGACTTCGACAACATCAAGTACTTCGTGCGGTCGACCGAGAAGCAGGCCGGTAGCTGGGAAGAGCTGCCCGACGACATCAAGGCGACCTACGAGAAGCTCGGCATCCCCGAGGCCGAGCGCAACCGCCTCGTCGCCGGCGTCGCCGCCCAGTACGAGTCCGAGGTCGTCTACCACCAGATCCGCGAAGACCTCGAAGAGCAGGGTGTCATCTTCATGGACACCGACACGGCTCTTCGTGAGCACCCCGAGTTCTTCCAGGAGTACTTCGGCACCGTGATCCCGGCCGGCGACAACAAGTTCGCCGCGCTCAACACGGCTGTCTGGTCCGGCGGATCCTTCGTCTACGTTCCGAAGAACGTCCGGGTCGAAATTCCCCTTCAGGCCTACTTCCGTATCAACACGGAGAACATGGGCCAGTTCGAGCGCACGCTGATCATCGCCGACGAGGGCAGCTACGTGCACTACATCGAGGGCTGCACGGCTCCGATCTACAAGAGCGACTCGCTGCACTCGGCCGTCGTCGAGATCATCGTCAAGAAGAACGCCCGCGTTCGCTACACGACGATCCAGAACTGGTCGAACAACGTCTACAACCTCGTCACGAAGCGCGCCATCGCCCACGAGGGCGCCACCATGGAGTGGATCGACGGCAACATCGGCTCCAAGGTGACGATGAAGTACCCCTCGATCTACCTCGCTGGTGAACACGCCAAGGGCGAGACCCTCTCTGTCGCGTTTGCTGGCCCCGGCCAGCACCAGGATGCCGGCGCGAAGATGATCCACATGGCGCCCTACACGACGTCGTCGATCGTCTCCAAGTCGATCGCGCGTGGCGGTGGCCGAGCCGGCTACCGCGGCGAGGTCCGCGTCGATGAGGGTGCGCACCACTCCGCCAACACGGTTCGCTGCGACGCGCTCCTGGTCGACACCATCTCGCGCTCCGACACCTATCCGGCGATCGATATCCGCATCGACGACGTCCAGCTCGGCCATGAGGCGACTGTCTCCCGGGTGAGCGAAGAGCAGCTCTTCTACCTGATGTCGCGCGGAATGGCCGAAGACGAGGCCATGGCCATGATCGTCCGAGGCTTCATCGAGCCCATCGCCCGCGAGCTCCCGATGGAGTACGCACTCGAATTGAACAAGCTCATCGAGATGAGCATGGAAGGATCCGTCGGCTAGATGTCCGCCACTCCCGCAACGACCGACACATCCACGCCGATCGTCGAAGCGGCGGTGCCGAACGGTGCCGTCGTGCCCGGCTCTGCGGCGCACACCGACGGGGCCTGGGCCGACCGGCCCATCCCCGTCCAGACCCGCTCCGGTCGATTCGCCTCGACCGACCCGGCGGCCTTCCCGACCGTCACCGGCCGCGAGGTCGACTGGAAGCTGAGCCCGGTCCAGGCGCTCCGTCCCCTCATCGACGGTCCGCTCGACGGCTCCCCGTACGCCTATCTGGCCCGCGAGACGCCCGGCGCGTCCGTCGACTGGGTGACACCGGAGCACGAGCTCGTCGGCACTGCCGGCACGCCCGAAGACAAGGCCTCGGCCAATGCCTGGGCAAGCACCGAGAACGTCCTTCTCGTGACCGTCTCCGGCGACGAGCCGACGTCGATCACGATCGGTCGCTCGGGCCTCGACACCGCGCCGCGCGCCGGCCACACGGTCATCCACGCCAAGCCGAACTCGACCGGTCTCGTCATCCTCCAGAATTCCGGAGATGCGCAGCTCGTCGAGAACGTCGAGATCGTGGTCGACGAGGGTGCTCACCTCACGGTGGTCAGCGTGCAAGAGTGGAACGACTCCGGCGTCCATCTCTCGAGCCACTTCGCCAAGATCGGCCGCGACGCACAGCTCAAACACTTCGTCGTGAGCCTCGGCGGCTCCATCGTGCGGGTCAACCCGTCCGCGCACCTCGCGGCGCAGGGTGCCGACGCCGACCTCAACGGCGTGTACTTCGCCGATGCGGGGCAGCACCTCGAGCAGCAGGTCTACGTCAATCACGACGCCCCCAACACCAAGAGCCGCGTGAACTACAAGGGCGCTCTTCAGGGCGAGGGTGCACGGACCGTCTGGATCGGCGACGTCCTCATCGGGCGCACGGCCCCTGGCACCGACAGCTACGAGCAGAACCGCAACCTCGTTCTCTCCGAGGGCACCCGCGCGGATTCGATCCCGAACCTCGAAATCGAGACCGGTGACATCATGGGCGCCGGCCACGCATCGGCCACCGGCCGCTTCGACGACGAGCACCTGTTCTACCTCGAGTCGCGCGGCATTCCCGAAGAAGAAGCGCGCCGCATCGTGGTGCTCGGCTTCCTCAGCGAGATCGTGCAGCACATCGGTGAGCCCGCCCTGCAGGAGCGCCTGATCGCGGCTCTTGAGGCCGAGCTCGCAGACGGCGCCGATGTGCGCTCGGCTGCGAACGCGGCGGGTGGCTCGACGGCAGCGCGACGTTCGCCGTACGTCGACTCGCAGCCCGGTGCCGCCGTAGCGACGGGCACCGACCACGTGTCGAGCGAGCCCGATGTCGCGGCCGGAGTCACCGACGAGGGCACGGCACCCGGAGGCACGCACTGATGGCTACGACACCTGTGGGGCAGCGGGTCTGCGCCGAGGCCGACGTCAGCGTGTCCGAGGCCCTGCGAGTCGTGGTCGACGGAATCCCCGTCGCCGTGGTCCGCGACTCGGCGGGGCAGTTGCACGCCCTCGGCGACACCTGCACCCATGGCGACATCTCACTCTCCGAGGGGTTCGTCGAAGACGACACCCTGGAGTGCTGGGCCCACGGCTCGAAGTTCGAGCTGACCACCGGCAAGCCACTCACCCTTCCCGCCTACGAACCCGTGCCGGTCTTCCCGGTCACGGTCGTCGACGGTGACGTCTGGATCGACACCACACCGGTCACGGCACCTCCGGTCGCGTAGCGGCCTCCCGATCTTCAGCTCCAGATTCAACTAAAGGAACATCATGGCTACCCTCGAAATCCGCGACCTCCAGGTCTCGATCGACACCGAGCAGGGCAACAAGCCCATCTTGAAGGGCGTCGACCTCACCATCAAGCAGGGTGAGATCCACGCCGTCATGGGGCCCAATGGCTCCGGCAAGTCCACCCTCGCCTACACGATCGCCGGCCACCCCCGGTACAAGGTCGATGGCGGATCGATCACCCTCGACGGTGTCGAGGTGCTCGACATGACCGTCGACGAGCGCGCCAAGGCGGGCCTCTTCCTGGCCATGCAGTACCCGGTCGAGATTCCCGGCGTCACCGTCGCGAACTTCCTTCGCACCGCGAAGACCGCCCTTGACGGGGAGGCACCCGCCCTCCGCACCTGGGTCAAAGACCTCCGCCAGCACATGAGCGACCTCAAAATGGACTCCTCTTTCGCCGAGCGCAACGTCAACGAGGGCTTCTCGGGCGGCGAGAAGAAGCGCCACGAGATCATGCAGCTCGAGCTCCTCAAGCCGAAGTTCGCGATCCTCGACGAGACCGACTCCGGGCTCGACGTCGATGCTCTCAAGATCGTCTCGGAGGGCGTCAACCGCGCTCACCAGTCGACCGACCTCGGCATTCTGATGATCACGCACTACACGCGGATCCTTCGCTATATCAAGCCTGACTTCGTGCACGTCTTCGTCGACGGCCACGTGGCCGACGAGGGCGGACCCGAACTGGCCGACCAGCTCGAGAACGAGGGCTACGACCGCTATGTCGCTGCCTCGGCCGAGGCCGCTGCACCGGCCGGAGCCTAGACATGCCGATCGCACTCGCGCCCGAGAAGTTCGACCAGATCGAAGAGGCCCTGAAAGAGGTCATGGACCCCGAGCTCGGCGTCAACGTCGTCGACCTCGGCCTGATCTACGACCTGGCCCTCGACGACGAGGTCGAAGACGCGCTGATCATCAGCATGACTTTGACGAGCGCCGGTTGCCCCCTGACCGACGTGATCGAGTCTGAGACGGCCAACGCGCTCGACGGGGTCGTCGACGCCTTCCGCATCAACTGGGTGTGGATGCCGCCGTGGGGTCCCGACCGCATCACGGACGACGGGCGCGACATGATGCGCGCCATCGGCTTCTCGATCTAACTGAGCTGTTCCGACCCGCACGGTCGGCGAAAGCATGTGCCTCTGGGCAGATGGTTTGGCCGGACGTGCGGGTTTTGCGTTCCCCGGCGCAGAAGCTGCCCGCGCAGAGGACGCCCGGCACGGAAAAGGGCCCCCGCCGCATACGACGGGGGCCCGAAAGCGAAGGATCCGGCGGCTAGTCGTTCTTCTTCGAGTCGAGGGCGCGCACACCGCGCCACAGCAGCGGCAGCATGCCGGCCGCAATGACCCACTTGACGATGCCACCCACGATGAACGGCGTGAAGCCGGCCGCGAGCACCGCGGAGACGTCGTGCGGGTAGCCCAGTCGAGCCAACGCGAACCCGAGGAACGGGAGACCGACGGCGAAGGGGATCAGTGATGCCAGGAAGAAGCCCACGAGCGAGCGGACGACGTGGCGATCCCACTGGCGCTCCGACAGCCAGCCGATGGCGAAGGCGGCCGGGATGAATCCGACGATGAATCCGAAGCTCGGCAGCATGACGCTGGCGAAGCCGCCGTTGTGCTCGGCGAAGATCGGCAGACCGACGAGGCCGACGAGGGCGTAGGCGAGCAGCGACAGCGCACCACGGCGGGCGCCGAGAGTCGCGCCGACGAGCAGAACACCGAGAGTCTGGCCGGTGACCGGGACGGGCCACAGCGGCACGACGACCTGTGCGAGAACGCCCATGACGGCGACTCCGCCCGCGATGAGCGCGGCATCGGTCGCGATGCTCCGCGTGACGAAGCGATCGGCGAGCACCGACTTGCGGGCCGGAAGAAGGGCGCCAGCGGACAATGCTGCGGGGTTGGTCATGCAATCTCCTAGAATAGGTAGGTCGATCGGCGCAGTCTGCTCCGACGACTCGGTTCCACGCTGATTCCTCTTCATCCTAGGGGCGACCCAACGGCGGGCGGCGTTGTGGACACCTCACCAGATGATTGGACTTTCGCTGTGCTCTCCGTGCACGACCTCGAGATTCGCGTAGGCGCCCGCCTCCTCATGGAGGGCGTGACCTTCCGCGTCGAAAAGGGCGACAAGATCGGCCTCGTCGGCCGAAACGGCGCGGGCAAGACGACCATGACCAAGACCCTGGCGGGCGAGACGATGCCCACCGGTGGCTCGATCGACAAGACCGGTGAGATCGGATACCTGCCACAGGATCCCCGCAGCGGTAACCCGGAAGACCTGGCTCGCACCCGGATCCTCGATGCCCGTGGTCTCGGCCAGATCCTCCTCGGCATCCAGGAGGCGTCGCTCGCCATGGGCAGCGACGACCCGGCCGTGGCCGAGAAGGCCATGAAGCGCTACGGCGACCTCGACGACCGCTTCAACGCCCTCGGCGGGTACGCCGCCGAAGCGGAGGCCGCGTCGATCGCCAGCAACCTCAGCCTGCCCGACCGCATCCTCGACCAACCCCTGTCGACCCTGTCGGGTGGTCAGCGTCGCCGCATCGAGCTCGCGCGCATCCTGTTCTCGGCTGCCGACACGATGATCCTCGATGAGCCGACAAACCACCTCGACGCCGACAGCGTCGTCTGGCTGCGGGAGTACCTCAAGACGTACCAGGGCGGCGTAATCGTGATCAGCCACGACATCGAGCTCGTCGACGAGGTCGTCAACCGTGTCTTCTACCTCGACGCGAACCGCCAGCAGATCGACATCTACAACATGGGCTGGAAGCACTACCAGCGCCAGCGCGCCTCCGACGAGGAGCGTCGTAAAAAAGAGCGCGCCACCGCCGAGAAGCAGGCCGGTCAGCTGCAGAAGCAGGCCGCCCGCTTCGGCGCGAAAGCGTCTAAGGCCGCCGCGGCGCACCAGATGGTCGCTCGCGCCGAGAAGCTCCTTGCAGGGCTTGACGAGGTGCGTGCTGTCGACCGGGTCGCGAAACTCCGGTTCCCGACCCCCGCCGCCTGCGGGCGGACGCCGCTCATGGCGACGAACCTTTCGAAGAGCTACGGCTCCCTCGAGATCTTCACAGCTGTCGACCTCGCCATCGACCGCGGATCGAAGGTGGTCATCCTCGGTCTGAACGGTGCCGGTAAGACGACCCTCCTGCGCATCCTCGCGGGTGTCGACGCGCCCGACACCGGTCAGCTGGAGCCGGGGCACGGCCTCCGCATCGGTTATTACGCACAGGAGCACGAGACGATCGACGTCAAGCGCAGCGTGCTCGAGAACATGGTGTCGTCGTCACCGAACATCACCGAGATGGAGGCGCGCCGGGTGCTCGGATCGTTCCTCTTCACGGGTGACGACTCGGCCAAGCCGGCCGGCGTGCTCTCCGGTGGTGAGAAGACCCGTCTGGCCCTGGCGATGATCGTCGTCTCGGGCGCCAACGTGCTGCTGCTCGACGAGCCCACGAACAACCTCGACCCGGCCTCGCGGCTCGAGATCCTCGACGCGCTCAACAACTACGAGGGTGCTGTCGTGCTCGTCAGTCACGACGAGGGTGCTGTCGAGGCGCTGAACCCCGAGCGCGTGCTGATCATGCCCGAGGGCACCGAAGACCACTGGACGCCCGACTACTCCGATTTGATCACGCTGGCGTAGCGCAGCGGAGCCAGCGTGACCATCGAGCACAGGACGCTGGCATAGCGCACCGCCGCAACACGTATCGCGGACTCTCAGACCCGCCGCGGCAGGTGGGGGAGTCCGCGATACGTCTTACGGCGCTCAGCGACTGATGCGGGTACCCGGCGCCGAACTCTCGTAACCCGACTCGTCGAGATCGCCGTCTTCGATTTCGGCGTCGCTCGGGCCGCGCTTGAGTCGCTTGCGCTCGCGCTCCTCCTCGAGCCAGCGCTGGTCTTCTTCGTCGCTGTTGTGGAGGTCGTACTCTTGGCGGATCACGTAGGCGAAGAAACCGAAGCCGGCGAGGGCGAAGAGCACCCACTGCACGGCGTACGACACGTTGAGGCCGTAGTCGACCTGGGGCTTCTGAGCCAGCTTGGGCAGTGTCGCCGCCGACGGTGTCTCGCTCTTGAGCTGACCGAATGCCGCGGTGTAGGTCGGCAGATCGAGCCGCTTGCCGATCGTGGCCGGCTTGATGACGGCGAGCTCGTTGGTGTTGGGAATGTCGGTGCGACCCGGTACGTCCGGCTCGGTCTGAGCGAGTCGGGCGACGACGGTGACCGTGCCGCTCGGGGGAGCGGGCACCGAGTCGGGATAGTCGTGGGTGTTACCGGTCGGAACCCAGCCGCGATCGATGACAAAGATCTCACCGCTCTCGGTCTCGAGCGGTACCAGCACCTCGAAGCCGGGGAACCCGTTGTAGCTGCGGTCGCGAGCCAGAAAGTAGTCGTCGGCCAGATAGGTGCCGGTCACCCGCACCGGCGTGAACTCGTCGGACGTCGAATACGAGTCGAGGTTCGGTAACACCGTCGACAGTTCGACGGGCCGGGCGTTGTAGTTGGCGTCGAGCTTCTCTTGCAGAGCGAGGTTCTCGCCGCGTCGCTCCCACTGCCAGTGCGAGAGCCCCGCACAGATGATCGCGAAGACGACGGCGACCGACAGGTAGCCGACCCACTTCTTCGAGAGCGCGAAACGCCACTCCTTCACGAGGTGGCCTCCGTTCCGACCGCCGACACGGTCACGCCCAGTTCTGTCACCTCCACGGGAAAGTCGCGGTTGCGCAGGAATTCTGCGAGAAAGTCTACGTGCTCGGCGCAGGCGGCCCAGACCTTCACGCGTTCGATGCCGTGGATCTTCGGGTTGCGCCAGTTCACCTGGTGGGTCGCGTCGGCGCGGCAGCCCGCACGGGAGCACTGGGGGATGTCGGGGCCGGCCGAACCGATGATCACGGGCGGTGTGGGCCGGGAGACGTCGGTTCGCCCGAGGCGCCGGTGAAGGGACGCTCTCGAGGATCCTGACCCTCGTATCCCGGAACACCCTGCTCGGGTCGGTAGATCTCGACTCCGCCGGGGCGCACGACCTGACCCTGCGGCCCCTCGGAGCCGACCGTGGCCAGCACGACCGCGACGTAGGGGAGCACGATGGCGCCGACGGCCGGAAGGGCCGTCCACCAACCGAACGGGATGAGGAATGCGACGATTACGCACACCAGCCGGATGAACATCGCCAGGCTGTAGCGGATCATCCGGCCGTGTCGCTCTTCGTCGGGCGACGGCGGCAGCGAGGTGATCGCGTTGGTCGTCTTCTTCGTCGTTCTCATTCACTCACGGGCTCAGGCGTCGTCGATGCCCGGCCGAACGGGAGGGCACCACATAATCGTAAGGCGTCTTGGGTATCCGCCCTTTATGGCGAGACTAGGCTTATCGCGGTCGCTCCGGTCGAGGCCGTGACATCTCCCGGGTGTGATCTCTCGATCCCGAGCAAGTCGGGGCCCGTGCGCCCCGGCGAGAAGACATGGAGACCCACATGGAAACCCCTCGCACCGTCCTCGTCACCGGCGGAAACCGTGGCATCGGCTACGCCATCGCTGCCCGCTACGTAGCCGCCGGCCACCGCGTCGCCGTGACGGCCCGCTCTGGCGCAGGCCCCGAAGGCACCCTCACCGTCCACGCCGAGATGACCGACTCGGCCTCGATCGACGCCGCGTTTACCACCGTCGAGCAAGAACTCGGGCCGATCGAGATTCTGGTCGCCAACGCCGGCATCACCAAAGACACCCTGCTGATGCGCATGTCAGAAGACGACTTCACGTCGGTCATCGACACCAACCTCGGCGGCACCTTCCGCGTCGTCAAGCGCGCCTCGAAGGGCATGCTCAAGGCGCGATTCGGGCGCATCGTGCTGATCTCGAGCGTCGTCGGACTCTACGGCGGAGCGGGCCAGGTCAACTACTCGGCGTCGAAGGCCGGCCTCGTCGGCTTCGCTCGCTCGGTCACCCGCGAGTTGGGCGCGCGCGGCATCACGGCGAACGTGATCGCACCAGGCTTCGTCGAGACCGACATGACCGCCGTGCTGCCCGAGGCGCAGCAGGCCGAATACAAGAAGAGCATCCCCGCCGGCCGGTTCGGCACCGTCGACGACATCGCCGACGCCGTGGTCTGGGTCTCGTCAGACAACGCCGGCTACATCTCGGGCGCCGTGATCCCGGTCGACGGCGGCCTCGGCATGGGCCACTAGGGCTCGAGAGCGCGTGGGGCGAGGAGCCCAGGATCCGGCGGGCCGGATCCTGGGCTCTCGTCATCCGCGTAGGCCCGCGAGTGCCAGCACCGACGCGAGGTCTCGGGTGCTGAGCGAGACGTCCGCCGCCGCACGGACCCGGGGTTTGGCGTCGAAGGCGACGCTGAGCCCGGCGGCCCGCATCATTTGAAGGTCGTTGGCGCCGTCGCCGACCGCGATTGTCTGAGACCGGGGGATGCCGGCGTTCGCAGCCCATTCGACCAGGGCCGCGGCTTTGGCGTCGGCGTCGACGATCGGCCCCTCGACGCGACCGGTGAGGTGGCCGTCTTCGACCTGGAGCCGGTTGGCCCGCCAGTGGTCGAGACCGAGCTCACGAGCCAGTGGGTCAAGGATCTCGTGGAATCCCCCCGAGACCACGGCGACTATTCCGTCTGCCTTATGCACACCGGCGATCATCTCGGGAACCCCCGCAGTGACCTGCACTCTCGCCGAGGCGTCGGCGAAGCAGCTTTCAGGGAGCCCCCCGAGCGTTGCGACTCGGGCGTGCAGGCTCTCGGCGAAGTCGAGTTCGCCCGCCATCGCCCGCGCGGTGATGTCGCGCACCTCGTCGTGAGACCCGGCGGCGTCGGCGAGCATCTCGATCACCTCGTTCTCGATGAGGGTGGAGTCGACGTCGAGGACGATGAGGAAGCGCGGCACGGTCTCAGGGTAGTGGGCGGCGTCAGGACTCGACGCGAACGCCCTTGCCCACCACGGTGATTCCTGAGGGCGTGACCGTGAAGCCGCGAGCTCGGTCGGCCTCGGCGTCGAGCCCGACGTGCGCTCCGTCGGCGATCACCACGTCTTTGTCGAGGATCGCGCGGTTGACGATCGAGTTCTTGCCGACGTAGATGCGGTCAAAGAGCACCGAATCGACCACGCGTGATCCTGAGTCGAGCGTGTTCCACGGCCCGACGACGCTCCGCTCGATGTGCGAGCCCACCGCGAGGGTGCCGAGCGAAACGATCGATTCGATCACGGACCCCGGGTTGCCGTGCTCGTCGCGACCGAACTTCGCCGGGGGCGAGTTCAGTTGCTGGCTGAAGATGGGCCAGTCGGTGTTGTAGAGGTTGAAGACCGGCAGCGCGGCGATGAGGTCGCGGTGGGCGTCGTAGAACGAGTCGATGGTGCCGACGTCACGCCAGTAGTAGCGGTCGCGCTCGGTCGCTCCTGGTACCTCGTTGCGATTGAGGTCGTAGACGGCCGCGTCACCGCGCGACACGAAATCGGGGATGATGTCGCCACCCATGTCGTGGTCGGACTCGGGGTTCTCTCCGTCACGGAGCACCGCGTCGATCAGCGCGTCGGCGTTGAAGACGTAGTTGCCCATGGAGGCCAGCACCTCGTCGGGCGAGTCGGCGAGACCCACCGGGTCTTTCGGCTTCTCGAGGAAGGCGTCGATCAGCGTCGCGTCGTCGGCGTTCGTCTGAATGACGCCGAACTGGTCGGCCAGCGAGATGGGCTGACGGATCGCCGCGACGGTCGCACTCTTGCCCGAGGCGATGTGCGCCTCGACCATCTGCTCGAAGTCCATGCGGTAGACGTGGTCGGCACCCACCACGACGACGATGTCGGGCTTCTCGTCGCGGAGCAGGTTGAGGCTCTGCAGGATCGCGTCGGCGCTCCCCGCGAACCACCGCTTGCCGAGGCGCTGCTGGGCAGGCACGGACGCGACGTAGGCGCCAAGGAGGCCCTCGATGCTCCAGGTCTGCGACACGTGCCGGTCGAGGCTGTGCGACTTGTACTGGGTCAGGACGACGATCTGCCGCAACCCGGAGTTGATCAAGTTCGACAGAGCGAAGTCGACGAGACGGTAGTTTCCGCCGAAGGGCACGGCGGGCTTCGCCCGGTCAGCGGTCAACGGCATGAGCCGCTTGCCTTCTCCGCCTGCCAACACGATGCCGAAGATCTTCTTTGATGCCATGGGCCCAGAATGGCACGTTTCGCCCCCGGACGACTACGGTAAGGGCCGTGCGAGTCGATGTGATTACCAAGGAATACCCGCCCAACGTCTACGGGGGAGCGGGCGTCCACGTGACGGAGCTGGTCAAGGCCCTCCGTTCTTCCATCGACGTCGAGGTTCGAGCCTTCGGCGCGGCGGTCACCGAGAGTGGCACGACCGGCTACCCCGATCTTGCCGAGCTGGCCGACGCCAACGGTGCACTCAAGACCCTTGGCGTCGATATCGCGATCGCCCAGGACGTCGCGGGTGCCGACGTGGTGCACTCGCACACCTGGTACGCCAACGCGGCCGGGCAGCTCGCCCAGATGCTCCACGGCGTTCCCCACGTTCTCACTGCGCACTCCCTCGAGCCGCTTCGCCCATGGAAGGCCGAGCAGCTCGGCGGCGGTTACCGCGTCTCGAGCTGGATCGAGAAGCAGGCATACGAAACCGCCGACAAGGTCATCGCGGTCAGCGAGGGCATGAAGCGCGACATCCTCCGCTCGTACCCGTCGATCGACGAGACGAAGGTCGACGTCGTCTACAACGGCATCGACCTCACGTCGTGGCGGCGCCTTGACGAGCCCGAGCTGGTCCGCTCGCTCGGCATCGACCCCGATCGCCCCGCCGTGGTCTTCGTCGGTCGCATCACGCGTCAGAAGGGCCTGCCGTACCTGCTGCGCGCGGCCAAGCTGCTCCCGGACGACGTGCAGCTCATTCTCTGCGCCGGAGCCCCCGATACCCCCGAGATCATGCAGGAGGTGACCGGCCTCGTCGAGGAGCTCCAGGCGGAGCGTTCCGGCGTCGTGTGGATCGAGCGCATCCTGCCGCGCGACGAGCTGTGTGCCGTCCTGTCGGCCGCGACGGTCTTCGTCTGCCCCTCGATCTACGAGCCCCTCGGCATCGTCAACCTCGAGGCCATGGCCTGCGGTCTCCCCGTCGTGGGCACGGCAACCGGCGGAATCCCCGAGGTCGTCGCCGACCAGCTCACCGGCTGGCTCGTGCCCATCGACCAGGCGACCGACGGCACCGGAACCCCGCTCGACCCGGAGCGCTTCGTGAACGATCTGGCCGCGACCCTGACGCACGCCGTCTCGGATCCTGGGCTGGCGGCTCTGATGGGCCGAGCCGGTCGTCTCCGCGCCGAGGCCGACTTCTCGTGGGGCGGCATCGCCGATCGGACCCTCGAGATCTACCGTTCGCTGCTCTGACGCCGATCGATCCATCACCTGTGGAATAGTGACGGCTTCGAGCACCCCCGTGGAATAGAGTTCTGTCATGGCCACCGTTTTGCAGCTCACCGATGTGTCCGTTGTTCGAGATGGCTCGCCGGTGGTCGATTCAGTGTCGTGGACCGTCGATTCCGATGAGCGCTGGGTCGTGCTCGGGCCTAACGGTGCCGGCAAGACCACGATCCTCCAGGTGGCGGCCGCGCAGACGCATCCGTCGTCCGGTGAGGCCGAGATCCTGGGTGAAGACCTCGGCAGCGTCGACCTGTTCGATCTCCGACCCCGCATCGGCTTCGCGTCGACCACGATCGCGCGAAGGATCCCGCCGAAAGAGAAGGTCCTCGACGTCGTTCTCACGGCGGCGTACTCCGTGACCGGCCGCTGGAACGAAGAGTACGAGGGCGTCGACGTGCGTCGGGCCCACCGTGTGCTCGACGAGTGGAAGCTCGGTCACCTCGCCGACCGGTCTTTCGGCGACCTCAGCGACGGCGAGCAGAAGCGAGTGCAGATCGCCCGTGCCGTGATGACCGACCCCGAGCTCCTCCTGCTCGACGAGCCCGCCGCGTCGCTCGACCTTGGTGCCCGCGAAGAGCTCCTCCGCATGCTCGGCGGCTACGCATCGAGCGAGGGGTCGCCCGCCATCGTCATGGTCACCCACCACGTCGAAGAGATCCCGCGCGGCTTCACGCACGCGCTGCTGCTGGCCGGGGGCGAAGTGCGGGCGATGGGTCCGCTCGCCGAGGTGCTCACCGCATCCACGCTGGGCGACACATTCGGCCTCGAGCTGACCGTCGTCGAAGACGCTGGGCGCTACACCGCTCGCGCCGTCTAGGCGTTCTCGCCAAAAAGTGACGCGAATCGGCCAAAGCGACCTGGCGATCCGCGTCACTTCGGCCGAACCGCGTCGGGAAGCCCCGATGTTCAGTGGAGCCTGCGCATAAGCCGCAGCTCGGCTCGCGGCTCTTTGTCTGGTATCGTTAGAGGCTGTTTGCGGGCCTCACTGTGCCTGCACTCCCACGAGCTGGCAAAAACCAGTTCACCCCTAGCCTTTGAGGAACCCCATGAAGAACGACACCCACCCGTCTTACAACCCGATCGTGTTCCGCGACCTCGCCTCGGGTGAGACCTTCCTCACGCGCTCGACCGTCACCAGCAGCAAGACCATCGAGCTCGACGGCGTCGAGTACCCCGTCATCGACGTCGAGATCTCGTCGGCCTCGCACCCGTTCTACACGGGTAAGCAGCGCATCATGGACAGCGCCGGCCGCGTCGAGAAGTTCAACCAGCGCTTCAAGAACTTCGGCAGCAAGTAGGCCCGAGCGCCTCGTGCTCCGCACAACGCCCCGTTTCTGCTTTGGCAGACACGGGGCGTTTCTGCGTCTATGGAGACGGTCAAGTGCTCGTCGTCACGCTCGGCGGTCGAGCCGGTACAGGGTGTCGCGATGCAGCTCCACGGTCAGCGTGACGCGGTACCCGAGGCGTTCCAACTCGGCGAGCTGGTTCGGGCGATCGTACGAGTGCCCCCGGTAGTCGACGAACCAAACTCGGCCGTCAGTAGCCCGGAGCGCAGCGGCCGACGCTTCGATCGATCGCGTCACATCACGAATTCCCGAGGTCTGGGCGTAGGGCGTCTTCAGGGCGACGTCGACGAGGTCGGAGAAATCGCTCGGATAGAGGTACTTCACCGCACGGGGCTTGCGAGAGTTGCCGACGTCATCGTCGAACACGATCGCGTCGCCGGGGCGAGCCCGATCGCCCACCGCCCGGGCGACCTCAGCCCAGTCGCTGCCGCCGTCTTTTGCAAAGGGTTGTCGCTGTGCGACGTACACAGGAAGCACCAGCACAGCGAGCCCGACGACGACGACCGCGTGAACCGCGAATCGGCGGGTGATCGTCGAGATGCCCAGAGCCATCAGCAGCGCCACGAACGGCGTCGCGAACGAGAGGTAACGCGTCGTGTAGATCGGTGCGACGAGCGCGTTGACGACCGTGAGAATGAGCATCGGCACGAACACCGCAGCCGTGGAAAGCGCGAGCAAAGACGGTGCGGCCTCGTGCGCACGAGTGTGCCGCCGACTCCTCCAGACCCCGACGATGAGGGCCACGGCGATCGCCGACCAGCCGAAGACAGCTACCGGAGAACTACCGAACCACTGCGTCACGACCAGCGTGTGAGGGGTGACCGCCTGCTGGTCGCCAAGAAAGCTGATCTGGTTGCGCTGCCCGACGGCGAAGCCGATGACGGGGCCGGCGAGCAGGATCCCGAGGAGCGTGAAGCGGATCCAGCGTGCTGGCTCGACCACCACGCATCGCCCCCTCTGCCGCCCCCGCCACAGCCACGACACGACCACAGCGACTGCCACCGCCGGAAGCAGCAGCCCCAGATAGAGGAATACGCCGATGCTGGCGGCCAGGGCAAGCGAATATGCGAACCACACACGTCGCCGAAGCCCCGGGCTGCGGAGCAGGTGGACGATCAGCACCACGAGCCAGACCGCCGCGGCGGCGCTCAGGGCGTACGACCGGGCCTCCCCGCCCATGAAGGTGACCCGGGGTAAGACGATAAAAACCGCGCCGGCGACGGCCCCGATTCGGCGGTTCCCGAGCCGATCGCCGAGAACGACGACCCCCGCCGCCGCGAACCCGACGGCCACCGCGCTCGGCAGCCGGAGAGCCATCATCGACTGCCCGAACGCATCGATCCAGACGTGCATGAGGGCGTAGTAGACACCGTGGACGGCATCCACCGTGGTCAGCATTCGCGCGAGAGAGAGCCAGGGCCGATCCGCCGACAGCACGGTCGCCGCCTCGTCGCCCCAGGGCGACGGCACCCACGAGAACGCGAATGAGACGAGAAACGCCACGACGCCGAACAGAGCCGGTCGCGCGACGCGGTGAAGCCGCGGTGTCACCGGGCGACCGAGGGCACTCCCGCTGCGACGTCGGCGCGGAGGCGGGAGACGATCTCCTCTCCCGCACGAACACCCCTCGCCTCGGTCACGCCGAGGTGCGGCCGAGCAACCCCGAGATCGTGCAGTTCGCCGTGCGCCGGCCGGTAGGCGACATCGGCGAAGTCGAGCAGGTCGAGATCGAGGAGCGAGTCTCCGGCCGCCAGAACTCGGCTCGCCCCCACCCGCGACGCGACCTCGGCGATGGCGGCGCTCTTGGTCAGCGGTGCCGGCACCAGATACAGCTTCCGCCCCTGAAGCGAGACCGTCCAGCCCCGTCGTTCGACCTCTGTCGTGAGGGTGGCGAGACTGTCGGCTGCTGCGCTGCCCGCGATCAGCTGGTCGCGCTGCACAATGGCGTACACGAAGTGGTCTTCCGCACGAGAGAACCGAAGGATCCAGCCGTCGTCGTGAGGATCGGGCAGCAGCGCTTCGACCTCGCCGAGCGGAGCACACCGCCCCTCCAGGCGCCGCGTCACGGTGTCGGCCCAGTCGTCGTCGGGCTCCCCGTGGTGGAGGAGGACCCCGCCGTTGGTCGTCACTGCGTACTCGAATCGGACGGTCGGCAGGCGAACGCGTCGGAACTGAGCCACGGTGCGGGTGGTGACCGGCACGAAGACGACCTCGGCGGCCAGGGCGGCGAGCTGCTCTTCTGCCGCCCGCGTCATGAAGGAGAGGGGCTCGCCCCGGTAGATCTCGCTGACGGTGAGCAACGGAGCATCGAGGTCGAGCGCGCTGCGGTCGGAGGCGCTGCCGTCTGACGTACCGGGGCCCGACACCGTCGAACTGCCGACTCCCGCACTCGTCTCGTCGAGGTGCAGTGCCCGTGCCGAGTAGATGAGGGTGCGGTCGAGGTCGGACGCGACGAGATCGCCACTCACAGCGCACCCTGGGCGGGGTCGAGCGAGTCGCTGGCCAGCGGACGGATGAGACCGACGCAGCTGTAGGGGAGCCCCTCGACGTGAACGACTTCGACACCCCGTTGCTCAGCCAGCAGCAGCACGTGCGCGACTTCGTCGAGGGCGTCGGGCCTCACCAGGATCTTCCACGGCACCCGCCGCAGCAGCACGCGGGTGGTCTCGCCGACACCCGGCTTCACCAGGTTGACATCGTCGAGGCCGTACTCCTGCTGGAGGCGCTCGACCGTGGCCCAGCCCTCCCAGGTGGGGGTCCGGTCGATGGCCAGGAGGTCGATCGCTGCGGCAGCGGCCTCGGCGTGCACCGCGGCGAAGTGCTCCGACACCGTGTCGAGAAACTCGCCCGAGACGTCGTCGGCCGCAAGCTCGGAGTAGAACTTCGCACCGTGGAACTTGCCCGGGCCGATGAGCCGCTCGCTGAACACGGTCCGTGACACGAGCCCCGAGACCGTCGAATTGAGGCACGCGGAGGGAATGAGGAAGTCGTCGCGGGTGCCGAAGACAGGCACACAGTGGCCGGGGTCGGCGAGCACGACGAGGTCATCGGAGAAGCGCGGGCCGCCCGCCGCCGCATAGACGTCGAGAGCTGCGGTCAGCTCGCGGGCGATCGCGCCTTTGCCGGTCCAGCCGTCGACGAAGACGACGTCGGCGGGGTCGTGGTGGTCTGCCAGCCAGTCGAGCGCTGTTGTGTCGATACCGACACCACGGACGATGCTCATCGTGTAATGGTCGACGCCGATCGATCTCGACCGTTCGATCCAGCGCTTCATGAGAATGCCGATCGGCGTCCCCGCGCGAGCCAACGAGACCAGCACCGGTGGCCGCTCGCGGCCGTCGAGTACCATCTCGGCCGCCACTCCGACAGCGAGAGCCACGCGGCGGGCCGACCGCTCCAGAGCGTCGGCGTAGAGCGCGCGATATTCGGGCGACGGGACGTACTCCTGCGGGAGCGACTCGGCGTAATGTGCTCGCCCTGACTGGATGGCCGCCTCGCGGTCAGCCGAGGGGGCCTCGAGAGCGAGGCTACCGAGGTCTTGCAGCAACCAGCTCACCTCATCGGCACGGTACGACCCGAACGCGGGGCCGCGGAGGGGTCTCGCTCCCTCCTCGTCGACGGGTGCGCTGACGGTCACGACGACGACCTCGTCGCAGGCGGTGGCGAGCACGTCGAGCACATCGGCGAGGTCGCCGCGAGTGACACCGGGCTCCGGCACGAGCACGATCTGCTCGAAGCGTCGACCGCCGGGCGTCAGGTTGTAGGCGAACCGCGGGCCGGGACCGTCGATCGTCTCGTCATGCGAGGGAAACGAGTGCACCGAGCGGATCGCATAGTCGTCACGGTCGATCGCCGCGATCGGCGAGCGGGTCGTCGACGAGAACAACACTCCGGTTCGACGAGTGTCGAGCAGAGCGGCGACCTCGAGCGGGAACGCCATGAACTCCTCGGTCCCGAGCACCAGGGTCGACGCTGGGGTCGACTCTCGCGAGCGCGCCTCCACCGCATCGGCCACCGCCCGAGCGACGGCTCCGTCAGAGCGATCGCGGTAAGGGGCGCCCGAGCGGTCGGGAGCAAGCACCCCGACGACAGCAGCGTCGAGGATCCGCGCCAACCCCCGCTCATCGGCGGGCACCGGGGCGGTCTCGACCGTCTCGGCCACCCGCTCCGCCGCGGCTGCAGCAAACCCGTCGGGAATCCGGACGGCGCCGCTCCCGAGCGACACGACGTCGATCACGGTGTCGAGTTCGTGCTCGAGCTCGGTGAATCGCGCACGATCGGTCTCGGAGCGGAGGTCGACGAGCGCGGCCACGACGACGCGTCGGGGAGCGGCTATGGCGTGGATCTCGCGAATCGTGTTGATGATCGTCGACCCCGTGCTGAGTTCGTCGTCAACGAGCACGAGGGTGCTCCCGGGCCGAAGCCAGCCCTCGTCGGTCGGCACGATCTGATGGCGGGTGGCGTGCGAGTGGGCCTCATCGAACCCGCCCACCGGACGGTCGCCGGGCGACGATCTCCGGGTGGAGTGGATGTAGTAGCAGCCGAGCTGGTCGGCCACCAGGCGCCCGAGACCGGTCGCCGTCTCGGCGTAGCCCAGCGCGACCGCGTCGGGCACGACCACCTCGGCTCCGCGGAGCAGGCTGCGGAGCGCGAGCAGTTTGTCGCGCGCAGGCCCGGGCGTCGCTAAGGCCTCTGCGAGCTGCCGTGACGCATCGGCGACGAGGCCCGGCTCGGCGGGACTCCCGAGCTGCTCCGCGACGAGGGTGCCGAGGAGTGCGCCCGCGCTCTCGACGAGAAGCGGGGGAGTCGGCACGTGCTTGGCGAGAACGGTGGAGACCAGCAGGTGGGCGCGGCGGGGATTCCGCCGGAGCGCGACACCGACCAGGGCATCGACTGGAACGACGCTGTTCGCCGGATCCTGGTCGATTTCGAGCCCTAACTCGTCTCTGACGTAGAAGCCCGTCCAGGTGCGGATCACAGCATGCTCGCTTCGAGGAAGTCGACGAACGTCGCCTCCGGGGAGGCCACGCCGAAGGCATCGGCGCGCAGCAGGGTCTTCTCGGCCCACATCTGGTGCGGTTTCATCTCGTTCATCTTGTTTCTGTAGGGGGAGGCGGCTACTCCGGCCGACCCGGGGGCAGTGATCGCCACGGCGTCGAGATACTCCTCGTGGCTGATCACCGAGAGCGCATGCACGAGCGGAACGTGCGAGGGGTGGATGACGGTCTTGCCGAGCAGGCCGTTGGCGTGGTCGAGCGTGATCTCACGGAGCAGGCCGTCGTAGTTCTTGACCAGCAGCTGGCGGCGGAGGTTCTCTTCGTGGGCCTCGGCGAACGGCGTGAGGCGAAGCTGCGGGCGCAGGAGGCGCTCTGTGTCGGCGTAATGCTCCCAGACCGGGCCCGTGATGGTGAATCCGTCGCTCCCGCGGCCGAGGATGTTGACGATGTCACCGATCACGGAGGCCACGACGTTGACGTCGTAGATGGTGAGGTCGCGCGAGCGCCGCAGGCCGAACACGCTCGAGAGGTCGGTCGTGCCGATGCGGACGGCCAACACGTCGTCGCGGTTCGCCTGCAGCAGGCTCGCGATGTCCGAGAGCACGCGCGTGCGCGACTCCGCGTGGATCATGGCCGGCGACTCGAGGATCGGCATGATCCGAAGCGACCCGGCTCGGGCCGGCCGAGCGGACTGAGCCTCGTGCAGGGCATCGAGGAAGTCCTGCCCATAACCGTCGTCGTTGTGGAATTTGGGCACGACGAAGCCAGCGAGGCTTCCGATAGCGTCACCCGCGCGCTCGGCCAGCATCGTGATCTGCGCGGCAGTCCGCACCCGCACGAATAGGAGCGGGAGCCCGTCGCGACCATCGAGGTCACGCAGTGCCTGCACCACGTTGTCTTCGGCCATCGGCACGACGTCGTCGGCGATGCTGTCTTCGAGGCAGAGAACCATGCTGATCGCGCCGCGCGCCGTCTGCCGGATCACCGACCCCGCGAGGTCCGGTCGATCACCCGGGGTGTACAGCGTCGCACCGAGCGCCGTGCTGAGCAGTCGGGCGGGCGATGCGGTCGTCAATTCGACGGGCTGCCGGTGGAAGAGCCTGGATCGGTAGTCGTCGCTCAGGAACGAGAAGTGGCGCATCCTTGATTCTCAGGTATCTCGGCTGAGAAAGTCGAACCGCTCCGCGACCTCAAAGCCGAACTCCGCGTGAACGGCAGACGACGAATCGCCCCTCGAGGCGCTGGCGACCCGGAGCTCGATGACGCCGTCGATGACGAGGAGCAGGACCACCGTCGGCCCGGCGCCGTCGCTCGACGCTGTCACGACCGAACCGTCGACCAGCCGGATGCCCATGCTGCGGCCCGCACCACCGACGAAGAGCGCGCGACGCAACTCGCGGACGTGGCGGAGAGTCACCGCGGCCAGATCGCCGTGGAACCCCACGAGAGGGCGATTGCCGGCGGTCATGACGACGGTGCCGGTGGTCTCACCCGAGACCGCGGCCGTGCCCGAGACGAGGTCGGTCGACTCCCAGACGACTTCCGTCGCCCCCTCGACGAGGAGCGTGCCGATCGACGACCGCAGCAGGTCGAGACGGGCGACCGGGCTCTCCACGTCGAGTTCGGCGCGACCCGACACGGCGGGAGCGGTAAAGAGGCGGGAGCGGGCGGAGCGGCTCGGAGAGCGGAGCGGGGGCCTCGGCGGGGCCGCGGACGGAGCGACGCGGGCGGCAGGGGCCGTGCGGGACGGCGCCGAACGGACCACGGGGTGCGACATCGCGGGGGAGGCGGGGCGAGCGACAGGGGGCGCGGGCGGGGGCGGGGGAGGGACGGCGGGCCGGATCCTGCGCTTCAGAAAGGGCAGGTCGTGACGAACGGGCGAGGTCACGGTCAGATCGAGACGTCGAAGTCTTTGGCGACTCCGGTGAGGCCGGTGCGGTACCCCTGGCCCAGCGCCCGGAACTTCCACTCGTCGCGGTGGCGGTACAGCTCGCCGAATAGCAGCGCGTTGATGGCCTTGTCGTCGATGGTCGCGAGGTCGAAGCGAACCAGCTCGGACCCGTCGCGTCGAGCGACCCGGATGTGCGCCGACCGTACGGAGGCGAAGCTGCCGGGGCCCCGCACGTCGGGGTCGACGTAGACGATGAACATGATCGTGTCGACGGCCGGCGGCACGTGCGCGAGGTCGACGTCGATTTCGTCGTCGTCGTCGTCGCTGAGGAACGCCACCGAGGCATCGGCCGATTCGATCTGGTTGAAGTAGACGAGGTGCTCATTAGAGAGTGCTTTGCCATCGGCACCGAGGAGGAGCGCCATGGCCGTCAGTTCGGACTGTGGGCCGCGGCTGGGGATGACGTCCCAGCCGAGGCCGACCACGACCTCGTCGAGGCCGGGATTCTCGGCGGTGAGCGCGGCATTGCCGCCGGCGACGATGCTCGCCATCAGGCGTTCTCGGAGGAGGGCGCGAGCGTGAGCTCGGGTCCGTCGAACTTGGCGGCGAGAAACCGACCGTGCGTGGACAGCTCGGCGATCGCTCCGGTGCGGATCTGGTTGAGCAGATCGCGGATGGTCTCTTCGAGCAGAGTCAGCTGGTCGACGAGGATCCCGGTGGCCCTGCTCGACTCCCGGCGATCGTCGCTCGGAAGCGCGAGGTAGGTGTGCACCGGCGTCGGCAGATAGTCGCCGACCATCGCGTCGAGCAGGTACCGCTGCTCGGTCGACGCGTCTTCGGAGGCCGCCGCATCGACGACCACTCCAAGCAGGTCGGCGATCTGGCCGAGCTGCGACGAGACCAGCGTCGGCATGTCTCGGCCCGACCGGCGTACCAGAGCCTGGAAATCGGCCAGTGCCCGGGCGGTGCGCTGCGCCTCGGTCTCGACGACCTCGGCGGGTCGGGAGTCGTCGACCGGCACGGCTGGCCGGCCGAAGATCGCCTCGACGAATCGCCGCATCAGCGCCTCACCTCTCTGCCGTCAATTCTCGTGCTGTTGTCTCTTCTGTGCCGGGCCCCCTGCGCTGAGCGGACTCTCGGCGACGGGCCGGGCTTCAGGAGCGACCGGTGCCGATGGCGCCGGGCTCCGTGCCCTCGCTCTGACGGCTGCGCTCGAGATAGGGCCGAGCACGCTGGATACCCGTCTCGAGGGCCGCGACTGTTCCGGCCATGTTCGTGGCCGCCTGGGCGCGGAACGTGTCGATCGAGTCCATCGTCGCGAAGACGTTGTCGAATGCCTTCTGCAGCGTCTCGACACTCACACCCGAGCTCGACGCCTGCTCGTGAATCCGGGTCGTCTGATCGCGCAGCATCTCGCTCGTCTGCAGGATCATGTTGTTGGTCGTCGTGTTGATGGCGTCGATCTGATCGAGCACCATCTTCTGGTTCGCCAGCGCCTGAGCGACGACGACGGCCGTACGCAGGGCCGCGATGGTCGTGGTGCGTGCCCGGTCGACGCCCTTGATGAGCTCGACGTTGTTCTTGCGAATGAGGTCCATCGCGAGATAGCCCTGCACCGAGACGGCGAGCTGAGTCAGGATGTCTTGGTGCCTCTGGCGCACGGTGAACAGCACGTCGGATTCAAGCTTCGATGCTTCGTCGACCTTGCCCGACGACCGCATCGCGTCGATCTTCTCAACGGTGGCCGCGTCGAGGGCCTTGGCGAATACGGCGTACTCGCTCAGCTGCTGCATGGTCTCCCACAGCTGCACCTTCTCGCCCGCGAGCGACGCATTGTCTTTGAGGAGCTCATCTTGACCCGACATGAGCGACTTGATGATCGCGTCGAGCTGGGTCTGAGCCGACTCGTACTTCTGGAAGTACTTCGCCAGCTTGTTGCCACCGGGGATGAAGCCGAGGATCTTGCGACCCACGCCCAGGTCAGCCTGATTCGGGGTGAGGTCTTCGACTGTCGACCGGAGATCGCCGAGTGTTGCGGCGACCTTCACCTGCGAGCTCGACCCGCTCCGCTTCGACCCCGCCACCGAGGTCGAGGAGCGCTCCAGCATGCGCGACGAGAACGACCCCGAGGTGGTCATCTCGGTGCTGGCGATCGCGGAGATGCCCTCCACCTTCTCGGTGAACTGCGGGGACCGAGGATCCAGGGACGCCACCTCGGCGACGAACTCTCGCGCCTGCCGCTGAATCTCGGTCTGACGCTCAGCAGGCACGGGAACCATGCCCGGCGCGTCGTCTGCAGTAACGATCTCGGGTGCGTCGGGAGCGCGCAGCACCAGACCGGCTTCGCTGCCGGTGTCTTCAGGGGGAGTGAGGGGAGTGGCCACGGGGGAATCCTCGTCGAGTGGAAGGGATCGGGAATGGGCGGGCGTATTAGCCCAGGTTGACGCCGAAGTCGGCTGCGATGCCGGCGAGGCCGGTCGTGTAGCCCTGGCCGACGGCCTTGAACTTCCACTCCGAGCCGTTGCGGTAGACCTCGGCGAAGACCATCGCGGTCTCGGGCGCTGCGTCTTCGCTCAGATCGAAACGAACGATCTCGGTGTTGTCTTGGTCGACCACGCGGCAGTACGCGGCTCGCACCTGACCGAAGTTCTGGCGACGCTCGTCGGCCTTGTCGATCGAGACCGCGATGACGACGCGCGTCACGTCGGCCTCGACGTTCTTGAGGTCGATCATGATCTGCTCGTCGTCGCCGTCGCCCTCACCCGTGCGGTTGTCGCCGAGGTGCTCGACCGAGCTGTTCGCCGACTTCTTCTGGTTGTAGAAGATGAAGTCGGCGGACGAGCGGACCTTGCCGTCGGCGCCGACGAGCAGGGCGGAGGCGTCGAGGTCGAATTCTTCGCCCGAGGTAGTGCGGGGATCCCAGCCGAGGCCGACAGTGGCGACGGTGAGCCCGGGGCTCGTCTTCGTGAGCGAGAGGTTGTTGCCCTTTTCGAGCGTGAGTCCGGCCATTTCGAGTGCTCCTTCGAGGTGCTGATGGTCTGTGTCGACGAGCGTCGGATCGCTCGTCGGCCTGAGTGGCTAGTTGCGCTGTGCTGGGTCGTGGGGCTGTGCTGGCTAGTGGGGCTGTGCTGGCTAGTGGAGTTGGCCCAGCTGGCGGGGCTTGCCTGGCTGGTGGGGCTTGCCAGAGCTAGTCGAGGACGATGCCGAAATCGGTCGCGATTCCGCGCAGGCCCGTCACATAACCCTGGCCCACGGCCCTGAATTTCCACTCAGCGCCGTTCCGGTAGATCTCGGCGAAGATCATCGCGGTCTCGGCGGCGGCGTCTTCGCTGAGGTCGTACCGGACGATCTCTTGCTGGCTGTCTTCGTTCACGACCCGGCAGAAGGCGTCGCGCACCTGGCCGAAGTTCTGCCCGCGCACGTCTCCCTGATCGATGGTGACCGTGATGACGATTCGCTGGACGTCGGCCTCGACGAGCGACAGGTCGATGAGGATCTGCTCGTCGTCTCCGTCGCCGAGGCCCGTGCGGTTGTCACCCTGGTGGATCACCGACCCATTAGGAGTCTGCAGCTGGTTGTAGAAGATGAAGTCGTCGTTCGACCGCACCTTGCCGTTGGCTCCGATGAGGAGGGCCGACGCGTCGAGATCGAACTCCGCCCCGCTGGTCGTCCGGGGATCCCACCCGAGGCCGATCATGGCGCGCTTGAGCCCCGGATCCGCTTTCGTTAGAGAGAGGTTGTTGCCCTTGGAGAGCGACAGGCTGGCCATGGTGATCCTTTCGGCGGAAGGGGTTCGACTGGTGTGAGGCGGATGCCCGCGCTAGAGCGCCTGGGCAGCCGGGGCGATGAGGTCGAGGACGGAGCGCCCGGCGGCACGATTGCCGACGGCCGTGAACTTCCAGCCCGCGCCCTCGCGAGACACCTTCGCCATCACCATCGCCGTGTGTGTTCCCGCGTCGGTGAGCTCGAACCGGACGACCTCCGGTGAGCCGGCCGTCGAGTCGTCGACCAGGCGGCAGAACGCGTTCTGCACGAGATCGAACGTCTGGCCGCTGTAGCTGGAGATGACGAAGACGATCTGGGCGACGGCAGGCGACACCTTCGTGAGGTCGACGAGGATCGTCTCGTCGTCGCCGTCACCTGCACCGGTGAGGTTGTCGCCGGTGTGCTGGGCAGAGCCGTCGGTGCTCTTGAGCTGCTTGAACCAGATCTTGTCGAGCGGCTGCCCGGCCTGGTCGAAGTAGATGGCCGACGCGTCGAGGTCGACTTCGGCGGCCTTGCCGCGGCCGAAGAGACCACGCTTGACGGGTGCCGCGCTGTCCCAGCCAAGGCCCATGCGGACTTTGCTGAGTGCACCGCCGTCGGACTTCGTGAGTGACAGCGACTGACCCTTGGAGAGGCTCAAACCCATGACGTGATCTCCTTCGATTGGTGGTGCGGGGGAGTCGGCGGTCGGCCGACCGGATATTCAGCTAGACGGAGACGGACTCGACCGGGTGGTCGGCCGCCTCGGCGAGGCGTCTGTTGCGCATCACCGAGGTGATGAATGCGGCGAGGATGAAGAGGACGCCGATGAGGCCGGTGACCACTTCGCTAACCTCGGTGGTGATCGTGACGAGCAGGATCACCGAGAGGGCACCGATCGCCCAGTGGGCGCCGTGGTCGAGGTAGACGAATTCGTCGAGGGTGCCCTGACGGACGAGGAACACCGTGAGCGACCGGACGAAGATGGCGCCGATGAGGCCGAGGCCCAGGGCGATGATGATCGGATCGGACGTGATGGCGAACGCCCCGATGACACCGTCGAAGGAGAACGACGCGTCGATCACCTCGAGGTAGAGGAACAAAAGGAACGCGGCCTTGCCGACGACCTTGCCGAGTTCGCGATTGCCTCCGCCGACCTTCGCGGCCCGCTTGTCGATGGAATCGGCGTCGAGTTCGCTCTCGCCGTTCTCCTCTTCGACCTCGTCGTCACCGACGTCGAAGAGATCGCCGAGCCCGTTGACCAGGAAGTAGAGGATCATTCCGGCGATACCGGCGATGAGCACGATCGTTTGCTTGTCGCCGGCGGCCAACGACGCGGCGACCAGGCCGGCGAGCCCGACGATGACCGAGGCGGCATTGATCTGGCCGATTTTGGCCAGGGGCTTCTCGAGGAAGCCGATCCACCGGATCTCGCGCTTCTCGAACATGAAGTCGAGGAAGATCATCAGCAGGAAGATGCCACCGAAGGCGGCGATCTGCGGGTGGGCGTCGTGGAGGATGTACGCGTACGTGCCGGGTGTCTCGATCGACCCCTTTTCGAGCGCCAGCTTGACGGCCTCGACGGGGTTGAGGCCCGAGGTGACGGACACGATGACGAGGGGGAACAGGATCCGCATGCCGAGGACGGCGATGAGGATGCCGACCGTCAGGAAGATGCGCTGCCAGAACGGGCTCATGCGCTCGAGGATGCGAGCGTTGACGACCGCGTTGTCGAAACTGAGACTGATCTCGAGAACACCCAGGATCGCCGCCAGGGCGAGGGCCGATGGCCCGCCGTAGAGGAATGCGATGGCCAAGGCGAGGACGGTGATCACGAGCGACCAACCGAAGGTCTTCAGGAACAAGGGTGTGGCCCCCAAGGGATCGCGCTGCTGTCGGAACGTATTTCGCTCCTACATCGATATTACTGAACCGCGTCTGAGAGACGCGAGCCGTCTAGCGGGAAGGCCAGGAACCGGACGCCGTGAAGGTGGGGTCGGTGCGCCGCTTGAACTCTTGGAAACTCGCCGCCTGGTCGCGACACCAGCCCACCTGCAGGGTGTGGAGGTCGGGTGCCGGCACGTCGAGCGTGGCCTGGTGTTTGCGGGCCATGGCCTGTGCGACGCGGCCGGCAGCGACCGCGTCGGCACCGGCGTCGTGGGCGTCGGTCAGCGAGACCTCGTAGAACTGGGCGGCCGCTTCGAGCGTGCGCTTGCCCTTGCGGTATTTGTCGACGGCCTTGTCGATCACGAGCGGATCGACGACGCACCCGTCGAGCAAGGCGTCGGCCAGTGGCTCGAGACCGTGGCGACGAGCCTCACGGTCGAGCACGGTGAGGTCGTAGGGCGCGTTGTAGATGACGAGGGGGATGCCTCGCAGGAAGACGGCGCGGAGAGCCGCGATGATCTCGGCGACGACCTCGACCGCGGGCCGCCCCTCGGCCTGCGCGCGCTCGGTCGTGATGCCGTGCACGGCGGAAGCCTGCGACGGGATGTCGACGCCGGGGTCGGCGAGCCATTCGCCAGCGGCGATCGACGCCCCGGTCGAGTCGATCACGCCTACGTGCGCCGTGACGATGCGCGCCGTCTCTACATCGATGCCGGTGGTCTCGAGATCGAACACCCCGAGGCCGTCCCACCAGCGGACGGGGACCGGCCCGATCTCCACGTCACCGGCGACCGCACCGACCGCGGCACCGGCTTCGTCGCTCGAACCGGAACCGTCGATCGCTGCATCAGTCACGCGAGAAGCCTAGAGCCAGCCACCGTCAGCCCTGGGCAGACACCGCCGCCGCGTCCTCCGTGGTCGCGGTATCGGGCCCACCGACGTGCAACCAGAAGAACGCCTGGGTGCCGAGAGTCAGTGTCACTTCGCCCTTCTCGTCGAACGACGGGAACTGCCCCCCGCCGAACAGGTCGAACAACGTCCGTCCCGCGAACTGCGGTGCCGAGACCGTGACCGAGGTCGGGTTGTGCGCGAACGAGAAGACGCAGAGGATGTCTTCCGCCGAGTCTCCGAACTGCGTTCCCGATCCGGCGTATGAGCGCACGAAGGCGAGGGTCGACTCGTGGTTGGTCGGAAGCACGTCCAGGGTGCCGAGCCCGAAGGTCGGGTGTGCCTTCCGCACGTGGATCACGTTGCGGATCCAGTGCAGGAGCGACCGTGACTGCGCGAGCTGGCTCTCGACGTTCACGAGCGTGTAGTTGTACACGAGCGACTGGATCGTCGGCAGGTAGAGCTTTCCCGGGTCGGCGGTGGAGAACCCGGCGTTGCGGTCGGGCGTCCACTGCATCGGTGTGCGCGAAGCATCGCGGTCGTTGAGCCAGATGTTGTCGCCCATGCCGATCTCGTCGCCGTAGTAGAGGAACGGCGAGCCCTTGAGTGCGAAGAGGAGGGCGTGGGCGAGCTCGAGCTCGGCGCGCGAGTTGTCGAGGAGCGGAGCGAGGCGCCGCCGGATCCCGATGTTCGATCGCATTCTCGGGTCGTAGGCGTACCAGCCATACATGGCCTGGCGATACTCCTCGCTGACCATCTCGAGGGTCAACTCGTCGTGGTTGCGGAGGAACACCCCCCAGCCGGCGCTCTCGGGCACGTCGGTCGTCTCGGAGAGGATCCGGGTCAGCTCACCGGCATCCTGCGAGCGCAGTGAGTAGAAGATGCGCGGCATGACCGGGAAGTCGAAGGCCATGTGGCATTCGGGCTCGTCTTCGGTGCCGAAGAAGGCGGCGACCTCGCGGGGCCACTGGTTGGCCTCGGCGATCATGATGCGACCGGGGTACTCCTCGTCGATCATGGCGCGGAGCTTCTTGACGAACTCGTGCGTGGCCGGCTCACCCTCGCCGTTGCCCTCTTCGGACTGATACAGGTAGGGGATCGCATCCAGTCGGATCCCGTCGACTCCGAGGTCGAGCCAGTGCCGGATGACGTCGTAGATCGCCTCGTGCACCTTCGGGTTCTCGTAGTTGAGGTCGGGCTGGTGTGAGAAGAAGCGGTGGAAGAAGAACTGGCGGCGGACGGGGTCGAACGTCCAGTTGCTCTCTTCGGTGTCGACGAAGATGATGCGGATGTTCTCGTACTTCTCGTCGGTGTCGCTCCAGGTGTAGAAGTCGCCGTAGGGACCGTCGGGGTCTTCTCGCGACTGCTGGAACCAGTCGTGCGCGTCGGAGGTGTGGTTGATCACCATGTCGATCACGATGCGCATATTGCGCTCGTGCGCCTTGGTGACCAGGTCGCGGAACTCGTCGAGCGTGCCGAACTCGGGCAGGATCGCCTTGTAGTCGGAGATGTCGTAGCCACCGTCACGGAGGGGCGACTGGAAGAAGGGCGGCATCCAGAGCGCGTCGATGCCGAGCCACTGGAGATAGTCGAGCCGTGACGACAGACCGGCGATATCGCCCGCGCCGTCACCGTTGCTGTCGACGAATGAGCGGACCATCACCTCGTAGAAGACGCTTCGTCGATACCACTGCGGATCGAGGGTGAGTCCGGGCGTTTGGATGGGGGCAGTAAAGCTCACCGTTCTCCTTGCGACTGTGCGGGTTGGGCTGACCGGGTATCGGCACGCGAACGCGTTTGCAGCGGTCCTTCTACTCTAGGGCGGGCGGTCGCCCACCCGCCCAAACTCGCCCACTCGCCGAAACTCGCCTGCCTAGACTGAACGCGTGCCTGAACCGAGAGTCCCCTCGCCCTATGCCGACCGGCTCGGAGCCATCCCCACTGAGCAAGGCCTCGTCGAGGTCGGGGGTCGAGCCGCGCACTACTGGGTGTATGGCGATGCCACCGCACCGACCACGATCGTGGCGGTCCACGGCTTCCGTGGCGACCATCACGGGCTGGAACCCGTCGTCGCCTTCCTCGCGGGGCCCGATGCTCCCGGCGAGCGCGTCCGGGTGATCTCGCCCGATCTGCCGGGCTTCGGCGAGTCCGAGGCACTGCCCGGTCGCGAGCACAGTGTCGCTACCTATGCCGAATGGCTCCGCGGTTTCCTCCGTGCTCTCGACCTCGGCCCCGAGACGATCCTGCTCGGTCACTCCTTCGGGTCGATCGTGTCGAGCGCCGCGTGTGCCTCGGGGCTCGACGTCGCGAAGTTGATCCTCGTCAACCCGATCGCCGCTCCCGCGCTCTCGGGGCCGCGCGGCGTACTGACGAGGCTCGCCGTCTTCTACTACTGGGCAGGCGCACGGCTGCCCGAACGGGCGGGGTATCGGATCCTCGGTTCCCGTCTCGTGACCCGGATCGCCAGTCTCGCCATGGTCAAGACCAAGCAGAGCGCGTTGCGGGCCTGGGTGCACGACCAGCACGACGTCTACTTCTCGCGATTCGCCTCGAGGCAGGTGGTGCTCGAGGCGTTCCAAGCGTCGGTGTCGAGCGACGTGTCGACGTACGCGCGTGACATCCGCGTGCCGGTTCTGCTGGTGGCCGCCGACCGCGACGACATCACTGCGCTGCCCGCGCAATACGAGCTGCAGACCCTGTTCGCCGACGCCCAGCTCGACGTGATCCGCGGGGTCGGGCACCTGATCCACTACGAGAAGCCCCGCGAGGCGGCGGTCGCGATCCAGGACTTCGTCCGATGACTCGGACCTCCACCGCTCCGCTCCGCCTCGTCGTCGACTGCCGCTATGTGCGGGTGGGTCGGCACGACGGCATCAGCCGATTCACGGCCGGGGTGGCATCGGCTCTCGTTCCGCTGGCTCGTGCTGCGGGGCACGACGTGACGCTGCTGGTCAACGACGACCGTCAGCTCGACAAGCTGCCCGAGGCGCCCCACCAGCTCGTCAGCGCCCCCACGAGCCCGAGAGAACCCCTGGTGGCCCTCCAGGTCAACCGGCTGAAGCCCGACGTCGTGTGGTCGCCCATGCAGACGATGGGCTCGTTCGGGCGTCGCTACCGGCTCGTGCTGACCCTGCACGACCTCATCTATTACACCAACCGCACACCCCCGCCCGAGTTCGCGCTGCCGATCCGTTTGCTCTGGCGGCTCTACCACCTCGCCTGGTGGCCGCAGCGGCTGCTTCTGAACCGAGCCGACGAGATCGCGACCGTCAGCGAGACCACCGCGGCCGAGATCACGGCACACCAGCTCACGTCGAAGCCGGTGACGGTGGTGTACAACGCGGCCGACCCGCAGACGGCGGAACCGAGGATCCAGCCCACCGCCCGCAACCTGGTCTACATGGGCAGCTTCATGCCCTACAAGAACGTCCGGTCGCTCACCCGAGCCCTGCTCCGCCTCGACGGGTACCGCCTGCACCTCATGAGCCGGGTCTCCGACAGCGAGCGGGAAGAGCTCGAACGCCTCGCCCCACCCGGATCCCTGGTGTTCCACGACGGGGCGAGCGACGAGGAGTACCGCGACGTGCTGCTGGGCGCCACGGCGGTCGTCACAGCCTCGAAGGCCGAGGGTTTCGGCATTCCGGTCATCGAGGGCATGGCACTCGGAACCCCCGCCGTCGTCAGCGACATCCCGATCTTCCGTGAGGTCGGCGGGGAGGCGGCGGTCTACTTCGACCCCGACTCGCCGGCGTCGATCGCCGAGGCCGTGCTGAAGCTGGCCGAGCCGGGGGAGTGGGCGCGTCGCTCGGAAGCGTCGGTCGCGCAGGCCGCCCTGTTCAGCTGGGATTCGTCGGCGACGACGTTGCTCGAGGTGCTGGAGCGGATCGGTCGACGCTAGCCCGGCAGCGAGCTGACGCGGATCGCCCGAACCGACGCGGCGCGCCACGTCGCTATGGCCGATCCGCGTCGGATGGCGGCCCGCGCTACGCGTCGGCGCGACCCTCGAGCGCGTTCTGGTACTCGAACGAGTAGCGGCCCGCGGCCTCCGACTCGACTTCGATCGGATCGTCGAACGCGATCAGCGACAGGGCACCGTCGTTTACGTCGAACGAGTGGATCGACCCGTTGCGGATCGGCACCGAACGATCGGCCGACGTCTCGGGTGAGATGTGGTTGACGATGGCGCGGATCACGGCGCCGTGCGTCGCAACCACGACGGTCTCTCCGGGGTGACGCTCGGCGATCCCCAGCAGGGCGGTCTCGACCCGGGTGCGAAGCACACTGCGACGCTCCCGACCGGGCACCGGCGCATCATCGGGAAAATGCAGCGCGATATCTTCGAACGTGAACCCCTCGGCCTCGCCGTAGTTCCGTTCGATCATTCCGGGGTCGATCTCGGGCTCGTCGAGCCCGAGGTGGCTCGCAATGATCGAACCCGTCTCGAGTGCGCGGGAGAGCGGGCTCGCGACGACGCGGTCGAACGAGCGGCGAGAGAGCAGGCGGGCGGTGTCGAGGGCCTGGGCCCGGCCCGTGTCGTTCAGGGGGATGTCGGTCGAGCCCTGGATCCTTCGCGCCCTGTTCCAGTCGGTCTCACCGTGGCGGACGAGGTAGAGCCGTGTCATGGGGGAGTCCTTCGTGTCGACGAGGCCGTGCGACCACCCCTCGACGGGACTACGCGTCGATGAGCCGCTCGGCCAGGGCTGCCAGCGTCTCTGACGCGCCGGCACTCAGCTTAACCGCGGCGCGGGCGTCACCCTTGGTGACGCCCCGGTTGACGATGACGACCGGGGCCTTCTTGCGGAGGGCCGTCTCGAGCAGGCGGATACCGGAGTTGACCACGAGGCTCGACCCCGCGATGACGAGGGCGTCAGCCGACTGCACCATCGCTCGGGCCTCCGCGAAACGCTCGACCGGAACGAACTCGCCGAAGAACACCACGTCGGGCTTCAGCACGCCCGAGCACACGGTGCAGACCGGCAGCACAAAGGCGTCGATGTCGTAGACGTCGACATCGCCATCGGGGTTCAGGCGAATCTCGTCGGGACGCTCGAGCCAGGGATTCGCCTCGGCCATGCGCTCCGCGACCGTCTCGCGCGCGAACGCCTGACCGCAGGTGAGGCAGACGACCCGGTCGACGGTGCCATGCAGATCGACGACACGCGAGGATCCCGCCCGCAGGTGCAGCCCGTCGACGTTCTGCGTGACGACACCGTTGGTGACACCGGCCTGCTCCAGTGCGGCGAGCGCGCGGTGGCCGTCGTTCGGGCGGGAGGCGGCGAAGTGACGGTAGCCGAGGTGGCTGCCGGCCCAGTAGCGCTTCTGGAAATCGGTATCGCCCTTGAACTGCTGGAAGGTCATCGGGCGACGCACCGGCGCACCCTCCCCGCGGTAATCCGGGATCCCCGAATCGGTCGACACCCCCGCACCCGTGAGCACTGCGAGGCGGCGCCCCCGGAGGACGCGTACGGCCTCATCGAGGGTGGCTGCTCCGTCGGTCGAGCTGTCGGGCGTGGCGGCTTGCGCCATAGGTGGGGCTCCTCAAAGGCGGGTGACGTTAGCCTAAACGCGTTCTCTTGCCGTTTTGTTTCCGGGAGCCCTCCTTGCGCGTCACCCGCATCACCGACCTCGACTCCGCCGAGCTCGCCGACTACTCCCGCCTCACCGACGTGGCCCTGCGCCGCAAGACCGAGCCCGAGGGCGGCCTGTACATCGCCGAGTCGTCGAAGGTCATCGCGCGCGCTCTCGCCGCCGGCCACGTGCCCCGGTCGGTCCTCCTGAGCGAGAAGTGGTTGGCCGACATCGAGCCGCTCGTGGCCGACTACGACGGGCCGATCTTCGTCGGTGAGTCCGACGTGCTCGAACGACTGACCGGCTTCCACCTGCACCGCGGGGCGCTCGCCGCAATGCACCGCCCCGAGCTTCCGAGCGTCGAGTCGGTGCTCGAGGGCGCCCGACGCGTCGTCGTGCTCGAAGACATCGTCGACCACACGAATGTCGGGGCCATCTTCCGCGCCGTAGCGGGGCTCGGGGCCGACGCCGTCCTCGTCACGCCCCGTTCGGCCGACCCGCTGTACCGTCGCAGCGTCCGCGTCTCGATGGGCACGGTGCTACAGGTGCCGTGGACCAGGTTGCCCGACTGGCCGGAGGGGGCGGACGTGCTGCGCAAGGCCGGCTTCGACATCGCCGCCCTGGCGCTCAGCGACGATGCGGTGACCCTCGACGAGTACGCCGCTCGGGCTCCCGAGAAGATCGCGATGCTGTTCGGCACCGAGGGCGACGGGCTGTCACACCGGGCGCTCGAGGCCGCGACCACAGTTGTCACGATCCCCATGCTCCACGGCGTCGACAGCCTGAACGTCGCCGCGGCCTCGGCGGTCGTGTTGTGGGCATTGCGCCCAGGCGCGGCGCGGCCCGGGGCGCAGGCGTGAGCCGGGGAGCGCGGGGCCGCGGGTCGGCGCGTCGTCCGCACTATGTGAGGCGCCGGACCCTGACGGTTCTCGCCCTGGCGGTCGTCGTGGCCGTCGGCGTCTACGTTCCGGCCACGCTGCTCGCCCCGATCGCTCCGGCCTCGGCGACCGTCACGAGATTCACGGCACCGGCCGAGAAATCGCTGTCGCTATCGTTCCCGTCGTATGGCGCGACCGCCGTCGAGGCCGTCGGCTTCACCGACAGCCTGAAGACCTCGGGCGATGCCAAGCCGCGCTCGATCGCCTCCATCTCGAAGATCGTCACCGCACTCGTGGTGCTCGACAAGAAACCCCTCGACGGCTCTCAGAGCCCCAAAATCACGTTCACGGCCTCCGACCACGCGCTGTATGCGCGCTACCTGGCCCAGAACGGCGAGGTGGCCGACATGCCGACGGGTCTGACGCTGACCGAACGGCAGACTCTGCAGGTCGCCCTGATCAAGTCGGCCAACAACTACGCGAGCGCCCTCGCCTACTGGGCCTATGGCTCCAACGACGCCTTCGTCGACGCCGTCTCTGCCTGGCTGAAGAAGAACGGCCTCGACCACACCCGACTCGTCGAGCCGACCGGCCTGAGCGCCGCGAACCAGTCGACGGCGACCGATCTCGTGAAGATCGGAAAGCTCGCTCTCGCCAACCCGGACGTGGCGAAGATCGTGTCGACGAAGTCGGTCGAGATACCTACGGTCGGCACGATCGAGAACTCCAACAAGCTGCTCGGCATCAACTCGGTCGTCGGAATCAAGACCGGCACCCTCGACGAGGCCGGCGCCTGCCTGCTCTTCGCCTCGCGCGAGACCATTGAGGGCAAAGAGGTCACCGTCATCGGCGTGATGCTCGGCGGAGTCGACCACGACTCACTCGACGCCGACATCCAGAAACTCCTGGCGAGCGTGAGGTCGGGGTTTCAGACTGTGACGGCCGTCACCGAGGGCACCGCGTTCGGCACCTACGCGACCGAGTGGGGCGCGAATGCGCACGCCGTGGCTTCGAAGACGGTGTCGAAGCTCGTCTACGGCAAGGCAGCGGTGAGAGCCGTCCCGTCGCTCGACGCCGTCTCGGAGGCGTCGACCGGAGACCGGGCCGGAACCCTCAAAGTCACTATCGGCGAGACGACGACGACCGTGCCGCTCGAGCTCGACCATCCGATTCCGGCGCCCGACGCGTGGTGGCGGCTGACGAACCCGTCGCTGGTCTTCTAGCCGCGCTACGGGGCGTCGCGGCCGTGGCCGGGGACTGACCTCGCGCGGATCGGCCGATGTCACAGCGCCGCGGCGCACGAGGTTGGCCGAAACTCGTCAGGTCGCAAGGCTGGTCGCTGGTCGCAGCCGGTGGCGGCTGCTCGCGCCTACTGCTCCCGGTTCGTGCTCTCGCGGTACAGCACCGCGACAGCCTCCGGCCGCTTCGGTCCGAGCCCGTCGCCCGACGACTGGTGGCGCACCCGGCGCAGCACCCACGGCACCAGGTACTCGCGTGCCCACCCCATGTCTTCGCGGCGCGCCTCCCGCCACAGGCGACGATCAGGATCCGGCAGCACGTACTCCTGCAGATCGTTCTCGACAGCCAACGACGCCAGGACCATCCGGGCGATCCGGTGGTGCCCGAGAGGAGAGAAGTGCAGCCGGTCGGGAGCCCACATGCGGCTGTCGGCGAGCTCGCGGAGAGCCCACATATTCGCGACTACGGCGTCGTGCCGGAGAGCGATGGCCTGCACGTTCTCGTTGTAGATCGCGACCTTGCCGCGGATGCGCCCGAGCACGGGAGTAGCCCCGATGTCGGGCCCGTTGAAGAGCACGACCGTCGCCCCCTGAGATGACAGCGTCGCGACGAGACCCTCGAGTCGGGAGGCGACCTCATCGGGGTCGGTGCCGGGGCGGATGATGTCGTTGCCGCCGGCCGAGACCGTGATGAGGTCGGGGCGGAGGTCGAGCGCGGCCTGGGCCTGCTCGTCGATGATCTGCTGCAGCAGCCGCCCGCGGATGGCGAGGTTGGCGTACGCGAAGTCGTCGACCGTCGACCCGAGCACCTCTGCGACACGGTCGGCCCAGCCTCGGTGCCCACCGGTCGACCCCGGATCCGGGTCGCCGATTCCCTCGGTGAAGGAGTCGCCGATCGCGACGTAACGGGACCACGGGTGGGCTTGTGTCATGCAACCACCGTAGCGTTGTCGTATGGCGACCATCGCGGATCCTTTTGCCCTTCTCGACGACGACCTGCTCGAGCGATTCCGAGCGCGAGCGGCCGGCTACGACGAAGCCAACGCGTTTCCGCACGACGACTTCGATGAGCTCGCCGCGCTGGGGTACCTCAAGGCGGCCGTCCCGCGCGAACTCGGCGGCCTCGGGCTCGGCGTGGAAGCGATCGCCGCCCTCCAGAGCCGGCTCGCCACCGCGGCGCCCGCGACCGCACTCGCGGTCAACATGCACCTCGTCTGGACCGTCACCGCTGCACTCCTCGCGGCCCGCGGCGACGACTCCCTGCGACTCGTGCTCGACGACGCGGCCGCCGGAGAGATCTTCGCGTTCGGAGTCAGCGAGCCCGGCAACGACCTCGTGCTCTTCGACTCGGTGACGACGGCCACCCCGACCGGCGACGGCGGATACACGTTCACCGGCACCAAGATCTTCACCTCGCTCTCTCCGGTCTGGACGAGGCTCGGCGTCTTCGGTCGAAACGACGAGGATCCGGCGGCGCCCTCGATCGTCCACGGCTTCCTCCGCCGCGCCGACGGCGGCCACGAATCGCTCGACGACTGGGAAACCGTCGGCATGAGGGCGACGCAGAGCCACACGACGCGATTGGTCGAGGCCCCGGTGGCCGCATCGCGGGTGGTGCGGATCCTTCCGGTCGGCCCCTCCGTCGACCCGTTCGTCTTCGGCATCTTCGCGGCGTTCGAGACCCTGATCGCCGCTGTCTACCGCGGGATCGCCCGGCGCGCCCTCGACCTCGCGGTGGGCTCCGCCCTCGCCCGCGACTCGCGCCGCACCGGGCTCCCGACGTCGAGCGACCCCGTCGTGCGGTGGCGGATCGCCGACTCCGCCATCGACCTCGACGGGCTCGAGCCCCAGGTCGATCGGATCGCCGCCGACCTCGACGGGCTCGTGGACCACGGCGCCGACTGGTTCCCGAAGCTCGTCGGGCTGAAAGTCCGGGCGACCGAGACGGCGGCCCGCGTGGTCGACCGCGCCGTGACGGTGGCCGGCGGATCCTCGTTCCGCTCGACTTCGGAACTGGGGCGGCTCTATCGCGACGTGCTGGCAGGGCGATTCCACCCGTCGTCGAGCGACTCGGCTCACGCGACGGTGGCGGCGCGCTGGTTGGGGCCCGTCGGCTGAGCTCGTTCTTGTCGTCCCCCTGCCGAATTTGAAGGAGAAACCGGAGCGCGGGGGCTCTCGATCGGCATGTCGTCGTCGGCGTGCAGGCGTTTCTCCTTCAAATTCGGGCGCAGGATCCGAGGCGGCCCCGTTCGAGGATCGGATGTCAGTGGCCCGTGTGAGGATTGCCCCCGGAGGTGATCGATGAGCAAGCAAGACGGCAGCGGGCGTCAGGTCACGGCTGAGCCCACTGACGATGCGACCGCGACGATCTTCCACGTCGATATGGACGCCTTCTTCGCGTCGGTCGAGCTTCTCGAGCGGCCGGAGCTTCGCGGCCTGCCGGTCGTCGTCGGCCATCGATCCCAGCGTTCAGTCGTCACGGCCGCGACGTACGAGGCCCGTAAATACGGCGTCAATTCGGCCATGCCCATGGCGATCGCCCTTCGCAAGTGCCCCCAGGCGATCATCCTGGAGCCGCATTTCGAGCGGTACAAGCACTACTCGCAGCAGGTCATGTCGATGTTCGACGACGTCACCCCCTTGGTCGAGCGACTCGGAATAGACGAAGCGTTCCTCGACGTGCGCGGTTCGCTGCGCCTGCTCGGCACGCCGTACGAGATCGCGACTCGACTCCGCCAGCGGGTGCACGCCGAGACGGGTCTGCACTGCAGCATCGGTATCGCCTCGACCAAATTCGTCGCCAAACTCGCCTCGAGCGTCGCCAAGCCCGACGGGCTGCTGCTGGTGCCGCATCGCGAGACCCTGGCATTTCTTCATCCTCGGCCGATCAGCGCGCTGTGGGGCGTCGGCGGTCGCACCGAAGAAGTGCTCCGGGGCTACGGGCTGGCCACTATCGGCGACGTCGCGTCGGCTCCTCTCGACATGCTGGTGAGGGCCATCGGAGCGGCGGGCGGTCAGAAGATCCACGAGCTCGCCTGGGGCCGCGATCCTCGGCACGTGACGACCGAGAGCGGAGAGAAGAGCGTCGGCCACGAGGTCACGTTCGAGTCGAACGTCGGCGACGCCGACCGCATTCGCAGCGAACTCCTCCGGTTGAGCGACCAGGTCGGCCGACGGCTGCGCGCGGCCGGAGCGACGGGTCGAACCGTCGTGCTCAAGCTGCGCTTCGGCGACTTCGAGACGATCACCCGCTCCAAGACGCTCGCCGAGCCGACCGACCTGGGGCGGCGTATCTACGAGGAGGTCCGCGGAGTGTACGAGACGAGCGGGCACGCCGGCTCGCTCTCGCGGCACCCCACGCCACTCCGGCTCGTGGGGGTGCGCATGGAGCAGCTCGCCTTCGAGGGGTCGTCGGGCGGCGCCGTCGGCCTGTGGGACGACGATGCCGACTGGCGCGAGGCTGAGACCACGATGGACGCGCTCCGAGCTCGCTTCGGGCCCGGCAGCGTCACAAGCGCGAGCCTGCTCGGGGGCTCGACCAAGCGCATCTCGCGCGGCGATCGCGACACCAACGGCGCCGCCCAGCGAGGGGCCTCGGCTACCGATGCGTCATAGGCGGCTCCCGGTGACGACTAAAATCGGAGAGAAGTGAGTATCGCCACCGCACCAGACCCCGACGAGCCCCGCGGCTCGACCTTCGACGAACCCGGCGCCTCGGCCCCTATCGAACCCCGCGCGTCCGGGCCGAGCTCGACCGGGTCGCAGGGCAGCGCGCCGCAGGGCAGCGCGCCGAAGGGCAGCACGTCGCAGGGCAGCGCGTCGCAGGGCAGCGATCCTGGGCCCACTGAGCCTGAGCCCACCGAAATCGGGCGGGCGGCTGCCGAGCACCTGTCGCCGGCATTCCCCGAGCGCGCCGCCTGGGGCACCGCGGGCAAACTCCGCGCGTGGCAGGCCGAGGCTCTCGAGAAATACTTCGCCGCTGAGCCCCGAGACTTCCTCGCCGCCGCGACCCCCGGAGCCGGCAAGACGACATTCGCTCTGCGCCTCGCCACCGAGCTTCTCTCGCGCGGCGATGTCGATCGGATCGTCGTCGTGGCCCCGACCGAGCACCTGAAGCGACAGTGGGCCGATGCGGCCGATCGCGTCAATCTTCGGCTCGATCCGATGTTCAAGAACGCCGACGTCACCTTCGGCCGGCACTATCACGGCGTCGCGATCACCTACGCGCAGGTGGGCATGAAGCCTGAGGTGCTCAAGGCCATCACCGAAGCCGGGCGCACGCTCGTCATCCTCGATGAGGTCCACCACGGTGGCGATGCCCTTACCTGGGGTGACGGCATCCGCGAGGCCTTCGGCAAAGCGACACGCCGACTCTCGCTGACCGGAACCCCTTTCCGCTCCGACACCGCGCCGATCCCGTTCGTGCAGTACGCCCCCGACGAGCACGGCATCCGTACCTCGCAGTCCGACTACTCGTACGGCTACGGCCGCGCGCTGGCCGACGGCGTCGTTCGTCCCGTGCTGTTCATGGCCTACGCCGGAGCCATGCGCTGGCGCACACGCATGGGCGACGAGATGAGCGCCACTCTCGGCGAGCACGTCACTAAAGACATCACCGCTCAGGCCTGGCGCACCGCCCTCTCGCCGCAGGGCGACTGGATCGCGTCCGTCCTCTCGGCCGCCGATAAGCGACTCACCGAGGTGCGCCGAGGTGTCGCCGACGCGGGCGGGCTCGTTATCGCCACCGACACCACCGCAGCTCGTGCCTACGCCGCGATCCTCGCCAAGATCACGGGCGAGCGACCGACCGTGGTGCTCTCCGACGAGAAAGCGTCGAGCGACCGCATCGGCGCCTTCTCTTCCTCCGACTCTCGCTGGATGGTCGCCGTGCGCATGGTGTCGGAGGGCGTCGACGTGCCTCGCCTCGCGGTCGGCGTGTACGCCACGTCGGCCTCGACGCCTCTCTTCTTTGCCCAAGCCGTCGGGCGTTTCGTCCGAGCACGGCGTCGCGGTGAGACCGCCTCGATCTTCCTTCCGAGCGTGCCCGGGCTTATGGCACTTGCTGGCCAGCTCGAACTCGAACGCGACCACGCTCTCGACCGCCCCACGAACGCCGACGATGGCATCTTCACCTCTGAAGAAGACGCCATGGTCGCCGATGCCAACCGCGAAGAGAAAGCATCGAGCCTTCTTGAGCAGCAACCGTTCGAAGCCCTCGACGCCCAGGCGAACTTCGACCGTGTTCTCTACGACGGCGGCGAGTTCGGCACGGCCAGCGAGGTCGGCAGTCTCGAAGAACTCGACTTCCTCGGTCTTCCCGGCCTGCTCGAGCCCGACCAGGTGCGAGAGCTGCTCCGGCAGCGCCAGGCGACCCAGGCCGGCCGCTCCAAGCGTCAGCCGAAGACTGGCCTGCCGACTCAGGTCGAGGAGCAGGCGCGCCCTCTCTACCTGACCATCAAGGAGCAGCGCCAGGAGCTCAGCCGACTCGTGTCGATCTGGTCGCGCCACTCTAACGAGCCGCATGGGGTCATCCACGCTGAACTCCGCCGTGTGTCGGGAGGCCCGTCGGTGGCGCAGGCCAGCACCGAGCAGATCCAGAAGCGCATCGACGTGCTCCGCGGCCGCATCGGCAACCGCAAGTAGCGCGCGGATGCGGTGGCTTGCAGCTCGCGGCTCGCGGCTCGCGGCTCGCGGCTCGCGGCTCGCGGCTCGCGGCTGCCTAGTCGCGTTTCGCAGGCTTAGTCGCGCTATAGCGCGACTAAACCCGCGATTCGCGACTAATTGCGCCAGGTAGCAGAGCCGGCGGCGCTTGCCAGCCGCAGCCCGCCTCGCGGTTACGCATCGCTAACCGAAATCTGCGTCGCTTACCGAAAGATCGGTTCGTGATGCGTGATTCGGTTAGCGATGCAACAAACAGCCGGTACCGAGGCCACGAGTAGCCAGCAGCCGGCAAAAACCGACGGCCAACTAACTACCCACCGCCCAGGCCGCCACCCGGCACCGGCTAAAATCGACGCGTGCTCGACGAAACCGGCCCCGGAAGCTGGCTCGTCCGTGCCCACGACGATTCGCCGCCGGAAGCCCTCGTCGAGGAGTTCGCGTCCGGCTACCGACTCACGAGTTGGTCGCTCACCGAAAGCGACCAAGAAAACCTCGGCGTCTACACCTCGGCCGCCCACGCCGAGACCGCCTGGTGGCGGCACCTCGACGGCGCCAACTCGTAGCCGCCGCACCACGCTGAAGGGCGAGACGCCGAACCACGGCACCCGCGCGAGACCCCGTCACCAGCATCGCTCCGACTCGCTCCAGTCCGAGACATCGGCTTGTGCGGACGCCCGTTTGGACGCTTGCGAAGACGCCCGTTTGGACGCTTGCGAAGACGCCCGCGCGGACGCACGTGAAGAAGCACCAGCTAAAGCAGACGTACTAGCAGAGCCAACCGCAGAGCCACCCGCGGACGCACCCGCCGGCACGGCCTCGCCCCGGCTCGTCTCCTCCCGCGCGATCTCGGCCCTCGCCTCCTCGGCCGTCGCCAACACCGGGCAGGTCACGCACCGCGTCTCGTAGCGGGGAAGCTCGGCGCCGGGAACGAGCGCCTCGATGTCGCCCGCCTCGAAGCCCGCGTGCCCGGACTCGTGGCAGACGTAGGCGGCCCGCACCGTGAACCCGGCGCGATCGCCGCAGGTCAGGAGGTGCTCGAGCCACGAGACGTCGTCGCTGTCAAGCGCGGCAGAGCCTGGCCGTTCGAGCACGAAAACGTACGACACGGCGTGGAACTCATCGCTGACCGACCGGAGGAGCTCGATGAGCCCCTCCCCGTCCGCACCGCCCTTGACGTCGGACCCGCCCCAGAGCGGGAGATCGCCGATGGGCACCATGACCGGCATCTGAACGTCGTCGCCGTCGAGGAGCAGGAGCCAGAGCTGACGTTGCGTCGCGCAGGGGATGAGTTGCCGGATGCGTTCGTCGAGGTCGGCCCGAGTGCGGAGCTCGCGATGCGAGTCGAGCACTTCGGTCGAGGGCGGGCAGGGGCAGGTGGTGGACGGGGCGTCGGTTGAAGTGGTCGTTGTCATGCGAAGAGCATCGTGCAGATGCCGCGAGGCTCGCCGGCGTTATCCACAGCCCCGTCGGATCCTCGGCCCGGACCGAGCTGAGAAGACCAAGACCGAGACAAAGACCAAGACCAAGACCAAGACCAAGACCAAGACCAAGCCCAGGAGAAACCGCGACCGCTATCGGGCGATCGAGCCCTCGTCCAGTGCCGACACGGCCCGACGAAGAATGGTCGACGACGTCGACATCGTGTACGGGAAGTAGACGACCTCGACTCCGACCTCGGCGAACTCCCGCTCGAGCTTCAGCCCCTTCTCGGTGCCGCGCCAGTCGTCACCCTTGAAGAAGACGTCGAACTGCAGCTCGCGCCAGACGTCCATCTTGTCGGGGACGACCTCGGCGTGGGCGAGGTCGACGAAGTCGATGTGGCTGACGATCTCGAGGCGCTCGGCGAGCGGCACCATGGGCGAGATGCCTTTGGTGAGTTCGAGCATCTCGTCGGCGACGACACCGGCAATCAGGTAATCGCACTGGGTCTTGGCATGACGAAGCAGATTGAGGTGGCCGATGTGGAACAGGTCGTAGGCACCGGCCGCGTAGCCGACGCGTCGTTTCAGGGTCACGAGCGGTCCTTTCGAAGGGAGTCGCGCTTGACGCGCGAGGGGTCAGAAACAGCGGAGAATGCCTCTCGCTCTTCGGCGAGACGTGCAAGGTCGGCAATGGAAAGTCGCGAACGCGGGGGAGCGCTGACCAGATCGAGATCAGGATCCGCGGAGCCCGCCTGCAGTACCGGACCCCTGCCCGCACGTGCCTCGCGGATGTCCGTCGCCGCCCAGTCGCGCCGGACGGCGATCCGGTGGCGGCCCGCGACGCTCGTCATGAGCACACCGAGAGGTTCGACGCCCATCCCGACGAGTTCGCCGTGCATCGCCAGGAGATCCTCGACGGTGGTCCGGTTCGACCGGACGACGATCACGACGGCATCCGCGAGCGGTGCCACTGCTCGAAGCGGCAGCGGGTGCGAATTGCTGGCGACGAGCGTGACGACCGCGTCGTACCGCTCGCCGAGAGATCCGAAGAGGTTCTCGACCTGGCCGATGAGGCGCTCGGGGCGAGCCGAGGCGACCAGATCCGGCACCGGCACCCGCTGGTAGCCCGCGGCGTCGGGATAGGCGGCCGCATCAAGGGCCGTGTCGCGGACGGTGGACGGTCGAGCGAGAAGCTGTGACTCGATGTCGGCCTGAACCAGGGCTGGGCGGAATCCACTCTCCAGCAGGGCACGCGCGTAGCCGCCGTCCACCCCAGAGACTTCGCCGACATCATCGGCGCGGGCCAGCACGAGTCGCGACGGCAACTCGCCGCCAGCGAGCGACCGGACGTTCATGACGGCTTCGCGAAGCGCCGATCGCATGCGGCTCGACGTCGGACGGATCGCGAGGTCGTCAGCGTCAACGACACCCCGCGGGAGTTGCGCCACAACGGGAAGGCCCGTGACACGACGAACATCGTCGGCCGTCGTGACACGGGGTTCAAGTCGCGTCAGGACGATGCCTGCCGCGAGGCCGAGCGCTCCACCGGCGAGGAGGAACGCGAAGAGGATGACGAGGGCGCCGATGGGCGTGAGTCCCCGATCGTCGCGTCCGTCGAGCGCCTCGACGAGGGCCACGCCCGCGACGAGAGCGAGCAGCGCCGACGCGGCGACGAGGATCCACCGTCGGCCGAGCTGAGCGACGGCGTCGGCAAGGGCTACGCGGCGTGTCACGGAGCGACCGATCGATCAGGAAGCTCGCCGAGGCCCTTGAGCTCGCGGAACCATTTGGGCAGGGCGAGCGCGAGGTACAGGGTGTTCGCGGCGAAGAAGGCGATGTACACGACGGTGAATCCGAGAGGCCACGCCAGGAGGACGAACGACAGGCACATGAGGCCGTAGTCGGTGGGCACGACGGCCAGCGAGTACAGCGTGCTCGTCGAGCGACTGCCGCGCGTCGGGATCCCGGTGCGGACGTGCTCGGCGCGGCGCAGCTGGTCGGTCAGGACGATCGCGAAGAACGCGACCGCCGCGATGGCAGCGTAGGCGAGCGGCACGCCGAGCACCGCGTGGCGCCCGTCGGGCTCGCGCAGCCAGTTTCCAAAGACGGCCAGGTGGAGAACGCCGATCTTGGTGGCGTCGATCACGTGGTCGAGCCATTCACCAGCCGGGCTGCCACCACCGCGAAGGCGGGCCAGCTGCCCGTCGGCGGAGTCGAGTGCGTAACCGATCACGAGGAGCAGCATCACCACGATGCCCACGACGATCGAGGTGGGGACGAAGGCGATCACCGCGATGCCGGCGAACGTGAACAGGGCGCTCACGGCGGTCACCTGGTTCGGCGTCATGCCCATCTGATAGGCCGCCGCCGCGAGGTAGCGACCGAGACGGCGGTTGATGAAGCGCGAGTAGGCGGGGGCGCCGCTCGACCCCTTCTGGGCCCCGGCGAGGCGGGCGAGGGAGTCGGCGTACGTCTCGCGGACAGCAGTCGTGGTCATGAGGCCTCCGCCAATTCGGTGGTGATGCGGGTGGGGCGGCCCAGCTCGCCGTCGACTACCGCTGCGATGCGGGAACGCATGCGGGCGGGCGTGAAGTCGCGGTGGTAGGCCGCTTCGGCTCGGCGGCCGGCTGCGCCGAGGGTGGCGACGTCGAGGTCGCGGAAGAGCGATGCCAGGCCGTCGACGTCCTCGCGGTCGAACAGCCAACCGGTGACGCCGTCGTCGATGACCTCCTCGGGGCCTCCGGACCGGCTGGCGATCACGGGGCGCCCTTCGCTGAAGGCCTCCACGGTGACCAGCCCGAACCCCTCGAGGGTGTCGGTCGGAAGCACGACGGCGTCGGCCGCCTGCAGATACGGGGTCGCGTCGTCGACCTCGCCCACGACGAGAACCGTCTCGGGTCGGGAGACGTGCTTCTTGACCAGGGCCGCGACGTCGATGCCGAGCCCCACCGCGGGGACAGCACCTAGAATCACCAGCTCGCCGGGGCAGCCAGCGGCGTCCCATGCGCGAAGGAGGGTGCCGTGGCCCTTGTGCGGGTTCCAGCGGCTCGCGATGACGTAGTGCGGTCGACGGTGCTCCGGGGGAGCCGTCGGAAGCTCACGCGAGCGATGGGGAACACCGTTGTGAACCACCACCGCCCGCGGGTCCTCGGCGAGACCCGACGCGCCGAGGACCGAGTGCGACACAGCCACGAGGGCCGTGCACGCACTCGCCAGGGGACGAAGACCTACCCGGTCCTTCGCACTCCATGGTTCTTGGAGATGCCCGACCACTCGACGGACGCCCGTGAGGCGTGCGAGGGGTGCGACGGGCAAGCATGCGCTGGTAGCGCAGTAGACGAGATCGAAGTGACGGCCGCGGAGCCTCGCCAGAGTGCGCACCGCGTCGCGCCCGAGGCGGAGGAATCCGCCCGGGCTGAGTTTCATCCGCCGCAGGATGGGCAGCGGGTGCCGCTCGACCCGGGCTCCGAGCTCGCGGAGCATCGGGCCGAGGGGGCCCGGTGCGACGTCGCTCGGTAGCCACACGGTGACGTCGAGCTCGTCGGCCGCCACGAGTTCCGCGACCACTTCGAGCACGATGCGGTCCGATCCGTACAGCTCGTCAGACGAGTGCACGACGAGGACCCGCCCGCGACGCCCGCTGCGGCGTGCCGCGCCCGCATCGCCGGGCAGGGCGGAGGCCGTCTCGTTCACGGCTTCGTCGGGAGTCATCAGTACGCCCCGTTCGGCCGCAGAATCACTTTCACGGTGCGCCACATCAGCACGAAGTCGACGGTCATCGACCAGTTCTCGACGTAGTACAGATCGAGCCGGACGCTCTCCTCCCAGCTGAGGTCGCTGCGGCCGTTTACCTGCCACATGCCGGTGAGGCCGGGCTTGATGTAGAGACGGCGGTGCACGTGGTCGGTGTAGCCGTCGACCTCGCGAGGAAGCGGCGGACGCGGCCCGACGATGCTCATGCTTCCGCCGATGATGTTGAAGAGCTGCGGGATCTCGTCGAGGGAGTACTTCCGAAGGATCCGGCCCACCCTGGTGACGCGGGGGTCGTCTCGCATCTTGAAGAGCACGCCGTTCCCCTCCGACTGCTCGGCGAGAGCCGCGAGACGAGCTTCGGCGTCGACGACCATCGTGCGGAACTTGAGCATGGTGAAGCGGCGTCCGTCACGCCCCACTCGCTCCTGCCTGAAGAGCACCGGGCCGGATCCTTCGCTCTTGATCACCAGGGCGATCACCAGCATGAGGGGGAGCAGGAGAAGCGACGCGAATCCGGCAAGAATGACGTCCGTCGCACGCTTCATGACATGCTTCGGGCCGTCGAACTGGGGCAGCTCGACGTGCATCAGCGGGAGCCCCTCGACGGGACGGAAGTGGATGCGGGGCCCGGCGATGTTGGCCAGGCGAGAGGCGATCACCAGTTCGGTGGCGCGGCCTTCGAGGCTCCACCCGAGGTCACGGATGTAGTCGGTGCCGGCACGCGGGTCGCCGGCGACGATGACGCTCTCGACGTTCATCTTCCAGACGGCGCGCGATACGTCGTCGAGCGACGCGACGATCGGAACGACCCGCGACCCGGCGGCTACGGCGCTGCCGTCCTCGTCTTCGACGACGGCTCCGACGACGTCGTAGAGGGCGCCCGGCTTCTCGTCGATTCGATCGATCACGTAGCGGACGTCACTGCGGCCACCGACGACGATGGCTCGCGAGAGGTAGTTGCCGAGCTGGCGCTGGCGGATCAGCCACTTGCGCAGGAGGAATCGCGAGGCGATGAGGCCGACCGAGCCTCCGGGGAGGGCGACGAAGAAGTAGGCGCGCATCGACTCATGGCCGGTGATCGAGATGACAAGGGCGATGAGCACGAAGGCGAGGATCGTGGCGTTGAGCACGCGCTTGTACTCGGCTGCTCCGGTTCCGACGACCGAGAGGTCGCGGGTGCGCTGAAACGCCAGGCACAGAGCCCAGAGGAGACCGATGCCGACGGGGTAGCCGATGAACTCGACGAGAGGTTTCGCGTCGGCGGCGGCAAGGCCGGCAAAGGTCTGGTCGACCCCGTCTCGGATGGTCTCGACGACGGCGGCGGTGACGACGCTGGCGAGGATCACGAGCGCGTCGCTGGCGAGGAGTCGACGGCGGTATCGCAGCGCCCAGCCGATGCCGGTTGTGGCACCGCCTACTCGATCTCTGGATTCCGTCCATCCTGCGCTGGGGTTTCGGACCGGTGCGGTCCACGGCAGGCGGCGTTGTTCGCCGACGTCGCGGCTGATGCCGATCATGATGCCGCTTCCGATTCGGGACGGAAGCGGGTACGCGAAAACGTACGCAGAAGAGGCTGGGTAAGCATGGATCCAGGATTCGGGTAGGCGGTGCAATAGCTCTGACTCGTATTTCGGGTACGGGTCACAGCCTGAATCCGGTACTTCGACAAGAGATCGGGTTCCTGTCGGAGTATCGGAGTGACGACGGCGATTTCGATCCGTCGAGCTCCCGTCGGGTACGGAAGATCTCGAGGTTCGGTGCGCGTCGACGATCGGGAAGGGTTCGGGTGAGGCGGTGATCGGGTGTGGTGCGATTCGGGTGTCGTGCGATGGAGCTCGGCGGACCGTGGACGGAAATGACAAGCGGATGGGTTCCAGTTGTCAGCCCATGGCCTCAGCGGGTATATCCCGAAGGTAGGCCATCGACCGCTCGCTCCACATGCCCCCATTTCGGGGGACCGCATGCCCCCCGCACGAGGTACGCGCCAACGGGTGACGCCGCCTCGCCAACGGGTGATGCCTTCGGGGGACCGGACCCCCCTCCGGGGGGCCTTACCGCAACACCAAAGCACGAAACAGTTTGGTTCGGCATGAGGCACACCTGATGCCCACCAGCACGCGGATCCAGGCGCCCCGTCCCGTTCCGATAAGAACGGATTAGACAACAGGCGTCGATTATCTCTTCGACGCAAGTTGTGCGCGTCCTCCCGAATGACCGCAAGCGCTGTACCCCATTCTGATCCGAACGGGCGAGAGGGGGTGAAGTCTCGGCTTCCAGCGTTCACGGCCCGTTCACCTGCGCGAAGCGCACTGACCGCTCGTGAGCCACCCCTCGGACACGAAAGGGCCCCCGCCGGACGAATGCGACGGGGGCCCGATATTCGGCGAGATGAAACGCTACTTCTTCACCCCACCCGCGAGAGCGACGAAGTTCGCTCGCGGGTCGTTCATGTTCTCCAGGGTGGTCTCGTCGCGACCACCGACGAGGTTGGTGACCCATCCGGTCAGGATGCGCCACTTGCGCGTGAAGGTCGGCATGGCGAGCAGGTGGTACCCGCGGTGGGCCAGCCACGCGAACAGGTTCTTCAGGTGCACGCCCTGAATGAGAGCCGCACCCTTTCCGATGCCGTAGCTCGCAACGGTTCCGACCGACTCATGACGGTATTCGACGAGAGGCTCTCCGGCCATCGACGCGAGGATGTTCTCGGCGACCGTCACAGCCTGACGGACGGCGTTCTGCGCGTTCGGCGGGTAGTAGGCCGGCTGCTTAGCGGCAGTCAGGTCCGGGACCTGGGCGTTGTCGCCGAGTGCCCAGACCCCGTCGACGCGCTTGCCCTCGTCGGTGACGACCTCGAGCTTGGCGTTGGCGTTGACGTGACCCTTGGGCCCGCGGGGCAGGGTGGTGCTGTCGAGCGCTGGGTTCGGCTTGACGCCTGCCGTCCACACAATCGTGCCGGCGGGGACCGTCTCGCCGTCGCTCAGCACGCAATCGCCGTTCTCGCATGACGGCATCGTGGTCTTCAGTCGGATGTCGATGCCACGGGCGCGGAGTGCACCCAGGGTCCACTTGGACAGCTCGGGGCCGACCTCGGGAGCGACACGGTCGAGAGCTTCGACGAGCACGAAGCGCACCTCGTGCCGGGAGAGAACCGGGTACTGGTCGACCGCGGAGTTCGCGGTGTCGAGCAATTCGCCCATCGCCTCGACGCCCGTGTAGCCGCCACCGACGAAGACGACTGTCAGGAGCTTGGCCCGTTCCGCCGGGTCAGTGGTCGAGGCCGCCTTCTCGATGTTGCCCAGGATCCGGGCCCGCACGTACGACGCTTCCTCGACGCTCTTGAAACCGACGGCGTTCTCAGCCAGCCCGGGCGTCGGGAACGTTCGCGTGACCGCACCGATGGCGACGACCAGGTGGTCGTAGGCGACCTCGCTGGTGCGGCCGTCGACGAGGTCGACCGTCACCTTCTTGGAGTCGGTGTCGATACCCGACATCGCCCCCTGAATGAATTTGGAGCGCTTAAGCGTCTTGCGCAGCGGAACCGTCACATCTTTGGGATCGATGTGCCCGCCCGCCACTTCGGGCAGGAACGGCTGATAGGTCATGTAGGGGCTCGGGTCGATCACCGTGATGCTCGCGCTCTGGGGAGGTCGCTTCTTTTGAAGAGCCAGAGCGGTCTGAAGACCCGCCGAACCACCACCCAGAATAACGATTCGTGTTGTCATGACGACGACGCTACTCCTGAGTCACCAGTGGTTGCTATTCGACGCCGTCGCTTTCGGTGTAGCTGCCCTCGAAGCCTGCACGATCAGCCTCGGTCTCGCCCGGCTTCGTTGCTTCCTCGGGAATCTCGCTGTCGGTGAAAGCGCCGTCGTACTCGACGCCGTCCTCCTGGGTTCCCGTGTACGAGCCCGCCTTGATGTGCTCGCCACCGTTGAGGGGAGCATCTGTTCCGGCGTCCGTCTGCTTGGCCCCGGTCTGCGCGGCCTGGGCCTCGTTGTGGTCGTGCTTGTCGTCGCTCACGGGCGGCTCCGTTCGTCGTGCCGGGCGGCTCCGTCACCGCCCTGGTGGGTCGAGTATGCACCCTCCGGGGGCGGGAGGTCAGAAACCTTCGGGCGCACGGGGGACGTAGGGCCCCTCAAGTGCGACGAGCTCGTCGTCGTCGAGGTGGAGCTCGACGGACGCGATCGCGTCGTCGAGGTGCTGAGGCTTCGTGGCCCCCACGATCGGCGACGTCACCGCCTCCTGCTGCCGGACCCAGGCGAGTGCCACCTGCGCACGGGAGACACCACGGGCGTCGGCGATCGTTTTCACGGCGTCGGCGACCCGGCGGTCCGCCTCCTCCTGCTGGCGATAGAGAGTCTTGCCGAAAGCATCCGTCTCGCTGCGCGTCGTGGTGTCGTCGAAGTCGCGGGTGAGTCGGCCTCGGGCGAGAGGGCTCCACGGCAGCACGCCGACCCCCTGGTCCAGACAGTAGGGCAGCATCTCGCGCTCCTCCTCGCGCTGAATCAGGTTGTACTGATCCTGCATCGAGACGAATCGCGTCCAGCCGCCGAGGTCGGCCGCGTGCTGCATGGTGGCGAACTGCCACGCCCACATGCTCGACGCGCCGATGTAGCGGGCCTTGCCGGCCTTCACGACGTCGTGCAGCGCCTCCATCGTCTCTTCGACGGGCGTGTTCGGGTCGTAGCGGTGGATCTGGTAGAGGTCGATGTAGTCAGTCCCGAGGCGCTTCAGCGACGCGTCGACCTCGGTCATGATCGATCCGCGCGACAATCCCTGCCCTCCGGGGCCGGGGCGCATTCGTCCGTGCACCTTGGTCGCGATCACGACCTCCTCGCGTGAGGCGAAGTCGGCGAGCGCTCGTCCGGTGATCTCTTCGCTCGAGCCGTCACTGTAGACGTTGGCGGTGTCGAAGGTGGTGATGCCGGCCTCGAGTGCCTGTTTGATGAAGGGGCGGCTCTGGTCTTCGGGGAGACTCCAGGAGTGCCCGCCACGGGCCGGATCGCCGTAGCTCATCATTCCGAGGGTGATCGCCGAGACTTCGAGGCCGCTGTTGCCGAGACGCACATAATCCATGGCCCGACCCTACGCCGCTCCTGGCTGCCCGAAGTGCCCCAGCGGAGCGACGCGATCGCGATGCGGAGCATCGCAGGGGCGCCCGAACGAAAAAGGCCCTGCCCCTTTGGAGGGCAGAGCCTTTTTCGTTTTGTTGGGTGTCCGAAGGGGGACTTGAACCCCCACGCCCGTAAGGGCACTAGCACCTCAAGCTAGCGCGTCTGCCATTTCCGCCACCCGGACCGGTGTGTTGCGGCGTAACCGCCTCGAAGACATTAGCACGATCTGAGCGGCGGTTTTGACACCCGCCTCCGGGTAGCGTTGCGGCATGACCGAACACGTCGACACCACCCAGCTCGACGAGACGGCTGAGATCGCGCGCGACCTCATCCGTTTCGACACCTCCAACTACGGAGGGGGCAAGTCCAATGGCGAGTCCGATGCCGCCGAATACGTGTCGGCGAAGCTCGAGGCCCTGGGCCTGAAGCCGGAGACGTTCGAATCCGAGCCCGGCCGTCACAGCGTGATCGCGCGGGTCGAGGGCCGCGACCGGGCAAAGCCGGGGCTCGTCGTGCACGGTCACCTCGATGTCGTTCCCGCGGATCCTGCGAACTGGACGGTCGATCCGTTCGGCGGCGTCGTCAAAGACGGCATGCTCTGGGGCCGCGGCGCGGTCGACATGAAGAACATGGATGCCATGATGCTGACGGCTGTCGGGGACCTGCTGCGTGCCGGCGAGCGCCCGGCGCGTGACCTCGTGCTGGGATTCCTGGCCGACGAGGAGGCCGGGGGAGTGCTCGGGTCGCACTTCCTGGTCAAGAACCACCCCGAGCTCTTCGACGGCATGGGCGAGGCGATCAGCGAGGTCGGCGGCTACTCGACGTACATCGACGGCAAGCGCTCGTACCTGCTGCAGACGGGCGAGAAGGCGCTCATCTGGATCAAGCTCATCGCTCGAGGCACCGCGGGGCACGGGTCGCAGATGATCGCGAACAACGCGGTCACCCGACTCGCCGAGGCCGTGGCGATCCTGGGGCGTCAGGAATGGCCCGTCGCACTGACCGAGACGACGTCCGGGCTGCTGCGCGAGGTGTCTCGGATCCTCGGTGTCGATCCCGAGCGGGTGAGCCCCGACGAGCTGGTGCTGAAGACGGGCACGGCGTCGGGCTTCATCAAGGGCAGCCTTCGAGTCACGACGAACCCGACCATGCTGACGGCGGGCTACAAGCACAACGTCGTGCCCGACACGGCCGAGGCGCTCGTCGACATCCGCTGCATGCCTGGCGAAGAGGAAGACGTCCTGGCCCAGGTGCGCGCACTCATCGGCGACGACATCGAAATCGTGACCATGCACACCGACATCGGCCTCGAGACACCGTTCTCGGGCCCGCTCGTCGAGTCGATCAAGGCCACGCTCGAGCGGCATGATCCGGGAGCCCCCGTCTTGCCCTACCTGCTCAGCGGCGGCACCGACAACAAGGCCCTCAGCCTGCTCGGCATCAAGGGCTACGGCTTCGCGCCGCTCCGCCTGCCCGAAGAAATGGACTTCCCGGCCATGTTCCACGGTGTCGACGAGCGAGTGCCGCTCGAGGCGCTAACCTTTGGCAGTCGCGTGCTCCGCGACCTTCTCGCCAGCTACTGAGAGGCTCCTTCCTCACGTGGAACACCTTCTTCAGGCACTCCTTCTCGGCCTCGTCCAGGGCCTCACGGAGTTCCTCCCCATTTCGTCGAGCGGTCACATCCGCCTCGTCGCGCTGTTCTTCCCGCACGGCGCCGAGGAGTTCGATCCCGGCGCGGCTTTTACCGCGATCATTCAGCTCGGCACCGAGCTGGCGGTGCTGATCTACTTCTGGAAAGACGTCTCTCGCATCGTCTCGAAGTGGTTCGGGTCGCTCTTCGGTCGGGTCGACAAGCGCGACCAGGATGTCCGGATGGGCTGGCTGGTGATCATCGGCACGTTCCCCATCGTCATCGTGGGCGTGCTCACCCAGAAGTTCATCGCGAACGAGTTCCGGTCGCTCTGGTTGCTCGCGACCGTGCTCATCGTCTTCGGCCTGGTCTTGGCCGCCGCCGACATCTTCGGCAAGAAGCTCGCGCGCTTCGAAGACATGAAGTGGGGGCACGGCATTGCGATCGGCATCGCGCAGGTGCTCGCACTGGTGCCCGGCGTCTCACGCTCGGGCGCCACGACATCTGCCGGTCTCGCACTCGGCTACACCCGTCCGGCGGCCGCCCGCTTCTCGTTCCTCCTCGCAATCCCCGCCGTCTTTGGCTCCGGGCTGTTCGAGGTCTACCAGGCCCTTTCGGGCGGGGCCACCAACGAGTTCACCTGGCCCGCCACCATCGCGGCGACCGTGGTCTCGTTCGTGGTCGGCTTCGTCGTCATCGCCTTCTTCATGAACTACATCTCGAAGCGGAGCTTCCTGCCCTTCGTGATCTATCGGATCCTGCTCGGAATCGTCCTGTTCATCCTCCTCGGCGTCGGGGTCATCGGCTGATGCGCTCCTGGAACGCCCCGGTCATCCCGGTTCTTCCGGGCGAAGGATCCGCGCCCGACCTCTTCGACACCGCCACCGGCGGGCGGCACGTCACCGACGGTGGTCGCCTCTACGTCTGCGGGATCACCCCGTACGATGCCACCCACCTCGGTCACGCCAACACGTACCTCGCCTTCGACACGCTCGGGCGGGTCTGGCGCGATGCGGGCGTCGAGGTCGTCTACGCGCAGAATACGACCGACGTCGACGACCCGCTGCTCGAACGCGCGACGGCCACCGGCGTCGACTGGCGTGAGCTCGCCGCCTCGCAGACCGACCTGTTCCGCTCCGACATGGAGCACCTCCGTGTGAGCCCGCCCGACCACTTCGTGGCAGTCACCGACGTCATCGAGCCCATCGGCGAGGCCGTCGCGAAGCTCCTGGCCGACGGCTTCGCCTACCGGGTCGACACACCCGACTCGACCGCGGGTGACGACGTCTACTTCGATGTCGACAGGGCAGGATCCGAGACGGCGTGGCATCTCGGTCTCGAAAGCCGTCTCGGCGCGGGCGACATGCTGCGGTTCTTCTCCGAGCGCGGGGGAGACCCCGAGCGACCCGGCAAGCACGCAATCCTCGACCCGCTGCTGTGGCGTTCTGCCCGCGACGGCGAGCCCTCGTGGGCGAGCGCCGTCGGCGACGGACGCCCCGGCTGGCACATCGAGTGCTCGGTGATCGCCCTCGACCACCTGGCTCTGCCGGTGTCGGTGAACGGCGGCGGCTCCGACCTCATTTTTCCGCACCACGAGATGAGCGCGGCCCACGGCACGGCACTGACCGGTGAGACGTTCGCCTCGCACTACGCCCACTCGGGCATGGTCGCGTATCAGGGCGAGAAGATGTCGAAGTCGCTAGGCAACCTCGTCAAGGTCTCTCAGCTCGTGGCCTCGGGAGTCGACGCCCGTGCCATCCGGCTCGCGCTGCTCGACCACCACTACCGAAGTGACTGGGAGTGGTTCGACGACTCGCTCCTCACGGCCGTCGCACGCCTCGCCGAGTGGCAGCGGTGGGCGGAGCGAGCCGTCGATGGCGCTGAGGTCACACCGCTCCTCACCGAACTGCGCCGTCATCTCTCCGACGACCTCGACACGCCCGGTGCCATCGCGGCGGTCGAACGCGCGGTGGCGTCCGGCGAGGCGCCGTCATCGATCGACGTGGAGGCTGTCGATGCTCTTCTCGGCATCCGTGTCTCGGCCTGACAGCGGGTTCTCGGCATGACGCTCGGGCCCCTCGACGCCCTCACCACGAGCCCACGCCGAGTGCTGGTGGCAGGCGTGTCGGGGGCCGGCAAATCGACTCTCGCGAGGCGCCTCGCCCGGATCCTTGGCCTCGACTACGTCGAACTCGACGCGCTCTTCCACGGCCCGAACTGGACACCGCGCGAGGAATTCGTCGCCGACGTCGATGCGTTCACCAGCGGCGACCGGTGGATCACCGAGTGGCAGTACGAATCCGCTCGCGCGCCGCTGGCCGAGCGCGCCGACACGCTGGTGTGGCTCGACCTGCCCTATCGGCTGGTCTTCGCCCGGGTGGTTCGTCGCACTCTGACGCGCAGGATCCGGCGGCAGCCGCTCTGGAACGGCAACATCGAGGGCCCCCTCAGCGCGATCCTCACCGACCCGGAGCACATCATCCGCTGGTCCGTTCGCACCCGCCGCAAATACCGCGACCTCGGTGACCGACTCGCGCGGTCGCACCCGCACCTGCAGGTGATTCGCCTCCGCTCGCGGCATGAGGTGGAGCAGTTCGTCTTCGCGGCCGGCACCCACCGGGCCGACCAGCTCGACTCGTAGGTCCGGCCTGCCCTCACGGCGGGTCGCTGACTACCGCGCCATCGATGCGCGGTGTCACACCGCGGGCGGACGCCAGGGCTCGTCGCCGCTTTTACCGTCGCGCTTGCGGAGGTACTGCTCGAACTCCTGCGCGATCGCCTCACCGCTGGCCTCGGGGGAGTCGACCGTGTCGCGCGCCTGTTCAAGCTGCTCGATGTAGCCGGCCATGTCTTCGTCGTCGGCTGCGAGCGCGTCGATGCCGGATTCCCAGGCCGATGCCTCGTCGACGAGCTCGTCTCGGGGGATGACCACACCGGTGATCTCGGCGACCTTGTCGAGGATCGCGAGGGAGGCCTTGGGGGAGGGGGCGTTGTGCACGTAGTGCGGCACAGACGCCCAGATGGACAGGGTCGGGATCGACGCTGCCTCGAGGGCGTGCCCGAGTACGGAGAGGATACCGACGGGCCCCTCGTAGGTGGAGCGCTCGACGTCGAACTCTTGACGGACGTCGGCGTTCTCGCTGCCGACGAAGATCGAGATGGGTCGGGTGTGGGGCACATCGGCGAGCATCGCGCCGAGAAAGACCACACCCGTGATGTCGTGCACGTCGACCAGGTCGACGATCTCGGCGGCGAAGCTGCGCCAGCTGCGCGAGGGCTCGGCGCCGAGCAACACGAAGAGACCCCCGTCGGCAGGACCGTCGGCGGTGTCGAGGACGCCGGAGATGTCGATCACGGGGGAGACGACCTGAGGCGTGCCGTGCAGCTGGATTCGCGGCCAGATGAGGCTGGCGCTGCCGTCATCGTCATGCGAGGCCTGCGGACGATTGAACTGGTAGTCGATGTATGCCTCACCGTCGAGCTCGGCGAGCGTCGTCATCTCGAGGGTGTCGACGAGCGACCTGGCAACGTTGCTGGCGGCTTCGCCGGCGTCGTTCCAGCCTTCGAAGGCGACGACGAGCAGTCGACCCTCAGCGAATCGTGACGATGGCGACACCGGACTCCTTTACTGCGGAGACCCTCGTTCGGCCCTCCGCGTCAGCTCTCCACGATAGCCGTTAGCAGCAGCGGCCCGGTCCCGGACCTCCCGTCGGCGTCACCGCCCTGCTCTAGACTCGCCTGTCGTGACCGATTCGACTGCAGAGCGCCTCCGCGCCGAGATCATCCCGGCCGCCGTCCTGTGGGACATGGACGGCACGCTCGTCGACACCGAGCCGTACTGGCAGGAGTCGCAGGTCGCTCTCGTCGCCGAGCACAACGGTGTCTGGAGCCAGGAAGACGGCGACTCGCTGATCGGCTCGAGCCTCTGGCACTCCGCCAAGGTGCTCCAAGATCACGGCGTCGACCTCACGGCCCAAGAGATCATCGACCGGATGACGGACGATGTGCTCGAGCGGGTCCGGGTCCACGTGCCGTGGCGTCCGGGTGCGCGCGAGCTCCTCCGCGAGCTGCGCGACGCCGGCGTCCCGACGGCTCTCGTGACCATGTCGTTCCGGCGGATGGCCGTCGAGATCGTCGAGATCATCGACTTCCCCGCCTTTGACCTCGTCGTCGCCGGTGACGAAGTCGAGCACGGCAAGCCGCACCCCGAGGCGTACCTCACCGCGGCCGCGAAGCTCGGCGTCGACCCGCGGCACTGCGTCGCGATCGAAGACAGCCCCACCGGCCTCGCTGCGGCGATGGCCTCGGGCGCTGCGACGATCGGAGTCGAGCATCATGCGCCGTTACCGCAGGACGGCGGGTTCACGCACCGGCACTCGCTGAGTGACGTCTCGCTAAGCGAGCTCTCGCGGATCCTTGACTCTGCCCGCGGGCTCGACGCACTCCCGGAAGGCGACTCATGACCGACCACCAGACCGACACCTCGCAGGCGGACGCCCAGTTCCGTCGGCAGAGCGGGCCGTTCCTCTGGGGCGACAAGGTGCAGCTGACCGGGCCCAAGGGCCGCATGCACACCATTACGTTGACCCCCGGCGGCGAATTCCACACGCACCGCGGCATCATCCGACACGACGACGTCGTCGACCTGCCCGACGGCTCGGTGCTCATCAGCACGACCGGCGACGAATACCTCGCTCTCCGGCCGCTCCTCGCCGACTTCGTCATGTCGATGCCCCGGGGCGCCGCGATCGTCTACCCGAAAGACGCGGCGATGATCGTCACGTTCGCCGACATTTTCCCCGGAGCCACCGTCGTGGAGGCGGGGGTGGGCTCGGGTGCCCTGTCGCTTTCCCTGCTGCGCGCCATCGGCCCCGAGGGTCGCCTCGCGTCGTTCGAGCGCCGCGAAGAGTTCGCCGACGTCGCTAGGGGCAACGTCACGAGCTTCGTCGGCGCCACGCCCAGCAACTGGTCGGTCACGGTCGGCGATCTGCTAGAAGAACTGCCCCGCGTGGTCGAGGCCGGAACAGCCGACCGCGTGGTGCTCGACATGCTCGCCCCGTGGGAGAACGTCGAGGCGGTCGCGACGGCCCTCAAGCCCGGCGGTCTGGTGGTCTGCTACGTGGCCACCGTCACCCAGCTCTCCCGGACGGCCGAGGCGTTCCGTCACTTCGGCGGCTTCACCGAACCCGACTCCTCCGAGACGCTCGTGCGGTCCTGGCACGTCGAGGGCCTGGCCGTTCGGCCTGACCACCGCATGATCGCGCACACCGGCTTTCTGTTGACGGCCCGTCGTCTCGCCCCGGGTGCCGTCCTCCCGCAGCTGAAGCGCCGCGCGTCGAAGTCCGACTACTCCGAAGAAGATGTCGAGCTCTGGACTCCCGGGGCTCTCGGCGAGCGTTCGGCCACAGCGAAGAAGCTTCGCAAGACTGCGAGGCAGGCTCAGGACGCCGCGGCCAAGGCCGTCGCCGGCGCCGATGCGATCCGGCCCGCAAGCGAAGGATCCGAGGCTCCCGCGCCCGGCACCGACCTCCCGACTCCGTCCACCACAACCGAACAGGACTGACCGTGCAGATGAAGATCACCAAGACACTCGCCGCCGCTGCCGCCGTGGGGGCTCTCGTCTCCCTGTCGCTCGCCGGTTGCTCCTCCGCCGAGCCGAGCGCCAGCTGCTCGGGAGGCACGTCGTCGGGCAGCGTCTCCGAGTCGATCAAGGCGACCGGCGACGTGGGCAAGGCCCCCAAGGTCACCTTCGACAAGGGTCTGTCGACGAAGACCACCGAGAAGACGACGCTGGTCAAGGGCGACGGCGCCCTCGTGAAGAGCGGCCAGCCGGTCATCTTCCAGGTCTCGCTCTACAACGGGTCGACGGGCAAGCAGGCCACCTCGACCTACACGTCGACTCAGGGCGGCACGTACCTGGTCGCGGGTAAGCCGGCCTCGGGCACCAGCCTCGCCGCTCTCAGCGAGGGCTTCGTGTGCTCGCACGTCGGCGACCGTGTCGCGATCGCCGGCAGCCCCGAAGACTCGACGAACGGTCAGGGCATCAGCGACTACAAGATCGGCGCGAAAGACAGCGTCGTCTTCGTCGCCGACATCCTGAAGGCGTTCCCCTCGAGGGCGACCGGCGAGAAGCAGAAAGCCGTGTCCGGCGAGCCCACCGTCACCCTCGCCAAAGACGGGGCCCCCACGATCACCGTGCCGAAGACGAAGGCTCCCAGCAAGCTCGTCTCGACCACGCTCATCGAGGGCTCGGGCGCCACCGTCAAGGAGGGCGACTCGGTGATGATGCAGTACACGGGCGTGCTTTACAAGAACGGCAAGGTGTTCGATTCGTCGTGGGCCAAGGGTCAGCCCTTCGTCGGGAGCCTGACCTCGGGTCAGCTCATCGACGGCTGGGTCAAGGGTCTCGCCGGCAAGAAGATCGGCAGCCAGGTGCTGCTGGTCGTGCCTCCGGCCGACGGCTACGGAGCCACCGCGCAGGGGGATTCGATTCCCGCCAACTCGACGCTCGTGTTCGTCGTCGACCTGCTCGGCAAGGTGTCGTGACCCGTCGCGACTGAGCGGTCGGAGCCGCGGCCGCAGCCCCTCGAAGGGCCTGTGACCAGCGGCTTCGACCCCCACGAACACCCGATAGGCTGAACGGGCCGTGCCCTCAGGGGCCGGCTCTCTCAAGTGCAGTAAAGAAATGAGGATTCGTGCGCAAGATCCCCGCGCTGATCGTTGTTGCCGGGCTTCTGGCGACGCTGACCGCTTGCTCCACGAGCTCCGCCCCCGGTTCGGCCGGCTGCACGACCCCCGCCTCGGGCGACGCCTCGTCCGTTGTCTCGGCGAGCGGGTCGGTCGGCGAAGCGCCGACCAAAGTCACGATCCCCACGCCGATCAACACCCGGCACACCCAGGTCTCCACACTCGTGCAGGGCGACGGCCAGACCCTCACCGACGGCACTCCCGCGCTGATCAAGTTCGCCGTGTACTCGGGTGAGACCGGCAAGGCGGTCCAGGCCTATGCTGCCGCCGCGGCCCCCGTTACCGTCGGTGCCACCACCGGTGGTCCCCTCGTCGACGCTCTCGAGTGCGCCCAGGTCGGGTCGCGTATCGCCGTCGCCGTCAAGGTCAGCGATCTCAGTTCGACCACGGCGAAGAAAGACGACAAGTCGGGCCCGGCCTACATCGCCGTCATCGACGTCGTCCGCGCCTTCCTTCCCAAGGCCGACGGCGCCCTCCAGTTCGGCGTCAACAACATGCCGGCCGTAGTGACCGCCTCCAACGGCGCACCTGGCATCAGTATCCCCGACGTCGCCGCTCCCAAGACCGAGAAGGTGCAGCTGGTCCGCAAGGGCAACGGGGCGAAGCTCACCGCGAAGTCCACCGCCGTCGCGCAGTTCACCGCGGTCGACTGGGCGGCCGAGCCGACCGTTCAGGGCTCCACTTGGGTCAACGGCGATGCCGCGACGACGATCGACCTCTCGTCCGACAAGATCCCCAGCACCGTGAGAAAAGCCCTGATCGGCCAGCGGGTCGGCTCGCAGGTCATGATCGTCATCCCGCCGACGGCCGAGAGTGGCTCCACGTCGACCCTGGTCTACGTGTTCGACCTTCTGGGATCGCTCTGACGATCCGCCTCGGCTGACCTAAGATCCCTTTCGTGCCGAAGAAAGCCGCTCCTTCCTCCAGTGCCGGGTCCGTTGGGCGCGCCCCACGCGTCCCGGTTGAAGAGCGGCTGTTCAGTCTCGTTCTGGCGTTGCTCGCCACCGACACGGGTCTAACAAAGACCGAGATCCTGTCGACCGTCCAGGGCTACCGGCAACGATGGAGCCGGGGTGACAACCTCGCCCTCGAGCGACAGTTCGAGCGCGACAAAGACGACATCCGCGAGCTCGGCGTTCCCCTCGAGACCATCGAAGAACTCGGTTCGAGCGGCAACAACCAGAACCTTCGCTACCGAATTCTCCGCGGTGACTACGAGCTCCCCACCGACATCGCCTTCTCGTCCGAAGAGACGGCCCTACTGACCCTCGCCGCGATGGTCTGGCGCGAGGGGACGCTCTCGGGGGAGTCCCGTCGTGCCCTCCTCAAGCTCCGCAGCCTCGGAGGGGCGGCGCCCGTTCCCGAGCTCGACTACGCCCCCAGAATTCGCTCGCGCGACTCCGCGTTCGAGCCGCTGCGCACCGCTCTCGATCGGTCGGCCGTGGTCCTGTTCGACTACCTCAAGCCCGGCGAGAGTGCTCCTCGGGCCCGGCGAGTGGTTCCCTATGCCCTCGTCCAGTTCCAGGGACGCTGGATGTGCTCGGCGATCGACACCGAGACGGGCGGCTGGCGAACGTTCCTCCTCTCCCGGATCACCGGCGAAGTCACGGTGACGAACGAGAGCGTCACGGTCCCGCCGGAGGCGACAGCCGAGCGCTCGCTCGCCGACCTCGAAGACCTATGGGCGGCACAGACGGCCGTCGTCGAGGTCGAACCGGCCTCCGATGCAGAGACCAGACTGCTGAAGCGCCGCGGCACGACCCGAGGTGACGACGGAACCCTGACCATCCACTGGTCGGATCGCTTCCTCCTCGCCGACGAGCTGGCCTCGTTCGGGCCCGAGGTGCGCGTCGTCGAACCGGAGGGGGTGCGCGAGCTCGTCGTCGAGCGTCTCAGCGCACTCGCGACTCAGCACGCCGATTCTCGAAAGGCACCCCGTGGCTGAACGCGCACCCGCCCTCCAGGCGCAAGACAAACTCGCTTTCCTGCTCTCCCTCGTTCCCTACCTGATGGATCGCGGAAGCGTCAGCGTCGCCGAGGCGGCCACTCACTTCGGTGTTCCCGTCACGCAGATCCGGCGCGCGGTCGAGCTCATCGCCGTCTCGGGCATTCCGGGCGAGACGACCCAGTACCAGCACGGCGACCTCTTCGACATCGCCTGGGACGACTTCGAGCAGAACGACGTGATCGTCCTCACCAACCTCGTCGCTATCGACGACTCGCCTCGCTTCTCGGCGCGAGAGGCCGCCGCCCTCATCGCGGGTCTGCAATACCTCTCGTCCCTGCCCGAGAACGCCGACAGGCAGGCCATCGCCACCCTGATGTCGAAGCTGGCGCGCGGAGCCTCCGGGGCCCCCAGCCAGGTCGCCGTCGAGAATTCCGAAACGAACCAGCTCCTCGCCCTCGTCCGCCGCGCGGTCGACGAGGGTGTACAGCTCGAATTCGACTATTCCGGAGTCCGCGGGCAGATCGAGCGGCGACGTGTCGATCCGCTTCGAGTCGAATCCCTCGACGCCGACTGGTACCTCCGGGGCTACGACCACCTGCGCGAGGCCGTCCGCACTTTCCGCCTCGACCGGGTGAGCGATGCTGCTGTCAGCGACCAGCCCATCTCGTTCCGCGCCGCCGACGTGTCGCTTCCCGACACGCTGTTCGAAGGCTCGCCTGACGACATCGTGGTCGAGATCGAGATCGACGCCGCGGCCTCGACGCTGCTCGACGATTACGCCCCTGAGACGATCGAGGGCAGGCCCGAGGGTCGCTCGCGACTTGCGCTACGGGTCAACCATTTCGGATCCTTGGCTCGCCTCGTCGCCGGGCTCCCCGGAGGGCCCGTCGTCGTCACGCCGGCCGCGGCACGGGCGGCTGTTGCCGACTGGGCCACCCGAGCCATTCACAGGTACGACCAGCCCTGACGCTTTTCCGGGGCGTCCGCGTTAGAATTGCCTTTCCGCACACGTCTTAGGAGGCGACTGATGTTTTCAGGTGCTTTTGGCCTACCCCACCTTCTGATCATTCTGGTGATCCTGCTCCTCCTATTTGGAGCGCCGAAGCTCCCCGCCCTCGCGAAGAGCGTCGCTCAGTCGATGAAGATCTTCAAGACCGAGATCGGGCCGAACCGCGACGGTTCGACCGACGCCGGCACCACGGCGCCGGCTAACGCCGCACCCACGACCGTGGCGCCGACTCCGGCTGCACCCGTGCAACACACCACGGTGAACCCCGACGGCAGCACCACCACCACCGTTACCACGCCTGCACCGTCCGGCAACGCGGTTCCGCTCAACACCGACAAACCGAAGCTCTAGTCGGTGGCCACGACCTCGGCGCCGGGCGGTGCTCAGGGCGGTGGCACGGCTCGTCCTCGCGGTGCGAAGCGGAGCCCGGCTGAGGGGCGTATGTCGCTCGGGCAGCATTTTCTCGAGCTGCGCAAGCGTCTCTTCTTCGCCGCGGTGGCCATTGCCGTGTGCTCGGTGGCCGGCTGGTTCCTTTCGCCGTACGTGCTCGACGTGCTCCGCTCACCCGTAGAACAGATTTCCGGCAACGGTCGTCGTCTCGCCTCACTGAACTTCGCCAATGTCACCGGCGCGTTCGACCTCAAACTCACCATCACGATCACCGTCGGCGTCATCATCTCGAGCCCGGTGTGGCTTTACCAGATCTGGGCGTTCATCGTGCCGGCTCTGGTCCGCAAAGAGAAGCTCTATGCGATCGGCTTTCTCGGTGCCGCGATCCCACTTTTTCTCGCCGGTTGTTGCGCCGGATTCTTCGTGCTCCCGCATATCGTGCAGGTGATGACCTCGTTCATCGCCTCCGAAGACTCCAGCATCATCGACGCCAAGACGTACTACGACTTCGTGCTCAAGCTGGTGCTCGCCATCGGCGTCGCCTTCGTGCTTCCCGTCTTCCTCGTTCTGCTGAACTTCATCGGTGTGCTGACAGCGGTGTCGATCCGCAAGAGCTGGCGCGTGGCGATCATCCTCATCACCCTTTTCACCGCCATCGTCACCCCCTCCGCCGACGTCATCTCGATGATCCTGCTGGCCATCCCCATGGTCGGGCTCTACCTGATCGCCTGCCTCGTCACCACCCTCCACGATCGACGTCTCGCCAAACGGGTGGCCGCCCTCGACGCCGAGCTCGCCGGGGCCTAGCAGTTCCCGGCGCCGGCCCCTCCCGGCAGCGGTCTCCTGTGCACGGGCTCGGAGGCCGCGCGTGACAGAATCGACCACGTGACCAGCAGCGAACTGTCTCCGTCCGAGCGATTCGCGGCCTCCCGGGCCCGAACTCGCACCCCGCAGCTCCAGGGTTTCCGCGAGCGTCTGGGCTTCGCGCTCGACGGGTTCCAGATCGCTGCCTGCGAGGTCGTCGAGGCCGGTCGCAGTGTGCTCGTCGCGGCTCCGACGGGGGCCGGTAAGACGCTCGTCGCCGAGTTCGCCATTCACCTCGCGATGCAGCACCCCCGTGACAAGGTCTTCTACACGGCTCCGATGAAGGCGCTGAGCAACCAGAAATACCAGGAGCTCGTCGCAGAATACGGCGCGTCCGAGGTGGGGCTGCTCACCGGCGACACCAACGTCAATTCCCGCGCGCGGATCGTCGTCATGACGACCGAGGTGCTCCGCAACATGCTCTACGCCGGCTCCGACCTGCTGACCGACCTGCGCTGGGTCGTGCTCGACGAGGTCCACTTCCTCGGCGATCGGTTCCGGGGTGCCGTCTGGGAGGAGGTCATCATCCACCTCCCACTCGACGTCCGCATGGTGTCGCTCAGCGCGACCGTCTCGAACGCCGAGGAGTTCGGCGACTGGCTCCAGACGGTCCGCGGCGACACCGACGTGATCGTCTCCGAGGAGCGCCCCGTTCCTCTTCAGCAGCACGTCCTGGTCGGGTCCAAATACCTCGACCTGTTCGACTCGACCGGCAAGGCCGCGACCAATCGGGTCAACCCCGAGTTGGTACGGGCGGCATCGCTCAGTTCGAGGCCGGGCTCGAGAAACGGCCGACCAGGATCCGGCTCCCACGGCTACAAGCCCAAGCGAGACTCGCGCCCCCAGTCGTCCGGGCCCCAGAACTTCGGCCGGATGGACCGCTGGAAGATCGTCGAGCTGCTCGACGGAAAGAACCTGCTACCGGCCATTTTCTTCGTCTTCAGCCGCGTCGGCTGCGATCAGGCTGTCCGGCAGGTGCTCCGCTCCGGCATCCGGCTCACGACCGCCGCGGATCGCGATGAGATCCGCGAGATCGTCGACGAACACTGCCGCACCCTTCGCGACGAAGACCTCGCCGTCCTCGGCTACTACGAGTGGGTGGAGGGTCTCGAGCGCGGTGTCGCGGCGCACCATGCGGGCCTGCTCCCTGCCTTCAAAGAGGTCGTCGAAGAGCTCTTCCAGAAGAAGCTCGTCAAGGTGGTCTTCGCCACCGAGACCCTGGCGCTCGGCATCAACATGCCTGCTCGCAGCGTCGTACTCGAGAAGCTCGAGAAGTACAACGGCGAGTCGCGCGTCCCGATCACACCGGGGGAGTACACCCAGCTCACCGGCCGCGCGGGTCGCCGGGGCATCGACATCGAGGGTCACTCCGTCATCCAGTGGGCGCAGGGTCTCGACCCGCAGGCGGTCGCAGCCCTCGCTTCGCGCCGCACGTACCCGCTCAATTCCAGCTTTCGGCCGACCTACAACATGGCGGTCAACCTGATCGAGCGGTTCGGCCGATCCCGCACGCGAGAGGTGCTCGAGACGTCGTTCGCCCAGTTCCAGGCCGACCGGGCCGTGGTCGACCTGGCCCGTAAGGTCCGGTCGCAGCAGCAGTCGCTTGACGGGTACGCCAAGTCGATGGAGTGCCATCTCGGCGACTTCGGCGAGTACATGACCCTGCGTCAAGACATCGCCGAACTCGAGAAGCAGGGCGCATCCCGCTCTGAGGTGCAGAGTCGAAAGGAGCGCGACTCCCGCCAGGAGAAGATCACCGCCCTCCGTCGTCAACTACGGCAGCATGTCTGCCACAACTGCCCGGAGCGCGAGCAGCACGCACGCTGGGCGGAGCGCTGGTACAAGCTGAAGAAGCAGACCGATCAGCTGTCGGCTCAGATCCGCAGCCGAACGGGTGCGGTCGCGAAGGTCTTCGACCGGGTCACCGACGTGCTGGTCGACCTCGGCTACCTGGTTCCTCGAGGTGCGGAGCCGAGTGCAGGGTCGGCCGACAGAATCGCCGATTCGTCGCGGCTCTCCCGCGTGGCCGAGGTCGACGTCGCCGCCCCCGGCAAAACCCTGCGGCGCATCTACGGCGACCGAGACCTTCTCGTGGCCGAGTGCCTCCGACGAGGATCCTGGAACTCGCTCGACGCACCGCAGTTGGCGGCCATGGCGGCGACGCTCGTTTATGAGCCTCGCCGCGACGAGGGGATGCTCGGCGACCGTTACCTCCCGCCCGGAGAGTTCCGCACAGCACTCGATCGAACCCGGACGATCTGGGCCGAACTCGACGACCTCGAGCAGGCGCATCGGCTCCCGGGAACCCTTCAGCCGTCGCCGGGTATCGCGCTGGCCATGTACCACTGGGCCCGAGGAGCGTCGCTCGACACGGTCCTCGACGACGCCGAGCTCGCGGCCGGCGACTTCGTGCGCTGGACCAAGCAGACGATCGACCTCCTCGACCAGTTGTCGGTCGTCGCCGATCCGCCCGTCGGTCCGGTGGCGCGGAAGGCGCTCGACGCCGTCCGGCGCGGCATCGTCGCCTACACCGCGGTGTGATTCGACAGAGTCACTCCACAGTGTCGGCACCCTACAATTCACGCGTGCCCCGTTTCTCCGGCGTGCCGAGCCCTTCGGGCGACCCGCGCACCTCCGACTTCCGTCTTCCCCTCTGGATCGCCCTCGTCACGGGTGTCGGGGGCGGGGCACTGATGGAGTTCGGGTTTCCCGACCGCGGCATCTGGCCCCTGACCTTTGTCGGCATCGGCCTGATCCTTCTGGCGCTGAAGGGGAGAAGCATCGGCGGATCCCTCCTGGTGGCCCTGGCATCGGGCATGACCTTCTTCTTCGTCCTCATCGACTGGGTGGCCACCTACCTGGGCCCGGTGCCGTGGATCGCCCTAGCGGGGCTTGAGGCGATGATCTTCGCCCTCGGCGCCATTCCGATCACCCTGGCGTACCGGTGGGTTCCTCGCGTCTGGCAGGGCACGCTGGGCCGCACGCTTCTCCTGCCGGTCGTTGTCGCCGGACTCTGGGTCGGTCGCGAGTTCGTTGCGGGGCACTACCCCTACGGGGGCTTCTCGTGGGGACGCGTCGCTGAGAGCCAGTCGCAGAGCCCGTTCGCCTCGCTGACCGCCTGGTTGGGCATCTCCGGGCTGAGCTTCGTCATGGTCGCGCTCGTGGCCGCGGTCATGCAGCTGCTCGTCGAGCAGCCGGTTCGCCTCACGACCCGCGCTCTCGTAGCGGCGACGGCGATCGTGGCTGTCCTCGCCGTTCCCGCCTGGCCGAGCGCGTCTGCCGGATCCTCGACGATCGCGGCTGTTCAGGGCAACAGCAAAGCCGGCTTCTTCCAGCAGCGCACGTACGGCGACCTGAGCAACGCGCAGGTCGACGCGACGTACAAGGGCGTTCTGCCGTCCGATGACATCGACATGCTCGTGTGGCCCGAGGGCGCATCCGACCGCGATCCCACTCGGGATCGTTTCGGTGCCTACATCTTCGATGTGCTGTCGAACGCGTACGGCGCTCCGATCGTCTCCGGCGTCATCACCGAGCGCGGGTCGAAAGACTACAACTCGTCGATCGTCTGGGACGACGGCACGGTCCAGGCGCAATACGACAAGAGGCATCTCGTTCCATTCGGGGAGTACGTGCCCGATCGCCCCTTCTTCAACGCACTCGCCCCCTCGCTCGTCGGCTTGCTCACGCGTGACCTGACCCCGGGCACGAATACGAACGTGCTCGACGTCGGATCGATCAAGGCGGGCATCTCGATCTGCTTCGACATCGTCGACGACGCCCTGACTCGCGAGATGGTCGACGGGGGAGCGCAGGTCATCCTCGCTCAGACGAACAACGCCGACTTCGGCCAGACCGACGAGAACACCCAGCAGCTCGCGATCGCCCGCCTGCGAGCCATCGAGACGTCTAGGCCGCTCGTGAACATCTCGACCGTCGGATCGAGTGCCGTCATCTCCGCCGACGGCAAGACCATCGATAGCATTCCGGCATTCCAGCCCGGTGCGATGGTCACCAAGGTCCCCCTCGGCACGGGCACGACTCCCGCGGTGTGGGGCGGGGCCGCTCTCGAGCAGCTCACTATGTTCTTCGCGGCTGCGGCCCTCGTGCTATCTCGTGTTCTGCTGAGACGGTCCGGGTATGGCGATGCTGCGCGTCAGGCGAAGCAGTCTGATCGTCTGGCCCGCCGGTCTCGTCGTCTCGGTCCTGCCGCCGAGTAGGCGTAAAAAAGTCCACCCACCCCGAGGCCGAGAGGCCGGTCGAGGTAGATGGACGTGTGAGGCGCGGTGAGGCTATGCGCCGATCTTCTGCTGCCCTTTGCGGGCCCGCAGGTAGTCGAGTCGCTCTTGCAGCAACTCTTCGAGCTCGGGTCGCGTGCGACGCTCGAGCAGCATGTCCCAGTGGGTTCGGGGCACTTTCACGTCGCCGCGGTCGATGTCGACGGGCTTGCCGTCGGCCGAGAGCAGAAGTCCTTCTTGACCGCTGTTCGGCGACTGCCACGAGTCGGGAATCTCCGCCTCTGCGGCGAAGACGACATCGAACGTTGCTCCGTCGGTCGTCTGGTAGACGGCCTTTTTGCGGGGTGAAAATTCCACGCCCTCTTCGCTTTGGAGGCTCTGGCTACCAAGCCTCATTCCGCGCAAACTGCGATCTGCCATTGCGTGGTCTCCTCTCGCGTTGCAATCTCCCGTTATAACCACTTAAGATGAAGGTTTGTTTCGCGAGGTGAGATTTCACAGTGCCCTCCCAGGCCTCGCCGCTACCTGCTACTCCTTGTTCGGAGCAGAGCCAGCGCCAGATCGGATCGATCGGTGATGAGGCCGTCGACTCCCTGGTCGAGCAGTCGGGCCATGTCGACCGGATCGTTCACGGTCCAGACGTGAACCTCGACGCCGGCAGCGTGAGCGGCTTCGAGGAGGGCTGCCGAGAGGACCGGAACCCCGCGGTGCTTTTCGGGGATCTGCAGGGCGTCGATGCCTCGAAGTGCGCTGCGCCGGAACCAGGGGAGCGGGGTTCGCGCCGCCAGCGCTGCACGCACGACGCCTCTCGTCGAGGGCGATGTCGCCACACCGGGCAGGGCTGCCACGGCCGCTTTGCGACGGGCATCGTCGAACGATGTGACGAGCACGCGAGGGGCGGCACGGTGCCGCTTGATCGCCGCAACCGTCGGCTCGAGAGCCTCGTCGACCTTGATGTCGATATTGAAACGCGCATCGGGAAAAGCGGAGAGGGCGTCATCCAGGCTCGGAACCTCTGTGCCGTCGGTCAAGCGCAGCTTCGCGACTTCTCGGGAGGTCAACCCGAGGATCCCGGTGGCCGGCCCACCGACCCGGCCCAGGTCGGCATCGTGGCTGAGAACCGCCACGCCGTCGCGCGTCGCATGCACGTCGGTCTCGAGGTGTGTCACACCGAGGGCCAGGGCAGCGAGGAATGCCGGAAGAGTGTTCTCCGGCACCTCCGTTGCCAGCCCCCGGTGCGCGATCACCCGCGGCGGGGCCGGTGTGAACCAGCTCGCCGTCACTCGGCGGAGGGTGCCGTCGTCGCGGTGGGGAAGCCCGTGGCCGGGGCGCTCTTCGTCGAAGGAGCCTCTCCCGACATGGCCTCTTTGGCTCCCATGAATCCGGCACCGACACCCTTGAGCGCCTCGGTGAATTCGGACGGGATCATCCAGACCTTGCTCGCAGCACCGTCGGCGATCTTCGGCAGAGTTTGGAGGTACTGGTAAGCGAGCAGCTTGGGGTCGGGGTCGCCGTCGTGGATGGCCTTGAAGACCGTCTGGATGGCCTCGGCCTCACCCTGAGCCCGGAGGACCTGCGACTTCGCCGCGCCTTCGGCCTCGAGAATCGAGGCCTGCCGGGAACCCTCTGCCTGGAGGATCGCCGCCTGCTTCGTGCCCTCGGCGCGAAGGATCTGCGCACGGCGGTCGCGCTCGGCGCGCATCTGCTGCTCCATGGAGTCTTGGATCGACAGGGGCGGCTCGATCGCCTTGAGCTCGACTCGCCCGACGCGGATTCCCCACTTGCCCGTCGCCTCGTCGAGCACGATGCGGAGTTGGCCGTTGATGTTGTCGCGACTGGTCAGGGCCTCTTCGAGGTTGAGCCCACCGACGACGTTACGAAGGGTCGTGGTGGTGAGCTGTTCGACCGCACCCAGGTAGTTGGCGATCTCGTAGGTCGCAGCTCGCGCGTCGGTCACCTGGAAGTAGACGACCGTGTCGATCGAGACAACGAGGTTGTCTTCGGTGATGACGGGCTGAGGGGGAAAGGAGACGACCTGCTCGCGCATGTCGAGGAGGGGACGCACACGGTCGATGAACGGCACCAGGATGTTCAGACCCGGCGTCAGGGTCTTGTGGTACTTGCCGAGCCGCTCGACGACACCCGCTGTCGCCTGAGGGATGATCCGCACCGACCGGAACAGGATCACCAGAACGAAGATGACGACGATGATAAGGAAGATGGCGAGGACGACTCCGCCGATTGCTGCTCCGTCGGTCATTGGTGATGCCTTTCGCGTAGGGGTGGCTAAAGAGACTTGATGTCGGACGGGACGACCACTGCGGTCGACCCCTCGATGGCCGTGACGACGACGGCCGACCCCGTGTCGAGGAGACTCACCCCGGCCGGTGCGAGAAGCCGGGCGGTCCATGTCTCGCCGTTGGCCAGCTTGACCTGACCGAGACCCGGGTGCACCTCACCGCCGGGAATGGGAACGACCACGGAGCCGCCGAGGCCCAGAAGAGCCTCGACGTTGCTCGGCGTCGGGTCGCCGCCGCGTTTCAGGGCTCGAAGAAGGGGTGGCTTGACTGAGAAGAGGAGGAGGACTGACACCACCGCCGCGACGATCACCTGCAGCCAGAAGGGCCCGCCTAAGAGACCGGTGAGGAGACCGCCGACGCTGCCGATGGCGAGCATGAGGAAGGTGAACTCGACCGTCGTCACCTCGATGATGATGAAGATCAGGATGAGCGCCAGCCAGACGACCCACGAATACTGCTGTAAGAAGTCGACCAGGTTGTCCATCTGAGCTACCCATCTCCTTCGGTGGTGTTCTGCATTTTTGTTTGCGCTTCCACGCTAGCAGTCGGATGGTCCTCTCCGTCAGAGGCACTTGGTAGCCTGGGGACTGCCTCAATGCCAGCACCGACAGGAGTCTCCCCGTGCCACTCGACCTCGCTTCCGCCCCCCTCGCGGCCGGTTCCCTCTCGGGCAAGCGCGCCCTCGTCACCGGTTCGTCGCGCGGCGTCGGAGCAGACACGGCCCAGTACCTCGCCGCCGCGGGCGCCCGGGTCGTCATCAATTTCCGCAATAAAGAGAAGCGTGCCCTGCAACTCGTCTCGAAGATCGAAGAGACAGGCGGCGAGGCCGTCTCCATCGGTGCCGACCTGACCGACGGCGAGTCCGTCCAGGCCATGATCGATCAGGTCGAAACGGAGTTCGGCGGCCTCGACATCCTGGTCCTAAACGCCTCCGGCGGCATGGAGTCGGGCATGGCCGAGAACTACGCCCTCCTGCTGAACCGCGACGCGCAGGTCGACGTGCTGACGCGGGCTCTGCCGCTCATGGCCGCCGGTTCGCGAGTGGTGTTCGTCACGAGCCACCAGGCGCACTTCATCAAGACGACCGAGACGATGCCCGAGTACCTCCCCGTAGCGCTCTCCAAGCGGGCCGGCGAAGACGCTCTGCGCGATCTCATCCCCGGCCTCACCGAGAAGGGCATCGACTTCGTGGTCGTCTCCGGCGACATGATCGAGGGCACCATCACGGCGACGCTTCTCGAGCGCACCAACCCCGGTGCGATCTCGGCTCGCCGCGAGGCCGCGGGCAAGCTCTACAACGTCGCCGAGTTCGCCGCCGAGGTCGCCCTGGCGGCCGTCGAGGGCATCCCCGCCGATCACACGCGGCTGGTCGGCGACACCGCCGACTTCCAGGCCGTCTGAGCCGAGCGGCCGCGCGACCATGTCTGATACCGAGCCCGACGCCGAGAACGGGACCAGAAAGATCCTGCGGCTCACCTCGCGACTGATCGTGGTCGACGAAGACGGCCGCATTCTACTGATGGACACCAAGTCGCCCGACACCTCCGGCGCCTCGCGCTGGATCACGCCGGGCGGCGGCGTCGACCCGGGGGAGTCGCACCGCGACGCCGCGATCCGCGAGCTGCACGAAGAAACCGGGCAGGTGATCGACGATCCGGGCGAGGTCGTCTACACGTCCGACTTCGAAGTGGAGTGGGACGCCGCCGACCACACCCACGGTCACGCCGAGTTCTATGTCGTGCGCCTGCCGCACTTCGAGATCGTCGACGACGACTGGACAGACGAGGAGCGCGTCGACATCGTCGAGTCGCGCTGGTGGAGCCGCGACGAGCTGCGCACGTCCGATGAGAAATTCGAGCCCGAAGACCTGCCAGAGCTGATCGAGCGGCTTTTGGCCTGAGCCTCATACTTTGTGATGAGGCCGAAAAGCGGCCGATCGGCCGGTGCCCCCGCGAAGGCCGATCCGTACGCTTGAAGCTATGGAGCTCACAGTCATCGTCCCCACGTTCAACGAGGCGCCCAATGTGGCTGAGCTCGTGCGCCGTGTCGAGGCTGCGGTCGTCGGTATCGACGCCGAGGTGCTCTTCGTCGACGACTCCCGAGACAACACGCCCGACGTGATCCGCGAGATCGCGGCCCAGCACGATCTCCCCGTGCGACTCATCCACCGCGAGACTCCCGTCGGCGGCCTCTCCGGTGCAGTCATCGAGGGCCTTCGGTCGACGACCAGCCGCTGGTCGATCGTGATGGACGGCGACCTGCAGCACCGCCCCGAGACGCTCCCGTCGATCATCGCCAAGGGCGACGCCTCGGGCGCCGATGTCGTCGTCGCCTCCCGTCATGTCGACGGCGGCTCGAGCGACGGGCTGTCCGGGGGAGTGCGACGCCTTGTGTCGCAGGCCTCGATCAAGGTCACCAAGGCGCTGTTCCCGACCCGCCTGCACGGCACCACCGACCCGATGAGCGGTTTCTTCGGCGTCCGCACCGGGGCCATCCAGCTCGACGGGCTGCATGCTCGCGGCTTCAAGATCCTCCTCGAGATCCTCGCCCGCCAACCGCTGCAGGTCGCCGAAGTGCCTCTCGTCTTCGAGGCGCGCCTCGCCGGCACGTCGAAGGCCGACATGAAGCAGGGCATCGCGCTCGGCCGGCAGCTCTTCGACCTCAAATTCGGGCGCATCTCGGGCTTCGCGGCCATCGGCGCGCTCGGCGCCGTGGCGAACCTCGCGATCCTCGCCGGCTTGCAGACGTTCGGCGTCGGCTACCTCGCCGCCGCCTGCATCGCCGCCTTCGTCACCATCATCGGCAACTTCCTGCTGCAGGAGCGCTTCATCTTTAACGATTTGAAGCACGGCGCCCGCGGGGTGTGGAAGCGCTGGTGGCACACCTTCGCCTTCAACGGCACGGAGTCGATCGTCCGCACCTTCGTGCTCTGGGTGATCGTCGAGAACACGTCGCTCCACAGCGTGTTCGTGCAGGCCGCGCTCATCGCCGTCGGCTTCTCGCTGCGCTACCTCTACCAGTCGCGCATCGTCTACAAGAAGATGGCGCCCGAGCCGACCCTCGACGACATCATCGAGGCCGAAGAGGCTCGCGCCGACGAGCCCGCTATCCCCGTGAAAGCCACCGAGCCCGTCTGATCGCCTCGTTCGACCAGGCTCAGACGAGCCCGTTCTCATAGGCATAGATCACGAGCTGCACACGGTCGCGAAGCGCCAGCTTGGCGAGGATCCGACTCACGTGCGACTTCACCGTCGCGTCACTCAGGTGCAGCTTCTCGGCGATCTCGTTATTGCTGAGCCCGGAGGCCAGCGCGGCGAAGATGTCGCGCTCCCTCGTTGTCAGCGGCCCGAGCGCCTCGGTCTCGACCCGCGGCGTCTTTCGGGCGAACCGCTCGACGAGCCCGCTCATCACCGAGGGCGCTACAACCGCTGATCCCGAGTGGATCGTCCGCAGCGACGCGAGCAAGAACTCCGGGTCGGCGTTCTTCAGTAGGAAGCCGCTCGCACCGGCCTGAATGGCGTGGAACGTCTTGTCGTTCAACTCGAACGTGGTGAGAACGACGACCCTGGTGCGGGTCGCGACGTCTCCTGTCTCGGTGGAGTCGAGGATCCTGGTGGTCGCCTCGACCCCGTCGGTCACCGGCATCTCGAGATCCATCAGCACCAGATCGACGGGTTGCTCGACGGCGAGTCGCACGGCTTCGGCGCCGTCGGAGGCCTCCCAGACGACTTCTAAGTCGTCTTGTGAGTCGAGGATCATGCGGATGCCCGCCCGGAAGAGCGGTTGATCGTCGGCTAAGCCGATTCGGATGAGGTTCACTCGGGGCCTCCGGGGGAGTGGGGGATTCGCGCGTCGACTCGGAAGCCGGGTGTGCCGTCGTCGCGAGGGCGGGCGTCGACCGTGCCGCCGACGAGCCTGACCCGCTCCATCATGCCGGGAATGCCGTAGCCGCCGATGCTGGGTTGCAGTTCGTCTCCGAGGAGACCGGGACCGTCGCCTTCGGTCGTCTCGGTGCGGACCGAGACCGCGTCGTCCGACCAGTCGAGATCGACCTTGACAGTCGTGCCGGGCCCGCCGTGCTTGAGAGCGTTGGTGAGGGCTTCCTGGACGACACGGTAGAGCGCGAGATCAGGGCCGATCGCCAGCGGGGCCCGGTTTCCCGTCTCGTGGATGTCGACCACAAGGCCAGCTGCCCGAGTGTTCTTCGCAAGCCCCTCGAGGTCGGCGACGCCGAGCGAGCCCTCGTGTCCGTCCGACCCGGTGAGGACGCTCAGCAGCTCACTGACGTCATCGAGGGCAGAGCGTGCCGAACTGTTGATCACACCCAAAGCTTCGATCGCCACCTGAGGGTTCTTCGCTACGGCGTATCGGGCACCGTCTGACTGCGCGATTATGACCGCGAGGGAGTGACCAATGACGTCGTGCATCTCACGCGAGATCCGCGTGCGCTCGGTCTCTTGCGCCACCCGCAACTCGGCACGGAGGAGTTCTTGAGAGCTCTCGAGCCGGTCGACGCGTTCGCTCATAAGGGCGCGGCGGATCCTGGTGATCATTCCCAGCAGCCAGAACAACGAGAGGGTCGCCGCGATGACGCCCGCGACGCCCACGAAGTAGAGCACCTTCGAGAGGGCGGCCTCGCCATCCTGCTGATGCGCTGGCAGGAACAGCCCCGTGATCAACACGAGCTTGACGCTTGCCAGGATTCCGCCGACGACGCTCGAGATGAGCCCCAGGCGACTCACGAGGCGACTGTCGGCGACGCTGGTGCCGTAGATGACGACGGCGATGAGGACGTTGCCGTTAATGAACGTCGGCAAGACGAACAGTTGCGCGATGGCGCCGGCCCAGGCGATACCGAGCGCCGCGCCGGGAGAACGACGACGGAAGAGCAACGCGACGGCGAACACCGCGTCGATGGGCAGAGTCGCCCATCCGGTGCGGCTGACATCGAGCACACCGAAGAAGGCAAACGCCACGATGGCGATGATGGCGTCGAAGACCATCGGCCGACGTTCGAGGGTGGTCCACACAGGAGTAACGCTAGCGTGCGGCGGAGCTGTGGTCCCGGTAGCCGCGGGCACGCTCCGAGACCCCTCTCCTCGTGTCGCTCTGTTCGCCGATAATGCACATTATGTCAAGTAGCACGCATTTCGTCCCCTCACCGCATCACCCGTCCAGACTCCACGAATGGCCCATGTCTTAGAAAGACACGGGCCATTCGTGGCGTCTAGCGTGACGCCGTGAGACAGGGTCAGTCGGTGCCGGAATCGAACGCGGCCGACTCGGAGGCGGCGTCGGTCGCCCGCCCGAGTGCGTCGGTGGCCGAGTCGGGCGCGCCGGCGCCACCGAGAATCTGGTCGGCCTCGCCCGCCTCGAGCTCTCCGACCAACTCGGCAGTCGCTCCCCCGATGAGCCCCGCTGCCGCGTACTGCTCGAGTCGAGACCGCGAGTCGGCGATGTCGAGGTTGCGCATGGTCAGTTGACCGATGCGGTCGTCGGGACCGAACGCTGAGTCGCCGACGCGCTCCATCGACAGCTTCTCGGGGTGATAGCTGAGCTGCGGCCCCGTCGTGTTGAGGATCGTGTAGTCGTCACCGCGGCGAAGGCGCACGGTGACCTCGCCGGTGACGGCGGAGGCGACCCACCGCTGCAGGGATTCGCGGAGCATGAGCGACTGCGGGTCGAGCCAGCGCCCCTCGTACATGAGTCGGCCAAGACGGCGGCCCTCGTTGTGATAGGCGGCGACCGTGTCTTCGTTGTGGATCGCGTTGAGCAGGCGCTCGTAGGCGAGGTGGAGCAGGGCCATTCCGGGCGCCTCGTAGATGCCGCGGCTCTTCGCCTCGATGATGCGGTTTTCGATCTGGTCGGAGGCCCCGAGGCCGTGACGACCACCGATGGCGTTGGCCTCGTAGACGAGTGCGACGGGGTCGGAGAACTCGACGCCGTTGATGGCGACCGGGCGGCCCGCCTCGAAGCGGACCGCGACGACCTCGGTGGCGACCTCGACGTCGTCGCGCCAGGCGGCGACACCCATGATCGGCTCGACCAAGTCGATGCCGGCGCTGAGCTCTTCGAGGCTCTTCGCCTCGTGAGTCGCACCCCAGATGTTGGCGTCGGTCGAGTAGGCCTTCTCGGTGGAGTCGCGATACGGGAAGCCTCGCGCCACGAGCCATTCGCTCATCTCGGTGCGGCCACCGAGCTCGTTCACGAAGTCGGCGTCGAGCCATGGCTTATAGATGCGCAGGCGCGGGTTCGCCATGAGGCCGTAACGGTAGAAGCGTTCGATGTCGTTGCCCTTGTAGGTCGAGCCATCGCCCCAGATATCGACATCGTCGTCTTTCATCGCGCGCACCAGCATCGTGCCGGTCACGGCGCGGCCGAGGGGCGTCGTGTTGAAGTACGTCTTGCCGCCGGAGCGAATGTGGAACGCACCGCACTGGAGAGCGACGAGGCCCTCTTCGACCAATGCGCTCTTAGCATCGACAAGCCGAGCGACCTCGGCACCGTACTCTTTCGCCCGCACCGCGACGGAGTCGATATCGGGCTCGTCGTACTGGCCGATGTCGGCCGTGTACGTGCAGGGAACGGCACCCTTCTCTCGCATCCAGGCGACGGCACACGACGTGTCGAGACCACCGGAGAACGCGATGCCGACGCGTTCGCCGACGGGAAGAGAGCTCAAGACTTTGGACATACCCAAAACCCTAGCGGGATCAGACCCCGCGCTTGACCTTCGGGGTCTTCGGCACGACCACCTGCCCGGGCTTCTGCTTCGCCGCACGCCCAATCGCCTTCTTTCGTTTCGTCGACTTCGGCGCAAGGGCACCGTTCTTTCGAGAGTTGACGACGAACAGGGTGGTCGCTACGGCTGCGACGACGAGGACTAAGGCACGCATGGCATTCTCCTTCTGGGTGTAGCTGAACGTTACGCTCCCGACCGAGCAAAGGATCCGCGCCACCGTGACCTCCTCCCCCGCGTCCGACTTCCCCTCGACGACGCTCGCCGACACCGCCCGCTGCCCGTGCCTGAGTGGCGAGACGTACGGCGCCTGCTGCGGGCCACTACACCGGGGCCTGGCAGTAGCACCGACTGCAGAACGCCTAATGCGGTCTCGGTACTCGGCCTTTGCGGTCGGCGACGCGGTCTACTTGCTCGCCACGTGGGATCCTGCGCTTCGGCCCGATTCGCTCGACCTCGACGAGGGCGTGCGCTGGTACCGTCTCGACATCATCGCCACCGAACGCGGCGGCATGCTCGACACCACGGGAATCGTCGAGTTCCGGGCGCACTATCGAGACGACGACGGCGCCCACATTCTTCGCGAGCGCTCGACGTTCTCGAAGAAGTCGGGCCGCTGGTTGTATGTGAGCGCCGTCTGATGCAGCAGACGAGTCAGAGCTCGCCGAAACCACCCTCGACGAGCTCGATCAGCGCGTCCACCGCCTCACCGGCATCCGGTCCGGTTGCCACGATCGACACTGTTGAGCCCTTGGGCAGCCCGAGACCCATGATGCGAAGCAGGCTCTTCGCGTCGACACCGTTGATCTGAATCGTCGATTCGAAGGCGCCGGCGTGCTTGACGAATTCGGCGGCCGGTCGCGCGTGCAGCCCCGAAGGGTTGACGAGGGTCGCAGACCGCTCGACTGCGCCCTGCACTTCGGCGCGGCTGAGGCTCCGTTCGTCGGCGTGGGGATCGGCGATGCCCGTGGCAGTCCGGGCCGCGGCCGTGACGTCATGCAGGGATCCGCCCGTCTCCGATGCGACGGCTGCCGCGACAGCCCCCTCGACGATCGGCGCGTCGGCGATGACCACGAGGGCTCGCTCGGCGTCGTCCAGGAAGTCGAGAGCCGTTTCGGCCGTGAGGATCGCCGAACCGAGGTCGCACAGGACCACGACGCCGCTTCCCTGCTGGGCGGCGGTGATTCCGGACGAGATCTTCTCGAAGCTTGTGCCCAAGGCGCCCTCGTCGGTGCCGCCGGCAGCGACCACGGTGACGCTCGGAGCCATCTGCTTAGCGAGCTCGAGTGCCCCCTCGGCGATTTTCGCGCTGTGCGAGACGATCAGAATTCCAACCGGTGATGCCATGAATTAGCCTTCCGTGGCGGCGGCCGCGTCGGCAGCAGCCGTGATGATGAGAGCGGAGGATTCCGCCCCGGGGTCTCGGTGACCGATAGCGCGTTCGCCGAGGTAGCTCGCGCGGCCCTTGCGAGCGACGAGCGGCTCGGTGGATTCGGCTCCGGCTGACGCGGCTGCCGCCGCGGCGCGAAGAACATCGGCGGGTGAGCCACCTGCTGCGGCGGCCTCCCCCGCCGCGTCGACGGCAGGGGTCCACGCATCGATCATGGTCTTGTCACCCGGCTCTGCTTTGCCGCGCAGCACGACGCCGTCGCGGGCCGCGGTGAGCAGGGCGACGACACCGTCGGCATCGATCTCGGACGCGTCTCCGAGTGCCTGCGCGCCCTTGAGGAACGCCGTGCCGAGGAGAGGGCCCGAAGCGCCGCCGACGGTCGAGATCAGCGTGGTGGCCACGAGCTTGAGCGCCGACCCAGGGGTCGCGTCGTCGGGCAGGGTGTCGAACTTGATCTTGACCGCGGAGAAACCCCGATCGAGGTTCTCGCCGTGATCGCCATCGCCGATCTCGCGGTCGAGTTCGCTCAAGCGGGTCCGGTTGTGAGAGACGACCTCTACGGTGTCGTCGATCCAGGCAGTGACCCAGGAGATACCGAGGCTCATGTAATGGCGTCCTTTCGTGTTGCGTTCGACTGACAGACCGAAGGATCCGACTGCTCAGCGACCCCACCGGAGGGCGGCGGTCTCGACAGGGGCGTCCCACAGCTCGGTCAACTCGTCGTCGAGTTTCGTGACGGTGATGGAGATGCCCTGCATCTCGAGGCTCGTCACGTAGTTGCCTACGAGGCTACGCGTGACCTCGATGCCTCTCTCGGCGAGCACGGAGGCGGCGTGGCGATAGACGATGTAGTGCTCGAGCAGTGGAGTACCGCCCATTCCGTTGACGAAGAGCAGCACTCGGTCACCCGATTCGAAGGGCAGGTCGTCGAGGATCGGCCCCAGCATCCGATCGACGATCGCGTCGGCGGGCTCCAACGCGATCCGCTCGCGGCCGGGCTCGCCGTGGATCCCGATGCCGATCTCGATCTCGTCGTCGCTCAGGGTGAAGCTCGGCTCCCCCGCGTGCGGCACGATGCCTGCTGCCAGGGCCACACCCATCGTGCGGGTCACCGAGTTCACCTTCGTCGCCACGGCAGCTACGGCATCGAGGTCGTCGCCCCGTTCCGCCGCGGCTCCGGCGCACTTCTCCACGACGACGGTGCCGGCGACACCGCGCCGCCCAGCGGTGAACAGGCTGTCTTTGACGGCGACGTCGTCGTCGACGATCACCGAGACGACGCGGATTCCCTCGGCGTCGGCGAGGTCGGCGGCGGTCTCGAAGTTCAAGACGTCGCCCGTGTAGTTCTTCACGATGTGCAGCACGCCCGCGCCGCCGTCTGAGGCGATCGTGGCGGCGACGATGGGGTCGGGTGTGGGCGAGGTGAACACCGGACCGGGCACGGCGGCGGTGAGCATTCCGTGGCCGACGAAGCCCGCGTGAAGCGGCTCGTGGCCGGAGCCACCGCCGGAGACGATGCCGACGTGCCCCTGCGTCGCTCCCCCCGCGCGGACGACGAACAAAGGATCCGGCGAGACCGTCACCAGGTCGGCGTGCGCCAGCCCGAATCCCTCGACGGATTCGTCGACGACGTTCTTCGGATCGTTGATGAGCTTCTTCATTGAAGGCCTCCAGGCTGCGGGCGACACGCCGTGACGTGCGCCACGACAGGGGGTGTTGCCCCACCGTAGCCTTCTTCTAACGGACACAGCCAGACACGAAACAAAGTCCGAGGGTGTTTGTATCGGAATGCCTCGGCACAGCGCTACTGTGTTGACACACGCTCACCGCAGAGCACCCAGCAGGGGAGTTTCTGCCTAGACGACATAAGGACGGTCGAAGTGGATCTGGGAACAATTTTTCTCTCCGAAACGGTGGGAACCGCAATGCTCCTGCTCCTGGGTGGTGGCGTCGTCGCGAACGTCGCTCTCGTCAAGAGCAAGGGCTTCAACGGCGGAACGCTCATGGTCAACTTCGGCTGGGGCCTCGCGGTCTTCGCCGGAATCCTGGTGTCGTACAAGTCGGGTGCCCACCTGAACCCGGCCGTCAGCATCGCGCAGCTCATCCTCGGGAACATCGACTTCCCGCAGTTCCTGATCTACGTCCTGGCGCAGATGGTCGGTGCCATCATCGGCGCCGTGCTGGTGTACCTGGCCTACAAGAACCACTTCGATGAGGAGCCCGAACCGGCTGCCAAGCTCGGCGTGTTCTCGACCGGCCCGGCGATCCGCAGCTACGGCTGGAACTTCGTGACCGAGGTCATCGCGACCTTCGTGCTCGTCTTCGTCATCATCGGTATCGGCAACGGCAAGTCGCCTTCCGAACTCGGCGCTCTCCCCGTCGCACTGCTCGTGGTCGGTATCGGCGCCTCCCTCGGTGGCCCGACCGGCTATGCGATCAACCCCGCGCGTGACCTCGGCCCGCGCATCGCCCACGCCTTCCTTCCCATCAAGGGCAAGGGTGGCAGCGACTGGGGCTACGCCTGGGTTCCCGTCGTCGGCCCGCTCGTCGGTGGCGCTCTCGCCGCCTTCGCGTCGATGGCCCTCCTCCCCATGGCCTGACACGGGCCTCACAGACTAAGGACGGGTGATTTCGCGAGAGTGAGGTCACCCGTTCTTTTCGCCTCGACACCTCTCCATCAGCTTTCTCTGCAGCATCCATCAACGACGAAGGAGCACCACTAGTGAGCGACGACTACATCCTCGCAATTGACCAGGGCACCACCTCGAGCCGCGCGATCGTCTTCGATCACTCGGGCTCGATCGTGTCGACGGGTCAACTCGAGCACGAACAGATCTTCCCCCGCGCCGGCTGGGTCGAGCACAACCCCAAAGAGATCTGGGAGAACACCCGCGAGGTCATCGGCCAGGCGCTCAGCCGTGCCAACATCACGCGGCACAACATCAAGGCCGTCGGCATCACCAACCAGCGTGAGACCGCTGTTGTCTGGGATAAGAACACCGGCGAGCCCGTGTACAACGCGATCGTCTGGCAAGACACCCGCACGCAAGAGATCGTGGATCGCTTTGCGAAAGACGGCGGGGTCGAGCGTTTCAAAGACATCGTCGGTCTCCCCCTCAGCACCTACTTCGCCGGAACGAAGATCGTCTGGATCCTCGAGAACGTCGAGGGTGCCCGCGAGAAGGCGGAGGCGGGCGATCTCCTCTTCGGTACCACCGATACCTGGGTGCTCTGGAACCTCACCGGCGGAGTCGACGGCGGCGTGCACGTGACCGACGTGACGAACGCCTCCCGCACCCTGTTCCTCGACCTCGAGACCCTCGAGTGGCGCCAAGACATCCTCGACGTCTTCGGCGTCCCGGCCTCCATGCTCCCCGAGGTCAAGTCGTCGTCCGAGATCTACGGCTATGCCTCCTCGTCCTCGCTCCTCCGCGAAGTGCCTATCGCGGGCATCCTCGGCGACCAGCAGGCCGCCACGTTCGGCCAGGCCGCGTTCGACAAGGGTGAGTCGAAGAACACCTACGGCACCGGTAACTTCCTGATCTTCAACACCGGTGAGGAGAAGGTCAAGAGCGAGAACGGCCTGCTCACGACCATCGGGTACAAGCTCGGAGACGGCCCGACCCACTACGCCCTCGAGGGGTCGATCGCAGTGACAGGCTCCCTCGTGCAGTGGCTGCGAGACAACCTGGGGCTGATCTCGTCGGCTCCCGAGATCGAGACGCTGGCCGCAACCGTCGACGACAACGGCGGGGCCTACTTCGTACCGGCCTTCTCCGGGCTCTTCGCTCCGTACTGGCGCTCCGACGCCCGCGGAGCCCTCGTCGGCCTGACTCGGTACGTGAACAAGGGTCACATCGCCCGCGCGGCACTCGAAGCGACCGCCTACCAGACCCGCGAGGTGCTCGACGCGGTCAATGCCGACTCGGGCGTCGATTTGACCGAACTCAAGGTCGACGGCGGCATGACCGCGAACAGCGTTCTCATGCAGTTCCAGGCCGACATCCTGGGCGTTCCCGTCGTCCGCCCGGTGGTCGCCGAGACCACCGCGCTCGGAGCCGCCTACGCCGCTGGCCTCGCCGTCGGCTTCTGGGCGAACCTCGACGACCTCCGCGCCAACTGGCAGGAAGACGCCCGCTGGACCCCGTCGATGGACGAGGCCGAACGCGACCGTCAGATCCGACTCTGGAAGAAGGCGGTCACGAAGACCTTCGACTGGGTCGACGAAGACGTGAACTAGCGCGCTGACCCGAGAGACACAGAGAAAGCCCCGTCAGGATCCACCTGGCGGGGCTTTCTGCCTGCGGTCACGCCCGCGTGGCGGCCACCCACTCCGCGAGCTTCGCGGTCGCACGCCCACTGTCGACGGCGTCGGCGGCGACCACGAGCTGCTCGCGGAAGCGTTCGGCGATGGGTCGATCGCGCTGGGCCGGATCCTGGGCCAGTCGGAACGAGACCAGACCGGCCGCCGCGTTCAGAAGCACGATGTCGCGCACCGCGCCCCGCTCCCCCGCCAACGTTCGACGGGCCACCTCGGCGTTGTGCTCGGGGTCTCCGCCGAGAAGGTCGTCGATCCGGGAGCGAGGAATTCCGAGCTCGAGCGGATCGAGGTCGTGCTCGGTCACCGAGCCGCCCGAGATCTCCCAGATGTGGCTGTGGCCGGTGGTGGTGAGCTCGTCGAGACCGTCGTCGCCGCGGAACACCAGAGCCGTGGCGCCGCGGGTCTGGAACACACCGACCACGAGGTTGACCTTGGAGGCATTGGCCACACCGACCGCACTCGCCTCGGGCCGTGCTGGGTTCGTGAGCGGACCGAGAAAGTTGAACACGGTCGGCACGCCGATCTCGCGACGAGTGGCGGCCGCGTGCTTGAAGCCCGGGTGGAACGCCGCGGCGTACGCAAAGGTGATGCCCACCTCACCCAATACCGCGGCGACACGCGCGGGGTCACGATCGAGATCGATTCCGAGAGCACTCAAGACATCAGACGACCCCGATGAGGAGCTCGCGGCCCGATTGCCGTGCTTGATCACCGGCACTCCGGCCGACGCCACGACGATCGAGGCCATGGTGGAGACGTTCACCGTGCCGAAACGATCTCCGCCGGTACCCACGATGTCGACCCCCATGGTGTCGACGGCGAGGGGCAACGCGTGCGCCAGAATCGCGTCACGGAAGCCCACGATCTCGTCCACGGTCTCGCCCTTGGCACGCAGGGCGATGAGGAACGCGGCGAGCTGCGAGTCGGTCGCCTCGCCCACCATCACGCGCTCCATGGCCCAGGTGGCATCGGCGATCGAGAGGTCGTTCCCCTCCAGGAGGGAATCGAGAAGACGGGGCCACGAGAGTGCGTTCGACATGGCTCTCAGCTTACTGAGCGGCTTCTTTCAGATATCTCGTCATCGAGACTGGCAGTCTGTGGAGGCGAAATTCTCGGCGGTTTATCGGCCATAATGAACCTGTGACAAGTACCTCTCTCTCGAGACCTTCAGGCGGACCGGTTGTCAACCGGCCCAGCACCGCTGCCGTAGGCACCATCGTCTGGCTCGGAAGCGAGGTGATGTTCTTCGCCGGGCTCTTCGCGATCTACTTCACCTTGCGGAGCACCTCTCCCGAGCTCTGGGCCTCCCAGACCGAGAAGCTGGACGTTCCGTTCGCCGCCTTCAACACCATCACCCTGGTGCTGTCGAGCGTCACCTGCCAGTTCGGTGTCTTCGCGGCGGAGCGCCTCCAGGGCAAGCGCACCGGCAAGCTCTTCCAGGTCTCCAAGTGGGGCCTCGTCGAATGGTTCTTCCTCTCGTATGCCATGGGCGCCGTGTTCGTGTCTCTCCAGATGTACGAATACACGAACCTCATTTCCGAGCACGTGACGCTGCAGTCGAGCGCCTACGGCTCCGCCTTCTACCTGACTACCGGCTTCCACGCCGCGCACGTCACCGGCGGTCTGCTCTGCTTCCTCTTCATCATCGGTCGCGCCTACGCGGTGAAGAACTTCGGTCACCGGGAGGCCACGAGCGCCATCGTGATCTCGTACTACTGGCACTTCGTCGACGTCGTGTGGATCGGCCTGTTCCTGGTCATCTACATCCTCAAATAGGCATTGGATCCCCTGCTCCCCATGAAGATCTCTCCCTCAGCAAAGCTCGCTTCGTCAGCGACAAAGGGCGCCCGCAAATCGGCCGGCGCCAAGTCGAAGCGAACGGGTCGCCGGTCTCCCCTCGCGACCGTCTCGCTCATCGTCGTGGGCCTCCTCACCACGGGTGGCGCTTACGCGCTGTTCACGTCGACCGCCACCGCCGAGACCAGCACCTCCAGCAACTCGCAGGCCACGGTCAACGAGGGTAAGAAGCTCTTCGCTGCGAACTGCGCCACCTGTCACAACGTCAATGGTTCCGGCACCGAGGCCGGACCGAGCCTGGTCGGCGTCGGCGAGGCGTCGGTCGACTTCCAGGTCGGAACAGGGCGCATGCCCGCGGCGGCGAATGGCCCGCAGGCGCTGAAGAAGCCCGTGCAGTTCACCAACGAAGACATCCAGGCGATGGCCGCTTACGTTGCCTCGCTCGGCACTGGTCCGTCCGAGCCCGAGACGAAGTACCTCCAGGCCAACGGCGACACCGCCAAGGGTGCCGAGCTCTTCCGCATCAACTGCGCCATGTGCCACAACGTGGCCGGCGCCGGCGGAGCGCTCACGCAGGGCAAGTTTGCGCCGGCACTCAAGGGCGTCACCTCGAAGCACATCTACGAGGCCATGCTCACGGGCCCGCAGAACATGCCGGTGTTCAACGACCTGAACATCACTCCTCAGGAGAAGGCCGACATCATCACCTACCTGAAGTACCTCGAGAAGAACCCTTCTCCCGGTGGCTTCGAGTTGGGCAACCTCGGTCCGGTCTCTGAGGGTCTGTTCATCTGGATCTTCGGTCTCGGCGCCATCGTGGCGATCACCGTGTGGCTGACGGCCCGCTCGAACTAGCAGCATCATCCCCGGGCTCTCTAGGCCCAGAGTCAACGATTTATAGAGTGAAGAGCTCACCGAAAGGCAGCACCATGGCAGATCACGACGACGAGACCCCCCAGGCGGGCTCGGCTGTCGAGAAGAGCGAGCCGCTGAAGGTCTCCGCCGGCACGGCGGTCATCCCGACGGATCCCTTCGAGAACCCGGGTGAGCCCGCGCACCACCTTCGCGTCACCGACATCGACCCGGTCGAAGAGAAGAAGGCGGCCCGCCAGGTCTCCACTCTGTTCTTCGCCTCGATCGTGTTCAGCTGCCTCGCGGTGGCCGCCTACATCGCGTTCCCGATCACCCCGGGCGACACCGGCTCGATCCGGCTGAACAACCTCTTCCTCGGTCTCGGTATCGCACTCGGCCTCCTGGCCATCGGCATCGGTGCCGTTCACTGGTCGAAAACCATCATGCCGGCGCGCGAAATCACCGAGATGCGCCACGGCACCCGTGGCTCCGACGCAACTCGCGCCAAAGCCGCTGAAGTCTTCGAACTCGGTAACAAAGAGTCCGGTTTCGGCCGACGCAGCCTGATCCGCAACAGCCTCTTCGGTGCGCTCTTCGCCTTCATCCTTCCTGGCGTGGTCATCTTCCGCGACCTTGGCCCCAAGGTCGACCCCAATGTCGTCCTGCGGCATACACTCTGGAAAAAGGGCATGCACCTCACCCTTGACCCTTCCGGCACGCGCATCAAGGCTGCCGATGTGACCCTCGGTTCGGCCTTCCACGTGATCCCGGAAAGCCTGCTCGAATCCGAAGATCTGCTCGAAGAGAAAGCCAAAGCCGCCGTCCTCGTCATGCGGCTCAACCCCGACGACCTCAATGAGCCCGAGGGTCGCGAGAACTGGCAGTACAACGGAATCGTTGCCTACTCCAAGATCTGCACTCACGTCGGATGCCCGGTCGCGCTGTACGAACAGCAGACCCACCACCTGCTCTGCCCCTGCCACCAGTCGACGTTCGACGTCACCGACAACTGCAAGGTCATCTTCGGCCCGGCCTCTCGGCCGCTCCCCCAGCTGCCCATCACGGTCGACGCCGAAGGCTACCTCGTGGCTCAGAGCGATTTCCACGAGCCCGTAGGCCCGAGTTTCTGGGAGCGTGACCGCGCATGATCACCACCACCACAACAACCGAATCCCAGCCCACCAGCTACGCCGAACAGGGCAACGCCCCGGTTCGACCGGCCAAGGGCATGAAGTTCATGGGTGCCGCCGCCAACTACGTCGACGAGCGCACCAGCATCTCCGGACTCGTCAAAGAGGTCGGTCGCAAGATCTTCCCCGACCACTGGTCGTTCATGCTCGGCGAGGTCGCGCTCTACAGCTTCGTCGTCATCCTGCTGTCGGGTACGTTCCTGACCTTCTTCTTCCAGCCGTCCATGGCCGAGGTCACCTACAACGGCTCGTATGTGCCGCTCAAGGGAATCGATATGTCGGCGGCGATGCAGTCGGCGCTGAACATCTCGTTCGACATCCGCGGTGGTCTCCTGTTCCGCCAGATCCACCACTGGGCGGCGTTGCTCTTCATCGCGGCCATCGGCCTGCACATGCTGCGCATCTACTTCACCGGTGCGTTCCGCAAGCCCCGCGAGATCAACTGGTTCATCGGCTTCGTCCTGTTCATCCTGGCTCTCGCCGAGGGCTTCACCGGCTACTCGCTCCCCGACGACCTGCTGTCCGGTAACGGTCTGCGGATCATCGACGGAATGGTCAAGGGCATCCCCGTCATCGGCGTCTGGATCAGCTACCTCCTCTTCGGTGGAGAGTTCCCCGGTACCGCGGTGGTCAGCCGCCTCTACTCGCTGCACATCATGTTGCTGCCGGCTCTCCTGATCGCCATGCTCGGCGCTCACCTGCTCCTGCTCGTCATCAACAAGCACACGCAGTTCGCTGGCCCCGGCAAGACGAACAACAACGTCGTCGGCGTTCCGGTCATGCCCGTCTTCGCCGCGAAGGCCGGTGGGTTCTTCTTCATCGTCTTCGGTGTGATCGTGCTGATCGCCTCGCTGTTCACGATCAACCCGATCTGGAACTACGGCCCGTACGACCCCTCGCCCGTCTCCGCCGGTACCCAGCCTGACTGGTACATCGGGTTCGCCGACGGTGCTCTGCGTCTCGCACCGCCGCACTGGGAAGTCGTCTGGGGCGGATACACCGTCTCGTTCAACATCCTCGTGCCGATCGTCGTGCTGATGGGTCTGCTCGCCACCGTTGCCTTCTATCCCTTCATCGAGGGTTGGGTCACTGGCGACAAGCGGGAGCACCACATCCTCGACCGCCCGCGCAACGCCCCGACCCGTACGGCGATCGGTGCCGCTCTCATGACGCTGTACGCAGCGCTCTGGGCCGCAGCTTCGTCCGACCTCATGGCGACTCACTTCAAGCTGTCGCTGAACCAGGTGATCCACGTCATGCAGTTCTTGACGGTGATCGGTCCGTTCATCGCCTTCTGGATCACGAAGCGGGTCTGTCTCGCACTGCAGAAGAAGGATCGCGAGATCGTTCTTCACGGTCACGAGTCGGGTCGAATTGTCCGCCTCCCCGGCGGCGAGTACATCGAGGTCCACGAGCCGCTGACCGACTACGAGCGCTGGAACCTCGTCAGCTACAACGAGTACGAGCCGCTCATGGTTCGGCCGAATGCCCGTGGTGTCGTGACTCCGGTCGAGCGCATCCGTGCATCCGTGTCGGGTTTCTTCTTCGAAGATCGCATCTCGCCCGTTACCAAGGCCGAGATCGAGGCCGCGCACCACGACTCGCACGCCGAGATCGATGGCGGCCCCGGCGGCAAGCACTAGCAGCTCCGCTCCCCCGAAACCCGCTCGCACCCTCCGGTGCGGGCGGGTTTCGTCGTGTTGCGGCGCGATGGTCGATTGTTGGGGCAGTCGCGCTTCGGGCGCAGGACGCGCTGCTCCGCATCCGAGGCCCGTGGGCGGGCGCACTCCTAGTCGCGTTTTGCGGGTCTAGTCGCGCGATTTCGCGACTAAACGTGCGAAACGCGACTAAGAGCCATGCCGCCATGCCGTCGGGCCGCCGCGAATGAGGTGCGACGCCATCGTCGGTTGAGGGGGGCCAACGTGAGATCCTGCTGAAGGCACCATCTCAGGGCAACCCCGCTAGCCGTGCCCTTGGCTAACCGAATCACGCATGGCTAACCGCAAAAACAGTTAGTCGTGCGTGAAACGGTTCGTGACGTACCGCGAGCCCCGTGTGGTCTCGTCAAATTCGGCAAGCGCGAGCCCTGCCTCATCACGCGCGCGATGACGGAGCCGCTATAGCAGGCGATTTGTCAGCGGTGCTTCGGCGGGGCGGGCGAGGTGCTCGGCAGGAGCCCGCCAGCGCAGGACGGCCCCAGGGGGCCGCAGGATCCGGCAGACGTCGCCAGGCCCGTCGCAGCCGGCCAGAGCCCGTCTGCCGGATCCTGCGGCCTCTCGTGCCACTCGCCGCCTCTAGCTCACTCCGTGATCGCAGCCCGGCTCACCATCCGTCCGCACTGGCTCATGTCGACTGGTGGGCACCCCGCGGGCACTCACTGGCGCGGAGGTTCAACGCCCGTGGCGCAGGACCCTCCACAGCCGTCGCAGTCACCCTCTACCTCCGGTCATCATGGCCTCTGGACGACTCGGGCGGTTAGGAGCGCCTCCGAGGCGCCTAGCAACCCGGGCGTACACGAAAGCGGGGCACCACCCGAAGGTGGTGCCCCGCTCGGCGCGAGACGCGTTAGTGGTGCTTAGTGCTTGTAGACGCCGCGGTAGTTCTCGTAGACCCAGCCGACGAGAGCAATCGCCGTGAGGGCGACACCGAAGAAGATCAACCAGATTCCGACGGCGAGCGACAGGAAGACGATCGTGCAACCGGCGGCCAGGAAGATGGGCCACCAGCTGAACGGGTTGAAGAACCCGATCTCGGGGTCGCCGTCGTCGATGTTCGCGTCGAGGCGGTCTTCGGGCAGTTCACCCGACTGGGCGAAGTGCGACCGGTTCATGTAGTAGCCGAGGAACACCGACATGATGCCGGCCAGGCCAATACCGAGGGTTCCCGTCCACTCCACCTTCTGGAATTCAGTCGACAGGAGACTCCAGACGGTGTAGCCGGCGTCGGCCACGAAGAAGAAGACCGCGAGGATCCAGAAGATGTTCGATTGGGCTCTCATTGCCGGACTACTTTACTTTCTCGTCAGAAGCGTCGTACGTGGGGGCGTCAGGGGCGTCTTTCAACGGACCCACACCGACGGGGAGACCCGCCTCGGGGTGGTTCAGATCGAATGCCGGAGACTCCGAACGGATGCGCGGGATCGACGTGAAGTTGTGACGCGGCGGCGGGCACGACGTGGCCCACTCGAGCGAACGCGAGTAACCCCAGGGGTCGTTCACGGCCACCTTCGGAGCAACCCGAGCGGTGATGTAAACGTTGTAGATGAACGGCAGCATCGAAACGCCGAGGAGCATGGCACCCACCGTCGAGAGCTGGTTCATCCACTCGAAGCCGTCTTCGGGCTGATAGGTCGCGTACCGACGCGGCATACCCATCACGCCGAGCCAGTGCTGAATCAGGAACGTGGTGTGGAACCCGACGAAGAGGAGCCAGAAGTGGATCTTGCCGAGACGCTCGTTGAGCATTTTGCCCGTCCACTTCGGCCACCAGAAGTAGAAGCCGGCGAACATGGCGAAGACGACCGTACCGAACACCACGTAGTGGAAGTGCGCCACCACGAAGTAGGAATCGGACACGTGGAAGTCGAGAGGAGGCGATGCCAAGATCACACCGGTCAGACCACCGAACGTAAAGGTGATGAGGAACCCGATCGCCCAGAGCATGGGGGTCTCGAACGTGATCGAGCCGCGCCACATGGTGCCGACCCAGTTGAAGATCTTCACGCCGGTCGGTACCGCGATGAGCATCGTCATCAGCGAGAAGAACGGCAGGAGCACGGAACCCGTGACGTACATGTGGTGCGCCCACACGGTCACCGACAGAGCAGCGATCGCGATGGTCGCGTAGATGAGGGTCTTGTACCCGAAGATCGGCTTGCGGCTGAAGACGGGGAAGATTTCGGAGACGATGCCAAAGAACGGCAGCGCGATGATGTAGACCTCGGGGTGGCCGAAGAACCAGAAGAGGTGCTGCCAGAGGATGGCACCGCCGTTGGCGGGGTTGAAGACGTTGGCATCAAAGACTCGGTCGAAACCGAGGCCGAAGAGGGCCGCTGCGAGAACCGGGAAGGCCATGATCACGAGGATCGACGTGACGAGGGTGTTCCACACGAAGATCGGCATGCGGAACATGGTCATGCCCGGGGCGCGCATGGTGATGATCGTCGTGATGAAGTTGACGCCACCGAGGATTGTCGAGAACCCGGTCAGGGCGAGACCGAAGACCCAGAGGTTTCCGCCGAGCCCGGGAGTGAAGGTCGTGTCGGAGAGCGGCGCATAGGCGAACCAGCCGAATGATGCCGCACCCGCCGGGGTGAGGAACCCGGCGATGACCACGATGGCACCGAAGAAGTACAGCCAGAACGCGAAGCCGTTCAGACGCGGGAACGCGACGTCGGGCGCACCGATCTGAAGCGGCATGATCGCGTTCGCAAAGCCGGAGAAGAGCGGAGTGGCGAACAGCAGCAACATGACCGTGCCGTGCATGGTGAAGAGCTGGTTGTACTGCTCTTTGGTCTGAAGGATGTCGACACCGGGCGCGAAGAGTTGCGCTCGGATGACGAGAGCCATCACTCCCCCGATGAGGAAGTAGATGAACGAGGTGATCAGGTACATGTACCCGAGGACCTTGTGGTCGGTGGAGGTGATCCACCGGACGACGACGTTGCCCTTACGGCCGACGCGCGTCGTGTTGAAGTTCTGCTGTGACGATTGACCGCCGGTCGCAGGACGGGTTGCAGTGGCTGAGCTCATCGAATGGCCTTACTTGCTCGAGGTGCTGTCGGTGCCTGCGGCGACCGGGGCCTTGTTGTCGGGTTCGTTGGTGTTGGTGTTGTACTGGTCGCCCAGGTCACCCACGTTCCCCTCGGTACGGAGCGTGTCGAGATAAGCCTGGTAGTCGGCCTTCGACTCGACCTTCACGTTGAAGAGCATGAGCGAGTGGTACTCGCCGCACAGCTCCGCGCACTTACCCGTGAAGGTGCCCTCTTTGAGAGGGGTGAAGTACTCGTAGTTCGTCTTGCCCGGGATCATGTCTTTCTTGTAGAGAAAGTCGACGACCCAGAACGAGTGGATGACGTCGCGAGACTTGAGTTCGATCTTGATGGTCTCGCCGACGGGGAGGTGCAGTGTAGGCAGCTTGGACTCGTCGACGTTGCCGTCGCCGAGCTCCTGCGCCTGGATGCCCTGGTAGTAGACACTGTTCGCCTTGTTGGCGGTGTCCATGTAGTTGAAGTCCCATGCCCAACGCTTGCCGTAGACCGTGATGGTCTGGTCGGGGTTGGCCGTTGGCTTCTCGATGTCAGCCTGGTCACGGGCCGTGAAGAAGAAGAAGCCGAGCACGAGGAACAGCGGCACGATCGTGTAGAAGATCTCGATCGGCATGTTGTAGCGCAGCTGGACGGGGAGGCCCGTGTCAGCCTTCCGGCGGCGGTACACGACGACTGCCCAGATGATCAGCGCCCAGGTGATGAGACCCACTCCGAGGAGAACGATCCAGGAGGTGACCCAGAGACCGATGGTGGCGTTGACGTGGTTAGTCGTGCCGCGCTCCGTCGGGAGCCATCCCATCATCTGCTGCTCGGTGCAGCCCGACAGGGCAAGGATCGAGACTGCAGCCACGGGAATGGCTGCGAGTCGGAGACGACGTTTTGAGCGCACTGTTACCTCTCGGATGACTCAACTGTGGGGCGCGCTCCATTTCGTCACCAGGCCCGAGGGCTCACAGTAAGAAACGGAACATGCTTAGCCTACTCGCAGGCTGGGGGTGCTTCCGCCGCTCGCTCCCGCGGTTCGCTCGATGTGGAGACGAAAAAACGAAGGGGAACCATTCGTCTGAATGGTTCCCTTTCGTTCACTGTGAGCCAAGTGCGCGAAGCCTTCACGCGGGCGATTCGGCCGCCTGGTAACCCCTAGTGGAAGGAGTCGCCACACGCGCAGGAACCCTGCGCGTTGGGGTTGTCGATCGTGAAGCCCTGCTTCTCGATGGTGTCTTCGAAGTCGATCGAAGCGCCATCGAGGTAGGGGACGCTCATCTTGTCGACGACGACCTCGACACCCTCGAAGTCGACCGTGGCGTCGTTTTCGAGCAGACGCTCATCGAAATAGAGCTGGTAGATGAGCCCCGAGCAACCACCGGGCTGGACGGCGACGCGCAGACGAAGATCGTCGCGGCCCTCTTGTGTGAGGAGGTTCTTGACCTTGGTCGCGGCAGCATCGGTGAGACCGATGCCGTGGGCCTTGGTGTCGACGGGTGTGGTGAGTGTGTCGGTCATGAGTGCCTCCTTCGAGAGCGGAATGTGCACGAGTGCACGACTGAGTTGATTCTAATCCTCGTTGGTTCGGCCGTCGAGCCTCGCGAGCAGGAGAGCCTCGCTGAGAATTGACCGGTGGAACACGCCCAAGTGCTGAGATTCGTTCGGGCTGTGAGCGCGGGTGTCGGGATCTTCCACACCGGTGACCAGGATCTGCGCTTCGGGGAACACCTCGGCGAGATCGGCGATGAACGGAATCGATCCGCCGGCTCCGACCTGGAGCGGTGCCGCACCCCAGCCCTCCTCGAGAGCCTGCAGGCCCTCGGCCACTCCCCAGCCGGACGTGTCAACGAGGAACGCGTTACCGCGGTCGACGTCGTCGATCTCGACGTGCGCACCGAAGGGAGCGTGCGCGCGCAGGTGCGCTTCGAGAGCGTCGAACGCCGAAGCCGCCGTCTGCCCGGGGGCGACCCGGGCGCTGATTTTGACCGAAACCTCCGGGCTGAGGGTGTTGGAAGCGTTGAGCACGCTAGGCGCATCGATGCCGGTGACCGTGATCGAGGGCTTCGACCAGAGACGGCTGAGGATGTGGCCGGTGCCGATCGGCGAGACGCCCTCGAGAAGGCCGGTCTCTTCGCGGAGCTGGGATTCGGGATAGTCGGGGTAGTCGCCCTCACGAGAGGTAAGACCGGCGACTGCGACGGATCCTTCGTCGTCGTGCAGGGTTGCCAGGAGCTTGATCATGGCGAGCATGCCGTCGGGGACCGCTCCCCCGTTCATGCCGGAGTGCGAAGCGTGCGACAGCGTCGAGACGGTCAGCTTGAACGTGACGTTGCCGCGGAGACCGACGGTGAGCCCGGGGACGGTCGTCGAGGGGTTGTCGGCGTCGGCAACGATGATCAGGTCGGCCGCGAGTTCGTCGCGATGCTGCGCGAGGAAGTTCGTGAACGAGCGGGAGCCGAACTCCTCTTCGCCCTCGATGAAGACTACGACGCCGACGTTGAGGTCGTCGCCGAGTACCTCGTGGACCGCTCGGAGGGCCGCCACGTGCGTCATGACGCCCGCCTTGTCGTCGGAGGCACCGCGCCCGTAAAGCCGATCGCCGCGGACCGTGGGTTCGAACGGCGGGGTCTCCCACAGCTCAGCCCGTCCTTCGGGCTGGACATCGTGGTGGGCGTACAGGAGGACGGTGGGCCGGCCGTTGCGGGCGGCTCGCGTCGCGAGGACCGCGGGGTGACCGAGCACGTCGCCCTCAATCGGCGCACGACTCGTCTTCACGCTGTCGAACAGTCCTGTCGACTCGACGAGCGCGGCGACGGCCTGCGAGCTCGCCACGACGTTCTCGGGCTCGAAGCTGTCCCACGAGACGCTCGGGATCTTCACGAGCGTCGACAGATCGGCGATGGAAGACGGAAGAGCCGCGTGGACGCTTTCTCGCAGCTTCCCTGCGAGTTCGGCGTCGGTCGGCTCGATGGGGTAGGAGGTCTCGGTCATGACAGGTAATCTTAGGTACTCCGACGAACTTGCAAGGATCACTCGTGGCCAAGGCACCCATCATCTCCCCTGACAACTCGGCGTCGAAGACGACATCCGAGTTCACCACCGCGGTCGACTCTCCGGTCGGCAAGGGTCGACCGACTCCCAGCCGCAAAGAGCGCGAGGCCGCCAACCGTCGACCTCTCGTCCCCGTCGGCAAAGAGGCCCGCAAAGAGCAGCGCGGACGCGTCGCCGAACAGCGCAACCGGGCTCGCATCGGGCTCGCGAACGGCGAAGAGAAGTTCCTGCCCGCCCGAGACAAGGGCGAACAGCGCAAGTACGTCCGCGACTACATCGACGCTCGCTGGAGCGTCGGCGAGGCCATGATCCCGATCATGGTGATCGTGATCCTCCTCAGCCTGATCCCCGCCGCCTCGGCGTTCACGCTCATCGCCCTCTGGGGTTTCTTCGTCTTCGCGATCATCGACTGCCTCCTCGTCGGCCAGCGGATCCGCTCCAAGCTGGCCGCCGCTCACGGCGGTGCCGACAAGGTCGAGTCCGGCCTGCGCTGGTACGCCGCGATGCGCGCGCTGCAGATGAAGCCGATGCGCCTGCCGAAGCCGCAGGTCAAGCGGGGCGAGTTCCCGACGGCGTAGGGCCGCGCGGGCTTTCACAGGGCCAAAGACGAAGGATCCGGGGGCACGTGCCCCCGGATCCTTCGTTTTTGGCCCTGTCAGCGCCCAGCGCCCTACTTGCTGCGATTCCGCCGTAGTTCGCGCAGCCCGCGGTTGATCTGTCTCGCCCACAGCGGCCCTCGATAGAGGAATGCCGTGTAGCCCTGCACCAGGGTCGCTCCGGCGTCGATTCGCTCTTGGACGTCGGCGGCCGTCTCGACCCCTCCGACGCTGATCACGCAGAGGTCGCTCGGCACGCTGGCGCGAATAACTCGCAGCACGGCGAGGGAGCGGGCCGCGAGCGGTGCTCCCGACAGGCCGCCGGCCCCCGCCTTCGCGATCACCGATGGGTCGCTTGCCAGCCCCTCGCGGGACAGCGTCGTGTTCGTGGCGATGATTCCGGCCAGGCCGAGTTCGACGACCAACTCGGAGACGCGGCGTACGGCATCGTCTTCGAGATCGGGAGCGATCTTGACCAGCACGGGCGTGGTACCCGCCGCATCGCGGACCGCGGTGAGGAGAGGCGACAGCTTGTCGAGCTCTTGCAGGCCGCGGAGCCCGGGGGTGTTGGGCGACGACACGTTGACGGCCAGGTAGTCGGCCAGGGGTGCGAGGAGGCGCGTCGATACGAGATAGTCGTCGACGGCGTCATCGACCTCGACCACGCGGCTCTTGCCGATGTTGACGCCGATCACCGGGCGATTGCGCAGGTGTCGGGCGCGACCGACCTCGCCGGCGGCCTTGACCGCGCCGCCGTTGTTGAAGCCCATGCGGTTGATGACCGCCCGGTCGTCGACGAGCCGGAACAGGCGCGGACGGTCGTTGCCCGGCTGCGGCTTGGCCGTGACGGTGCCCACCTCGACGTGACCGAACCCCAGAACTCCGAGACCGGCGATGCCCTTAGCGTCTTTATCGAAACCGGCAGCGACACCGAACGGCGAGGAGAAGGTGAGCCCCAGCGTGTCGACGCGCAACGACCGGTGAGGCCCGGTGGAACGCCGCACAAGAGACGCCACCACGGGGCTCACGGGAAGGAGCTTGATGAAGCGGAATGCGAAGTGATGGGCGTTCTCAGGATCCATGCGCACAAAGACCGTACGGAAGATCAGGTCGTAGAGGCCCTTGCGGTCGTGCTGGCTCATTCGTCGCCCGATGCCGTGGTCGCGGTGGCGTGATCTTCGCGAAGAGTGCGGATGGACGCCTCGAAGTCGTCGAGCGAATCGAAGGCCTGATACACGCTGGCGAAACGCAGGTACGCGACCTCGTCGAGCTCTCGCAACGGCGGGAGAATGGCCAAGCCGACCTCGTTCGCGTCGATCTGCGAGGCACCACTCGCGCGGACCGCCTCTTCGACCTTCTGAGCCAGCTGAGCGAGGTCGCCGTCTGTCACGGGTCGCCCCTGGCACGCCTTGCGCACACCCGAGATGATCTTCTCGCGGCTGAACGGCTCGAGGACTCCGTTGCGCTTGATCACAGAGAGGCTCGCGGTCTCGGTCGTGGTGAAGCGACGACCGCAGTTCGGGCACTGCCTCCGACGGCGGATCGACGTGCCGTCGTCGCTCGTGCGGGAGTCGACGACTCGGGAATCGGGGTGACGGCAGAAGGGGCAGAACATGATGCTCAAGCTTATTGGTGCGACGCGTGTCGCGGAGCCGGACCTCGACAAGCTCGGCCACCCGGCACTGCGACACGCGCCGCGCCCGAGCTTATGGGTGCGACGCGTGTCGCGGAGCCGGACCTCGACAAGCTCGGCCACCCGGCACTGCGACACGCGCCGCGCCCGAGCTT
>NZ_JADKSF010000008.1:0-62815 GCF_015350875.1 Frondihabitans sp. VKM Ac-2883 | reverse complement strand
ATGGGTGCGACGCGTGTCACGGAGCCGGACCCTCCGCCTACCGAATCGGGCCAGCAGGGCCGAAACGGGCCGAGAACGACCGAAAATGTCGTGCCACGGTACGCGTGCCCGACGCTAGGGGCGCTGCAGCCGAGCCGACACTGCCTCGCCGTGCGCCGGCAGCCGCTCCGCGTTTGACAGTGCCACCAGACGCTCGGCCACGGCAGCCAGGGGCTCCGCCTCGTAGCGCACGATCTGCTGCGGCCGGAGGAACGTGTATGCCCCGAGCCCGGACGAGAAGCGCGCCTGCCCGCCGGTCGGAAGCACGTGGTTGGACCCGGCGAGATAGTCGCCGAGGCTGACCGGGGTCTGCGAACCGACGAAGATCGCCCCCGCGTCATCGACCAGCGCCAGCACGGCATTGTCGTCGGCGGTCTGGATCTCGAGGTGTTCGGGGCCGTAGGCGTTGCTGAACGCCGCCGCAACGGTGAGATCGTCGACCACGACGATCGCTGACTGCGGGCCCGTCAACGCGGTACGGACTCTCTCGGCACTCGCGGTGAGCGGCGCCAGACGCGCGACCTCGGCCACGACGCGCTCTCCGAGGTCGGCCGAGTCGGTGACGAGCACGGCGGATGCCTGTTCGTCGTGCTCGGCCTGGCTGATGAGGTCGACGGCCACGAGGGTCGCGTCGGCGGAGGCATCGGCGATGACGAGAATCTCGGTGGCTCCTGCCTCCGAGTCGATCCCGACGACTCCTCGCACGAGGCGCTTGGCCGCCGCGACGAAGTTGTTGCCGGGCCCGGTGATGACCTGCACCGGAAGCAGATCTGCGTCGTCGACCCCGTACGCCAAAGCGCCGATCGCACCCGCGCCGCCCATGGCGTAGACCTCGGTGATGCCGAGCAGGCCTGCGGCTCCGAGGATCGTGGGGTGCACGGATCCTTCGAATTCGGCCTGCGGCGGGGAAGCGAGTGCGATTGACCGAACGCCCGCCACCTGGGCGGGAACGACATTCATGATGACGCTCGACGGGTAGACGGCCTTGCCGCCCGGCACGTACACGCCGGCCCGGGCCATCGGCTGCCAGCGCTGCACGATCGTGGCTCCCGGAGCGGGATGCGTCGTCTGCTCGGTCGGCACCTGTGCCGCGCTGGAGGCTGTCACCCGAGCGATCGACTCGACTAGAGCTTCGCGGACGAGCGGGTCGAGTGAGGCGACAGCCTTATCGATGTCGGCCTGGGGCACGCGAAGCGCCGGAGGCCGAACCCGATCGAATCGCTCGGCCTGGTCGAGCAGGGCTGAAACGCCGTGCTGACGGACGTCGGCGATGAGGGCTGCAGCGGCCTCGGTAGCGTCGTTCACATCGCCGACCGCACGCGGGACGAGGGCCAGCAACTGGCTCGGGCTGAGGGTCTGACCGCGGAGGTCGGTGGTCGTCATCATGGCCGTCCAAGCCTATCGGCGTGGGCCGGGAGAGGCCCGCGAGGTGGCTCGATATCCGCAATCGGGCCAGGATGCCCGGCGATGAGGCCATCTCGCGGAACGACCTCGTGTGACGACCGCGAACGCGAGGCCGGCTATGGGACTATGGCCCGGTGCAGCGCATCATCACGGAGCCCGCCGACCTGGTCGGCCGCTGGTTCGTCGTCCGCGACGACGACGACGACGACCCGGACGCGAAGTTCTACGACGACGCCGAGTTCGCCTCCGCCAAGCTCGTGGCCAAGCGCGAGGCCCGCGATCCCGCCCTCGCACTCCGAGGAAGGTTGATCGTCGCGGGCATCGACGAGTATCGGGTCGGCGATTCTCTGACGCTTGCGGATCGCGAGACCGTCGACACCGAATTCGCACGGGGTGCGGGAACCCTCTGGCGCAATCTGCTATTCGCAGTGCTGCTCATCGGCAGCAACATCCTCTTCGATGTTGTCGGACAGCCTCTTCGCACCGGACTCCCCTGGTGGCAGGGAGCGCTCAATACACTCCTGGTCAGCGCCAGCCTCCTTCTTGTTCTCTGGGCCGTCTTCCGTCGGCTGACCCGCGACCCCGACAGCCGCTCGACCCGAGCCCTCGCCGGGCACTTCAAGCGGGAGTCTCTCGACGCACATCGAGCCGAGCTCGGGGGCTGACCCGAAGGATCCTGCGGCTCGTCGCTCGACCGACGCCGAGATCGCATTCCTGGTCGGGATCACCCGACCACGACTGCGATCTCGACGCCGCGATGGGCCTCGAGCAGGCAGGTTAGAGCCGGCAGGTCAAAGCAAGCAGCTCGGCCCGAGCAGGCTCTTGAGCTCGCCGTAGAGGTCGGCCGTGATGTCGACCGGCAGCGGGATCTCGAATGTGCGGGCGTTGTCGCCCTTGAGGAGGCGCAGTCGCACTTCGGTGGCACCCGAGTGACGACCGAGAACGGCGCCCAGCTCAGTGACGACGTCGGTCGTGGCACGGAACTCGGGCATGCTCAGCACGAGCGGCCCATTGCTGGCCGCGACGCCGAGATCGGGCAGGAACATGCTGACGGCGTGGAGGTTTTTGCCGTCGTCGCGGACGCTGACCCGGCCCTTGAGCACGATGACGGAGTCGCCGACGAGAGTCGGACCGAACTCCTGGTAGGTCTTGCCCAGGAACATGACGCTGATCTCACCGCCGAAGTCTTCGATGGTGATGATTCCGTAGGGGTTGCCGGAGTTGCGGGCGACCCGGTGCTGGACGCTCGTAACGAGACCGGCGACGGTGACCTGTTCGCCGTCGATGGAGTCGTCAGCGGCCGAGATGGTCGTGATCGTCGTGGACGCGTGCTTGGCCAACTGGAGTTCGAGACCGGCCAGAGGATGGTCGGAGACGTAGAGACCGAGCATGTCGCGCTCGAAAGCGAGTTTGTCGCGCTTCGGCCACTCGGGGCGGGGCGGCACCTGCTGCACCTGAGCGGGTTCGTCCCACAGGGAGTCGAAGTCGAAACCGACCTGGCCATTTGCCTCGGCCCGCTTCTCGCTGACTGCCGCCTCGACGGCGCCCTCGTGGATCTCGACCAGAGCCCGGCGGGTACCGCCCATCGTGTCGAATGCCCCGGCCTTGACCAGCGACTCGACCGTGCGCTTGTTGGCCACCGGGATCGGCACCTTGCGCAGGAAGTCGTGGAAGGAGGTGAACGGCTCTTTGCTCTCGCGGGCAGCGATGATGTGGTCGACGACGTTGAAGCCGACGTTGCGGATCGCGCCCATGCCGAACCGGATGTCTTCGCCGACAGCGGCGAAGAAGCCGATCGACTCGTTGACGTCGGGCGGCAGCACCTTGATGCCCATGCGACGGCACTCGTTGAGATAGAGACCCAGTTTGTCGCGCGAGTCGCCGACGCTCGTGAGGAGCGCCGCCATGTATTCGGCCGGATAGTGCGCCTTCAAATAGGCGGTCCAGTACGAGACGACACCGTAGGCCGCCGAGTGCGCCTTGTTAAAGGCGTAGTCGGAGAACGGGAGCAGGATGTCCCAGATCTTCTGGACGGCGTCGGCCGAATAGCCGTTGTCGATCATGCCCTGCTGGAAGCCGGCGAACTGCTTGTCGAGCTCGGACTTCTTCTTCTTGCCCATCGCGCGACGGAGGATGTCGGCTTGACCGAGCGAGAAGCCGGCGAGCTTCTGGGCCACGCTCATGACCTGCTCCTGATAGATGATCAGGCCGTAGGTGCCACCGAGTACCTCGCGCAGGGGCTCTTCGAGCTCGGGATGGATGGCCGTGATCTCTTGAAGGCCGTTCTTGCGGAGCGCGTAGTTGGTGTGCGAGTTGGCACCCATGGGGCCCGGCCGGTACAGGGCGATGACAGCCGAGATGTCTTCGAAGTTGTCAGGCTTCATCAGCCGCAGAAGACCCCGCATGGGGCCGCCGTCGAGCTGGAAGACGCCGAGCGTGTCGCCGGAGGAGAGCAGCTCGTAGGCGCCCTGATCGTCGAGCTCGAGGTCTTCGAGCACGAGGTCGATGTCGCGGTTCGACTTGATGTTGTCGAGGGCGTCGTTGATGATCGTGAGGTTGCGGAGCCCCAGGAAGTCCATCTTGATCAGACCGAGTGATTCGGCCGCCGGGTAGTCGAACTGCGTGACGATCTGGCCGTCTTGCTCGCGCTTCATGATCGGGATGATGTCGATGAGCGGGTCGCTCGACATGATCACACCGGCGGCGTGCACACCCCACTGACGCTTCAGGCCCTCGAGGCCGAGGGCGGTGTCGAAGACCGTCTTGGCCTCCGGATCGCCTTCGACGACCGCGCGGATGTCACCCGCCTCTTTGTAACGACCGTGGTCGCGGTCGAAGATGCCGGTGAGCGGGATGTCTTTGCCCATAATCGCGGGCGGCATCGCCTTGGTGAGCTTCTCGCCCATGCCAAACGGAAAGCCCAGCACTCGAGACGAGTCTTTCAGCGCCTGCTTCGCCTTGATCGTGCCGTAGGTCACGATCTGAGCGACCCGCTCGGAACCGTATTTGTCGGTGACGTAGTTGATGACCTCGGTGCGCCGGCGGTCGTCGAAGTCGACGTCGAAGTCGGGCATCGAGACGCGGTCGGGGTTGAGGAACCGCTCGAAGATGAGGCCGTGGCGGATCGGGTCGAGGTCGGTGATGCGCATGGCGTAGGCGGCCATCGAACCGGCCCCCGAGCCGCGGCCCGGCCCGACTCGGATGCCGTTGTCTTTCGACCAGTTGATGAAGTCGGCGACGACGAGGAAGTACCCGGGGAAGCCCATCTGGGCGATGACGCCGACCTCGTAGTCGGCGCGCTCCCGCACCGCCTGCGAGATGCCGTCGGGGTACCGGTATTCGAGGCCCTTCTCGACCTCTTTTTTGAACCAGGTCTCTTCGGTCTCGCCCTCGGGTACCGGGAACCGCGGCATGTAGTTCGCCTCGGTGTCGAACTTGACCTCGCAGCGCTCGGCAATGAGCAGCGTGTTGTCGCAGGCCTCGGGGTGGTCGCGGAACAGGTGTCGCATCTGGGCGGCCGTCTTGAGGTAGAACTCGTCGGCGTCGAACTTGAATCGGTTCGGATCGGTCAGCGTCGAGCCGGACTGCACGCAGAGCAGAGCCGCGTGACTCGTGGAATCGTGGGCGTGCGTGTAGTGGAGGTCGTTCGTCGCCACCAGGGGGATGTCGAGCTGCTTGGCGAGCTTGAGCAGGTCGTCCATGATGCGACGCTCGATACCCAGACCGTGATCCATGATCTCGGCGAAGTAATTCTCTTTGCCGAAGATGTCGCGGAAATCGGCGGCCGCCTTGATCGCCTCGTCGTACTGGCCGAGGCGAAGGCGAGTCTGCACCTCGCCGCTCGGGCAGCCGGTCGTCGCGATGAGGCCCTTCGCGTGCTCGGACAGAATCTCGCGATCCATACGGGGCTTGAAGTAGTAGCCCTCGAGAGACGCCCTCGACGAGAGGCGGAAGAGGTTGTGCATGCCCTCGGTCGACTCGGAGAGCAGCGTCATGTGGGTGTACGACCCGGCGCCCGAGACGTCGTCTCGCCCGCCGTCGCCCCACTTGACGCGCGTCTTGTCGCCGCGCGCCGTGCCCGGCGTGATGTAGGCCTCGGTGCCGATGATCGGCTTGATACCGGCCGCCGTGGCGGTCTTGTAAAAGTCGAATGCGCCGAACATGTTGCCGTGGTCGGTCACGGCCACCGCAGGCATGCCCTGCTTGACGGCCTCTTCGATCAAAGGCCCGACACGAGCTGCGCCGTCGAGCATGGAGTATTCGCTGTGGACGTGCAGATGCACGAAGGAATCGGCGCTCGACGGCAAGTCTTCTCCTGATGGTTGCTGCGGTTGAACAAGCCTAACCGCGGCCGCCGACATCGATCGGCGTGTCGGCGTCAGGCGTTGCGAAGCACCTCAAGTGCATGTTGAAGGTCGGCCGGATACTCCGAGGTGAACGACACCCACTCGCCCGTCGCCGGATGGGCGAAGCCGAGCTGGACCGCATGCAACCACTGCCGGGTGAGGCCGAGCTTGGTCGACAGGGTCGGGTCGGCGCCGTACAGAGCGTCGCCGACGCAGGGGTGCCGCTGCGCCGCCATGTGCACGCGGATCTGGTGGGTCCGGCCCGTCTCGAGGTGGACCTCGAGAAGCGACGCGGCCGGGAACGCCTCGACGGTCTCGTAGTGCGTCACCGACGGCTTGCCGTCGACGACGACCGCGAACTTCCACGACGATGAGGGGTGCCGGCCGAGAGGTGCGTCGATCGTGCCCTTCAGCGGGTCGGGGTGACCCTGGACGACCGCGTTGTAGATCTTCTCGACGGTGCGCTCGCGGAACGCCTGTTTGAGAACGGTGTAGGCGTGCTCCGACTTGGCAACGACCATGAGCCCGGAGGTGCCGACGTCGAGCCGATGCACGATGCCCGCGCGCTCCGCGGCACCGCTCGTCGAGATCCGGAAACCCGCCGCGGCAAGCCCGCCGAGCACCGTCGGGCCGGTCCAACCCATGGCAGGGTGGGCGGCGACACCGACCGGCTTGTCGACGACGACGAAATCGTCGTCGTCGTAGACGATGCCCATACCGGGCACCTCGACGGCCTGAACCGTCGGGCCCCCTTTGGGAGTCCAGGTCACTTCCAACCAGGATCCGGCCTCCAGTCGATCGGACTTGCCGACCTCGCGCTGGTCGACCGTGACTCCCCCGGACGACGCGACCTCCGCCGCGAACGTGCGGCTGAAGCCGAGCAGCTTCGCGAGGGCCGCATCGACGCGCTCGCCGGCGAGGCCGTCAGGCACGGGCAGCGAACGGGTTTCACTCACGAGGCATCCCGTCCGGTGGCAGCTGACGGGGTGGCCGACGGGTCGGTGGTCGAGGAGACGGCCGCTGGATCCTTGGCGTCACTGCCGTCGTTGTCGATGGTGTTCGGCTCTTCGCCCTTGCGGGGCGCCCGCTTTCCGTCGAGACCGACACCCAGAAGGGTCAGCAGAATCAGGAGCCCCATGCTCGTCACGATGAACGTATCGGCGATGTTGAAGATGGCGGGCAGGATCCACGGGAGGTAGATGAAGTCGACGACGTGGCCGACTCCGAAGCCCGGCTCGCGGAACAGGCGGTCGGTGAGGTTGCCGAGGGTTCCGCCGAGAAGCATGCCGAGCATCAGTGCCCAGCGCAACGAGCGGATGCGGCTCGAGAAGACCACGATCGCCACCACGACGGCGGCGGCGGCGATCGAGAAGATCCAGGTGGAGCCGGTGGCCAAGGAGAAAGCTGCGCCGGGGTTCTTGACGAAGTGGAAGCGGAGGACCGGGCCCAGAACGTCGACGTCTTGGCCGAGCGTCAAATTCGACACGACGAGGAACTTGGTGCCCTGGTCGAGCACGTAGACGGTGACAGCGACAAAGGCCAGTGCCAGCAAGATGCGGGCACTGGCCTTCGTGGCTGTCGTGTTAGTTGGAGCCAAAACCCTGGAAGCTGGCGGGTGCAGACGACTGCGCCGCGACGGGCTCGGGATTGTTGTCGCCGTCGAGCTCGCGGAGCTGACCCTCGATGTAGCTCTTCAGCTTCTGGCGGTAGTCGCGCTCGAAGTTGCGGAGCTCGTCGATGCGGTGCTCGAGGCCGATGCGCTCGTTGTCGAGACGCTCGACCTGAGCGCGCTGCTCGTTCTCGATCTTCTCCTGGCGGGCACGGAACTCGACGTCGAACTGATCGGCCTTGGCCTTCTGCTCGTTGTCGAGCTGAGCGACGCGGGCGCGGTGCTCGTTCTCGAACTGCTCGACCTGGGCCTTCTGTGCGGCCTCGGCCTCGGAGACGATGCGCGCGGCCGTTGCGTGGCCTTCGGCGATGAGAGAGTCGCGCTTCTCGATACCCTCACGGACGTGCTCTTCGTGCAGTCGACGAGCGAGCTGGAGAAGGTTGTTGGTGCTCGTGGTCTCGTCGTCGGTCGGCGCCGCGTACGCGGGCGCTGCCGACACCGCGGCGGGCGCGGGGGCCGGCTCGGGCTCGGGAGCGGCGGCGACCGGCTCGGGGGTGGGCTCTGGCTCCGGCTCGGGAGCGGGCTCTGCCGGCGCCGCTGCGACGGGGGCCGCGGCGGACTTCGCCTGGAGCTCTTCGACCTGCGAGTCGCTCGAGGCGAGGCGCTGGCGGAGCTCGTCGTTCTCCTGGCCGAGTCGGCGGAGTTCAACGACGACCTCGTCGAGGAAGTCGTCTACTTCGTCTTGGTCGTAGCCCTCACGGAACTTCGTCGGCTGGAACCGCTTGTTGACTACGTCTTCAGGCGTCAAAGCCATTGCCGTCACCTCGTGAATCTTCTGGAACATGGTCTGGGATGATGCCCTCCCCCGATTCTGCGCATGTTGCCTAACAGACAACGACGCGCGCCGTGAAGACACCGTGCGCCAAGAGCCTACAACGTCAACCGTGTGGTTGACCTGCAGGGTGAGGGTCACGCCGTGTCGCGCTGTCGTGCTGGGCGCCGAGGAGAGGACGGATTACAGGGCTGCGCGGCTCAGGCCGGACGCGACACTCATCAGGATTACGACGGCGAGCATCACGATGCTCCAGCCGAAGTCGAGCGCGACGGCTCCGAGTCGGATCGGAGGCAAGACCCGTCGGATGGCCCGGATGGGTGGATCGGTGACGGTGTACGTCACCTCGGCCAGCACCAGCAGGGGCCCTTTCGGGCGGTACGAACGACTGACCGACTGGGTCAGATCGAAGATGAAACGCCCCCACATCAGGAGGAAGAAGATGAGGAGCGCGACATAGGCGATGGTCGCTATCAGGTTGACGATCACGAAACTACCAAGCACACGGGGCGTTCAACTCGCACGGTTCAGGCGCGGGCGCGGCCCGCGGAGGAAGAATCTCGGGGGCAGAAGCCCTCAGGACTGGGCGAAGAAAGACGCCTCGATGTCGGACTCTACCTCAGCCGGATCTCCGCTCACTGCGATGTGCGCGGGCGACAACAGGAACACCTTGTTGGTCACGCGCTCGATCTTGCCGTAGAGACCCTGCGAGAGTCCGCTGGCGAAGTCGACCAGACGACGGGCGTCGCTCTCGGTCATCTGCGACAGGTTGATGATCACGGGGATGCCGTCGCGGAAGCTCGCCGCGATCGACTGCGCGTCTTTGTATTCGCGGGGGTGAACAGTGAGGATTTCGTTCATTTCGGAGGACGCTGCCATTTCGGTGGGGACCACATTCTTGGTCGACGTGGTGCGACGCAGGGGCGTCACGGGAGCGCGATTCGCCGTGGGAGTCGACACCGGCTGCACCGGCGACGTCGCGTCGCGCTTGTGAACCGGCGCGGCCTGCGCGGGGGCAGCCTGGGCTGGTGCCGCGGCCGGAGACGGCGCGGTCTGCTGGCGAGAGGAGGGCTCGGCCTGCGCGGCCCGGGCAGGCGTCTCGGTACGCGACTGGTCGTCGTATTCGAGTTCTTCGTCGGCCAGGCCTAGGTAGATCAGGCTCTTCTTCAGCGGGTTCGCCATGGTGTCCTCCGGTCGCGGATCGTCTGACTCGACATTAACCAGCCACCGGCCGGTTTCCCGTGATTGCCGTGCCTATTCGTAGGTGTGTCGCACCCTCGGCGATGGCATCGGCGAAGTCGTTCGACATGCCGGCCGAGATCTGGTCCGCTTCGGGGGCGATGGCCCGCAGCCGCTCCGAGAGATCGCGAAGGTGGGCGAAGGCCCGGCGGGGCTCTTCGTCGAGGGGCGCGACAGCCATCACGCCCCGGAGTCGGATGCCGGGCGAGCCGAGGATCCGAGTCACCGCGTGTTCGAGATCGGCCTCCGCCACTCCGCCCCGACCCTCGTCGTCGGTCAGGTTGACCTGAACGAACCCGTCGACGACGAGACCGTCGTCGGACGCCAGTGCGTCGATCACCGAGTCGCGGTCGAGCGAGTGCACGGCGTGCGCATACGCTCGAGCCTGGCGAGCCTTCTTCGACTGCAGCTGGCCGACGAAATGCCACCGGAGGCCGTCGAGGTCGGAGGTCTCAGCGGCTTTCGCCTGCGCCTCCTGGTGCCGGTTCTCGCCGACGTCGCGAACACCCAGCGCGTGCAGTTCGCGCACGAGCGACAAAGGGTGAAACTTCGTGACGACGATCGTCGTCAACTCATTGGGGTCGCGAGACACCGAACGGGCCGCGTCGGCGATGCGTCCGAAGACTTCGTCGACGCGGCCCGAGAGCTCGAGGGAGGGCGCGGCAGCCTGGTGGGCTGCCGCCTCCCCCGGAGACACAGTGTCGTCGGTCACGCTCTACTTCAGGAAGTCCGGTACGTCGAGGTCGTCGTCGCCGTCGTCGAAGACGGGGTCGGACGCCTGCTTGACGGGCTCCGCGGGGCGCTGGTAGCTCGGCACGGTGCCGCTGTCGGCGATCGCGCTGACGCCCGCGACCGTCGTCGTCGCGGGGGCGTCGGTCTCGACGAAGCTCGACCGGCGCTCGGCCGACTTGGTGGTGGGCTCGCCGCCGTCGAAGCCGGCCGCGATCACGGTGACCCGCACCTCGTCACCCAGGGTGTCGTCGATGACGGCACCGAAGATGATGTTGGCCTCGGGGTGCACTGCTTCCTGCACGAGACGCGCCGCGTCGTTGATCTCGAAGATGCCGAGATTCGACCCACCCTGAATCGAGAGGAGGACGCCGTGCGCACCGTCGATGGACGCTTCGAGCAGGGGCGACGCCACTGCGAGCTCAGCGGCCTTGATAGCGCGATCAGCGCCGCGCGAGGAGCCGATACCCATGAGGGCGGATCCTGCGCCCTGCATGACGCTCTTGACGTCGGCGAAGTCGAGGTTGATGAGACCCGGCGTGGTGATGAGGTCGGTGATGCCCTGGACACCCGCGAGGAGTACCTGGTCGGCCGTGCCGAAGGCTTCGACCATCGAGATGCCGCGCTCGGAGATCTCGAGGAGACGGTCGTTCGGCACCACGATGAGGGTGTCGACCTCTTCTTTGAGCTGGGCGACGCCTGCTTCGGCCTGAGCCTGACGGCGTCGACCCTCGAAGCCGAAGGGCTTGGTGACGACACCGATGGTGAGCGCGCCGATGGACTTCGCGATGCGGGCCACGACGGGAGCACCACCGGTGCCGGTTCCGCCGCCCTCTCCTGCGGTAACGAAGACCATGTCGGCCCCGGCCAGGGCCTCTTCGATCTCTTCGGCGTGATCTTCGGCGGCGCGGCGACCTACCTCGGGGTCGGCACCGGCACCGAGACCGCGAGTCAGCTCGCGACCGACGTCGAGCTTGACGTCGGCGTCGCTGAGAAGCAGCGCCTGGGCGTCGGTGTTGATCGCGATGAACTCGACTCCGCGGAGCCCGAGCTCGATCATGCGGTTGACGGCGTTGACGCCACCGCCGCCGACACCGACGACCTTGATCACGGCTAGGTAGTTATGGTTCGTTGTCACGTCGGCCTCCGCCTGCAGGAACTGGGTGGTGCTGTCTGGTTGTTGCGGTCTGTATGGTTCTGAGGCCACAAACCTTCAAGCTTTACTCGAGGGTTAATGTTATGCTCAGTATGCATATCTCGCAGTGCCAAGGTAGGTGCCCCGGCTGGGGGCCGCGCAGATGTGTGCCGCGTGTCGCGGTTTTCTGACCGCTACTTCGTGCGGATGATGCCGTTATCGGGGGCAGAGACGTCGTATTCGACGGCCTGCTCGGGGTCTCTCGCCGTGTGGTCTTTGATGAGCCCCGTCAGAAGCAGCGCCTTCTTCGTCGACTGGTCGGCACTCCCCCAGACAACCGTCTCACCGGTCGTGAGTTTCAGCGTGACGTCGTCGGCCGTCGAAGCTGACACCGAGTTGACTCGCTTGAGCAGTTGCGACGGGAGCGCGAGCAGCACCTCGGCCGTCGAGCGGTACACCTTGCCATCGAGCGCGTCGCCCGTGACCTTGACGACGGGAACGCCCGCGGGTCGCTTCGTCGCCGACGAGATGACGACGCCGGCCGGATCGACGAGCTCGAACGTCTTGCCGATCTTGACGCTGGCGATCGGCGACCTCTCGGTGATCCGGATCACCAGCGTGTGCGGCGGCATCGTCTCGGTCACGTACGACTCGATCAGCGGGAATTCCGACAGGTCGCTCTTTACCGCCGCGAAGTCGATGAGGGCCAGCGGCTTGCCGATCTGCGAGTCGAGCGACTTCAAGACCGCCTTCTCGTCGACCCGCGACGTGCCCTCGATGGTAATGGTCTGAAGCGAGAGCAGCGGCGAGAAGACAGCGATGGCCACCGACCCGACAAGGGCGACCACCACCGCCGCCGCAGTGATGAGGGCGGCACGCCGATGCCGACTGCGACGGGTGAACCGACGCACCTCGACGCGCTCGACGGCACGGCGAGCGGCAGCGGCACGACGAGCGAGTCGCCGGGCGTCGCGGGCTCGATCTCGAGCGTCGCGAGCGCCGGTCGACGCCGGTGTGATGACCGCAGGATCCGACGGCTCGGGACCCGACTCCCGCGACGGCCGCGAGGGACGCGCGGGCAGGGAGGGAAGCGCCGGAAGCCTCGGCAGGGTGCGCGTCGGCTTCTCGGCAGGTGGCACCGCCTCGTCGCCGGGTGCCGTCGCGGACGCCGCAGACGCCTCGGCCGACGCGCCATCGACCTCCGGCTCGGGCGTTGCCTTCGCCTTGGCCACCGGAGCCCGGTCGAACCCCTCGGGACGCTTCACCGCAGCACCGGCGAGGATGCCAGCGTCACGAACGGGCTTCCGTGGACGCGGGAGTGATCGCCTCCAGGCTCGCGAGGAGCTGCGGCACGATTCGGTACACGTCGCCGCACCCCAGCGTGATGACGAAGTCGCCGTCGCGGGCGATCTCGGCGACACGGTCGGCCGCGCTCTGCCAGTCGGGGACGAAGTCGGCGTGTGCGGGATCCTGGAAGCGTTCGGTCACGAGAGCACCGGTCACACCCGGCTCGGGGTCTTCGCGGGCACCGTACACGTCGAGCACGACGGTGTGGTCGGCGAGGGTCTCGTACGCCTCGGCGAACTCGCCGGCCATCATGCGAGTTCGGCTGTAGAGGTGCGGCTGGTGGACCGCGATGAGACGGCCGTCGCCGACAACGCTGCGGGCGGCCTGGAGCGCTGCCGCGACCTCGGTGGGGTGGTGGGCGTAGTCGTCGTAGACGCTGACACCGCGGACGGTGCCGTGCAGCTCGAAGCGGCGCTGGGTGCCGCCGAAGATCTCGAGCCCCGAAATCGCTTCTCCGGGCGTGAGTCCGAGACCCACGAGCACGGCGTAGGCGCCGGCGGCGTTCAACGCGTTGTGATGACCCGGCACACTGAGCTGAACGCGTCGGTCGACGCCGTCGTGCCCGAGCGTGAAGGCGACCGGGCCGGAGGAGGTCACGTCGGTCACGCGCACGTCAGACCCCTCGGCGCGCCCGAACGTGACTACGTGGGCGTGGTCGAGCTTCGCAGTGACCGCGACAGCTCCGGCGTCGTCGCTGGAGATGACGACGGATTCACTCGCCGCCGCGGCGAACGTCACGAAGGCCTCGTCGAATGCCTCGCGCGAGCCGTAGTGGTCGAGGTGGTCGGCGTCGACGTTCGTGATGAGGGCGATAGATGTGTCGTAGAGAAGGAACGACCCGTCGGATTCGTCGGCCTCGATCACGAAGAGGTCGTCGGAGCCGCCCTTAGCGCTCACGCCGAGCGACTCGATGACACCGCCGTTGACGAAGCTCGGGTCGCGACCTGCCTCGAGCAGCGCCGTGATGATCATGCCGGTGGAGGTCGTCTTGCCGTGGGCGCCGGCGACCGAGACGAGCCGCTGCCCCGAGATGAGCCAGGCGAGGGCCTGCGAGCGGTGCAGAACGGGGAGCCCTTTGGCCAGAGCGAGCTGGTATTCGGGGTTGTCTTGCCACAGGGCACCCGTGACGACGAGGGTGTCGGCGTCTCCGACGTTCTCCGCGGCGTGGCCGATGGCGATTCGAGCCCCGAGCGCGCGGAGGGCCTCGACGTTGGCGCTCTCGCGCGAATCGGAGCCCGAGACGGGGATCCCCGCCGCGAGGAAGACGCGGGCGATCCCGCTCATTCCCGAACCGCCGATGCCGACGAAGTGCGCTCGGCCGATGGTCTCGGGAAGGGGCTGGGTGAGGTCGGGCTTGATCATGCGCCTGCGATTCGTGAGGAAGTGGATGCCGGTGTCGCCTCGAGGACGAGATCGACGGTACGGTCGGCTCCGTCGCGGACTCCGACCGATGCAGCTCGGGCGGCCATGTCGGCGATACGCGACCGGTCGAGAAGGAGCGGAACAAGATCGCGTCGCACCCAGGTGGGCGTGAAGTCGGCGTCGCGGACGAGAACGGCGCCTCCGGCCTCGACGACGTCGGTGGCGTTGAAGCGCTGCTCGCCGTTGCCGACCGGATAGGGAATCAGCACGGCGGGAAGGCCGAGAGCGGTGAGCTCGGAGACGGTGGCGGATCCTGACCGTGACACGACGAAGTCGGCCGCGGCGAGGGCGAGATCCATGCGGTCGCAGTACTTGAGCAGGTGGTAATTGCCGAGCGACGTCGACGTCAGCTCGGACTTCTCCCCCGTGATGTGCAAGATCTGCCAGCCCGACCCGATGACGACCTCGGCCGATCGCGAGAGCGTCTCGTTGAGCTTGCGCGCTCCGGTCGAGCCGCCGGTCACGAGCAACGTCGGCAGGTGTGGGTCGAGGCCGAAGAACTGCAGAGCCTCGTTCTTCACCGCACCCCGGTCGAGATTCTCGATCTCATCGCGGAGGGGCATGCCGACCTGGCGGGAGTGCCGCAGCTTGGTCGATGCGAAGACGACGCCGACGTACTTCGTGAAGAACGCCCCGAGAACGTTCGCGATGCCGGGTTTGGCGTTGGCCTCGTGGACGACGATCGGCACGCCGTCACGCCTCGCGGCGAGATAGGCAGGAGCGGCAGCGTAGCCGCCGAATCCGACGACCACGTCGACCGAGTGCGCTTTCAGGATCCGCCGCACGCCACCGATCGAGCCGAGGATCTTGGCGGGAAAACTCAGCGCCGCACCGTTCAGCCGTCGGGGGAAGGGCAGACGCGGAACCGTGAGCAGTTCATAGCCCCGAGCCGGCACGAGGCGGGCTTCGAGACCCTCCGCGGTGCCGAGCACGAGGATTGTCGCGCCGGGGTCACGCTGGCGAAGCCGGTCGGCCGTTGCGAGAAGGGGGTTCACATGCCCGGCGGTGCCGCCGCCGGCGAGAAGGTACGTCGTCACCGGAGAGACCCTACCGTCTCGGCGGAGACGCGAACTGGCGTCTCGTCACCCGGTCGACGGTGAAGGAACGACAGGATGACACCGATCGCGACCAGCACGAAGATGAGCGACGAACCACCGGCGCTGATGAGTGGGAGAGGCACCCCGAGCACCGGGAGAAGGCCCAGGACGACAGCGATGTTGACGAGGGCCTGACCGATGATCCAGGTCATGATGCCGCCGGTGACGATACGGACGAAGGCGTCGTCGGAGCGGCGCAGCACCTTGATGAACGAGACGGCGAGAACGATGAAGAGGCCGAGTACGACGCACGCGCCGATGAGGCCGAGCTCTTCGCCGACGATCGCGAAGATGAAGTCGTTGTCTGCCTCGGGCAGCCACGACCACTTCGCCTTCGAGTTGCCGAGACCGACCCCGAAGACACCGCCCGATGCCAGCGCCCAGAGGCCGTGGGTCGTCTGCCAGCAAGTCGACTGGTACGCCTCTTCTGAGCTGCAGCCGGAGAGCCACGCGGCGATGCGATCGGTACGGGAACTCGCTGTAGCCGTGATCACCGGGATGGCGACGGCGAGGAGTGCGAGCGGTACGAGGAAGAAACGGAGCTTGACTCCGGCGATAAAGACGGCAACCGCCACCAGCATGAGCAGGATCAGGGTGGTGCCGAGGTCCCCGCCCTTGAGCACGAGGGCCAGGGCGATCCCGACGACCGGGACCAGCGGCACGAGCAGCTCTTTCCACTCGCCGAGCTTGCGCTCTTTCTTCACCAGGATCATGCCGATCCAGATGGTGAGGGCGAGCTTGAGGAACTCCGACGGCTGGGCGCTAAACGAGCCGAGTCGAATCCAGTTGCGGTTTCCGCCCACCTCGACGCCGAGAGGCGTGAACACCAGCAGCTGCAGGAACATCGACGCGACGAGCAGGTGCCAGGCATAGCGCTGCCAGGCCCAGACGGGCACCCGCGACACCACGAGCATGAGCGGGATGCCGATCGCGGCGAAGATGCCCTGGCGCAGGAAGGCGCCGAAGAAGTCGTGCGTCTCGACGTACTGCTCCACGCTCGACGACGACAGCACCATCACGAGGCCGAAGATGGCGAGGAAAAGGGCGGTGCCGAGGATTACGAAGAACGCGGTCGACTCGGCGGCGAAGAGGCGCCGGACGGCAACGAGAGCCGCCCCGGGCGTCTGGTCGGGTTCGGCCGTGCGGGATCCTTCGCCTGCTGCTTTTCGGGCCGCGCGCTCAGCCCGCAGTCGGCGCGGGAGGCTGGATGGGGTGGTCTCCATCGGTGTCTCCTGCCAGGTGGTCGTGGACGGCCCGGGCGAATGCCTCACCGCGGGCGCCGTAGTCGGCAAATTGGTCGAACGATGCCGCAGCCGGGGCGAGCAAGACGGTGTCTCCTGACTCGGCCACCGATGCCGCAAACGTCACGGCACGAGGCATCACTCGTTCAGTGTCGGGCTCGTCGACCTCGAAGACGGGTATGCCGGGCGCGTGTCGCGCGAAGGCCTCCCTGAGGATTTGCCGGTCGGCTCCGATCAGCACGGCAGCCTTCACGGTGCGGGACACCTCGTCGACGAGCGGGGCGACATCGACACCCTTGAAGAGGCCGCCGACGATCCAGACGACGCTGCCCGCCGCCGACAGCGAAGCTTTGGCCGCATGCGGGTTGGTCGCCTTGGAGTCGTCGATCCAGGTGATGCCGGAGCGGGACGCGACGACCTCGGAGCGGTGGTGGTCGGCTCGGAACGCGGCGGCGGCGAGATGGATGGCGTCGGGGGCGACCCCCAGGGCGCGAGCGAGCGCGGACGCGGCCAAGACGTCTTCGACGAGGTGGTCGGCGCCGAGGCCCGACGCCGCGAGCGTGTCGAGCGTGGTCAGCTCGAGCGCCCGGTGGGCCCGGTCGTCCAGGAACGCACGGTCGACGAGAAGGTCTTCGACGACGCCGAAGTCGCCGACGGGCGGGGTCGACAGGCCGAAGCCGATGGCGCGGCACCCGTCTTCGACGTCGGCTTCCTGCACCAGCAGTCGAGTCGCGACGTCGGCCCGGTTGTAGACGCAGGCGACGACCGTGTTCGCGTAGACCCGGCCCTTCGCTTGGCGATACGCGTCTGCTCCGCCGTGCCACTCGAGGTGATCGTCTTCGATGTTGAGGCAGACGCTCGCGATCGGGTGGAGCGCACCCGGCCCCTCGATCGGCAGGTAGTGCAGCTGATGGCTCGAGAGCTCGACCGCGAAGACATCGAACCCCCCGGGCTCACGGACGGCGTCGAGCACCGGCAGCCCGATGTTGCCGCAGGCGGCGACGCTTCGGTCGTCGGCGGCGATCATGGCGGCCGTGAGCTGGGTCGTCGTGGTCTTGCCGTTGGTGCCGGTGATCAGCACCCAGTCGGCGGGCCGACCGGTCTTCGCCCCCAGCACCTTGTCGCGCACGCGCCACGCCAGCTCGACGTCGCCCCAGACGGCCGCTCGGCTCGACAGGGCCCAGACGACCAGCGGGTGATGCGGCGCGAAGCCGGGGCTGACGACGACCACGTCGGCGTCGAACTCGATGAGCTCCTGCGGAGGATCCGACAGGTCTTTCTGCGTCACCAACCGCACGCCGATCACGGGCAGCAGCTGCGCTTGATCGGACGAGTCGTCGGGCGCGACGACCAGCACCTCGGCTCCGAGCTCGGCCAGCGTGTCGGCGGATGAGAAGCCGGAGACCCCGAGGCCGAGCACCGCGACGCGGAGGCCCTTCCAGTCGGCGTGCCAGCTCGTGAGAGCGGCGAGGCGGTCGGCCAGGGGTGTCGTATCGGGCATCAGACCCTGCTGATCCATTCGAGGTAGAAGGTGCCGACGCCGGCTGCGACGAAGAGACCGCCGATGATCCAGAAGCGGACCACCACTGTCACCTCGGCCCACCCTTTGAGCTCGAAGTGGTGGTGCAGCGGGCTCATCAGGAAGATGCGTTTGCCGTGGGTCAGCTTGAAGTAGATCCGCTGGAGGATCACCGAGCCGGTCACCACGAGGAACAGGCCGCCGATGAGCACGAGGAGGAGCTCGGTGCGGCTGAGGATGGCGAGAGCAGCGAGTGCTCCGCCGAGACCGAGCGAGCCCGTGTCGCCCAGGAAGATCTGCGCGGGCGAGGTGTTCCACCAGAGGAAGCCGATGAGGCCTCCCGAGATGCAGGCGGCGACCACGGCGAGATCGAGGGGATTCGTCGTCGTGTAGCAGGCGTTCTGAACCGCCTGAGCGCTCGTGCAGAGCTGGTTGTTCTGCCAGAAGCCGATGAAGATGTACGAGCCGATCGCGAGGATGGAGGCGCCCGTCGCGAGACCGTCGAGCCCATCGGCCACGTTCACGCCGTTCGAGGCCGACGCGGTGATCATGACGACCCAGATGCAGAAGAGGATCGCTCCGATCAGCGACCCGGCGAACGCCAGGTCGAGCCAGGGAATGTCGCGGACACCCGAGATGAAGGTCGATGCGGGCGTCTGGCCGTTGCGGCCCTTGATCATCAGCGCGAGCACGGCGAAGATGACCGCCACGACGACCTGACCCAGGATCTTCGCCCAGCCGGTGAGCCCGAGACTGCGCTGGTTGCGCACCTTGGTGAAATCGTCGAGGAACCCGACGAAACCGAGACCGACCATCATCAGCAGCACGAGGAGCCCGCTCGAGGTGAGGCGGTCTCCGCCGACGAGGTGCCCGACGAAGTAGCCGAGCACCGTGCCGAGGATCAGGACGATGCCGCCCATCGTGGCGGTGCCCCGCTTCGTGTGGTGCGACTGCGGGCCATCGCTGCGAATGAACTGGCCCCACCCCAGGTGGTGGAACAGCCGGATGAAGAGCGGCGTGAGCAGCAGGGTGAAGATCAGCGAGACGGAGCCGCCGACGAGGAGAGCGATCATGCCGTCACCCCCGCGAGGCGGTCGCCGAGGAAACGGAGACCGGCCGACTTCGACGACTTGACGAGCACGACGTCGCCTTCGCGCTGGTCGGCGCGAAGAGCCTCGTAGGCGGCGTCGATGTCGGGCACGAGCGTCGATTCGCCGCTCCACGAGCCTTCGAGACCCGCGGCCATGTGAACGTGCCGCGCGGCGTCGCCGACGACGACGAGCTTGTGGATGTTGAGGCGCACGATGAGTCGGCCGATCCGGTCGTGCTCCTCTTGCGCGTACTCGCCGAGTTCGGCCATCTCGCCGATGACGGCGACCGACCGCTGGTCGGGCCCGACGATCTGCGCGAGCGTCTTGAGCGCGGCCGCGACGGAGTCGGGGCTGGCGTTGTACGCGTCGTTGATCACGGTGATGCCGGGGCCCCCGTCGAGGACCTCCATGCGCCAGCGCTCCGCACGGGTGACTCCCTCGAGCACGGTGGCGGCCCGGTCGACGTCGAGACCCCATTCGCCGGTGACGGCGAGGGCGGCCAGGGCGTTCATGACGTGGTGCTCGCCCAGAATTCTGAGGGTCACGTTCTTCGTCAGGCCGGGGGCGTTCAAGGTGAAAGCCGTGCCCTCAGCGGTGACGTCGATGTCGGAGGCGCGGTACTCGGCCGAGTCGCCGAATCCGAACGAGACGACGCGGGCCCGGGTGAGGTCGGCCATGGCCGCGACCCGGAAGTCGTCGGTGTTGAGGATCGCGGTGGCGGTGCCCGGCAGGTCGGTGACCATCTCGGACTTCGCCTTCTGCGTCGCCTCGATTCCGCCGAACTCACCGGCGTGCGCGAGGCCCACCTTCAAGACCACGCCCGTGTCGGGGCGGGCGATCGCGACGAGGCGAGCGATCTCGCCCGCGCCGGAGGCACCCATCTCGACCACGAGGAAGCGAGTGTCGTAATCGACGCGCAACATTGAGATCGGTGCGCCGACGTGGTTGTTGAACGACCCTTCGGGCGCCACCGTGGGGCCGAGGTCGGACAGGATGGCCCGAAGCATGTTCTTGGTCGACGTCTTGCCGTTCGATCCGGTCACTCCGACAACGCGAAGGGGCTCGGTCGGGGTCTTGGCATCGCGCACCTGCTGTACGACCGCGGTGGCGAGGGCCGACAGCGCGGCCACTCCGTCGTCGACGAGGATCCGAGGCACCAACGCCTCGACCTGGCCCTCCGAGATCACGAGGGCTGCACCGTTCTCGACGGCCTGCGGCACGAAGAGGCGGCCGTCGGTGGTCTCGCCGGGCAGCGCGAAGAAGATCGACCCCGGAGTGACGAGGCGCGAGTCGGTCTCGACCGAGCCGTCGACGACGAGCTGATCGGTTGTCTCGGGCGTGAGAGCCAGGGTGCCACCCACGATGGCGTGGATCTCGGCAAGGGTCAGAGCGATCACTCGGCCCACCCCGCTTCGCGGAGGGCGTCGCGCGCCTCGTCGCGAGCCGAGTAGGGCGTGCGCACGCCCTGGATGTCGCGGTAATCCTGGTGGCCGGGGCCGGCCCAGAGAATCGAGTCGCCCTCCCCCGCCATCGCAACGGCCCGACGGATGGCCGCCTCCGGCGGGCTCACCTCGTGGATCTCGTGATCGGGGTACGCCTCGCGAGCCGCGTTGACGAGCGTGGTGCGGATCGACGCCGCGTCTTCGAAACGGGGGTGGTGATCGGTGACGACCAGGATGTCGGATCCCTCTGCCGCGACCCGAGCCATCTCGGGCCGCTTCGTGGTGTCGCGGTCGCCGTCGGCGCCGAACAGCATGATGACTTTGCCGGGGGTGAACCGGCGGACGGCGGCGAGCGTGTTGAGGAACGCGTCGGGGCTGTGACCGAAGTCGACGAAGACGCTCGGGCCGCGGTCGCCGGAGACTCGCTCGGTGCGACCCGGAAGGTAGGCGACGATGCCGCCGTCTTCGTCGAGCGACTGGCCGATGGCCTCGAGCTCGAAGCCCGCTTCGACCATCATGACGATGGCGAGGGCGGCGTCGGCCGCCATGTGCCAGCCGATCATGGGCACCCGGGTGACGAGCGAGCGGCCCTCGGGCCCACTCAGACGGAACTCCGTGTAGGCCGCCTGCTCATCGAGCAGTTCGATGGTCCAGTCGGCGTCGCGGTGCTCATCGGTGCCCGCGGGCTTGATGGTGATCGTGGTGACCGGGATCCGGCACGCCTCGACTACGCGCTGCCCGTAGGGCGAGTCGAGCGAGACGACGGCGCGCTTGGCGCGATCCGGCTGGAAGAGGGGCAGCTTCGCCTGGAAGTACTCCTCCATGTCGGCGTAGTCGTCGAGGTGGTCGTGGCTGAGATTGGTGAAGCCGGCGACGTCGAAGACGAGGCCGTCGACGCGGTGTCGGCTGAGGGCCTGGGCGCTTACCTCGACGGCGACGGCTCGCACCTCGCTCTCACGCATCCGGGCGAGGAGCGCATGCATCTCGCTCGCCTCGGGGGTCGTGAGACGGGAGACGACAGTGAGGTCTCCGATGTGGCGCTCGGCGGTCGACGAGAGTCCGGTGACGAGGCCCAGCTGCTTGAGGATGCCCTCGAGCAGGTACGACGTCGAGGTCTTGCCGTTGGTGCCGGTGACGGCGAAGAGGAGCGGCGTCTGCTCGGCGGTGCGGTAGACCCAGGCCGACACGTCGCCGAGGGCTGCACGGGGCGAGTCGACGAGCACGACGGGCAGGCCGGACCCGCTGGCGATCTCGGCTCCGCGGGCGTCGGTCATCAGGGCGACGGCTCCGCCCTCGCGGGCCTTCTCGGCGAACTCGGCGCCGTGGCGGTGAGCGCCGGGCACTCCGACGTAGAGGTCGCCGGGGTGGAGATCGCTGGTCGACAGTGTGACGCCGGTGATCTCGATGCCGTCGAGCAAGCCGATGTGCTCGAGTCCGAATTCGCTGGCCAGTTGGCCGAGCGACCTCGCCGAGGGATGTTCCGGTCGAAGAACCGGGGGGATCCGGGCACTCAAAGAATCCTCATTTCTTGCCTGGTCATATGTCGGAACGGGTGGAAGGGCAACGGGTCGGGTCGCTTCTCACCACGTATCGGGAAGGTTCGTCGCCGGGGTGGTCGACGGCTTGACCCGATAGTTCTCGAGGACCTGGGACATTATCTCGCGGAAGGCGGGTGCCGCCGCGAACGAAGTCTTCAGCGTAGTCGGCTTCGTGAAGGTGACGAGCACGACGTACTGCGGGTTCTCGGCGGGTGCGATACCCGCGACGGAGATGATGTAGTCGCTTCCGTAGCCACCACCGGGTGCGTCGGCGATCTGAGCCGTTCCCGTCTTGGCGGCGACGTTGTAGCCCGAGATCGGTGTCATCCCGGCGAGGGTTCCTTCGGGAATCGTATTTTCGAGCATGTCGACGACGTCGTTCGCCGCCTTCTCCGAGACGACGCGCGTGCCCTTGGTGCTTGGCGTGTCGGTGACCGTGCCGTCGCTCTGCTTGCATCCCTTGACCAGGGTGACCGGCATTCGCACACCGCCGTTCGCCAGGGTCTGATAGGCACTGGCGATCTGAATGGCGCTCGTGCCGATTCCCTGACCGAACATCGAGTTGATGTTCGTCTGGCTGTCCCAGCTGCTCGGCGTTCCGAGCTGCCCGACCGACTCGCCGTTGAACTTGACCTCGCTCTTCGAGCCGAAGCCGAACTTCTTCAGATAGTCGTAGCGGGTCTGTTTGGAGAGTCTTTCGCCGACCTGGGTGATGCCCACGTTCGACGAGTTCGCCAGAATTCCGGCGAGAGTCAACTGCTCGGTGTCGTGGAACTCGGCGTCGGCGATGCGGCCGCCCCACGGGAAGGTGCGGCTGTACGGCACCGTCTCTTGCGTGGCCGGAGTCGCGACGCCCTGGTCGATAGCGGCGGCCGCGATCAGCGACTTGACGGTCGAGCCGGGCTCATACGAGTCGGTGAACGCCTTCGATCCGAGGTTCGACGTCGACGACCCGTCGACGTTGTTGGGGTCGACGCTGTCGGAATCGGCCACCGCCAGAAGGGATCCGTCAGACACCTTCATCACGATCGCCGTTCCCGAGGTGGCACCGATTGCTTTGACCTGCTCGGCGAGATCCTGCTGCACCTGGTACTGCAGGTACTCGTCGATGGTGGTCTCGAGCACGCCCCCGTCGACTGCCTTCTTCGTCGTCACCGTGCTGCCGGGCAGCTTGACGTTGTCGAGACCCCGCTCGTAGGTCTCGGAGCCATTCGTCCCGGCGAGGCACTTGTTGTACTCGAGCTCCAGCCCGGCCTGAGCACCGTCGGTGCCCATGAAGCCCGTCAGGTTGCCGGCGACTGCCCCATTCGGATAGGTGCGAGCCGTGGTCCGCTTCGGGTAGATCCAGGAGATGCCGAGCTTCTGGATCTTCTCGTAGGCGTCGACGTCGACGCTTCCGACGAGCTTCGCATAGACGCTCTTCTTGTCGGCGGTGAGCGCCTTCACGATGTCGGAGGCCTTGGCGCCCGTGGCGGCCGCGATCTGATCGGCGGTCTGCGAGAGCGTGTACGTGACCGACTTGCCGCCGACCGTCGTCTTGTAGCCCTTCTGGGCATAGGCCGGAACAGCCGTGATGTCGTAGCGCACGACGGTCTTGGCCAGCACCTTGCCGTTCGTGTCGACGATCGAACCGCGATCGCCGTAGAGGATCGTCGGCACCGAGCGTTTTCCGAGACTCTGCTTGTTGAGCGTCGATGCCTGCACGACCTGGATGTCGACGAGTCGCACCACGAACACCGCCACGAGGGCGAAGATGACGATCGCGGCGATGGTCGTCCGGTGTCGACGATGCCGTGTAGCGGGTGTTGGCCTGGCTGATCTCACGAGAGATTCCTCACCGCGGCCGCCGACTGGCGGGGCCGCACATCTGGGTCACACGCGAGCCGGTGCTTCTGGCCGCGTGTCGCTAGCGGGTCTCGGGAGCCGCGAGCTGATTCGTGCGCGACGCTACCGAGTCACCGGTCGACTTCGAGGCTGCCGCGCCCGAAGTCGCCGAAGTAGAAGCTGTGGATGTGCCCGACTCCTTCTTCGACGAGGTCTGGTCGGAAGCCTTCTTCGTGACGACCGGTACGCCGTCGAGCAGGCTGTTCGTGATCAGGTTGTCGGAAGTCGCCTTGTCGGTCGCGGCAGGAGTCGGCGTTCCGTAGACGTGGTTGTTCGAGAGGTCGAGGTACACCGGGTTCTGGTTGCGCACCATTCCGAGCGCCGTGGCGTTATTGGCGATGTTCTGGGGCGACGACAGCACACCGAGCTTCTCGGAGTACTTCTGCTGGGTGCGGGCCAGGGACGTCTGCTCGCCCTGCAGCGAGGAGATCTGATAGGCACCGCGGCTCAGCGCGATGCTCAGCCCGAGCTGGGTGAGCAACAGCGCGAACAGCGCCGCAGTCGCGATCAGCGCGTAGACGAGGCGCGGGCGCGACTGACGCTGCGCCCTCGACGTGACGATCTCGATGAGCCGGCGCCGCGGCCCGAGATCGGAGAGGACGTCGTGCTCGTCGCGTTCGTCGTCGAGGTGCGCGAGGGCGAGGTTCGTGCTCATGCGTGTCTCCGGATTCGCTCGGCCGCGCGGAGGCGGACGGGGGTCGCTCGGGGGTTGAGGTCTTTCTCCTCATCGGAGGCCAGTTCGGCTCCGCGGACGAGCAGGGAGAACTCGGGCCGGTGCTCGGGCAGTTCGACGGGCAGACCGGCCGGTGCCGTCGATTTCGATCGCGCCGCCAGCTCGCGCTTGACCAGGCGGTCTTCGAGCGACTGGTACGACAGCACGACGATGCGACCGCCGACACGGATGCGGTCGAGTGCGGTCGGAAGCGCCGACTCGAGGGACGCCAGTTCGGCGTTAACCTCCACTCGAAGGGCCTGGAACACCCTCTTGGCGGGGTGGCCGGCTCGGCTCAGGGCGGCGGGAGTGGCCTTTTGAAGCAGGTCGACGAGTTCGCCGCTGCGCACGAGTGGCTTCTGCTCACGGCGCTCGACGATGAAGCGCGCGTACCGCGGGGCGAGTTTCTCCTCGCCGTACTGGTAGAAGATGCGCCGTAGCTCCGCCTCGGAGTAGGTCGCGAGGACCGTCTCTGCGGTGACGCCCTGAGTGGGATCCATCCGCATGTCGAGCGGGGCGTCTTTCGAATACGAGAACCCGCGGTCGACGCGGTCGAGTTGGAGCGACGAGACGCCGAGGTCGAACAAGACGCCCTCCACCTCGTCGATGCCGAGCTCGTCGAGCGCGCGGCCGATGCCGTCGTATTCCGTGTGGACAAGCTTCGCGCGCTCGCCGAACGGGGCGAGCCGCTCCCCCGCCAGCGCCAGGGCCTCGGTGTCGCGATCGAGCCCGACGAGCGTGAGGCCCGGAAAGCGCGTGAGCATTGCGTGCGAGTGGCCGCCCATGCCGAGCGTCGTGTCGACGACGACGGCACCGGGCTTTTCGAGGGCCGGGGCGAGCAGGTCGAGCGATCGCTCGAGAAGCACGGGGGTGTGGATCTGTTCATCTGCCATGGTGACCGGCTCTGGATCCTTGGGCCCTGATCCCCATCCATCCCACCTGGCACCGGGGAAGGTGCGCCAGGGGTGGACGGCTGGGAGTCAGGGCCGAAGGGTCAGAAGACGCCGGGGATCACCTCCTCCGTGGTGTCGGAGAAGTGCGCTTCTTGCTCGGTGTAGTAGGCGTTCCAGGCCTCGGTGGCCCAGATCTCAGCCCGATTGCCCGCGCCGATCACCGTGAGGTCGCGGCCGAGGCCGGCGTACTCGCGGAGGTTCGCCGGGATCGTCACGCGGTGCTGCTTATCGGGGATCTCGTCGGACGCACCGGAGAGGAACAGCCGCAGGTAGTCCCGCGCCTGCTTGCTCGTGATCGGTGCCTTGCGGATCTGCGTGTGCACGTCTTCGAACTCGCGCTGGCTGAACACGTAGACGCAGCGCTCCTGCCCGCGCGTCATGACCAGGCCTGAGGCCAGCTCGTCGCGGTACTTGGCAGGAAGGATGATGCGGCCTTTCTCGTCGAGACGGGGCGCATAGGTGCCGAGGAACATGCCACCACCCCCACTCGCCCGCCGTTTCCTCCACTTTACTCCACGCTCCCCCACCAATTCGAGTGTTTGCCCCAAAGAGGGGGTTTAGGAGAATAAAAAAGCCCACGAATACAAGGATCCGTGGGGTGGAGGAAAAGGGAGCGTTTTTGGCTCAAATGGGAGGTTTCGCCGCGCGAGATGGCGCGTTCGACGTTGTTTCGCCGCATTCTCGGCACATACGGCCATTTCGCCGCAAGTGATCGAACGCCCGAGGGCACAAAAAAGAGCCGACCCGAAGGTCGGCTCTCTCTATCGAACTGGTGTTACGCGGACGCGCTCAGCGCTCGTCGGGGTTCTGGCGGCGCTCCCACCGCTGGTTGAGGCGGTCCATCATGCTTCCACCCGAGGACCCTCTGGCACGACCGGAGCCTCCGGTGGAGGACGAGGGAGGGATCGGGGCGGGGCCCAGGTTTCCGCGGCGACGCGGCGGGGCGATTGCGAAAAGTGCACCCGCGAGGAGGAGAACGAAACCGGCTACTCCGATGAGAGGCTGACGGAAGGCGACACCGGCGACGATGACGGCGATACCCGCGAGAGCCCCGAGGATCCCGACAACAACCAGCGTGTAACTCGGGCGCCCTCGCCGCGAGTTCATCGTGGTGACGAAATCGGAGTCGTTGTTATAGAGGCTTCGCTCCATCTCTTCGAGCAGCCGCTGCTCCTGTTCGGAAAGAGGCATCTTGGTTCCCTTCAAAAGCTGTGCCCACTCACTAGAAGGGAGGGAACGGATTCCGCCTTCTGCGGTGGCCGGCTACGCCTGAGATTCACGCGTACCGACTAACTACGAATCTTACGACCGCCCCCTGTGGTTAGGCTAGGCGCGTGGCTGAGAGTACGCGGTTAGTAGACGTCGTTCAAGAGCGGATCGACACCTTCCTCGAGGGGCAGCGACCGCATCTCGCCGCCATCGGATCCGACCTCGACCCGCTCGCCCGATTCTCGGCCGACCTCCTCCACGGTGGCAAGCGCTTCCGGGCCCTCTTCTGTTACTGGGGCTGGCAGTCCGTCGCGGGTCTTGACACTGCAGACGATCCCCTCGCCCCCGCCCCCGGTGCGGACCGCCTGGCGACCGTCATCACCGCGTCGGCCGGCTTGGAGTTCTTCCACGCTGCCGCCCTGGTGCACGACGACATCATGGACAACTCGGATACCCGTCGCGGCCGCCCGGCCGCGCATCGACGTTTTGAATCTCTGCACCGCGACGAATCTTGGCTTGGTGACGCCGCCTCCTTCGGAACCAACTCGGCACTCCTCTTCGGCGATCTGCTCCTCTCCTGGAGCGACGAGCTCGTCTCCGACGCATTCGACTCGCTTCCCTCCCGCGACGCCGCGAAGGCCGCGCGGCGCGAGTTCAACCGCATGCGCACCGAGGTCACTGCGGGCCAGTACCTCGACATCCTCGAAGAAAACGCGTGGCGGAGCGTTGACGACGAGATGCTCCTGGGCCGCGCGCAGCGGGTCATCGTCTACAAGTCGGCTAAGTACTCGATCGAGGCGCCCCTCACCATTGGCGCGGCCATGGCCGGCGGAACACCCGACCAGCTCGAGGCCCTCCGCCACTTCGGACTCCCTCTCGGCATCGCCTACCAGCTCCGCGACGACCTCCTCGGCGTCTTCGGCGACCCCTCCGTCACCGGAAAACCCGCGGGCGACGATCTGCGCGAAGGAAAGCGCACGGTGCTGATAGCGACCGCTCGCGAGAACCTGCCGCCGAGCGCCGTCCGGCTTCTCGACGAGCTCCTGGGCGACGCCGAGCTCGACGACGATCAGATTGCGATGCTCCAGGCGACGATCCGCGAGTCGGGGGCCGTCGACGCCATCGAGGAGTCGATCGCCGACCAGGTGTCGAAGGCGCGACAGGCAATCGACGCTGCTCCGCTCGCGCCGAGCGCCCGGGCCCAGCTGTCGCAGCTGGCCGAGACGGTGACGGCCCGCACGGCGTAGCGCCCGGATCCTGAGCTGTCGTTTCTTCAGCACGACCACGAGACGGGCTCCGCATCGGGCGAAGCCCGGCTGTCACTCCTTCTCAGCGGCGCTGACCTACGCCTTTACAGCAAGGACTGCGCGATGCGCCGCACCTCGGCCTTGCGCCCCGCCTGCAGCGCGGCGACGGGCGATGTGCCGAGCGATTCTTCGTCGGAGAGCATCCAGTCGAGCGATTCGTCGTCGCTGAAGTGGTTGTCGTGGAGCACGGTCAGGGTGCCGCGGAGTTCGTGCATCGGCTCGCCGTCGACGATGAACAGCGCAGGGATCTTGCGGACTCCGTCGACGTAGGCGGCTACGAGCACCCGCTCGTCGAGCATTCGTCGCACGCGGCTCGCGGTCGTGCCGAGTCGGTCTGCGGCGTCGGGGAGGGTCAACCAGGTGATGTCGGAGAACCAGGGGCGCGTCGAGATGTCTGTCACTCGATAACTGTGCCACGGACTGCGTCGCGTGTTGTACTCCCCCGGTTTGGGGCCTCGATCACTCCAGTCACACCAGCCTCGTTAATTGACTTGCCTATACATGTGTGCCAGCGTTGACCTTCGACGACACGCCGACCCGGCCGACCGGCACCGCCACGATCAGGGGATCACATGACCGAGCACGACCTTCCCGTCAACCGCAGCGCCGCCTACCGCATCGGTCGCGGCATGCTGGGCACGGTTCCGATCGTGATCGCCTCGTCGATGGTGATCAGCGCGAATCTGACCGGCCCCCTCTTTCTGCACGACCAGGCTCAGCCGCAGCCCAAGAAGCCCGGTATCAGCCCGGCGCCCAAGACCACGATCGACCTCAACACCGTCGAGCACGAGCGAGCCGCGATCGAGCTGACCGCCGTCACGAGCGACGCCACCATCGAGACCGCCTCCGCTCCGACGACCTACCGGGTGAAGGCCGGAGACACCGTCTCGGCCATCGCCGGCCGCTACGGCCTGTCGACCGCCTCGGTTCTGGCTCTCAACGGCCTCAGCTGGAAGTCGACGATCTTCCCCGGCCAGACCCTCCACCTCTCGTCGAAGGCGCCGGCGAAGGCGCCCGCCAAGTCGACCGCCAAGCCCGCCTCCTCGACCGGAACGGCGTCGACCCACACCGTCGTGCGCGGCGACACCCTGTCGGCCATCGCGAGCCGCCACGGGGTCTCGACGCAGGCGCTCCTCAAGGCCAACGGTCTCGGGCTGACGAGCATCATCTACCCCGGTCAGAAGATCAGGATCCCCGGATCCTCGGGTACAGCCTCGCCCGTGGCGAGCTCCGGGTCGTCGGCATCCGGCGGCTCGGCATCGTCGTCGAGTGCCTCCTCCTACGTGATCAAGTCGGGCGACACCCTCTCGTCGATCGCGAAGAAGCACTCCACCACGGTCGAGAAGCTGCTGAAGGCCAACGGTCTCAGCTGGACCAGCACGATCTACGCCGGCAAGAAGCTCACCATCCCCGGGCGCGGAGGCAGCGTCGCCCCGGCCTCGAGCTCGCCCGCCAAGCCCATCGCCTCGAGTGGCTCGGTCTCGGCCTCCGCGCTCGACGCCGAACAGCGCGGAAACGCCCGCACGATCATCTCGGTCGGTCGCTCCCTCGGAGTGAGCGACTACGGCATCGTGATCGCTCTCTCGGCCGCCGCGCAGGAGTCGAGCCTGTACAACCTGAATCGCGGAGACCGCGACTCCGTCGGGCTGTTCCAGCAGCGCCCGAGCATGGGGTGGGGTTCGCGCGCCAAGCTGCTCGACACGGCCCACGCGACGCGACTCTTCTTCGGCGGAGCTCACAACCCCAACGCGGGCAAGACCTCCGGCCTCCTCGACGTGAGCGGCTGGTCTCGCATGACCGTCACGCAGGCCGCACAGGCAGTCCAGATCTCGGCCTACCCCACCGCGTACGCCAAGTGGGAGCGCTCAGCGCGCCTGTGGCTCGCCACTCTTTAGTCGACAGGTCGATAACGGTTTGCGCCGATCCGGTGAGCCTCTGCTCTCTCCCGGCGTGGCGTCCGTAACATTCCTCGGGTGAGTGCCAATCAAACCGACCCGATGATCGGACGTCTCATCGACGCTCGATACCAGGTCCGCTCACGCATCGCCCGCGGCGGAATGGCGACGGTCTATCTCGCCTCCGACCTGCGGCTCGAACGGCCCGTCGCCGTCAAGATCATGCACGGCCACCTCGCCGACGACGAGAACTTCAAAGAGCGGTTCATCCAGGAGGCACGCTCCGCCGCGCGTCTTGCGCATCCCAACGTCGTAAACGTCTACGACCAGGGGCAAGACGACGAGTCCGCCTACATCGTGATGGAGTACCTGCCGGGCATCACCCTCCGTGAGCTCCTCCACGACCACAAGGTCCTCACGCCCGAGCAGGCCACCGACATCCTCGAGGCCGTCCTCGCCGGTCTGGCTGCCGCTCACCGCTCCGGCATCGTGCACCGCGACCTCAAGCCTGAGAACGTGCTCCTGGCCGACGACGGCCGCATCAAGATCGGCGACTTCGGTCTGGCTCGGGCCGCCTCGGCCAACACCGCCACCGGTGCGGCCCTGCTCGGCACGATCGCCTACCTCTCCCCCGAGCTCGTCACCCGCGGCATCGCTGACACCCGCAGCGACATCTACGCTCTCGGCATCATGCTCTACGAGATGCTCACCGGCGAGCAGCCATACAAGGGCGACCAGCCTATGCAAATCGCCTATCAGCACGCGAACGACACCGTGCCGATGCCGAGTGCAGTCAACCCCCGCGTTCCCGCCGAGCTCGACGAGCTCGTCCTCTGGGCGACGGCCCGTGACCCCGATCAGCGACCGCGCGACGCCCGCGCCATGCTCGACCACCTGTTCGAGCTGCAGCGCGGCGGGGTCGAGCCCGGTGCCACCGCGATCAACCGCACGATGGTGCTGCCGCCGGCCATGGCTCCTGTGGGCCCGTCGGGGCGCGATACGGCGGGCCAGGGGCCCACCGGCGACACGCAGATCCTCTCGGGGGCGCGTCACCGCACGGGGCCGGTTCTCCCGGCGGGGTCGTCGAACGCCGACGCGTTGTCGCGGAAGGCCACTGCCCGCCGCAAGCGCGGCGTGGTGTGGCTCGTCATTCTGCTCGTACTCGCCCTCGGCGCGGGAGGAACGGCGTGGTGGTTCAGCACGGGCCCGGGCGCTCATGCCTCGGTGCCCTCGATCTCCGATGCGAGCGTCGCGAATGCGACGTCCGTGCTCGAGAGTCGCGGATTCACCGTCGCGAAGACGCGCGCAAGAACCTACGACGCCGTCATCCCCTCGGGCAAGGTCACCGGCACGAAGCCGCGCGGTGGGGCGGTCGTCGGCAAGGGCTCGACGGTGACTCTCATCGTCTCGCAGGGGCCCCGCTCGCTTCCGCTTCCCGACGTCGTCGGCTCGTCCGAGAGCGCAGCGAAGTCAAAACTCTCCTCGTCGTTCACCCTCCAGCAGTCGAACCATCGATTCGATGCGGCCGCAAAAGGCACCGTCCTGGCCATCTCGGGAAAGAACTCGGCGGGAGCGACGGTGGATCTCGGATCCGCGTCCACGTATCGAGAGAAACGACCGATCACGCTCACGGTGTCTCTCGGACCCGTGCCCGACGTGAGCGGCAAGGCCTTCTCGGACGCCATAGCGACTCTGAGCGAGGTCGGCCTGAAGGGTGTCGAGACGTCGAGCGAATACAGCGACAGCGTCTCGCAGGGCCTCGTGATCCGGCAGGGTATGGCCGGCGACGGCCCGGTCGTCGAGGGAGCGACCGTCAACCTGGTCGTCTCCAAGGGGCCAGTGCCCATCGAGGTGCCGAACGTCTCGGGCAAGACCCTGCGAAGCGCCCAGACCGAACTCGAAGGGCTCGGCCTGATCGCGTCGTACCCGACCTGCACCAACATCCTCTGCGCCGTGATCGACTGGAAGTCGACGCTGAAAGTGTCGTCGATGGAGCCGGGTGCCGGCACGACAGCGTTCAAGGGCGACACCGTCAAGCTCAGCTACAACCAGTAGGCGTAGCGACACCGGCGGCTTGCGGCGCCAGTCAGTCGCCGTCGCGCCACCGGTCAGTCGCCGTGGCGCATGGGGCTGCCACGCCGGATGCGACGAGAGTGCCCAGGTAGTCGCTGACCCGCAGGGACAGCGACCATCTGGGCACTCTCGGTAGTGCTGAATAGGACTATTCGGCTGCGGCCGACAGCTCTTCGGCGACCAGGAACGCGAGCTCGAGCGACTGCATGTGATTGAGACGCGGATCGCACAGGCTCTCGTAGCGCGTTGCGAGGGTGGCCTCGTCGATGTGCTCCGACCCGCCCAGGCACTCGGTGACGTCGTCGCCCGTGAGCTCGATGTGGATGCCGCCCGGGTGGGTGCCGACCGCACGGTGCGCCTCGAAGAACCCCTTGACCTCGTCGACGATCTCTTCGAAGCGACGCGTCTTGTAGCCCGACGGAGTCGTCATTCCATTGCCGTGCATCGGGTCGGAGACCCACAGCGGCGTGGCGTCGGCCGCCTTGATCGCTTCGAGGAGCGGCGGCAACGACTCGCGAATTTTTCCGGCGCCCATCCGCGTGATGAAAGTGAGACGACCCGGCTCGCGCTCGGGGTCGAGCTTGTCGATCAGACGCAGCATGTCGTCGGGCGTCGTGGTGGGGCCGAGCTTGACGCCGATCGGGTTGCGGACGCGCGACAGAAAGTCGACGTGAGCGCCGTCGAGGTCTCGGGTGCGCTCGCCGATCCACTGGAAGTGCGACGACAGCGCGTAGGGCGCGCCCGTCCGCGAGTCGATGCGCGTCATGGGCCGCTCGTAGTCCATCAGGAGCGCCTCGTGGCAGGTGTAGAACTCGGTGCGCCGCATCTCATCGAAGTCGGCACCGGCCGCCTCCATGAACCGGACGGCCTTGTCGATCTCGTGAGCGAGGTGCTCGTACATCGAGTTGGCCGGGTTCGATGCGAAACCCTTGTTCCAGGAGTGCACCTGGCGGAGGTCGGCGAAACCGCCCTGCGTGAAGGCGCGGATCAGGTTCAGGGTCGAGGCACTCGTGTGGTAGCCACGGACGAGGCGAGCAGGATCCGGCTGTCGCGACTCGGGCGTGAAGTCGTAGCCATTGATGATGTCGCCCCGGTAGGCCGGAAGCGTCACGCCGTCGCGGGTCTCGAAGTTGCTCGACCTGGGCTTGGCGAACTGACCGGCCATGCGGCCCATCTTGATGACCGGCACGCTCGCGCCGTAGGTCAGGACGACGGCCATCTGCAGGATCGTCTTGACCCGGTTGCGGATGTTGTCGGCGGTCGCGCCGGCGAAGGTCTCGGCGCAGTCACCGCCCTGCAAGAGGAAGGCCCGGCCGGCGGCGGCATCGGCGAGCCGATCTCGCAAGGTGTCGACCTCTCCGGCGAAGACGAGCGGAGGGTATGTGGCGATCTCGGCGGAGGCCGCCTCGACCGCGGAGGGGTCGGCCCACTCCGGCTGCTGCTTGATGGGCAGGGTGCGCCAATAATCCAGTCCGGCGATCACATCGGGATCAGCAGAAATAACTGGGTAGTCGGTCTGGAGCACTGTGTCCTCATCGCGTGGCTGAAGGTCGGCGATCGATCGATCGCGACCCTGGGAGCCTATCGCGAAAGGGCGGCTCGCCTCTCTTTGACCGACGAGGCGTAGACATCGGCGTACTCCTGGCCGGAGAGGACGTTGAGCTCGTACATGATCTCGTCCGTGATCGACCGGAGGATGAACCGGTCGCCCTCGAGACCCTCGAATCGGCTGAAGTCGAGGGGCTCGCCGAACACGACGCCGATACGGTGCAGGTGCGGCCGCTTGGATCCGGTGATCATGACCTTCTGAGTGTCGATCATCGCTACGGGGATCACCCGGACCCGGCCCTCCAGGATCATCCGCGCGACTCCCGTGCGTCCGCGGTAGAGCCGCCCGTCGGGGCTCCTGGTGCCCTCGGGATAGATGCCGAGCTGCTCGCCCCGAGCCAGCACGGCGAGCCCCGTGTTCAAGGAAGCCTCGGAGGCCTTGCCACCGGAGCGGTCGATCGAGAGTTGGCCGGTCGCGTTGAAGAAGAGTCGCGTGGCCATGCCCCGAATGCCGCGGCCTGTGAAGTAGTCGCTCTTCGCGAGGAACGAGAGCCGACGCTCGAGCACGAGCGGCAGGAAGATCGAGTCGACGAACGAGAGGTGGTTGCTCGCGAAGATCACCGGGCCCGACTCGGGAACGTTCTCTTTGCCGACGACCCAGGGTCGGAAGACCGAAAGCAGGATGGGCCGAAACAAGAACGTCTTCATGATCCAGTAGAACAACGGCGTCTCCTCCTGCCCGAACGGTCGAAGTCTATCGGGAGCACCGGTTAGAGCGCGGCGACGTGAAGACGGGCCAGATCGGCTGCCCCGACGACCCCGGCATCGTTGACGAGCTCGGCGATCACGAAGTCGGGCTCGGGATGGAAGCCCCGGGCCGGCAGGTGCGCTTCGTAGGCCTCTCGGATCGGGCCGAGCAGCAGCTCGCCCGATTGTGCGACGCCGCCGCCGAAGACGAACAGCTGGGGGTCGAGGATGACGCTCAGGGAGGCCGCCGCCTGCCCGAGCCAGGAGCCGAGCTCGCGGAGAGCCTCGAGGGCGCCCGCGTCTCCGGCGCTCATCAGCCCGGCGACGTCGTGCCCGGTCAGCACGCCGTTCTTTGCGCGGATGTCGGCCAGAGCTTTGCCTGCGGCACCCCCGCGATCGGCGACCTCGCCGGCCATCCGGAGCAGGGCGCGGCCCGAACCGTACTGCTCGATGCAACCGCGAGCACCGCAGCCGCACAGGATGCCCCCGGGGACGATGCGCATATGCCCGAGTTCGCCACCCGTGCCGAAGCCTCCGCGAAGGAGGCGGTCCTGGGTGACGATTGCGCCGCCGACGCCCGTGCCGATGGTCAACATGGTCATGTCACTCACGAGGCGCCCGGCGCCGAAGCGGAACTCCGCCCAGCCGGCCGCGTTGGCGTCGTTGTCGATCGTGATGTGCAGGTCGAGCTGGTCGTTGAGGCGCGCTCGAAGCGGCTCGTTCCGCCAGGGGATGTTCGGCGTGTAGTAGACGGTCGACTGAGCGGCGTCGATGAAGCCAGGTGCTGCGACCCCAGCGGCGACGACCTCGCCACCCGACGCCGGAGCGGCGTCCTGCAGCTCGCGGATCATCGACACGACCGCCGCGACGATCGACTCGGAGTCTCCGGCGGGAGTCGGAACCCTCCGCTCGGCAACGATGTCACCGAGTTCGGTGACCACGCCCCCCGCGATCTTGGTTCCGCCGATGTCGATTCCGATGGCCTGCACGAGCAGACACTCTACCTCCGAGCGCCACGGCGACCGGTTCGCGGACCGCAGAGCTCGGGCCGGACACGTTCCGGTCACCCCCTTCGGTACAGTGAGTCGACCCGTCACCGACCCGGGAGGAGCCACCGGTGGAGCATCACGAGACAGCAGCCGAAACGGCAGCCGCCGGAACGCTGACGCACCTTCTCTTCGAAACGGCCGAGCAGGATCCTGCGGCTCGGCTCTTCTCGATCCCCGACTCGTTCGGCGGCTGGTTCGACCTAACCGGTGCCGAGTTCGTGCTTCGGGTGCGGGCGCTGGCCAAGGGCTTCTTGGCGGCCGAGCTCCAGGTGGGCGACACCGTCGCGGTGCTCTGCTCGAACCGCTACGAGACGACCTTGATCGACTTCGCCGCGGCCGCGATCGGCGTCTCGGTCCTCCCGCTCGAGCCGGAGGCCGAGCAGGCCGAACTCGTCGCCACCCTCGAGAGCAGCCGAACCCGAGCCGTGATCGTCGAGTCGGTGCGCGACTTCGCCCGGGTTGACGAGATCCAGGGCGACCTCCCGCTCGTCTCCGACGTCTGGCAGGTCGGCCTCGCCGACCTCGACAAGCTCGCCGACCTCGGTCGCACGGTCGCCGACGAGATCCTCGACGCGCGAATCCTGATAGTCACGCCCGACACCGCTGCGGCGCTCGTCCGCGAAGCCGATCGACTCGTGGCCGTCAGCCACTCGACGATCCTCACGCGAGTGGCCGACCTCGCAGTCGCCCTCGACGGGCTCGGCGCCGTTGATGCAGACGACTCCGGGATCCTGCAGATTCTCGCTCCGACCGACCCGTTCGCTCGTCTGACGGCCACTCTCGCGGTTGCGACGTCTACCCGGCTCGGTCATCTCGCGCTGGGCCACGAGCTGATCGCCTCGCTGGCGTCGTTCCGCCCCACGCTTCTCGTCGCCCACCCCGGCACCTACGTCGAGATCGAAACGGCGACGTACGAGCGCGCCGACCAGGCCGGTCGGGGGCCCGCGCTCCGGCAGGCGCTCGACGTCGCGATCGAGTACGCCGACGCCAACGCCGAGGGCTCGGCGTCACGCGGGCTCAAGACTCGCTACGCCGTGGCCGACACACTCGTGCTGCGGGGCCTCCGCAAGACCGTGGGCGGACACATTCGTGCCGCCGTTGTGATCGGCGGGCCCATCGGCAGTAATCCGCTACTGCCTCAGCCGCTCCGCAGGGTCATCCGGGGTCTCGACGTCGTGCCGCTCGAGGTGACTCTCGTGGGCGAGAGCCTCGTCATCGTGGACGCGCAGGACGCCGATGAAGACGACGGGCCTTCTCCGGAGCGCGACGAGGCCTGAGCTCTTCGCAGCGCGCCGCCACACGTTGGCTGCGTCGCCGCATTCGGTGGGCTGGCCGGGAAGGCGCTCGTCGTTTTTCCTAATTGACTCTGGAGTCAATCAGGCTTTTTCGAAGGGTGCTTCCGGCCCGGTTCGGCTCAGAACCCGTTGATTTGGAATCGGTCCGATCAGAACCAGTCGGACTCGCGGATCTGACGCATCGCATCGCGCTTGATCTCGGGGTCGAGGCCCATCACGTAGAGCTTTCCGTCGAGGTGGTCGGTCTCGTGCTGTAGCGCCTGAGCCATCAGCCCTTCGCCCTCGAGCACGACCGGGTTGCCGTCGAGGTCGACCCCCTCGACTCGCGCCCACGGGTATCGACGGCGCGGAAAGTAGAAGTCGGGCACCGAGAGGCAGCCCTCGTCGACCAGATCGGCCTCGCCTCGCACCTCGACGAGCACCGGGTTCAGCACGTAACCGATCTCACCGTCGACGTTGTAGCTGAAGGCGCGGAGTCCGACGCCGATCTGGCAGGCAGCGACTCCGGCGCGGCCGGGCACGGTCACGGTGTCGATCAGGTCTTTCACGAGGCCGGCGAGCCCGGGGTCATCGAGCTTGACCGGGTCGGAGGGCGAGCGGAGGATCGGGTCGCCGAAAAGGCGGATGGGGCGGTCGGTCACTGCAGAATTCTCCTGGTGCTGGTGGTGCGGGGCTACTTGACGACGACGAGCAGATCGCCGGCGTCGACCTGCTGGGTGGTCGGGATCGCGAGACGCTCCACGATTCCGCCGACGGGTGTCGTGATTGCCGCCTCCATCTTCATCGCCTCGATGGTAGCGACCGGGGCGCCTGCCTCGACGCGGTCTCCCGCAGCCACCTTGAGCGTGACGACGCCCGAGAAGGGCGCGGCGATCTCGCCGGCAGCAGTGCGATCGGCCTTCTCGGTGGCACGGGCCGACACCTCGATCGACCGGTCACGGATGAACACCGGCCGCAGCTGCCCGTTAAGCGTCGTCATGACCGTGCGCACGCCCTTGTCGTCGGCCTCGCCGATCGCCTCCAGCCCGATGTAGAGGTTGACGCCCTTCGCGACCGGCACCGTGTGCTCGACACCGGGCTTGAGCCCATACAGGTAGTCGGGCGTCGAGACGACCGACAGGTCTCCGTACGAGTCGACGATGTCGCGGTGCTGCTTCGTCGGCCCCGCGAACAGCAGACGGTTCAGCGTCTCTTGGCGAACGCGGCCGGGCTCCGCGAGCAGAGCAAGATCCGAAGGATCCACGGGCTCCACACCGATCTTCACGTCGCGGCCCGCCAGCATCTTGCTCCGGAACGGCTCGGGCCACCCGCCCGGCAGGTCGCCGAGCTCACCGGCCATGAACCCGATCACGCTGTCCGGGATGTCGAACTTCGCCGGATCGCGCTCGAACTCGGCCGGATCGGCGTCTGCCGCGGCGAGCTGCAGAGCGAGGTCGCCGACCACCTTCGACGACGGCGTGACCTTTGTCGGGCGGCCGAGGATCCGATTGGCCGCGGCGTACCAGTCCTCGACCTTCTCGAACTGGTCACCCAGGCCGAGGGAGATCGCCTGTTGCCGCAGGTTCGACAGTTGCCCGCCGGGGATCTCGTGCTTGTACACCCGGCCGGTCGGGCCCGCGAGACCCGACTCGAACGGCTTGTAGACGCGCCTGACGGCCTCCCAGTACGGCTCGAGATCGCTGACGGCGTCGAGCGACAGGCCGGTGTCGCGCTCGGTGTGGGCGAGGGCGGCGACCAGCGCCGAGGCCGAGGGCTGAGACGTCGTACCGGCCATCGGCGCGCTTGCGACGTCAACGGCGTCGGCGCCCGCGCGGCTGGCGGCGAGGAGGGTCGCGAGCTGGCCGCCCGCGGTGTCGTGGGTGTGCACGTGCACCGGGAGATCGAAGCGCTCCCGGAGGGCGCCGACGAGCTTCTCAGCCGCGCCGGCTCGGAGCAGGCCCGCCATGTCTTTGATGGCGATGATGTGCGCGCCGGCCTCGACGATCTGTTCGGCGAGCCGGAGGTAGTAGTCGAGCGTGTACAGCTCTTCCGCCGGGTCGAGAAGGTCGGCGGTGTAGCAGAGCGCCACCTCGGCGACCGTCGTGCCGGTGTCGAGCACGGAGTCGATGGCCGGACGCATCTGGGAGACGTCGTTGAGGGCGTCGAAGATGCGGAAGATGTCGACACCGGTCGCCGCGGCCTCCTTGACGAAGGCGTCGGTGACCTCGACCGGGTACGGCGTGTAGCCGACCGTGTTGCGGCCGCGCAGGAGCATCTGGATGGCGATGTTGGGCAGGGCCTCCCGGAGGCTCGCCAGACGCTGCCAGGGGTCTTCGCCGAGGAACCGCAGAGCGACGTCGTAGGTCGCACCACCCCAGGCCTCCACGCTGAACAGCTCCGGCGTCATGCGCGCCACGTGGGGCGCGACGGCGAGGAGGTCTTTCGACCGGACACGAGTCGCGAGCAGAGACTGGTGGGCGTCGCGCATCGTGGTCTCGGTCACCGCGAGGGCGGTTTGAGCGCGGAGGGCCGACGCGAAGCCGACCGGGCCGAGGGTCAGCAGGCGGTGCCGGGATCCTTCGGTCGGTTCTGACCGCAGGTCGATCGACGGGAGTTTCACAGCCGGGTCGATGGCGCCCTCGCCGGGGCCGTTCGGCTTGTTGACGGTGACGTCGGCGAGCCAGGTGAGGATTTTCGTGCCGCGGTCTTTCGAGACGTGGCCCTCGAAGAGCTGGGGGCGCTCCTCGATGAAGGAGGTGCTGAGGTCGCCCGCAGCAAAGGCCGGGTCTTCGAGCACCGCCTGGAGGAACGGGATGTTCGTCGAGACGCCGCGGATGCGGAACTCGGCGAGACCGCGCTTGGCTCGCACGACGGCGGCGGGGAAGTCGCGGCCGCGGGCCGTCATCTTGGCCAGCATCGAATCGAAGTGCGGGCTGATCTGGGTGCCCGGGTTGATCGTTCCGCCGTCGAGTCGGATGCCGGCGCCGCCCGGCGAGCGGTAGGTCGTGATGCGACCCGTGTCGGGGCGGAAACCGGCGTTCGGGTCTTCGGTCGTGATGCGGCACTGGAGAGCGGCGCCGCGGAGGTGGATCTCGGGCTGGGTGAGGCCGAGCTCGTGCAGGGTCTCCCCTGCCGCGATGCGCATCTGCGAGAGCACCAGGTCGACATCGGTCACCTCTTCGGTGACGGTGTGCTCGACCTGGATGCGCGGGTTCATCTCGATGAAGACGTGCTCGCCGCGGCGCTCCCCCGCTGTGTCGAGCAGGAACTCGACGGTGCCGGCATTGACGTAGCCGATCGATCGGGCGAAGGCGATCGCATCGCGGTGCATCGCCTGGCGGGTGGTCTCGTCGAGGTTCGGTGCCGGGGCGATCTCGACGACCTTCTGGTGTCGCCGCTGCACCGAGCAGTCGCGCTCGAACAGGTGAACCGTCTCGCCGGTCGCGTCGGCGAGGATCTGCACCTCGATGTGGCGGGGGCGGACTACCGCCTGCTCGATGAACATAGTCGGGTCGCCGAAGGCGCTGTCGGCCTCGCGCATCGCCGCCTCGAGGGCGGACCGGAGGTCTTCCGGCTTGTCGACCCGGCGCATGCCGCGCCCTCCGCCGCCGGCGACGGCCTTGGCGAACACGGGGAAGCCGATCTCGTCGGCACCGATGATCAGAGCCTCGACGTCGCGACTCGCAGGCGTCGACTTCAAGACCGGTACTCCGGCCGCGATGGCCTTCTCTTTCGCGGTGACCTTGTTGCCGGCCATCTCGAGCACGTGCTGGCCCGGTCCGATGAACGTGATGCCCGCCCTCGTCGCGGCTTCGGCCAGCTCGGGGTTCTCGGACAGGAAGCCGTAGCCGGGATAAATCGCGTCGGCGCCGGACTCGACGGCCACCCGGATGATCTCGGAGACGTCGAGGTACGCGCGGACCGGATGCCCGACCTCGCCGATCTGGTAGGCCTCGTCGGCTTTGAGCCGATGCATGGAGTTGCGGTCTTCCCAGGGATACACAGCAACGGTTTTCGCACCCAGCTCGAAAGCGGCTCGGAAGGCCCGGATCGCTATCTCTCCGCGGTTTGCGACAAGGATCTTGGAGAACAAGGAGGAGCCTTTCTTCGCCGCGCCTCGCGGCCCGCTTTTAGGTGCTTCAACAGTAGTGAAGGTATCGTCTTGTTCGTGCATGTACTCAGCGTCAGCTCTCTCAAAGGCGGCGTCGGCAAGACGACCGTGACGCTCGGACTCACGTCGGCTGCCTTCGCCAAGGGTCTCCGGACCCTCGTGGTGGATCTCGACCCCCAGTCCGACGTGTCGACGGGTCTCGACATCAACGTAGCCGGGCACCTCAACGTGGCCGACGTCCTGGCCTCGCCGAAGGAGAAGACGGTCCGCGCGGCCATCGCTCCGTCGGGCTGGACGAAGGGCCGCACGGGCAAGATCGACGTGATGATCGGCAGCCCCTCGGCGATCAACTTCGACGGGCCCCACCCCTCGATCCGCGACATCTGGAAGCTCGAAGAGGCTCTCGCGAACGTCGAAGCCGACTACGACCTCGTCTTGATCGACTGCGCTCCCTCGCTGAACGCGCTCACACGGACTGCCTGGGCCGCTTCCGACCGCGTGACCGTTGTCACCGAGCCCGGCCTCTTCTCCGTCGCCGCAGCCGACCGCGCGCTCCGCGCCATCGAAGAAATCCGTCGCGGCCTCTCCCCCCGTCTTCAGCCTCTCGGCATCATCGTGAACCGCGCTCGCGTGCAGTCGCTTGAGCACCAGTTCCGCATCAAAGAGCTGCGCGACATGTTCGGGCCCCTCGTGCTCTCCCCCCAGCTGCCGGAGCGCACCTCGCTTCAGCAGGCTCAGGGAGCCGCGAAGCCGCTCCACGTGTGGCCGGGCGAGAGCGCGCAAGAGATGGCGCGCAACTTCGACCAGCTGCTCGAGCGCATCATGCGCACGGCGAAGATCGGCGACTACGCCGAGCCTGCCGTTCAGCGCTAGCGCCTCGGGCCTCGCGCTCGCGCGCCGAGACCTCCAAAAAGACCGCCTGGCAGCTCGCCGGGCGGTCTTTTTTGAGGTCTTGCGCTAGGAGGCGCGAGTTCTTCTTGCTGCGAGTTCGTCGGCGGGGTCGGCGGCCGGCGTCGAGTCGAGCTCGACAAGGCTGTTCTCGACCTCACGCAGCACCTTGCCGACGGCGATGCCGAAGACGCCCTGACCGCGCGAGACGAGGTCGATGACCTCGTCGTTCGACGTGCACAGGTACACGGAGGCACCGTCGCTCATGAGGGTGGTCTGTGCAAGGTCATTGACGCCCGACTCGCGGAGCTGGTTGACCGCGGTGCGGATCTGCTGCAGGGAGATGCCGGTGTCGAGGAGCCTCTTGACGAGTTTCAGCACCAGGATGTCGCGGAATCCGTAGAGACGCTGCGTGCCGGATCCTGCCGCTCCGCGGACGGTCGGTTCGACGAGACCGGTGCGAGCCCAGTAGTCGAGTTGACGGTAGCTGATGCCGGCGGCGCGAGCGGCGGCGGTGCCGCGGTAGCCGTGGTCGTCTTCGAGCTCGATCATGCCGTCGGTGAAGAGGAGCTCTTCGCCGTACGACGAGCGGGGCGCTGATGCCTGGTGCGGCGCGTCGCCGAGGGACTCCTCGGGGGAACCTGACTCACTCATTAAGCGCCTTCCAACTTTAAGGTTCAACATCGGGTTGATGGTTGTACCGAGGTCAACCGTAGCGACAACCCCGACCCGACCGGGCCACATCCGCTCCGACACAACGGCGTGTCTTCGGATTGGCTCGAACCCGAACGAAGTCTAAGCGTCGAGGCGGCCGAGCGCCGAGCGAATGAGCGAAGTGCGGACGATCTCGAGCTGCTCGGAGATCTCGCGGGCCATCTCGGCCACGCGGGCGCGACCCGCCGCATCGCGGCGTCTGGCCGTCGGTGCGACAGCGCTCTCGATAAGACCCATCTCACGCTCGGCGGCCGCTCGGAACGGCCGGAGGTGCCGCGGTTCGATACCGGTTTTAGCCAGTTCGACGAGCGCGGTCATGACCTTGACGTGATCGTCGCCGTAGTAGTCGGCGGCCGGAAGAAGGGAGGTCTGGACGGCGTCGTCGACGAGAGCCGCGGAGGCACCCGACTCGGCGATCAGCTCGTCGCGACCGAGTCGGCGACCGCCTGAAAGCATCGACGTTGGTGCCGCACCGGTGGGCAGAGACAGCGGGCGACCGGCATCGAGGTCGTCGAGGTGCTGACGGATGACCTTCAGCGGAAGGTAGTGGTCTCGCTGCAGACCCAGGATGAAACGCAGCCGCTCGACATCGTCGCCCGAAAATTTGCGGTAACCGGACTCGGTGCGAACCGGAGTGACCAGCTGGCGCTCTTCAAGAAAGCGGAGCTTGGAGTTCGACAGATCAGGAAAATCGGGCTTCAGACGGGCCAGCACCTGACCGATCGTCAATAGGTCGGAGGAGCCCGGAGCCGAGACCGCCCGAGCCAGTGCGCGGGGCACTACCTCGTCGCCAGGTTCGCGAGATCGACTCGAGATGCGTAGAAGGTGAGGCGGAACTTGCCGACCTGGACCTCGGCGCCATCGCTGAGGAGGGCCTCGTCGATGCGAACGCCGTCGAAGTAGGTGCCGTTGAGCGAACCAAGGTCTTTGACGCTGAACGACGTGCCGTGACGGTGGAACTCGGCGTGCTTGCGACTGACGGTGACGTCGTCGAGGAAGATGCCCGCATCGGGGTGACGACCGGCGACGGTGACGTCGGCGTCGAGGAGGAACCGCGCACCGATGTTCGGCCCACGGCGGACCACGAGAAGCGCTGAGCCCGACGGGAGGGACGAAACCGCCTCGCGCTCGTCGGACGAGACGCCCCCTTCGAGCGCGGCGAGCTGGGCTTGGAACTCCTCATTGAAGCTGAGGGTCGTGTCTACCTCTCGACGCTGATCGTGCGCGTCGTTCGGTGGGGTGGCTGACTCTGCCATCGTGGACCTCCTGTGGCCACCAAGCGTAGCGGAATCGTTACGCGCCTTCAGCACCCAATTCACGGGTTGGGCTCCAAGGCTCTTATTGCGCTCTTCACCACTGCCACTCAGAGTCGTCATAGGGATTTCCATGCATGGGCGCATTGGATGAATGCACGTCACCACCCCGCCCCAGGAAGGCAATCATGACCGACAGCAGCAAGAACGACAGCGGCAACACCACTCCCGGTGCACCTGGAACCCCCGAATCCCACGGCACCGGCGACGACCAGAACGTAACCAACGAGCAGAACCAGGCGACCGAGCCCCTCGCAGCGACGCCGGGCGACGACGCCCCGACCGTCGAGGCTCCGACCGTCGAGGCTCCGAGGGCGCACACGCTTCCGTACCGCACCGGACCGACGCCCGCTCACTTCGTCAGCGAGGCGCACCCGACCCAGTCGGCGACACCAGGATCCGAGTGGGCCGAGATGGGCCACGACAGTTACGCCACGCAGAACCAGGGTGGCTCCCCCGCCGGCCCGTACGCACAGTCGCCGTACGGCACCGGACCGGTGCCCCCGGCGTTCCAGAACCCGAAGCGACGCCCGAAGCGCTGGATGACGATCGCCGGCGCCGCAGCCGCCGGTGTGATCATCGCCGGAGCCGCCGGCGGCGGTGCCTACGCCATCGGTCACTCGACCGGCGAGAAGGCGGCCGATGCGGCCGGTCAGAGCCAGACCCTGCAGCTGCCGGGCGGTTCGAGCGGCTCCGGTTCGAGCGGCAGCGACTCCTCGGGCGGTTTCGGCGCCTACGGCTTCGGCCAGGGCAACGGGACCGACGGATCCTCTGGTTCCGATGGTTCGAGCGGAACCGGCACCACCCCGAGCGACGCCACCAGCGCCTCCGCGACCGAGAAGCAGGGTGTCGTCACCATCGTGTCGACGCTCGACTACAACGAGTCGTCGAAGTCGGCCGGCACCGGCATGGTCATGACCAGCGACGGTGAGATCCTCACCAACAACCACGTCGTGCAGGGTGCCACCAGCATCCAGGTGACCGTTGTCTCGACTGGCAAGACGTACACGGCCAAGGTGGTCGGCACCGATGCCACGAACGACGTCGCCGTGCTCAAGCTCGAAGACGCCAGCGGGCTGCAGACGGTCTCGTTCGGGGAGAACGACACCGTCGCCGCGGGTGACACCGTGCACTCGACCGGCAACGCCGAGGGCACCGGAAGCCTCGTCACGGCTAAGGGCACCGTGCTCGCCACCGACCAGTCGATCACCGTGCAGAGCGAATCGGGCTCCGGCACCGAGTCGCTGAAGAACCTCATCGAGGTCAGCGCCGACGTGGTCTCGGGTGACTCCGGCGGGCCGCTGCGCAACGCCGACGGCGACGTCATTGGCATCATCACGGCCGCGTCGTCGGGCACCTCCGACACGACCGGGTACGCGATCCCGATCTCGAGCGCGCTGTCGATCGCCAGCAACATCCTCGACGGTAACGAGTCGGGCACGATCCAGATCGGGCTCCCGGCGTTCCTGGGCGCGCAGATCTCGTCGACGGGTACCGGATCGGGGACGGGCACCGGCACGACCGGCTCGGGTGTCACCATCGCGGGCACCGTCTCGGGCAGCGCCGCCGCCAAGGCGGGTCTCGTCGCCGGAGACACGATCACCGCGATCGACTCCAAGGCCGTCACCGACGCCGACTCGCTCACATCCACCATCCAGTCGTACAACCCGGGCGACTCGGTCAAGGTGACCTACACCGACGCCAACGGCGCCAGCAAGACCGTCACCGTGACGCTCGGTGAGGGCCCCGCCGCCTGACCCCCGCGTCGCTCCGAGGCCGCTCTCCCTGCCGGGAGGGCGGCCTCGTGTTGTGTGTTGGGGTCGATGCCGCAACTCCGCTCCTGCTCCTGCTCGCGAGACTCCCCAATGTGCCCATGCGGGCGGCCGCCATGGGCCATTTGCGGAGTCTCGCGGCGATGCTCGCGGGCAGCGGCGGTGAAACCAGCGGCGAACTGGCTAACCCGCATCCTCATGAGCGTGAGGCACCCCCGGATGGCCAAATAACCCCCGAATGCCGGGGTCGATCTGGCCAGGCAGGGGTGCGTCAGCGACGTTGGGCCCGGGCCCGGGCCCAAGGGCAGGGCTAGGGCAGCAGGTCGAGCAGGGCGCGGGGGCCCATAACAGCGGCACCGAGGGCCTCGACACGCACGGCGAGGCCGCGATCGGCGGTGACGACGACGGTGCGCGCCGAGCCGACAGCACGAGCGGCCTCGGCGACGATAGCGGAATCGCCGTCTGAGGCGGCCCGGAGAATGCGGAAAGCGGGGTTGGCCGGCGGATCCTCGAGGTCTTTCGCCTGCCCTTCGACAACGACGACGACCGACGGCCAGCGGACGGCGACCGAGTCGTCGTCGGCCACCGAAGCCGCAGGGAGTCCGTCAGACGTGAGCGCGGACAGCCGCCCGACCAGGCGAGACGTGGCCCCGGCGCGATCCTTCCACCAGCCGTCTGGGGTGGATCCGACGACGTTCGCGGCATCGACGACGAGCGTCAGCCGCGACGAGAGCAGGGGCCGAAGCCGAGCCCACGACGACGCGAAGCCGGGGTGCAGGGGCAGATCGTCGACGGAGTCGATCGGCACCCACTCGAGCGCCTCGCTCTCGCCGTCGCCGATGACCGGCTCGAACGGGACGACGGCCTCGGCCACGACCGTCGTGTACGACCAGAAGCCCAGGTCGACCACCGAGGTGAACAGGAGCCGAAGCGCCGACGCCGGAACGCTCGCCTCCTCTGCGCTCTCGCGCAGGGCACCGTCGACAGCGGATTCGTCGAACGCCCTCGCCCCGCCGGGGATACCCCAGGTGCCACCGAAGTGGCTCCATTCGACGCGGTGCTGAAGGAGAACGCGACCGGACGCATCGACGATCAGCAAACCGGCCGCACCGGCCTTGCCCCAGAATTTACGGCCGTCGGGCGCTACGACCCAACCGTCGGCGGGTCCGTGGATGCTCACGACACGAGCTTGCCACGTTCCGGGAGAGGCAGAAGCCGCCCGAAGCCTCCCGCTCCCGTGGTCTTAGAAGAGCGGACGGACAAACAGCTGAAACAGGATGCCGAGCGCCCCGAAACCGGCGAGGCCGAAACCCCAGAGAGCGCGACGGCGGCCGAACGGGCCTTTGCCCCGAGCGTCCAGCTCGTGCGCACGGCGGAGCGCGAGCACGCAGAACACCGCCGCGACGACTGTCGGCACGAAGTAGAAGTCGAGGAAGATGGCGACGATCCCGGCGACGAAGCCGATCACGGCGAAAACGTTGGTGAGCTCGGGATCGCGGGGAGTCGGCGCCACCGACAGACCAGGATCCGACGCGTCGACCTTCGCCCCCGCGGCCTGCGCGAACTGTCGGCGCAGCCTCTCGGCACGCAGCGTCATCGACGTCACGGGCCGGGCGGGCTTGCTGGCGAGCTCGTCGTCGGCGTCTGGCACGGATCCTCCTGGTTCGCCCTCCAGGCTACCCGTCGCTCCACCGGGTGATTGTGCTGGATCTGATGATGCGGCTCGCTTCACACCAGCAGATCGGGGCCACTCACCGGACCGTGGCGGTGCCGAAGAGCCGAGGGCGGAGCGTTGCGAGCCAGAGGCGGATCAGACGAATCGCACGGCCTGCTGGAGTCGGTCCCGCAGCTCGAACACGTCGACGCGGTCGGTGCTCTCGCCGCCGGTGAGAGCGCCACGGAGCACATGCGGGAGCACGGACCGTCGCACGAGGAACGTCGAGTTGCGCCGACCCTTGCCCGCCGGTTCGATCGGGTCGTCGAGAGCCTCGTCGGGCACGACGATGAGCTGCGCCGTGAAGGGCACCCGGCTCGACTTCTCGAAGGCCCGCGCACTGCGGGTGAGAGTTCGCACCGGCTGCTCCCCCGCCACCAGGTTGGCCGTCTCGACCTCCCCCTTGACGAGTCGCACCGACGAACCCCAGTCTTCGGAGTTGATCGCATAGAGGCCCGTAGGGGCGAGAACGATGTGGTCGAGCTCGGGCTCGCGCCCGCAGGCGACATTGCTCCAGATCGTGTAAGCGATGCCCAGGTCGACGACAGCGGTCGCGGTGGTCTCTTCGGCAACGGCCTTCGCCAGGATCCTGCGGATCTCTGAGGGGGCCGACCGCACGAGCACCGGATCGTACGGATCGTCGAGCGGCTCTCCTCGGCCGACCCACTCGCGTATCAGCTCGAGGAACCTCACGCGCTCCTGGCCGCCCGGGTGCCCGAAGGCGCGGGCACGCGGCTTCGACTCGGCGCGCGGTCGCGGGGGTCGCGGAGCCCAGGTGTGGCCGGAGCCCTCGGATGACGCCGACGAGCGAGGTCGCGCGGTGCCGTTGTCGTAGCGAGCCCGGTCTTCGGGAGTGCCGATGCGCTCCCAGGCGATCTGCACCTGCCGGAACCGCTCGGGGGTGCCGCCGAGGTCGGGATGCGTCTCGCGGGCCAGGCGCCGGTAGGCCTTGCGGAGGTCGTCTTGACTGCTGCTCGCGTGGACGCCGAGAACCTCGTACGGGGTGGCGGCGGCGGGGCTGTCAGACATGAGTATCGAGAGAATACCGGGCGGTCGCTGGTAACCATCGGCGCGCAGCCCGGGAGTCTGCCAACACCGAGGATCCGGCCCGACGTCAGCGCGGCCCACCGATCTCTCGTTAGGCTCGTTCCGTGACTGACGACGACCTCACTCCCCCGGCGAAGCGCAACGTCAAGGCTCTGACGGCATTCCTCGCCGACCTCGAGCAGGGCGACGCCGTCGTCGCGACCTTCTCGACCGAGCGGTACGGCGTGTTCGCCGTGCGGGGCTCGGTCATGTATTCGACGTCGCTCGCCGGCTCGACGCTCGGCAGCCACCCGCTCGACTCGAACAAGAAGCCGCAGCGCACCCTTCAGCTGCTGCGCACGTACCACTCGGCCGAACGCGCAGCGGCGGAAGAGGCACTGCCGACCTCGCCACCCGCGGTGGGCGACACCGTGGCGCACGGGGCGCTGCTGCGCGTCACGTTCGCGGAACCCGCCTACGGGGTGTTCGACATCGCCGGTGTCGCCGTGCACTCGACCGTCGATGACAGCGTGCTGGTCGGATCGTGGATGGTGTCGACGGGCGGAGTGGTGTCAGACCGGGTGCGGGCCGTCGAAGTGCTCGCCGAGGCCGGCGGCCACGAACTCGCCGTTCCCCGCGAGATCACGACGTGGGGCACCGAAGCGACCGCTGAGGTCTAGCGCTGGGCAGTGGCCCGCTGAGAGCGCTGCGCTCGCTCGGCCGCCCGACGGCGACGCCGGGCCTGGAAAGAGGCGATGACCGCCTTGACCTTGCGCTGTACCCACATGTTGAACCGGTGGGCGGCAGGGAACTCGGTGCCGAGCAGCGCCAGGCCGAGAAAGACGACGAGCCAGCCCGGACCGGGAAGCGGGATCAGGATCAGCCCGATGATCACAACGGTGACCCCGAGCACGCCGATGAGGATCTTGTAGGCGAGACGAAGGCGCGGGTAGAGGTTGAGGCGCGCGCGAAAGAGGCGACCCCGCTTCGCCACCTTCGAGTTGCGAAGTCGGTGGTGGTGCGCGGGGTGGTTCTCCTCGTGCATCGACATTCGGGGATCGTACCGATCCTGCGTGGGAACAACCGGCACGCCGGGTGAACAGCGCCTGTGCGCGAGACGGGCGAACGCCGACCCGAGGGTCTAGGCAGGAGGTTATGGACTACACACATCTCGGACGCACGGGACTCTCCGTCTCCCGAACCATTCTCGGCACCATGAACTTCGGCCCGCAGACGACCGAAGACGACTCCCACGCGATCATGGATGCCGCCCACGACAAGGGCGTCAACTTCTTCGACACGGCCAACGTCTATGGCTGGGCCAAGGGCGAGGGCATTACCGAGCAGATCATCGGCCGCTGGTTCGCCAAGGGCGGTGGACGTCGTGAGAAGACGGTGCTCGGCACAAAGCTCTACGGCGACATGGGAGATTGGCCGAACGACGGCAAACTCTCCGCCCTCAACATCCGTCGCGCTCTCGACGCAAGCCTGAAGCGACTGCAGACCGATTACATCGACGTCTACCAGTTCCACCATGTCGACCGTGACACCCCCTGGGACGAGATCTGGGGCGCCATCGAAGTGGCCGTCGCCCAGGGCAAGATCCTCTACGCAGGGTCGAGCAACTTCGCCGGCTGGCACATCGCCCAGGCGCAGGAGGCCGCGAAGTCGAGGCACTTCCTCGGGCTGGTCAGCGAGCAGTCGCTGTACAACCTCATCGCCCGTGACATCGAGCTCGAGGTGCTCCCGGCGGCGCGCCACTACGGCCTCGGCGTGATCCCGTGGTCGCCGCTGCAGGGCGGGATCCTCGGCGGCATCATCGGCAAAGAAGACGGCGGAAAGCGTCGTCTCGAAGGCCGATCGAAGGAGTTCGTCGACAGCCACCGCACTCAGCTCGAATCGTACGAGAACCTGGCGAAAGAGCTCGGCCACGAGCCCGGCGAGCTCGCTCTCGCCTGGCTGCTGCACCAGCCCGGAGTCACCGGCCCGATCACCGGGCCGCGCACCATGGCGCAGCTCGACTCGGCCGTCGCCGCCGTCGACATCAAGCTCGACCAGGACGCCCTCGATAAGCTCGACGCGATCTTCCCCGGCCACCAGCCCGCTCCCGAGGACTACGCGTGGTGACCAGCCGGATCCTCAACCCCTTCTTTTCATCGTCGAAAGAGAACTCATGAAGACACGCACCATCGGAGACGTCACCGTCAGCGCCATCGGACTGGGCGCCATGCCCATGTCGATCGAGGGGCGCCCTGAGCGCAAGCGGTCGATCGCCACGATCCATGCCGCTCTCGAAGCCGGCATCACGTTCATCGACACTGCCGACGCCTACAGCCTGTCGGGCAAGCTGGATGACGAGGGCCACAACGAGATCCTCATCGCCGAAGCCCTGAAGACTTGGCACGGCAACACCGACGAGATCCTCGTCGCGACCAAGGGCGGCCACACCCGCGTCCACAACAAAGACGGCGGCTGGGATCAAGATGGCCGCCCCGAGCACCTGAAAGAGGCCGCGAAGGCTTCGGCTAAGCGGCTCGGCGTCGAGTCGATCGGGCTCTACCAGTTCCACCGACCCGACCCCTCGGTGCCCTACGCCGACTCGATCGGCGCACTGGTCGAACTGCTCGACGAGGGCGTCATCCGGATGGCCGGTATCTCGAACGCCGACGTCGACCAGATCCGCGAGGCGAACGACATCCTCGACGGTCGACTGGTCAGCGTGCAGAACCAGTTCTCGCCGGCGTTCCTGTCGTCGACGGCCGAGCTCGAGCTCTGCGACGAGATGAGCGTCGCGTTCCTCCCCTGGAGCCCCCTCGGCGGCATCACCAACGCGGCCGACCTCGGTCAGAACCACGCTGTGTTCGCTGAGATCGCGAACGCCCGCCGGGTCAGCCCGCAGGTGCTCACGCTCGCGTGGGAGCTCAAGAAGTCGGAGGTCGTGATCCCGATCCCTGGGTCGTCGCGTCCGCAGTCGATCATGGACTCGGCGACAGCCGCGTCGATCAAGCTGAGCGACGAGGAGTTCGGCCGCCTCGAAGCGGCGAACGTTCCCGCGTAGCTCCGCACGGCACCGTGACTCGGGTCCGGCACCGCCTTTCGGCGGGGTCGGGCCCGATTTGCGGTGTGAGGGCCAAATTGTGGTGTCGCGCCCAGTTCGCCATCGGGCCTGATTCGCCGTCGGGGTCGAATTGTGGTGTCGGGTAGCGTGAGCGCATGGACATCGTCGAGACCCTGACCCTCCGCTTCGACGTCACGGCCGCGACACCGGTCGAGATCCCGGGCGCCGACGCGTCGTGGGTGCAGGGCCTGGCCATGCACAAGACGTTCACGGCCGGGCTCGTCGGGCAGAGCGACCTAGTCTTTCTCACCTCGGGCGAGGAAGAGACCGGTCGTGGCTACGTCGCCGTCGAGCGCCTGTCGGGAACCCTCGACGACGGTCGAGCGGGTGCCATCACAATCCATCACGGCGCGATGCAGACTCCGAGCGACTCCGGCCAGTTCGGCAACATCGTGCCGGGTTCGGGCACGGGCGACTTCGCTCGGTTTGCGGGGAGTGCGGCGATCCAGCACGACAACGGCGGTCCGTTCTTCGTGCTGAGCCTTCTTTCTTCGTGACCCCGAAGGATCCTCGGGCTCGGCCCCGGATCATGCGCCGGGGCCGAACCCGAACTCGCTAGGCTTCGCGGCCCGCCGGCATCTGCGTCTTCGATGGGTCGGTCTCGGCCAGCCCCTCGAACACCGCCTCGATGCGCGCAACGACGTCGGCCTCGAGCTTCACGCCGGCCGCGACCGCATTCGACTCGACCTGCTCGGGGCGAGACGCGCCGATGATCGCCGACGCGACATTGTCGTTGTGAAGAACCCAGGCGAGCGACAGCTGCGCCTGGGTTAGACCGAGATCGCTCGCGATCGGCTCCAGCTGAGCCACGGCGTCGAGCACGTCGTCGCCCATCCAACGCGAGATCATGCCGGCGCCGCCCTTCTCGTCGGTCGCGCGGGATCCTGCGGGCAGCTCTGCGCCCTTCTTGTACTTGCCGGTGAGCACTCCCTGAGCCACGGGCGACCAGACGATCTGCGAGATGCCGAGCTCTTTCGACGCCGGGACGACCTCGTCTTCGATGACACGCCAGAGGAGCGAGTACTCGGGCTGGTTCGAGATGAGCTGGATGCCGAGCTCCTTCGCGAGGGCGGACCCGTCGCGCAGCTGCTGGGCGTTCCACTCGCTGACGCCGATGTAGAGCACCTTGCCCTGGCGGACGAGATCGGCGAACGCCTGCATCGTCTCTTCGAGCGGCGTCTCGACGTCGTAGCGGTGCGCCTGGTAGAGGTCGACGTAGTCGGTCTGGAGGCGCTTCAGCGACCCGTTGATCGACTCGGTGATGTGCTTGCGGCTCAGACCGGTGTCGTTGTGACCCTTCGGCCCGGTCGGCCCGTAGACCTTGGTGAAGATCTCGAGCGACTCGCGGCGCTCGCCCTTCAGCGCTTCGCCGAGAACCGTCTCGGCCTGAGTGTTGGCGTACACGTCGGCGGTGTCGAAGGTCGAGATGCCGACGTCGAGCGCCTTGCGCACGCACGCGGTCGCCGTGTCGTTCTCCACCTGGGAGCCGTGAGTCAGCCAGTTGCCGTAGGTGAGCTCGGAGATCTTGAGGCCCGAGTTGCCGAGATACCTGAATTCCATGCGAACGATGCTCCTTGTCGTGGGCGCGTCGGTGCGCCCGCGCCAACGCTACTCCGCGGGTGAGCGCTCACTCGGGTGCGGCCGCACGGGTTGACAGGAGCGGATGGAGCGATACTCCGTGCGTCGCCCGTCAGGATCCGAGACCGGCGACCAGGTTAATCAAGGTCGCCAGGATCACCGTGCCGAACAGGTATGACAGGAGGCAGTGCCGGAGCACGACGTGGCGAATCGCGCTGGACGACACCGTGGTGTCACTCACCTGAAACGTCATCCCCAGATCGAACGCGAGGTAGGCGAAGTCGGCGTAGTCGGGCGGCTCGGGCTGGTTGAAGTCGATTCCGCCCTCGGCGGTGCCGCTGTAATAGAGCACGGCGTAACGGAGCATGAAGAGCGTGTGCACGAGGAACCACGAGAGCGCCACGCTCACGACCGCGAGCCCGGCGAGGAGCACGGCCTCCCCGCCTGTGGCGCGGTTGGCCGACACGACGAGCGTGGCGACCGCGGCCAACGACGCGGTGCACGCCACGATCAGAAGCAGGTGGCTGGTCGGACGCGAGGGGTCTTCGCGCGTCGCATGCTGACGGGTCTGCTCGCCGCTCAAGCGGCCGACGGCGAGCCACACCCAGACGAGATAGCTAAGGCACGCGGCGGCCCAGCCGATCACGATCGAGGAGATGCCGGCTCCGAGCAGGCCCGCGGCTCCTCCGGCGACGACGCCGATCGCGATCATCGCGGCGAACCGGAGCCGGGAGCGGCCCTTGACGGCGTCGGCTGCTGCTGCGGTCGCGAGTGTGCTCATGGTCTGATCGTGGCACGTGCGGGCAAGTGTGGCCGGCGTCGCCTGGCGCGCAGACCCGAGACCGCCCTGGCCCGTGAGATGGCCAAGCCTACGTCTTTGCAGCGCGTCAGGCGTAGATTCGGCCATCTCGCTGGCCGTTACGAGTGCCGCACGGCCCGCCGCGCCAGATAGTCCGATTCGCCCTGTGCCAGCGCGCGGCCCAAGCGGACGACGAACGCCTCCCAGTTGCGACCGGAGAGGTCGTCGTCGGAGAGATACAGCACGCGCCATCCTGCGTCGGCAAGGGCTTCACGGCGTCGCTTGTCGTCTCGGTACGTCTTGCGATCCGTCCGGTGATGATCACCGTCGTACTCGACGCAAACGCGCTCTCGGCCGTAGATGATGTCAGGACGAGCGATGAAGCGCCCTGGCTCGTCGTGGATGGGGCAATTGAGCAACGGAAGGCGGAAGCCGGCGTCGAGCAACTGGAGCCGAAGCCGCGTTTCGCGCGGCGACTCTGCGCCGACACACACCGACGCGAGGGCACGCCGCAGGCCTCGAGCCCCTCGCTGGCCCCGGCGGCGTGCCACCTCGGCCTCCAGCTCGTCAAGAGAGTGACCGCATCTCGGCCCCACGAGGTAGTCGCCGACGATGATCAGCTCCTCCTGAGTGAGAACGGTTGCGCACTCGCCCCATGTCTGCAGGCGCGGCGAAACCCGTATGCCTCGCACAACCTCCACGCTGACGCCTTCAGGCGAGACCCGGTGACCGACAAAACCGGGACGACGAGTCACCGAGCCTGCCCCGATCGTGGTCGTATGCAGGGCCGCATCGAACGGCACGGGCATCCCCCACACCTCAGCCGCTGTGGTGTGACTGAAGAATTGATTGGCTCCCAGCAGCGGAGCGGCGAGTCGAGCTCGCTGGAGATCGAGTCGACTCTGATGGACCCGCAGGCCATGGGCCAGCGCGACGAAGTCGACCCGGCGCAACCGCGAGTACGGCACATGCTCCAGGCCACCGCCGACGCGGAACGACTCCTGAGCGAGCGGAGAGGGAAAGGCGTCCGGTTTCATGCCGACAGGATGACCGAGGTGAAGGATCCGACGGGGACGTTCTCCACAGGTGCCGACATCGCGAGATGGCTCAGTCTGCAGCCAGCCACCGGGATCCTTGTCTTTTGGGCCATCTCGCGGCGGGGCCGCAGCAGCTGAGCGGAAAGCCGGGGGGCTCGTGTAGAACGAAGGCGACAGACGCAACAGAAGGAGTTTTCATGAGCAGCACCTCGACCCCCTCGCCGTACGACGCCATCGGCGACGTTCCGAGCTTCACTCTCACCTCGAGCGACGTTCAGGACGGCGCCCCGCTTTCGACGCCTCAGGTCTCGGGCATCTTCGGGGCCGGCGGCGGCGACGTCAGCCCGCAGCTGTCGTGGTCGGGCTTCCCCGATGAGACGAAGAGCTTCGCCGTCACCATGTACGACCCCGATGCGCCCACCGCTGCAGGCTTCTGGCACTGGGCCGTCGTCGATGTGCCCGTGTCGGTCACCTCGCTCGAGTCGGGAGCGGGCGACGCCGAGGGCTCCGGGTTGCCCGACGGTGCCTTCCAGCTGAAGAACGACGGTGGTCTAGCGCACTTCCTCGGAGCCGCACCGCCAGCCGGGCACGGCCCGCACCGCTACTTCATCGCCGTGCACGCCGTCGACGTCGAGACCCTCGGCATCGACGACACCGCGTCGCCGGCGTTCCTCGGCTTCAACCTCTTCTCGCACACCCTCGCGCGCGCCGTCATCGCGCCGTGGTGGGAGGCGAAGTAGTCACCGAGCAGTAAACCTGCTGTTCCGCTCGACCCCCGCGGCGGCCGTCCATTCGGCGGCCGTCGCGACGGTGAAGGGCTTGCCGAACTGCAGGCGAAGGCATCGGCAGGGCTGAAAGCTACCCGATCCAGGCCTGGATCGGGCCGCGCGCGAAGTAGATTACGAAGCCCAGAGCGACGACCCACAGCAACGGGCTGATCTCCTTGCCCTTGCCCGAGAGCGACCGGAGCAGCACCCACGAGATGAATCCGGCACCGATGCCGTTCGAGATCGAGTAGGTGAGCGGCATCACGATGATGGTGAGGAAGACCGGGAGCGCGACGCTGAAGTCGGTCCAGACGATGTCTTTGATCTGCGACACCATGAGCGCACCGACGACGACGAGGGATGCCGCGGCCACCTCCAGCGGAACGACCTGCGTCAGCGGCGTGAAGAACATCGCGAGCACGAACAGCAGGCCGGTCACGACCGAGGCGAGCCCCGTCCGCGCGCCCTCGCCGACGCCGGATGCCGACTCGACGAACACCGTGTTCGACGAACCGCTCGACGCGCCACCGGCGACAGCTCCGATGCCCTCGACGATCAGGGCGGGGCGAAGGCGCGGGAACGTGCCGTCGGGGGCGGCGACTCCGGCCTGGCGGGCGAGGCCGGTCATCGTGCCCATCGCGTCGAAGAAGTTCGTGAAGACCAGGGTGAAGACGAGCATCGTCGCCGCGACTCCGCCGATACGCGAGAAAGCGCCGAAGAGGTCGAACTGACCGACGAGCGAGAGGTCGGGCAGCGACACGATGCTGGTCGGGAGCCCCGGTGCGTTGAGGTTCCACCCCGCGGGGTTCGTGCCGAGCGACTCGGGCACCTTGAAGATGAGATTGAGAATGATCGCGATGACCGTGGTGACGACGATGCCGATGAGGATCGCGGCACGGACCTTGCGAGCGACGAGGACGCCGATCACGACGAGTCCGATGACGAACACGATGGTGGGCAACGTCTCGACGGATCCTGCGATTCCGAGCTGGACCGGCGGCGACGCCTCCCCCGACGTGCGCACGAAGCCGGCGTCGACGAGCCCGATGAAAGCGATGAAGAGGCCGATGCCGACGCTGATCGCGGTCTTGAGGGCCTGCGGCACCGCCTTGAAGATCAGCGTGCGCAGGCCGGTCGCGGCGAGGATCACGATGATGAGGCCCTCGATGACGACGAGACCCATCGCTTCGGGCCAGGTGACGTCTTTGACGACGCTGACGGCCAGGAAGGAGTTGATGCCGAGCCCCGCAGCTAGGCCGAACGGAAGACGCGCGACGAGACCGAACAGGATCGTCATCACACCGGCGGTGAGTGCCGTGACGGCACCGACCTGGGCGTTCTGCAGCCAGTTGCCGGCGATGTCCTTCGCCGCCTGGTCGGCCGAGAACCCGCCGAGGATCAGCGGGTTCAAGATGACGATGTACGCCATCGTCACGAACGTGACGAGACCGCCACGCACCTCGGTCGCCCAGGTGCTGCCCCTCTTCGTGATCTCGAAGAACCGATCGAGGGTGGGCAGGATCCGGGTGGTCGTCGAATTCGACACAGTCACTCCTCGAGCTCTGAAACTGAACGTGCGCGACGTGCAAGGCCGCAAAACGCAAAGTCACAGCATAAGCCCGCGCGACTACTCCTCCGTGACGCTCAGAACGGTCACACGCTCGGGGTACTGCCCCGGAAGGTGGAGGCCGACGACCCCGAGCGACCGGCCCGACAGCACAGTGCCGGAGCCGCCGTTCCACCAGGCGGGCGCGACGAATCCATCGTCGGGATCGCCGACGACGATCGGGGCGACTCGGTAGCGACGAGCCGGGTCGAGACCGGGCAGCGTGAATCGACCCCGCGGCGACACCTCGCTGCGGCCCAGAGTCGCGAGGAAGAAGAGCGCGGCGGATCGGTCGGCGGCGACAGCCCCGTAGACGTTGACCGTCGGGTCGAGCGCGTCGGCCCGGACCATGTCACCCGAGTGCATCAGGGCGCGCTTCTCCTTATAGAGCGCGATCCACGCCGCGAGGTCGCGGTTCTCCGCCTCGGAGGCCTTGGCGAGATCCCACTCGATGCCGAGGTGCCCGAAGAGCGCCGTGCCGGCGCGGAACGAGAGCTCGTGGTAGCGCCCGGTGGTGTGGTTGACCCCGGAGGCGATGTGCGAGCCGAGGATCTCGGGCGGCAGTAGCTGCATGGTCCAGCGGTTCATCTGCTGGCGGTCGAGCGGGTCGATGCAGTCGCTGACCCAGATCCGGTCGGTTCGCTCGAGCACACCCAGGTCGACCCTCGCGCCGCCGGACGAGCACGACTCGATCTCGAGACCGGGGAATCGCACCTTCAGCTCGTCCATCAGGGCATAGGTGGCGAGCGTCTGCTCGTGCACGCCCGGGACTCCGGTGGGCCAGGTGCCGGCATCGATCAGGTCGCGGTTGTGATCCCACTTGATGTAGGCGATGTCGTACTCGCCGAGGATCGCGGTCATGCGCTCGAGCACGAACTCGTAGGCCTCGGGGATGCCGAGGTTGAGCACCTGCTGGTGTCTGCTGCGGATGGGCAGGCGGCCCCCCGTCTGCATGATCCACTCGGGGTGCGCCCGAGCGAGGTCGCTGTCTTCGTTGACCATCTCGGGTTCGAACCAGAGCCCGAACTCCATGCCGAGGCCGGTGACGCGGTCGATCAGCGGCGACAGCCCGTTCGGCCAGATCTCGTCGTCGACGTACCAGTCGCCGAGCCCGCGGAAGTCGTCACGCCGACCACGGAACCACCCGTCGTCGAGCACGTACCGCTCGACGCCGAGGGCTGCGGCACGGTCGGCGAGGTCGGTGAGGCGCGCGAGGTCGTGGTCGAAGTACACGGCCTCCCACACGTTGAGGGTCATCGGGCGGGGCCTGGTCGGGTGCTCGTCACGCGACCGGAGGTAGCGGTGGAACCGGTGCGCCTGATCGTCGAGCCCGTCACCGTAGGCGGCGTAGATCCAGGGAGCCGTGTAGGTCTCGCCCTCGGCCAGACGCACCTCGCCCGGCAGCAGCAGTTCGCCGCCGCCGATCACCTGCATGCCCGAGAACAGACGCTCGGCATAGTGCCGGTGGTTGCCGCTGAAGGCCGTGTGCACGCCCCACACCTCGCCGCGGGCGAAGCCGAAGCCGGGCTCGCCGACGCTCAGCACGGTGGCCGCGTCGGCACCGGTGCGCCCCTTGCGGCCCTCCCGCTCGTGGATGCCCACGACGAGCTGGCTGCGCTGGGGTGTGCGCTCCTTGCCCCAGCGGCCGGCGAAGTCGAGGATCTCGCGCGCCCGGGGAGGAATGGGCAGAGCGACCGTCAACTCGGTGACGGTGTACGGGCCGGCCGCCTTGTTGCGCAGGGCAGCGCGCGCCCGGACGAGACCGGAGAGCAGCATCTCGACGTCGAGGTGGATCTGGAGCCCCGCTTCAGGATCCTGAGCGGTCACCGTGACGAGACCGGCACCGGTCTCGACGAAGTCGCCCTCGACGCTGCTTCCGTCGACGAGCACGTCGGTTACCTCGAATTTCGGCGACCAGCCGCGGCCTTCGCGGTGCCCGGCGACGCCCGGCTTGCCGACCCAGCCGATGTGGTGCTCGGGCAGCATCGACAGGCGCACCGGGTCGTCGACGGCGTTTCCGGCCAGCGGCTCGACGTCGCCCTGCGCGAGAGCACGGGCCTCATCGAGCGAGAGGTCGCCGAGGGCGGCACCCCAGTGCACGATAGCGGGCAGCTGCCGGTCGGTGAGGTCGAGAAGAAGGCTCACGCCGGAGGCGCGGAGGTGGACGAACTGCGGCACTGGTACTCCTGTGGATCGGCTGCGGTGGCGGTCGCATCCAGTATGGCGACGTCAGCATCGGGGTGCGAGAGGCTCGCGCGGTATCCGGGCGTACCGCCCCTCAGCTGAGGAGCGTCAGGCGTGTGCCGTCAGGCGTGTGCCGTCGGGCGTGTGCCGTCGGGCGTGTGCCGTCGGGCGTCAGCCGCGTCGCGCCTGCAAAGCGAGGAGAACGAGCGGCACCTGCAACGGCAGCCGAACGACAGCGATGACCTTGCGGCGCGGTGCGGCTCGACGGCTCCGCAGAGCGTCGCGCGCCATCTTGACGTTCGCCGGGAACACCGCGACGAAGAGCGCTGCGGCGAGGATCCCCCCGACCGACCTGGTGCGCGGGATCGCCAGGGCCGCGGCGCAGGCGAGCTCGGCCCCGCCGGAGACGAGGGTCCAGGTGCGCGGTTCGCCGGGAAGCGACTCCGGCACGATGCCGTCGAAGGTCTTCGGACGGGCGAAGTGCAGGGCGCCGCTGACGGCGAGCGCGGTGCTCAGGATGAGGGCGGTGCGGCGGGGGTTCTGACGGGGCATGGTGCAACTCTGCCAGTGCCGGCTGGGTCTCCTGTGCCGGCTGGGTCTCCAGTGCCGGCCGAATCTAGTGAGTCGCGGATCCTCGTCGTGTCGGTCTCAGGGCCGGCCCCCGCCGCAGCGTCAGCGGTCGATGAGCACCAGCTTGTCACCCTGGATCGTCAGCGACTTGTAGATGTACATCGACTGCTCGTAGCCGCCCTTGTAGTTCGAACCGAAGAAGTCTCTCGTGTACTTCATGTCGACTTTGCCCCCGTCACCCGTGACGACGACGGTGCCGTCGTAGGTCAGATCGACCGAGAGGGTCGGCTTCGAGGTGACCTTGTACGAGACCTTGGTGGCGTCGCTTCCCGGGCCGTAGAACGGGCAGGCATCGTCGAGTTCACCGGTGGTGGCTTTGGCGCACTTCGCGATGAGATCGGTCACGAGCGTCTTGGCATCGGATTTCAGCTCGGAGGTGGGTGCCGCGGCGAACTCGAGGCGGCTGCCCGCATACCCGTCTGCCGTGACGGTCACGCTCTTCGAGGAGGCCTCGAAGTACTTCGTGCCGGCGACCGCGATCGAATACGTTCCCGGGAAGGCGGAGAGGGTGAGCGTGCCCTCCTTGGTCGTTCCGACCTTGACGCCGTCGACAGTGACGTCCGCGTCGCCGAGTGCGCTGGCGGTGGCGATCGAGACCGGCGCGGCGAGCGAGCTCGTCACCGCCCACTTGTCGTGAATCAGCCACGAGGTGCCGGTCCGGGTCAGTTTTAGGGTCGAGTCGTGCGATTCGCCGCCCTGACGGTAGCTGACCTTCACCGAGGCGAGGTCACCGGAGACGGTCGCGTTTCCGACGGCGACGTCGCGGATCCGATCCTTCGCCGACGAGAGCACCTTGGTGGTGAGCATGCCCTTGCCGGTTCCGGTGGCCCCTGACAGACGGCCGGCCGCGTCGGCGTCGCCCGAGCTCAGTGCCGCGAGATACGCCTCGGCGGCGTGGCCCGGGCCGTAAACGGTGGAACGCAGAGTGCCGGCGGTGATCGCTCCCCCGACGACGAGGACGAGCACGATTCCCCCGGCGATGAGCGAGCGAACAAGGATCCGACGCTTCCGCGGCGACATCGGCTCGGCCGCGATCGCGGGCTCCGCACCTGCCTCGCCAGCGCCCATCTGGCCGTCGCTCATCTGGCCGGCGCCCATCTGCCCCGTGCCAGCCGACGCACCGGGCCCGGACGCCGTAAGGTCTCGCCCGATGAACCTCCGGGTGACGCGGAGAAGACCGGGTGTCGCAGCGGGGAGCACGAGCGGCGCCAGGTACCGAGCGACGGCCTCGATGGCAATGCCCCAGGCGGCCAGAACGGCGATCGTCCACGGTGTGACTCCCGCGGATCCTGCGCCCCCGACCCCGGCGATCTGAACGGAGAAGACAGCCGTGCCGAACACCTGGAGCATCAGGCCGAGGAGTGCGTAGACAACGGCGGTGGCGACCCAGTCGGCGACCGTGCGATCGCGTCGGTTGCGTCGTACCGCGAGTGCGAGGCCCGAGACGACGGCGGTCAGAACGACCAGGAGGACGAGCAGCCAGGCGGTGACGGATCCTCCGGAGAAGACGGTCGCCGTGCCACTTCCGGCACCCGCGCCGCTCGAGCTTCCCGACAGCGTCGACATGAGCGACCCAGCCGATTCGGAGACCGAGACTCCACCGAAGAACCCGATCGCGATCGCTATCACGGCGACGTTGCCGATCACGAGCGGGAGAGCGGACGCGCCGTCGGGGTGAGCGACGGCCGCGTAGATGATCACGCCGACCATGACGACGACGAGGAGGACGCCGAAATGCAGGGCTGCGACACGCACCGTTCCGAGCAGCTGCGACAGGACCGGGTGCATCCGGGCGAACCAGGCGGGGCGAGCGAGGAGCGCGACGAAGGATCCGAGGACGAACGCCGCAATGACGGCCAGCGCATTCACCGCGGTGATGCCCGAGATGTCGAAGCCCGTCGCCTTCGGCAGGCGGATGGCCAGGGCGAGCCCGACGACGAGTGCGACGAGGGCGAGGCTAGCTCCGGTGACCGCCGAGGCGACTGCGCTCTGGAGGAGGTCGAGCCGTCGGCTGCGGAACAGGCGCACGCCGAGCACGAGTGCGACGAGTTGAGCCACCAGCACTAGAACCGGAACGACGCCAATGTGAATCGACCCGCTGACCGATGCAATGACGGTGACGCTGCCGTGGATGGACAGACGACCGAAGTCGGCCAGGGCGACGAGCTGTGCGGGTGCGCCGAAAATCACCGTGACGGCGGTGATCAGACCGGAGATCGCCGGAATGCCGTCGCCTCCGGTATCACCGATCGATCCGCCGGCGCTGCCGGACCCCGTCGATCCCGACGAGCCGGAGCTGGCGACGACGAGAGCGGTGGTGAGCAGAAGCGACACGACCGCGACGAGGTAGGCGACAACGAACGCGCCGACCCCGGTCAGCGCCGCGGCGATCCAGTCGACCGGTCGGAGATCGCGGACGGCGCGGTCCAGCCGGCCGAGAGCGGGCGCGGTGGTGCCCGGCGTTCCGGTGTCGTCGGCGCCGGTTTTCGGCGGGTAGGGGGTGTCGCTCATGGTGTCCTCTCGAGTCGAGGTCACCCATGCGATCCGTCACACTGCGCCCCCCGACGATGCCCTCGAGTCTAGGGGAGTCTGAGATTCTCTCGAAACTCCGCGCCCGGGGCGGGTGCCCGCTGCGAGCGCCGGGGCTGGTGAGGTGCGGATCCTTGACTGTGGCGTTCTGGGTGGGGTTGGGTGCCACTCTGCTACCGGCGCGTCTTGAGACCCGACGCGGTTCGGCCAATCCGGCGTGGGTCGCCGCGTCGGATTGGCCGATCCGCGTCACTTCGCCGGCCGGGCCAGCGGGGGGGGGGGGGGGGGGGGGGGGGGGGGGGGGGGGGGGGGGGGGGGGGGGGGGGGGGGGGGGGGGGGGGGGGGGGG
>NZ_JADKSF010000007.1:0-235690 GCF_015350875.1 Frondihabitans sp. VKM Ac-2883 | reverse complement strand
GACGACGGGGCGGCGTAGGCGGTGGAGACGCCGAGGCCGGTGACGCCGGCGACGAGGAGGCCGGCGGTAGCGAATCCAACTGTAGCTTTCGAGAACTTGCGCATGATGATCCTTTGATGGATGTTGCTTGGACGTTTCCGGTAAGCCCGGTGCGTATTCCTGGGGCGTTTGCCCGATGTCTTGTGTTCGCTACCGTCCATCAAAGGGTTTGCTTGCTCGCGAAAATGTTTTTGCAGAGCCCTCACGAGGGTGATGGCATGGGGCCGACCCGAACCGGTCCCATGCCGTGCCCGGCAACCCTGATCCTTGCCGCCGGAACGACCCAATACTCACTCCGGCGCAGTCCCCACAAAAGGCCTGGACACAAACCGGACCGGATGGTATTGAGCGATCGTCTACTTCGCGGCGGTGCATGCAAGGCCCTGGGTGAGCAGCCCGGGGTTGGATGGCTGCATGCCGACACTCACCGGAATCGACCATGTGGCCATCACCGTCAGCGACCTCGATGCGAGCAGTGCCTTCTATGAGCGGCTGTTCGGGTTCGGCCCGATCGGCTCCCTCGACGGGGACGGCCTGTCACGGCGGCTCTTCCGGTTACCCTCGGGCACGAACATCGGTCTCACTCAGCACGAGCGGGCCCCGGAGGGACGGTTCGATCCGTTCACACCGGGGCTGGATCACGTCGGATTCGCCGTCGACGGCCTCGACGAGTTGCGAGCCTGGGCAGCGCACCTCGATGCAGTCGGGTTCGCCCACTCGGGCCTCGTGGAGGCCGACTACGGCACGGCCCTGAGCGTCAAGGATCCCGACGACGTCGCCCTGGAGTTCTTCGTCGCTGCGTAGGCCCGACCCTGATACAGGTTTACGACGCGTCGCGCTCGTTGAGAGTGCGTGTGCCGACGAGGCGGTCAGTCGCCGCGGTCGCCATTCTGCCGATGAAGTCGGCGTATGTCGGCTCCGACTCGCGAGGCTGCTGCTGCGGTGACGACGGCAGCAGGATGGCTGGCGCGCGGCGATGACGCAGGGTCGAGATGCGGACAGGTTCGACGGAGGGCTCGGAGCGGTAGAGGCTGCTCATTTAGCAACCGCCAGCAGAAGAGAGGCCGGCGCGAGGCCGGAGGGCAGCGAATGGGTGATGGGCGGGGTCATGGCGACCTGCGATTCTGGTGAAGCCGCGTAAAGCTTCGTCTCGTCCGGGACACCCGACGTACCGCCTGGACTCCCGAAACAGGGGAGAGAGATCGATGGTCACGCCGAGGGATTGTGCATCCCGATCTCTTCGAGACTAGGTCAGACCGCCGACATTGCGGGGTCGATGTCGTTAAGTGGCTTAGCGACCGGTGCGCCCTTGTCGAGCGAGAGGGTGACCGCGTCGAGCAGACTGACCACTCGTTTCGCTTCGCGCGCGGTGATCGTCGAGAGCTTCATGCGGAGGGCGTGCTGACTCGTGCCCGCCGCGTCCTGGAGCATTGCCCGGGCTACGGGCGTCAGGCCGAGGAGCTGGCCGCGACCGTCCTCAGGATCCGGCTGCCGCGTCACGAACCCCCGTGTCATGAGCCTGTTCAACAGAATCGTGGTGGCGGCGCTCGTCACCCCGAGCATGTGGGTCACATCGCGGGGGCGCGGGGTGCGACCGACGTTCTCCAGGCGCGCGATGTACTCGATGGCACTGAGATCGTTGGCCCCGATACCGAAGTGGTCACGGAGTCGGCACCGGTGCAGGGCCTCTGCGTCCTGCAGCGCGTAGAGCGCTTGGATCACGGCGCCGGAGGGGGTGGCCGGATCGAAATCGTAGAGGGGCGGTGTGACGGCCTCGTCGTTCATGCTGTTCTCCTGGAGCCGAAAGCCCGGCATCTCGATCGAATCAGCGTGACGCGACACGGTTGAATCTACCCACCGCCGCTGGTTACGGCCAGGGATGTCGTTCTGCGGCGGGGGCCGGGCTCAGCGGGCCGCAACGGCAAGGACGGTTCGGATCGTGCGGGGGAGCGCCAGGATCCTGAAGTGTCCGCCCGCGGGCAACCGGATGTTCTCGGCCCCCGGCAGACTGCTGCCCTCGGGGATGTGCGGGTCAAACTCGCCGAAGATCGACACGATGCGGGCGTTGACCTCCCGGTTGCGGGCCAGAAGCAGTGTCGTCGCGTCGCGCGGAGAGAACGCACGAAGGCTTTTCAGCACCAACCAGGGGGCGTACCGCGAACCCGAGAACGGCGAGCAGATCGCGACCATCGACTCGATCCGGCGGTCGACGTCGAGCAGCGCCATCACGTATTTGCCGATCAGGCCACCCTTCGAGTGGGCGACGATCACGACATCGGTCAGCTCGTGCTCGAGCACGTAGGTAGCGACATCGTGCGCGGTCGCCTCGACCGGCCGGCTGTTCCAGTGCAGCGAATCGAGCACGTGCACGGGGTGGCCGGCGGCATGTACCCGCGCGATGAGGGGTCGCAGGAACGCCCAGGTCTCCCACACCCCCGGGATCACGACGACCGGGCGCCCGTCTCCACTGAGATAGAGACCAGGATCCCGGCGCCCGACGATCGCCCTCACCTGCCAGTGAGCTGCGAACGCGTAATCCCGCACCCACCACACGATGTTCCGCGCGATGCGACGTGCGAGTGCGGAGAGCTTCACGACTCGACGCTACTCATCTCGTCGCAGGCCGGCCCGCGGCGCCTCGGGCTATTTCTTGTTCGCGGACGCCTTGGCCGCGGCCTTTGCGGAAGCGCGATCCGCAATGAGGGTGATTGCCGCACGGACGAGGTCGCGCAGGCCCTCCTCGTCGACGACGTCGGCTTCGAAGTAGTCGATCGAGCGGCGCTTGTTGCCCTCCAGCTCAGCGTTGAAGATGCCCTTCGGGTCGGGCAACGCGGCGCCGTCCATGAAGCCGATCTTCACCTTGCCCCTGAAGATGTTGCCGACGCAGATGATGCCGCCGAGCTCCCAGACGGGGGAGCCCATCCACTTCCAGGTCTCGACGATCGCGGGGTCGACCGATCGGATGATGGCGCGCAGCTGAGCGAGGCGCGCGCCCCGCCAATCGGGGTGCTTGGCGATCAGAGCGTCGATCTGCTCCGCGGCGGTAGGGGCTGCTGTGTCTGCACCTGCGGCTGTGTCGTCCATGCGCTCATTGTGGCGCGAGTCGTGGTTCCCGTCGAGGGCGTGCGGGGGTAGCAACGAGCACCACGACAGCGACGACGACGCCGATCACGGTCTCGACGAGGCGATCGCTCACCAGCTCTACCAGGGGCAGCGGCGATGCGAGATGCACCATCACCAGCGCCAGCGGCGTGACGCCGACGGTCGCCAGCGCGTAGTTGCGCAAGATGAACAGCTCCGCCCAGAGCTGCGCCGCGGCGACTATCACGATCAGCCAGACCAGGGGCGGGTCGAAGCTGAGCAGGAGGGCAGCGAGAGCCACCCCCAAGATCGTGCCGACCAGTCGCTGAGTGCCCCGCCCCAGCTGGGCCCCCAGCGTCGCGCCCGAGAGCGGCACGGTGGCGGCGACGGCGGCCCAGTAGGGGTGACCGATGCCGACCGCGGTGGCGAGGGCCCCCGCCGCGAGTGGGCCGACGAGGTAGCGGACGATATCGCGGCGGACGCCCGGCGCCCCGAGGATGTCGCGGAACGGAACCGCGGGGCGCAGGCCGTGCTTGGCCGGTGTCGAGGTTGAGGCGCTGTCGCGCAGAGACGGCAGGATCCGGCCCACCTGCCCCAGCAGCACCGCAAAGGTCGCTGCGCCGAGAGGGAGCACGGCCGCCCAGATGAGGTCGACCGGTGCATGGGCGAACGCCGAGGTGCTCCCGGTCGCGAACACCAGGAACAGCGACGGCACCGGCAGTAGCCCGATGCGGCGGGAGAGGAGGAGGCCGGCAACCGAGAGGACAGCGATCGCCGCGACGGCGAGGAAGGAGGCGGGGGCGACGACACCGACCAGGGTGCCGACGACCACTGCGGTGGTGAGCGCCAGGCCGGCAGCGGCCTGCAGGCGCCAGCGGGCGGCATACGTGGAGTGGCGGCCGAAGACGCCGGCCATGGCGCCGAACGTCGCGTACAGCGTGAGGGTCGGGTGGCCCGAGAGCGACAGGATCGCGATCGGCAGCACGACCGCGATGGCCGCGCGGATTGCTCCGGCGTGAGCCCGGTTGTGCGGCAGCACGGAGAGGAACTCGCGCCGCCACTCCGAGCGGATGGTGGTGGGCGCGGTGGACGAGTTCATCACGTAATTATATAACTATAGCTGTATGAAAGCGAGGGCTGCCGGATCTTGGAGCGCACCCGGATCCGATCGTTCCGCCGCGGATTAGCGGAACAGGCCGCACAGGAGAAAGATGTCTCCGTGACCCACGATCTGATGACCCCCGAGCAAAACCTGCAGCGAATCATGTGGACGGGCACGATCTGGTTTATCGGGGCTGCCGGCTCGGTGGCTCTGGCCCTCGGGCTGCTGCTCGCCTCGGGGTGGCGGCCGGCCGTTCTGGCCGGCGGGATCGCCGTGCTGTGGTGGGTGGGAGCCGCGCTCACCGCGCTCAGCATCGGGCTCATGGGCTGGTCGGGGTGCCCGATCCTCGAGGTGAGTGTGCCGATCGCCGACCGGAACAAGACGCGAACGATGCAAATCGGAACGCTGTTCTACATCGTCGGCGGGGCTGCTGCGCTGTTCGCCGTGCTGCTCGGCCCCGCGCACTAGCTGATCAGCGGTCGGCCATCGCCTCCGAGAGTGCGTCGAGCAACGCGGGCACGCGGGCGAGCAGGGCACGCTCGTCGATCGACAGCGATTCGCGAGCGGCCTCGAGCACGACGCCCGCGCGGAGACGGCGCGATTCGGTGACCACGTCGGATCCTGCGGTCGTCAGGGTGATGAGCACGCCGCGGGCGTCGTCCGGGTCGGAGGCTCTGGCGACGAGCCCGGCCCGCTCGAGTTCGGCGACGACGGCGCTGGCGCTCTGGTGTCGAATGCGGCGGAGGCGAGCCAGCGCCGCGATGCTCTGGGAGCCGTCGCGCATGAGGAACCCGAGCGTCTCGATCTGACCGTCGCTCTCGTGAGCGGTTCGGTCGCGGACGGCTCTGACCAGCACTCCGACCGAGCGGCGGAGTTCGTCGGCGGAGTCGAGGTCGAAGGGGTCGGTGCTCATGCGGCAACTATACAGTTTGGCTGTATAGTTGCGGGATGGAACTCACCGGAACGGTCCTCACCAAATACACCCACGCGACGGTCGTCTTCACCAAGGGCGAGCGATCGCTGGTCGTCGACCCCGGCAGCTACACGCCGAACTCGGCCGAGCTCGTGGCGTCCGCCGAGGCCGCGCTCGTCACGCACGACCACGCCGACCACTTCGACGCGGAGGTGCTCGCCGCGGCCCTCGTCGCCCGACCCGAGCTGACGGTCTACGCCCCGGCGTCGGTCACGTCGGCTCTGTCGGAGGCCCTCTCTTCCGCCGGCGACACTGCTGCCGCCGAGTCGGTCGGCACGATCGTCACCGTCTCGGCAGGAGACACCTTCACTGCCGCCGGGTTCGACATCGCGGTCTTCGGCGACGACCACGCCGTGATCCACCGCGACATCCCGCTCGTGCAGAACGTCGGCTACCTGATCGACGGCGCCGTCTTCCACCCGGGCGACGCGTACCTCGAGCCGGGCGTGCCCGTCGAGACGCTGCTCATGCCGGTCAGCGGACCCTGGATCAACACCGAGCAGGCCGTCGACTACGTGCGTGCCGTGGCTCCGACGTGGACGATCCAGATCCACGACCTGATGCTGAGCGATGCGGGCAAGGGATCGACGGCGCAGTTCCTCGGCGCTGACGGCCTCACGGGAGTGCCGATGACGCTGCTGGCGGTCGGCGAGTCGACGACGCTCTAGCTGCCCCCGGCGTGGCCGGAGCGGCCTAGCCGGCAACCGCGTCGCGAGCCGCTGCGAGCAGGTCGTCGAGCACGGTTCCGTCGGATCCTCGGTCTTCGGGGTGCCACTGCACCGCCCACATCGGCGCCGATTCGTGCTCGATCGCCTCAACGGTGCCGTCGTCCGCCCGGGCCACGACTCGCAAGCCCAAACCCGGCCGGTCAACGGCCTGGTGGTGCGACGACTGCACGGTGAACGCGGTCTCGCCGACGATCGCGGCGAGCCGGGAGCCGCGCGCGACCGTGACCTCGTGCCGGAGCATGTCGGATCCTGCCGGACCGGCCGCGACGTGCCCGCCGTCGTGGAGGTGCTGCACGAGATCGCCGCCGAGCGCCACGTTGATCACCTGCATGCCGCGGCAGATGCCGATGAGCGGTGTACCCGACGCGACCGCCGCCCGCACGAGTGCCGTCTGGGCTCGGTCGGCGTCGCCGAAGATCTCTTCTCGCCCGGGGTAGTCGGCTGCGCCGCCATAGAGCGCAGGATCCACATCCTCACCACCCGTAAGAAGCACGGCATCCGAAGTGGCGAGTTCGGTCTCGAGGTCGGCGTCGTCCGAGACGACGCGCCGCACCGCGAACCCCGTGCGGACGGCCGCCGCCGCGATGCTTTCGCTCAGTGTGCGCAACTCGGCGCCGTAGGCGGGGTCGGCGCGCTCACGGTCGCTGACGTCGACGAGGAGGAGGCGGGGGCGCTGGCTTTGCTCGTTCACGCGACGATTGTGGCAGAGCGGCGCTCTTGGGCTGAACGTCTACCCGGCTGGCTGCGGTCGATCGCGTCAGTCGGGGCCGACGATGGCCCGAATCGCCTGGGGGAGCTCGCTCTGCAAGACGGCCCAGATGATCGTCTTGTCGGCCGACCGGTAGTTGTGAGCGAGGATGTTGCGGGTCGCCGTGATCGCGGCGAGGGGAAGGTCTGCGGGTAGCCTATCGAGTCGCTCCGGAGGAATGCGGTTGCTAACGATGTCGTGGAAGTGGATGATGACGGCCTCGGCCGCCCGGTAGGTGAGGCTGTGGGGTTGGTCGAACTCGGTGACGCCGCGATCGACGATTGCCCCGACCTCGTCGAGCAGCCCTCGCAGGGCGTCTTGGACTGCAGGCCAGCGATCGACCTCGGGAGTGGCCGGGGGCGTCGCGCGCGGCCGGGGACTGAACTGGCCGTCCGTCACAGCAGCACCGCCTCCTGCGACACGTGGGCGAAGTACGCGTTGTCGACCTGGCTGTCGGTCAGCACATCTATCGAGAAGCCGGTCAGTGTCTCGACCTCGCTGCTGAACCCTCCGAGATCGAACAGGCTCGCTCCCGGACTCACAGCGACCAGCAGATCGATGTCGCTCGATTCGGAGTCAGTGCCCCGCAGGGCGGAGCCGAAGACGCGAACGTCATGGAGTCGATGGCGGAGAGCCGCTTCGCGGACATCGTCGGCGAAGACGGCCAGGGCGATGCTCGGGCGCAGGCGAGCGGCTCGGAGGATGGTCTGGAGGGTCTCGGGTCGAGGCCGCTTTGACCCGTTTTCGTAAGCGGAGATGGTCGGCTGCTGGATGCCGGCGGCCGAAGCCAGCTCCGCCTGAGACATGCCGACGTCGTCTCTGGCCAGCCGGATGAGGCGGGCGTACTGGGCCGCTCTAGCGCTTCGCTCCACGGGAACCCTCCGATATAGACGTCGTCTATGGTACCGCTGATTCGGTCGCGTCCACCAGGAGGGTGCGGTCGCCGCGAGACGCGATACGGACTCGGAGACGTGCCGCGGCGCGCGAGGGAGTCCGGGATACGTGGTGCGGCGGATCGGGCTGGCGTGGAGGCGCCACTGCCGTGTCGGAAAACCGCTAGCGGGTGTCAGGGGCCGGTGTGAGGATGGAGCCATGCACCTCGACGACACGGTCTGCCGCGGCGCGGTCCGAAGCCGCGACGCGCGCTTCGACGGCTTCTTTTACACGGCAGTTCTCTCGACCGGCATCTATTGCCGGCCGAGCTGCCCGGCACGCACTCCGAAAGACGCCAACATGGTGTTCCACGCGTCATCGGCGTCGGCCCAGGCGGCGGGCTTTCGGGCCTGCAAGCGGTGTCGGCCCGACGCCGTGCCCGGCTCTCCCGAGTGGAACGTCCGCTCCGACACGGTGGCGCGGGCGATGCGGCTCATCACCGACGGCGTCGTCGACCGGGAGGGTGTGCCACGTCTCGCCGAGGGCCTCGGCTACAGCGTCCGCCAGGTCGAGAGGCTTCTGAACGACGAGCTCGGCGCCGGGCCCCTCGCTCTCGCGCAGGCGCAACGCGCGCAGTCGGCACGGATCCTGATCGAGTCGACCGATCTGCCGATGTCCGATATCGCGTTCGCCGCGGGTTTCTCGTCGGTGCGCACCTTCAACGACGTGCTCCGGGCGACCTACGCGACGACTCCTAGCGCGCTGAGATCGGCGGCCGGAACCGACGCCCGGCCATCGCCCGACGGCACCGTCATCCACCTTCGGTTGGCGTTCCGGGAGCCCCTCGACCCGTCGAACTTGCTCGGGCATCTGATCGCGACGGGCGTGCCCGGTGTCGAAGAGTTCCGCGACGGGGCCTACCGGACGACCCTTCGTCTGCCCCGAGGCTGGGGCATTGTCTCGGTGCGCCGCCCGATCGGCTCGGCCTTTCCGGTCACCCTGCGGCTCAGTGACGTCCGCGACGTCTCGGCGGCCGTGAGTCGGGTGCGTCGTCTGCTCGATCTCGACGCCGACCCGGTGGCCATCGTCAGCCACCTCCAGGCCGATCCGCACCTTCGCACTGCCGTCGAGGCGGCACCCGGGCGGCGCGTTCCGCGGGTTTCCGACCCCGAGGCGTTCGCGCTCCGAGCCGTGCTCGGGCAGCAGGTCTCGACGGCCGCCGCCCGCACTCATGCGGCGCGACTCGTTCAGGCGTTCGGCGAACGGATCGACGACCCCGACGGCGGCCTGACCCACCTATTCCCGACGGCGGAGGCCGTGGCCGGCGCGTCATCCGAGGCACTCGACGCGGCCCTTCGTGTGCCCGGTTCGCGTCGCCGAACCCTGCTCGGCGTCGCCGGGGCGCTTGCCTCGGGGGCTGTCGATCTCGGTGCCGGTGCCGACTGGGCCGAGGCCCGCCGACACCTCGACGCGCTGCCCGGCATGGGGCCGTGGACCATCGAGACAATCGCGATGCGCGCCCTGGGCGACCCCGACGCCTTCCTCGTCGGCGACCTCGGTGTCGTCAAGATCGCCGCCACCCTCGGTCTGCCCACCGACAAGCGCGGTCTCGAGGCAGCGTCGCGCGCCTGGTCGCCGTGGCGCGCCTACGCCGTGCAATACCTCTGGGCACTCAGCCCGCACGCCGTCAACACGATTCCCGACCACGACGTCGTTCTGCCTCCTCTCGAAGGGCCTCCCGCATGACTTTCACCACCATCGACTCCCCTATCGGCGAACTCACCCTCGTCGCCGACGCCGACTCGACCGCACTCCGAGCGCTCTACATGGTCGACCACCGTCATGCCCCCGGCCGCGAGACCTTTGGCGATCGGGTCGACCCGTCCATGGGGGTCTTCGCCGTCGCTGCCGACCAACTCGCGGCGTACTTCGCCGGGTCGCGGCGCACCTTCGACATCGCGCTCGACCCGGTCGGCACCGACTTCCAGCGTGCCGTCTGGCAGCAGCTCGCGCTCATTCCGTACGGCGAGACCCGCACCTACGGCGAGATCGCCGTGGCGCTCGGCAACCCGAAGGCCGTGCGTGCCGTGGGGCTCGCCAACGGGCGCAATCCGCTATCGATCATCGTGCCGTGCCATCGCGTCATCGGAGCGAATGGCGCGATGACGGGCTTCGGCGGCGGCGTCGAGCGCAAGGTGCACCTTCTCGGTGTCGAGGCGGGGGTCGCCGGGCGGCCGGTGCCTGCGGTGCAGCCCTCCCTGTTCGCGTAGCGCCTGCAAATTCGAAGAAAAACGCCCCCGCCGCGACGCAAACAGTGCGATCGGCGGGGGTCAGGCCGACGAATCTCCTTCGAATTTGCACGGGTGCGGCGTAGCGTGGCGGTGATGGCCGAGCAACACGAACCGCAGGATCCGAGACCGCCCGCCGCGGGCCCCGCCGCCCCTCGCGCTTCGGGTCGCTCACCCGCTGCCGCGCCGTCCTCGCAGGTCGAGCGTGTGCGCGACACGGCGCGCCGCGATCCGTCCCTCGCCGCGGTCCGCTACCGCCTCGAGCGCGCCGAGTCCGATGCCCGGGCCGCTGAGGCTGGCGCCGGCTCGACCGCAGGCCCCACCGCTCCACCCCGCTCCGACCCGAAGCGCGCCCCGACCGCGGCCGAACTCCGCGCGATCGCCAAGACCGCCCTCGATCGTGCAATCGACGCCGGCGAGTTCGACAACTCGCCGCTCGCCGGCAAACCGCTCCCCGGGCTCACTGGCGGCCACGATCCCGACTGGTGGATCAAGGCCAAGATCGAACGCGAGGGTCTTTCGGGGGTGGCTCCTCCGGCACTGTCTCTCCGCACCGAGAACGCGCAGCTCGACGACCTCCTCGACTCGATGGCGACCGAGGCGTCAGTGCGCGCGACCCTCGCCGACTTCAACTCGCGCATCGTCGAGGCTCGGCGGCAGCTCGCCGGCGGGCCACCCGTGGTGACGCCGTTGCGCGATGCCGACGCCGAGGTGGGGCGGTGGCAGGCGCGGCGGGAGGCGCGGCGCGCGGCAGCGGCAGAGTCAGCGGCGCTGGCCGAGGCCGAAGAAGCCGCCCAGCAGACGACATGGCGAGCCCGACGCCGGGCCGCTCGGGCTCAGCGCGCCCAGGAGCGGGGGCTCGGGGGCGGGGCCGCCGTATCCTGAGCCAGTTCGCCTCGAAAATTTGAGAGCGATCCGGCTGAGGCACCCCCGTACGGCAGTAACGGGTGTGACCCAAAGCCAGGATCGCTCTCAAATTGGCAGAGACAAAGACCGCCAACGGCAGCAGCCGAGCGTTACGCCTCGGGCACGACCTCCGACGTCGCATCCTTCTCGGCCGCGCGCTGCGACTCCGACTTCCACTTGCCGCGCGCGACGTACGTCACCATCACGTTGAGCACGGCGATCGTCGGCACGGCGAACAGGGCGCCCGGGATCCCGGCAATGTACGAACCGCCGGCCACCGCGAACACGACCGCGAGCGGGTGCACCTTGACAGCGTTGCCCATGACGAGCGGCTGGAGTACGTGCGCTTCGAGCAGGTGCACGACCACGATGACACCGAGCATGATCAGGCCGGCGCCCGGGCCGACGAACAGCAGTGCAATAACCACGGCGAAGGCGCCGGAGACGATCGCTCCGACCACGGGAATGAACGACGCCAAGAACACCAGGACGCCGATCGGCACGGCCAACGGCAGTCCGAGGAAGAACGCGCCGAGGCCCACTCCGAGACCGTCGACGGCGGCGACGAAGATCTGCACGCGCACGAACGTGGTGAGCGTGTGCCAGCCCGACTGGCCGGCCCCGTCGACCGCAGCGCGAGCGCGACGGGGGAACAGGCGGGTGACCCACTTCCAGACGCCATCGCCGTCGATCAACATGAAGATCGTCGCGAAGATCGTGAGGAGGCCGTCGGCGATGAAGTGCGCACCGCCGAGGCCGAACGCGGCGACACCAGAGAGGAGCGACTTCGAGCTGTCTTGGATGGCCTTGCCAGCCGAGTCGAGCACCGAGTTGTAGTCGCTGCTCGTGAGGTTGAACGGGGGCGCGGCGAGGAACTGCTTGACGACCTCGAACCGATCGACCGACTTCTTCTCGAGTGCGGGGAGCCCGGCACGCACCTGCAGGACGACGAGCAGCACGAGCCCGCCGAAGATGACGATCGCGAGCAGCAGTGCGACGACAATCGACAGCCACTTGGGAACGCGGTGGCGCTCGAGCAGGCGGACGAACGGCTGCAGCAGAGCCGAGATCAGCAGCGCGATCAAGAACGGCACGACGATTTCGGCGAGCTTCTCAATAAGGAACAGGAAGACGGCGAGGCAGGCGACGACGACGAGGATCCGCCACCCCCACGCCCCCGCGATCTTCATGCCGTTCGACACGGTGTCGTCGGCCCGGAACGCCGGAACGACCGGGCCGGCCGAGACGCGGACGTCGCGCGGGGCGCGCGGTTCGCGCGGTTCGCGCGGTTCGCGCGAATCGTCGGACGAGTGAGGGAAACCGGGGATCTTCATGAGCTGCGTGTGCTCGGCTTTCTAAACGGGTACAGGGAGGCCGCCGGTGCGGTGGCTACCGATGAGTCGGCAAGAGACGACCAATCGTCACGCAGAAACTGCGCGAACTGCAATGTACCGCCCAATCGCCGAGCAGTGCGCGCCCCCGAGTGGGGCCTATTGAGAGGGTGTCGGAGCGGCGGTGGGGGCGTTGGTCGTGCCCGTGCCGGTGTCGGCCGTGCCGGATCCTGCGCCCGTCGCGTCGGACGAAGAGGACGACGATGACGAGGATCCCCCCACCGCGCTCGACCCGACCTCGGATGCCGGCGGCGCGGTCAGCGTGCCCCCGCCGTACGCGGCGTCGAGCGACGCCAGGATCGGCTTCGCGATCAAGAACTTCACGTTGTAGCCGTAGTTCGAGCCGATGTACGTGTCGTAGAACGACGTCGACCCAGAGACGTTGCCGACCCAGGTCGCCGTGGCCACCTTCGTCGTCGAGGTGACGAGCCAGTTCTGCTCGGCGTTGTCGTTCGTGCCGGTCTTGGCGAGCATGTCGATGCCGTCGTTTGGGTTCGCCAGGGCTCCCGTGCCACCCGCCTTCAGCACCGTCTGGAGGGCGTAGGAGACGCCGGCAGCGACCTCGGATGACATGCCCTGCGTGCAGCTCGTGGGCGTCGCCGTGATCTTCGTGCCGTTGGCGCCGGTGATGCTGTCGATGGCGACTGGGGTGCAGACGACGCCGTTGTTGGCGATTCCGGCGTAGGCGGTGGCCATCGTCAGCGGCGAGATCGTGTTGGTGCCGAGGATCGACGACGGCACCGAGCTGAGCGTGCCGCCGGTGGTCGCCGTGTGCACGCCCATGTCGGTGGCGGCCTTGATGATGTTGCAGAGGTCGAGCTGGGTGCCCATCTCGGCGTAGGCGGTGTTGATCGATTCCTGCGTGGCGGTCAGTACCGACATCGACGACCCCACCGATTCGGCGTTCGCGACCGACCAGGTGCCCGAGCCAATGTTCGAGCAACTGTTGGTGAACTGCGAGAACGAGAAGTCGTGCTCGCCGGTCGTGACGTAGTCCGACAGCGAGTGGCCCGCCTCGAGCCAGGCCGCGAGGGTGAACGCCTTGAACGCCGATCCGGTCTGGAACCCGGTCGACCCTCCATATGCCTGATCGGTGTTGTAGTTCACGCCGGTCTGCCCGGCCGTCGCCTGGTCACTCTGCGTGTAGTCGGTGTTCTGAACCATGGTCAGGATCCGGCCCGACCCCGGCTCCACAGCCACGTTCGAGGCGCCCACATCGAGCCCCGCCACCGTCGTCGGCATCACCGCGCTCAGTGACGCCTGCGCCGTCCGCTGCTGGGGCAGGTCGAGGGTGGTCTCGATCTTCAGGCCACCCTGGTTGAGCGTTGCGAGCCGGGCGTCGGCGGTCGACCCGAAGGCTTCGTCGTTCTTCACGACGTTCAGCACGTAATCGCAGAAGTACCCGGCGTCGTACTTCACGGCCGACGCGCAGCCGTTCGTCGCCGCCGTGATCGTCGGCGTGATCACGCTCGCCGTCGCCGCGGTCAGCTGTGCTTTCGTGATGCTGCCGTGCACGTACATCCGCTGGAGCACGTAGTCGCGGCGCACCTGCGTCAGGGCGTAGTGGTTGGCCGATCCATTGGCTTTATCAGTCGGCTGGTCGATGCGGAGGTTCGACGGGTTGTTGATGATCGCGACAAGTGTGGCCGATTGGGCGATTGTGAGCCTCGATGCGGAGACTCCGAAGTAGTACTCGGCGGCGGCCTGGATGCCGTAGATGTTGCCGCCGAAACCGACGATGTTCAGGTAACCGGTAAGGATCTCCGACTTGGAGTACTTCTTCTCGACGCTGATCGCGTAGCGCATCTCGCGGAGTTTGCGCTCGGGCGTCACCGCCGTGACGTCTTCGTAGCACTTGGTCGCCTTCGCGGCGTCGCTGTTCTCGGTCGCACACCGCTCGACGAGCACGTTCTTCACGTACTGCTGCGTGATCGACGAGCCGCCCTGCACGCTGCCGCCGAGCGTCGTGGCGAGCACCCCGCGAATCGTGCCGGCGACGTCGATGGCCCCCTCGTCGTAGAAGCGGGGATCCTCGGTGTCGACGGCGGCGTTCTTGACGGCCGTGGCGATCTGGTCGGCGGTGACGTCGGTGCGGTTCTCGGTATAGAAGGAGGCGATCTTGACGTTCGTCGAGCCGTCTTTCGCGTACAGGCTGGACGCCTGGGCCGGCGGGGTGATCTCGAGGTAGCTCGGCAGCGAGTCGAACGCATCGACGCCGGTGGTCACGGTGTTCGAGGCGACCACGAGAGCGGGCACGGCGAGCACGGCGCAGAGGAGGCCGGCCACGAGGCTGAGCCCGGCGAAGCCGCCGAGGGCTCGGAGCCCGCCGAAGGTGCGGTCGTGGGCACGGGGAAGTCGGGTTGTCGTCACATCGAACCGTACGAACGGCTCGCCATGAACAGCCTGGGGTGAGGGCCCGTTTCAGCGAACCGGGGGGTGGCTCTTGTAGAACGCGCAGGTTGTGGCCATCCAACCTCGTGCCGGAGTTGCCGAGTGCCGCCAAATGCGCCCCCGGCCCAGGCAGAGGCAGCATTAGGCGGCACTCGCGGCCACGCAACAAGCCCGAAACCCGGCCTCGCTAGGGTGTCAGCCATGATCCTGCAGCCGGGCCACGGAGCGATCCCCGCCGACCTGTATCTGCCCGCGACCGCCCCGAATGTCCTGTGGGGGCGGCTGCCCTGCGCGGCCGACACCGCCGTGCTGACCGTCGACCCGGGCACGGAGGTGACGATCGACACCCTCAGCCACGAGGGGATACTCGAGGACCAGGGGCGCGATCCGCTCGCCTACTTCGGCACCCACGGTGTGGCCGCCGACGAGGTGCTCGAAGACGCCATCGCCGTCGCTGCCTCACAAGGACTGCGGGATCCTTCGGTCGACGGCCCGCATGTCGTCACCGGCCCGATCGCGATCCGCGGCGCCGAGCCGGGCGACCTCATCACGATGACCCTCGTGACCGCCACCCCGCGCGTGCCCTACGGCGTCATCTCGAACCGGCACGGGCGCGGTGCGCTGCCGGGCGAGTACCCACGGGGCGGCTTGAACGTGAGCGTCTTCGCGACGGTGGACGAGGATCCGGCGGGAGCGCTCCTCGGAACGATGCCGCGCACGCCGGGAGGGCCGCACGACGTGCGGTTCCCGCTCCGACCGTTCCTGGGAATCATGGGCGTCGCTGTCGCCGGCGACGAACGGCCGCACTCGGTGCCACCCGGAGCGCACGGCGGCAACATCGACATCAACCTTCTGGTGGAGGGAGCGTCGCTGCACCTTCCGGTGCAGGTGCCCGGCGCCCTGGCGTACGTCGGTGACCCGCACTTCGCGCAGGGCGACGGCGAGGTCGCGCTGACCGCCATGGAGGCGTCGCTGCGCGTGACCGTCCGCTTCGATCTGATCAAGCGGAAGGCCGCGCTCGCCGCATTCGGTGAGATCGCCGGGCCGCTCGCCGAGACCGCCGACTACCTCGTGCCCACCGGCATGGACGAAGACCTCGACGTCGCCGTGCAGAACTGCGTGCGAGCGGCGATCGACCTGCTGCATGCCCGCTTCGGCATGGACGAGAGCCTCGCCTTCGCGTACCTGTCGGCCGCGACCGACTTCAACATCTCCCAGGTCGTCGACCTGGTCAAGGGCGTCCACGCCAGGATCCGAGTGAGCGACTTCGAATGACGACCATCACCACTCTGCAGGGCGAGCTGCCCGACGGCCTCATCCCCGCTTTCGATGCTTACGAGACGGCACTGAAGAGCAACGACCAGCAGGCGCTCGGCGAGGCTTTCGAGCCGGGAGCGGAGACGCTCCGGGCTGATGGCGGCGGGCTCCTGGTCGGACACGACGCGATCTCGGCGTTCCGCGGACGCCGTTCGCAGGCGCCGCAGCGCGAGATCGTCCAGGTGCACGTGCGGGTGATCGACGCCGACACGGCGGTCATCGTCTCGGTGAATGCCCCGAAGGCGGGTGGGCGCGGGGTCGTGACGCAGCTGTGGCGGCGGAGCGCGGCTGGTGCCGACGCGGTCGGTGCCCCTGCCGACGTCGCTGCCGATGCCGATGCCGCTGCCGACACCGCTGCCGAAGACGGAACGGGCGTGTGGCGCATCGCCACCGCGCAGGTGCAGGCGCCGACCCCGGTGTTCGACACGCGCATCTGGCGCGTCGTGGGCGCTCCTCTGATCGAGACCACCGCGGATCCTTCGTCTCCTCCCGGCCCCCTCGCCGGCGAGACCGTCGCCGTCAAAGACCTCTTCGCCGTGGCGGGCGTGCGCATCGGCGCCGGTGTGCCCGGCTACCTCGACGAGCAGGTCGACAGCGAGTTCCACTCGCCGGCCGTGCAGGTGCTGCTCGACGCCGGCGCCTCGGTGCTCGGCATCGCCCAGACCGACGAGTTCGCGTACAGCATCGCCGGTCGTAACTCGTCGTACGGCACTCCTCCGAACGCCGTCGTGCCCGGTGCGATCTCGGGCGGCTCGTCGTCGGGCCCGGCCTCGGCCGTCGCACTGGGTCACGCGAGCATCGGGCTTGGCACCGACACCGGCGGATCGATCCGTGTGCCCGCCTCGTACCAGGGGCTCTGGGGTCTCCGCACGACCCACAATGCGATCCGTCGCACCGACCTGCTGCCACTCGCGCCGACCTTCGACACGGTCGGGTGGCTCACCCGCGACGCCGATCTGCTGGCCCGTGTGGCGTCCGCGTCGTTCGAGAGCGTCGCCGCGCGGTCGTCGGCCGTGCAGCGCGAGGTCAACCCGTCGTTCGTCGTCGACCGGCGGCTCAGCGCGTCTGTCTCGCCCGACGTCCGCGATGCGTTCGGCTCGCTCGTCGATGCCCTGCCCGCTGCCGGATTCGGCGCTCCCGCCGAGGTCGCACTCGGCGACATCGCTCACCTCTACGAGCTGTTCCGCATCGCGCAGGCGGCGGAGGCGTGGGCCTCGCACGGTGACTGGATCACGGCGCACCCCGGATCCTTGGCTCCCGATGTCGAATCGCGCTTCCTCTTCGGCCGCAGCGTCGACGCGGCGCACGAGGCCGACGCACGCGCCGAGCTGGCGGCCCAGCGCGACCACCTCGACCGGGTGCTCGACGGCAGGATCCTGCTGCTCCCCAGTGCGTCGTCGTCGGCTCCGCTGCTCAGCTCGACGCCGGCAGAGATCGACGTCGTGCGATCGCAGACACTCGGTCTCACCTGCATCGCCGGGGTCGGCGGGTATCCGGCGGTGTCGGCGCCGCTCATGTCGGTGCCCGGCGGGCCCGTCGGGCTCTGCCTGGTCGGGCCGCGGCGCACCGACCTGGCGTTGATCGGCATCGCGTCTTCGCTCGAGGTGGCCCTGCGCTCCTAAACTCAGGCGCCGCCAGTTTCGGCGAAACCCGTCTGAAACACAAGTTGCATAGACTGGCCTCGTGAAACAGTCTTTTCAGCCGATCGACCCGCCCGCGCGACTCCTCATGGGCCCCGGCCCGATCAACGCCGATCCGCGCGTGCTGCGCGCGATGTCGGCGCAGCTGGTCGGCCAGTACGACCCGTGGATGACGCAGACCATGGACGAAACTCAGGTGCTCTACCGCCAGGTCTTTCAGACGCAGAACGAGCAGACGCTTCTGGTCGACGGCACCTCGCGCGCCGGCATCGAGGCCGCCCTGGTCTCGCTGATCGAGCCGGGTGACCGAGTGCTGGTGCCGATTTTCGGCCGCTTCGGGCACCTGCTGCGTGAGATCGCCGAGCGCTGCGGCGCTGAGGTGCACGTGATCGAGGTGCCCTGGGGCCAGGTGTTCTCGTTCGAGGCGATCGCCGAGGCGGTCGAGCGCGTGCAGCCGAAGCTGCTCGCCGTCGTGCACGGCGACACGTCCACCACGATGGCCCAGCCGCTCGAGGGGCTCGGCGAGCTCTGCGAGAAGAACGGCGTGCTGTTCTACACCGACGTCACGGCGTCGCTCGCGGGCAACGCGTTCCACGTCGACGACCTCGGCCTCGATGCCGTGACCGCGGGCCTGCAGAAGTGCCTCGGTGGCCCGTCCGGCTCGGCCCCCGTGACCTTCTCGCAGAAGGCGGTGGACGTGATCACCGCCCGCAAGTCGATCGAGGCGGGAATCCGCACCGAGGGCGATGTCGTCAGTGCTCACCCGATCCGGTCGAACTACTTCGACCTCGCGATGATCTTCGACTACTGGGGCCCGAAGCGGCTCAACCACCACACCGAGGCCACTACGATGCTCTACGGCGCCCGCGAGTGCGCCCGCATCGTCGTCGAGGAGGGGCTCGACCAGATGGTCGCCCGGCACACGCTGCACGGGAACGCGATGCTGGCGGGCCTCCGCGGCCTCGGGCTCGAGATCTTCGGCGATGTGACGCACAAGATGACGAACGTCGCGGCGGTGATGATCCCCGACGGCATCGACGGCGACGCTGCTCGTGGCGCGATGCTCAACGACTTCGGCATCGAGATCGGCACCTCGTTCGGACCGCTGCACGGCAAGGTCTGGCGCATCGGCACCATGGGCTACAACGCGCGCAAAGACACGGTGCTCACGACTCTCGCCGCGCTCGAGGCAGTGCTCCGTGTGGGCGGCGTGACAGTCACGGGCGGGGGTGGAGTGGGCGCGGCCTACGACGTCTACTCCGACGCGGGTCGTGCCGAGGTGCCCGCGTGATCGACGCCCACGAGATCCTCGTCCGGTGTGACGCGCTCGCCCGCGAATCGTCTGATCCGAACGGCATCGAGCGCGTCTACCTGTCTCCCGAGCTCGCGGCGGTGAACCGTCGTGCGGGCGAGTGGATGCAGGAGGCAGGCCTTCGCACCTGGCTCGACGCGGCCGGTAACCAGCGAGGAAGGTTAGAGGGGCGCGAGCCAGGCCTCCCCGCCGTTCTTCTCGGATCGCACCTCGACACCGTTCCGAACGCCGGCCGCTTCGACGGCATCCTCGGCGTGATGCTCGCGATCGCCGTCGCGGAGCGCCTCCGTGAGAGCGCCGCCGAGCTGCCCTTCGCCCTCGAGATCGCCGCCTTCGCCGACGAGGAGGGCACCCGATTCGGCACGGCCCTCCTGGGCTCCCGCGCCCTCGCCGGCACCTGGGACGACGCGTTCTGGCACCTCACCGACGACAACGGCACCACCCTGCGCGAGGCCTTCGTCGAGTTCGGCCTCGACCCCGAGCGGATCGCCGATGCCTCCCCGAAGCGCGGTGAGATCGTCGCCTACCTCGAGGCGCACATCGAGCAGGGCCCCTACCTCGAAGAGGCCGATCTGCCCCTGGCGGTCGTCTCGTCGATCGCCGGTGCGCGACGGTTCGCCCTCACCCTCACCGGCGAGGCGGGTCACGCCGGGGGAGTCCCGTTCCACCGGCGGCACGATGCTCTCGCCGGCGCGTCCGAGGTCGTCCTCGCGGTCGAGCAGCTCGCCCGCTCGGCGGGTTGTGTCGCGACGGTCGGGCGCCTGCAGGCGTTCCCCGGCGGAGTCAATGTCATCCCCGGCCGGGTCGAATTCAGCCTCGATCTCCGCGGAGAGACCGATGCGGTGCGCGACGGCGTCTGGCTCGGCATCCAGGCGGTCGCGTCCGAGGTCTGCGACCGTCGCGGCCTCGCGTTCGCCGTCGAAGAGACGCACAACGCGCCTGCGGTCGTCGCCGATGCGTCGCTGCAGGACTCCATCCGCGCGGGCATCCGCACGGCGACGGGCGAACAGGATCCGATGGTCCTCTTCTCGAAGGCCGGTCACGATGCGATGGCGGTCGCCGAGCTGGCTCCCTGGGCCATGCTCTTCATCCGCAACGGGCACGGCGGCATCAGCCACCACCCCGACGAGACCGTCACCGAGGCCGATGTGGCCATCGCGCTCGACGCGTTCGAGGCAGCCGTCCTCGATCTCGCCGCGTCGAAGACCGCCTAGCGCAGATGCCCGACCACGGCGACATCGAGACCCAGGGCGACATCGAGACAAGGATCCGCGACACCTACGACAGTCTCTCGCCGGGAGCGCGCCGAGCGGCCGATCACCTCCTCCGCCACCCCGACGACGCTGCCGTGTACAGCGCTACCGAGATCGCTGCCGCGAGCGGCGTCTCGAAGGCCACCGTCTCACGGCTCTTCCGCACCCTCGGCTACGTCGATGCGCAGGAGGTCCGTGAGCACGCCCGTGCGCTGAGAAGCACCGGCGTGCCCGTGTCGGTAGGGCCCACCGCCGACCTCGCGGCTCACCTCCGCGCCGAACACGCGGCTCTCGACCGGATGGTCGACGGGCTGGCCGATGGGCGCCTCGATCGGGCGGCGGAGCTGCTCGCCTCGGCCCGCGAGGTCGTCGTGGTCGGATTCCGCAACAGCTATCCCGTCGCACTGCACCTGAGGCAGCAGCTCACGCAGGCGCGCGGCGGGGTGCGGATCGCACCCGCACCAGGTCAGTCGGTGGGGGAAGAGTTCGGCGGCCTGGGGGCGGAGGATGCAGTCGTCCTGGTCGGCTTCCGACGCCGACCCCGGGGGTTCGGCAGCGTGCTCGCCGCGCTCACCCGGAGAGGGGTGCCGATCGTGGTCGTGGCGGATCCTGAGTTCGGGCCTTCGGGCGCTGTGACGCTCGTCGCACCCGTCACGAGCCTGTCGGCGTTCGACTCGTACGCGGCGGCGATGAGCCTGGCGAACCTCCTGGCCGCGGCTGTGCTGGCACGTGACCCTCGCGGCGGGCGGGCGCGCGTGGAGGGGATCACCGCGCTCTACGGGGAGCTGGGCGAACTGGAGTAGCGGGGCGGTTCAGAACTCTGGCAAAACCGGCCGAAACGAGGGCTAATCGCTGGGAATCGGGCACTTCTGCCAGAGTTCTGAACGCCGCTCCGTTACGGCCGTGCGACGAGCTGGCCCACCAGGCCGCCGCCCGCGACGCCGCGCTGCCACACCGTCTCGACCGAGCCGACGAGGGCGGCACCGTCGAAGGCGCTGACCGGATTTTTGTGCGCGAGCGCGGTGGCGTCGACCGTGAACGGCGCTTCAGGGTCGAATGCGACCAGGTCGGCCTGCGCGCCCACGGCGATGCGGCCTCGATCGCCGAGCCCGACGAGATCGGCTGTCGAGGTGGCCATCCAGCCGACGACCGTCTCGAGCGGGATGCCCCGTGTCCGGGCTCCGGTCCACACCGCGCGGAAGCTCAGCTCGAGACCGGAGATGCCACCCCAGGCGAGGTCGAAGTCGCCGTCGCCCGCGAACTTCAGCTCGGCCGTCGAGGGGGAGTGGTCGCTCGCGACGAGGTCGATGGTGCCGTCGACGAGGGCTGCCCAGAGCTGCTCCTGGTTGGCGGCGTCGCGGATCGGCGGGCAGCACTTGTACTGGGTGCCGCCGTCGGGGATGTGCTCCTCTTCGAAGGAGAGGTAGTGCGGGCAGGTCTCGACCGTGAGCCGGAGCCCCTCGGCTTTCGCCGCCCGGATCGCCGGAAGGGCCGCCGCCGACGACAGGTGCAGGATGTGCGCGCGGCCGCCGGTACGACGGACGGCCTCGATTACGTGATCGATCGCCGCCTGTTCGGAGGAGTCGGGCCGCGAGCGGACGAACGCGGCGTAGTCGGTGCCCTCGGGGTGGGGAGCCGAGTCGAGCGTCGTCGGGTCTTCGGCGTGGACGATCAGGAGGCCGTCGAACGCCGCGATCTCGGCCATCGCCTCGTGGAGCTGCTCGGTCGACAGGTGCGGAAACTCGTCGACGCCGGAGGGGGAGAGGAACGCCTTGAAGCCGAAGACGCCCGCGTCGTGCACCCCGCGCAGGTGCCCGAGAGAGGAGGGGATCGCTCCGCCCCAGAAGCCCACGTCGACTGAGGCCTGCGGCCCGGCGGCGGCGCGTTTCAGCTCGAGGGCCTCGGGCGTCGTCGTCGGCGGGATGCTGTTGAGCGGCATGTCGATGATCGTGGTCACGCCGCCTTTGAGGGCGGCCTTCGTGGCGCTGGCGAAGCCCTCCCAGTCGGTGCGGCCGGGCTCATTGACGTGCACGTGCGTGTCGACGATGCCGGGAATCAGCACCTGGCCTTCAGGGAGCGTGCGGTCTTCGAGGGCGGTGACGGCCGAGTCGATGTCGTCGATCGCCGTGATGCGGCCGTACATCACGCTCACGGCTGCTGGGCGGAAGGCGCCGTCGATCAGCACCGACTCGGATCGGATCACGAGGTCGATGGGGGCGGCATCAGTCGTCATCCCCTGATTTTACGGGACTTCACGCGCTCGAAACGGTCCGACACCACGATCGAAACAGAGGAATGTAAGTGTGGTCAACATGGACGAGACTGCCCCCAAGCCCCATCCAGGCTGCCCAAAGTCGATGGTCTATGGCCCCTGCGGCGGGGTGGAGTTCGACGGCACGTGCGAGGTGGCCGAACATGCCTGCCCGTTTCTCGACGGGCCAACGGTGCGGTGGCCAGCGCCCGCGCTGTCCGTGCCGCCCGCGTCCTCATCGGGGCCGGGCGCCGCGATGCGCGACACCCTCGCGAAGCGCCAGGTGGTGGTGGCCGATTTTCCCGGGCGGGCCCTCGACGCCGTGTCGGGTGGGCGGATGGCCCGGATCCTCGTGGGCAGTGTCGACGCCGGTCTGGCAGGGGATTCAGGATCCGAGAGAGTCCAGTTCCCGCCCGCCTGCCTCGGCGAGGGCTGCCCGGCTGGTCGAGAAGGAGCGCGCCGGCGCCGAGGTCTGCTTCGTGAACCACGCGGGCGGTGCGGGCCCGGTCGCGCGCTTCATCGGGGAGGCGAGGGACCTTGGATCGACCGTGGCTTTCATTCCCTGCATCCCCGTCGTGGTCGATGCGGCGTCGGCGCGACTGCTCGAGTCGTTCACCACACTGGTGCTGCCCGACGGCTTTCTCCCTCGCATCCTCGGGGCGCGCGACCTCTTCGCTTCGGGGGTGGAAGCCGCCGTCGAGATGTCGCTCGAGATGCTGGCGCTCCCCGGCGTGCGCGGCGTAAACCTGTCAGGCGGGGCGGGGTCGTCGGTCGTGTCGCGCGAGCGGTTCGCGGAGGCGCTGGCTGCTGCGGGGCGGAGGCTTTACTAGCGAGTCGTCTCCGGATGGTCTAACTTGCTGATATGTCTATACCAGACCGATATGATTTACGGACCATCGAAACCGGAGAACTCGAGCAGGCTTCACTGTGGCTAGTTGCAGACGGTACCGATGTTCCGTCGTTTCAGCACATCGTTGTCGACGGGCCGGAGTACCGCGTCGAGAAGATCGGCGTTCCGAGCGAGGATTTTCTCGCTCGGCTAGCCGAGAACCCCCTCCCACCTCTGTCGAGAGAAGCTGCTGACAGCTGGATGGCAGACATTCGTTCGGCTTACGCCGACGATGATTTCGTCTGCGATCCGTACGAGCGGTTTGGGTGCTAAGCGTCGCAATCGGACATCTAAGTCGCTCGATTAGAGCCCAGTACGGTTTGTGGCCTAGCTCGCTCCGCATCTAGTTTCTCACCAACTCATTGAGTCCTGAACGTTGGAATGCCACATTTGCAATCCACACCAGGAAGCTAGGAGAAGAGAATGAAATTCACCAACACCCTCATTACGGCTGTCGTCGCCGGCGGCCTTCTAGCCGGCATCGGTGCTACTCCAGCAGGAGCGGCCTCAGGGACCATTCCGCGAGTCAGTGCCTCTCTGTCGTCGGCACGACTTGCTGTCGGTACGCCTTCTACGACCCTGGCCCGCGCAACTACAGTGCACGTCCCGGCAGGACCAGTCGGCCCCACCGCACCAGTGGCACCAGGCGCAGCGAGAGCGGCGGGGGAGTCGCGCTTCCTTCCCGTGGTCATTGCTGCCGCAGCTCGCTTGTTTGTAGCTGGGGCTAGGGCAGTTCCGGGGCTCCTCAATGTCTTGAAACCATTTGCGAAGAGGGGTGCAACAGCGTTCTTCAACGCGGTGAAAAAATACGCACCGAAGGCAGTCTCTGCCATTGTCACTGGTGCCATGGGGAGCGCCCTCTACGAGCAGATCAAACGCCTCCTGGGTTGGTGAGCGGTGGCCCCTCGGACGTGAAGTAAGACCGAGGGGCCACCGGTCAGGCCGGGGGCAGGCGCCTATCCATACCTTGACCGATCAGGTAACCGGCCAAGAAAATACTTAAGGCAATCTCGAGCACCCATGCCACGGGGCCCGCGGTGTGGTCGAGATTATTGGCCTTGGTGATCCAAATCACAGTGATGATCTGAACGAGCCCCAATAGCACTGAACCGTAGAAGACTCTGAGGCCGACGGGCCAGCGGTCTCCCTTTGCGAAAGATGCTGCGAATTCACGCGCCGGGCCGAGCGCTTGCTCGGGACCTTGCCCGACTGCCAAGCAATGTGTCTGCGCCTCGGCTAGTACATCGAGAACCTCCTGCTCCGGAAGCCCTCGTCGTCGGAGGGCGAAGACGAGTCGTCGGTAATAGGTCACGTCGCGGACCTCCCTTTCTCGCGAAGAAATATTTCGATGTGACTAGACATCGAATGCCAGTCGTTAGTGAGCTGGTCAACGAGCGCCTGACCGCTCTCGGTCAACGCGTAGCGCTTGCGAGCGGGGCCTGCGGAGGGGTGCTCCCACGTCCATGAGACGGCACCGCCTCTCTCAAGGCGGTGCAAAAGGGGATAAAGAGTGCCCCCGCCAACGCCCGTGAACCCCGCGGTGTCAAGGCGCTGTACAAGCTCATAGCCGTGGGATGGACGACGTCGCAGAAGGTTGGTCACCGCCAAGGGTAAGACGATGCCAGCCCATGCTTCTCGACAAACTGACATATCAAGACCGTACACCAGTCAGAAGTGTCCGTGTCGAGATTCAACCTTCCCCATGGAAGATCGGCGTCTCTAACCGGCTAGGAATCTTCGCGACCACGAACTGCCATCGGCGGCGAGCGAGAACTCCACCCGCTGCGACGCCGTATCGCCGTTCGACGACCAGAAGGTGAGCCGCGTCGGCGTCACGAGGTAGCCGACCCACGACTCGGGCTGCTCGAACACTCCGGCGTGGGCCTCCTCGAACGCCGCCCACTGCGCCACCCGCTCGTCGCGCGGCAGGGCCGCGAACTCGTGCGTGTTCAGCCAGGCGAGCTGCTTCAGGTAGGGCGACCGTGCCGCATAGGCCGCCGCGACGTGGGCAGGTGGCGCGGGGGCGGCCGTGCCGCGGATGACGACCTGGTGCGTGAACCCCGGCCAGAGCACGGTGATGGCCACGGCCGGATGCGCCGCGATGTCGGCCGCCTTGCGCGAGGCGCCGTCGGTGTTGAAGTAGAAGCCCTTCTCGTCGAACGAGGTCAGCAGCACCGTGCGGGCATCCGGGTCGCCGAAGGAGTCGACGGTCGAGAGGGTGACTTGCGGGCGCTCCGGATCCTCGTTGGATGGTAGCCAGTCGACCAGGAGATCCCATGCCTCGTCGGGGATGAGTGTGCCCGGCACCGTCACGAGAGCACCGTCATCACGACAACGTGCCCGGCTCGAGCGCGGGGTGGTCGAACCGCGCGATCTCGGCCAGCGACGCGACGCCCGCCTCGATGGCCGTCTTGTAGAGGGACGCGCCCCACTCGGCGTTCGCCTCCGACGCATCGCCGATGACGCCGGCCTCGCCGAAGTCGTTCGACAGCCAGCCGAAGTGCACCGGGCCGCCGTTGAACTTCACGTAGTCGAGGTCGAGCATGTGCTCGGGAATCCACCGTTCGGCCTTCGACATGTCGACGAGGTCGGGGCGGAGGTGCAGGATCATCGACGTCTCGCTGTGGCCGCCGTGCACTCCGAAGCCGTGCTCGTCGGGGCCGTTGGTGCCGTCGCCGCCCTTCATGTTGGAGCCCATCAAGAAGGTGCGCAGTCCGAAGCGACGCCGGAGTTCGCGCAGCGCCACCTGCAGCAGGGCGATGTTGCCGCCGTGGCCGTTGTAGAAGACGACCGTGCGGGCCGGGGTGTTCGCGATGGAGCGGCCGAGGTCGACGACTGTCTGCATCAGGGTGTCGGCGTTCAGCCACATGGTGCCGGGCGCCCAGTGATGCTCGTCCGATTTCGTGTAGGCGAGCGATGGGAGCAGCCAGACGTCCTGCCCCTCGGCGGCGGCGGCTTCGACCACGCCGCGTCCGATCAGGTCGGCCATCAACCAATCGGTGGAGAGGGGAAGGTGCGGTCCGTGGTGCTCGATGGCTCCGGTCGGGATCACGAGGATTGACGACGACGTGAGCGTCGATGCGAGCGCGGGGCCCGACAGGTTGACGAGGTCGCGGGTGGAGGCAGAAGAGATGGTCACGAGACTTTGGCTCCGGTGTTGATAGTGGCGTCGACGAGCTTGCCGGGGTTCAGCAGCCCGTTCGGGTCGGTGGTCGCGGCGAGCTCGCGCGTGCGAGCGGGCTCGAAGTCGACGAACCACTGGTGCGGGTTGTGGAACCCGACGCCGAGCTCTTTCAGGCGGTCGAATCCGGCGTAGACGTCTTCCGCCGACGAGTACGTGCCGGCGAGCATGCCGATCGGGCGCCCGTGCGCGGTCTCGATGTGCAGCATCCCGCCGGGGTAGACGGCGTGCACCTCGTCGATTCGGTCGATCAGCGCGTCACCCGACACCTCCACGTGGAAGTACGTGTCGGGGTAGGCCTTCTGCAGCCATTCGATGGGGTGGTTGTACGACATCATGCTGATCTTCATCGACGTCTGCGGCCCCTCGCGGACGTCTTCGACGCGACCCCCGGCGGCCTCCACGAGCTCGGTGGCACGTGCGACGGTCGAGGCGTCGAGGATCGCGCGGAGCGACGCGCGACCCTGGGGAATCCCAGGATCCGACGGAAGTGCATCGGCCAACGTCGCGAGGTCTCCCGACGCCAGCCGGGGGAGCGGATCGAGCTCACCGAAGGCGCGGATCAGCGGAAGAAGCTGCTCGAACGTATCGAAGCTCGCGAAGAATCCGAGCCACTCCTGTAGTGGTTCGAGGGTGATCGTGGCGCGGACGATGATGCCGGCCGTGCCGTAGTTGTGCACGTAGAGCTGAGCTTCGTCGCCTTCGACGTGGACGATCTCGCCCGTGCCGTCGGCGTGGACGACATCGAGCGCCCTGACGAAGCCCTGGTGGTTCGAGCCGTGCTTGATCGAGCCCGTGCCACCGGATCCTCCCGAGAGGAATCCGCCGAGCGACGACTGAGCCGTCGACGGGTACATCAGGATCTGCTGGCCGGCCTTGTTGGCGGCCTGCTCGAGTGACACCATCGTCGCGCCGGCCTCGGCGGTGAGCTCGCCATCGCCGACCGACACCACCGCGCGCGCCTTCGTCATGTCGAGCACGAGGCCTCCGGTGAACGGGATGGCCTGGCCGTAGTTGCCGGTCCCCTTGCCACGAGGGGTGATCGGTACACCGTGGCGCGAGGCGGCGCCCACGACGGCGGCGATCTCGTCGGCGGTGGTCGGGAAGGCGACGACGTCGGCGAGGCCGAGCGGCAGCTGCGCGCTGATGACGGGTGAGAGGCGCGACCCGTCGACGGAGGCCTTCTCGCGGGCGGCGAGTTCGACCGAGACGCCGCGCTCGCCGAGGAGCTCGCGGAGTTCGGCCACGAGGGCGGCGAGGTGTTCCGGGGTGGTGGTCATGACAGGGCTTTCTGGATCATGGTCGCTGCCTGGTGTGGTCGATGCCGTGTGGGTGGAGGATTTCGGCGGTGGTGGACGGCCACGACACCGGACGACCGAGGCTTGTCCGAGGTCCGGTGCCGTGGCAGTCCACCGCGGTGGGCACAGCTTGTCCGAGGTCCGGTGCCGCGGCCACCGGCCGCGATAAGAAGAGCTAGAACCCGATCGACTTGTCGATGAACTCGTTCGTGAAGAGGTCTTCCGGTGCGAGGCCCGACTTCAGCTTCGTGCCCGACTTCTCGTAGATCGGAGTGTCGATGTCGATGACCTTCTGGATGCGCTCGGTGTCCATGTCGCCGACGTAGTCGTTGTCGCCGTTCGACGCGATCTTGAGCTTCTTCATCGTCTCGACGCCGTAGTTGGCCACGTCCTCGTCGTAAACCCAGCCGTTGTTGTACTGGGTGACGAGGTCGGCGACGAGCTTGTTCGTGGTGCCGGGATTGGTGATGTAGTCGACGTCGGCCTGCTGGAGCACGGGCACCAGCTTCTTCAGGCAGGGGCTCAGCTTGGTGAGGTCGCCGGTGCGGACCGACATGGCCTCGGGGTAGATCGGGTAGCCGGTGTCGTTGACGAGCTGGTACTTGACGTCTTTGCCCCAGGCCGAGACCTGGTTCTTGTAGATGAACGGCTCGGCGGTGGCGAAGCCCTGCTGCGCGTCGTTGCCCTTCGCGACGACGAACTTCGACGGGGTTCCGTCGTAGCTGCCGTCGGTGACGCTCTTCGGCAGGATGCCGTTGCCGATGAGGTACTCCATGTAGGCGGAGCCACCGAAGTAGCGCACGACGCCGTCGTTCTTCTCGAGGGCGGCGCCGAGCTCCTTGATCGTGGTGACGTCGGGGTAGGTTGCCGGATCCCACATGATCATCTGCGGCGAGATGTCGTTCTCGGCCATGACCGCCGTGGTGGGGAGCTTCGCGGAGTTCTGCACGCCCTCGTCGGTGGTGACATAGCCCAGCATGATGTCTTTGTCCTGGTACATCTGCGACGAGACGGAGGCGTAGCCGATGGCCGGGCCGCCGGAGCGGATCTCGACCTGGACACCGGTCGATTTGCCGCCCGACATCAGGGTGCCCGAGACGCTCTTCTTGCTCGCGTCAACCTTGTAATCGTCACCCAGGAGCTCGTAGAGGTGACCGTGGTCTGCCTCCGGGTTCCAGTCGGTCTGGATGACGACGTTGGCCGGGCAGACGCTCGACAGGTCGACGGCCGCGGCGGCAGAGGTCGTCTTCGTGTCGGTCGTTGCGCCGCTGTCGGACGAACAGGCAGACAGGGCGAGCGCCGAGACGGCCACGAGGCCGAGGCCCGCGAGGGCGCGCTTGGGGAGGTGCATGGGATCTCCTTGATGTGGGTGCTGTGTGAAGGGGAGGGTGCTGTCTTCGGGTGGGGAGCTAGTTCTGGTCGTGCCACTTGCCGATCGCGAGGCGACGCAGCACGTTGAAGAGGACGAAGACCAGCACGCCGAGGATGGAAGCGGTGAGGATCGCCGCATACATCTCGGCGCCGTTGAGGCGCTGGTTCTCGACCGAGATGAGCACGCCGAGGCCGCCGTTTCCCCGCTGGAAGAACTGGTCGGCGACGACCGCACCGATCACGGCGAGGCCCGCGGCGTTGCGCAGGCCGACGAAGATCGACGGGAGGGCGGCGGGGAAGCGGAGCTTGGTGAGCATGGTCCAGCGACCGGCGCCCTGCAGCTGGAACAGCTCGCGCTGGCCCTTGTCGATCGACTGGAGGCCGAACAGCGTGGAGGCGATCATCGGGAAGAGGCAGAACAGCACGGTGACGATCACACGCGACTTGAACTCGTAGCCGAAGAGCGAGCCGATCAGCGGCACGAGCGCGAGGATCGGGATGCAGAGCAACACGACCGCATAGGGGAACAGGGCGCTTTCGAGCCACTTCGCCTGGGCCATGATGACGGCCCACACCATGCCGATGACGACGCCTATGACGAGGCCGACCACGGCCACGAGCATCGTGTTGCCGAGTGCCTCGGCGAGTTGCTTCTGGAAGATCGGCTCGGTGAAGACCGCCTTGAGGATCAGGTGCGGGTACGGCACCAGGAACGGCAGCCCCTTCACCTTGTCGTAGTAGAACGCGGCGACGTAGAAGAGGCCGACGAGCACGAAGAACACGACGATCGGCAGACCGATGTTCATGGCGCGCGAGTTGCCGTTGCGGCGGCGCGGCTGGGAGATGCCCGCGGCGCCCTGGCCGGTGGTCGTGGTGCCGGCGGTGTCGAAGGCCATCAGCGGTGCCCCTCTCGGAGAGCGTGTGAGACTTCGCCGACGAGCTTCGCGAAGTCCGCCTCGAAGCGGATCTCCGGGCTGCGCGGCATGGGGAACGGCACGTCGAAGGTGTCGACGATCGAGCCGGGCCGACCCGACATGACGATCACCTTGGTCGACAGGTAGACGGCCTCCGACACGGAGTGCGTGATGAACAGCCCGGCGAACTGCTTCTCGACGAAGAGGCGGAGCAGTTCGTCGTTGAGGCGCTCGCGGGTGATCTCGTCGAGGGCGCCGAACGGCTCGTCGAAGAGGAAGAGCTCAGGATCCAGCGTCAACGATCTCGCAAGCGACGTTCGCATGCGCATTCCCCCCGAGAGCTCCTTCGGCAGGTTCTTCTCGAAGCCCGAGAGGCCTACCAGCTCGATCGCCTCCTGCGCCTTCGCCCGGCGCTCCTTGGCGGGCCGCCCGTTCAGTTCGGCGAGCAGTTCGACGTTGTCGCTGACGGTGCGCCAGGGCAGCAGCGTCGCGTCTTGGAAGACGTAGCCGATGCGGTCGGTCTTCACCGCGGCGGTTCCCTCGGAGGCCTGCTCGAGGCCCGATGCGATGCGCAGCAGTGTCGACTTGCCGCAGCCGGAGGGGCCGACGACGGTGACGAACTCGCCCCGTTGCACGGTGAGGTCGACGCCCTGGAGCGCGACGGTGCCGTTCGGAAACTGCATCGCGACGTTCTGGAAGTCGAGCAGCGTGTCGGTGCCGCCGGAGGTCGTCCGGGTGGGGCTTGCCGGAGCTGTGGTCGTCATGGGCGGCTACCTGGTTTCGGTGAGGAGGGCGGGATCGGGCAGGGGGACCGCGACTTCGACGGTGGAGCGGCTTCGAGCGACGAGGCGCCCGGCGTGAATGACGTAGCGGTCGGCGGGCGCATTGGCCGTGACGTCGGCGAGGCTCGTGCCCTTGACTGCAAGCAGCTCGGCCTTCGCCCCGACTCGGGCACCGGCCTCGGGCAGGGCCATCACGGAGCGGGCTCCGTCGCTGACGGACGTGTAGGCCTCGTCGATGGTGAGGTGACCGGCGGTGACCATGAGCATCGTCGTCTCGAGGGCGTCGCTGCGGCCCAGGGGGTTGAACGGGTCGCGCACGTTGTCGGCCCCGGCGGCGAGACGGACTCCGGCGTCCAGCAGCTGGCGCGCAGGCGTGAGGCCCCGCGGCATCGAGACCGGGTGCTCCCAGCCCTGCAGGTAGAGGTTGGTGATCGGGTTGGCGATGATGCCGATGTCGGCCTTCTTTACCGCCGCGATCATCAGGTCGCGGGCTTCGGCGTCGACGGTTCCGAGTCGCACGCAGTGGCCCGCGCTGACCGGGACGGTCCAGTCGGTCACCGTCTCGGCGAACTCGTCGAGGGTGATCGCGCCGGCCAGGCTCTCGTCGGTGTGCAGATCGACGCCCACTCCGCGGCGCGCGGCGATCGCGAGGAGGCGCTGCAGGTCGGCGCTGGGGTCGGGTGCGAGATGCGACGAGCCGCCGACGAGGTCGACTCCCAGATCGAGGGCGGCCTCGATGTCGGCGTCGGGCACATCGGGTCCGGCGAGAGCCACGAGTTCGAGGTCGACGAGGCCGCGGAGCTCGTCACGAACCCGGCCAAGTGCCTCGGCACCGCGAAGAGGCGCGCCGCCGAGCAGGATGTCGACGTGGGTGCGGATCGACGTCGTGCCGTTCGCCAGCATGCGGAGGATCTGCTCGCGCGCCCGGCTCGCGATGTCGTCGACGGTCATGGTGCGGGCGTACTCGCGCCACGAGGTGATGGCCGAGACGAGGTCGCCCATGGGCGGCCGGATCGCCTCCCACGACAGGGCCTTGTCGAGGTGCGCGTGCGGATCGGCCGGGGCGGTGAGGAGCACGAAACCGCGGAGGTCGAGCACGGCGGGGTCGCCGGTCGCGGGCGAGCCTGCCGACGGGGACGAGGATCCTGCGGTCTCGATTTTCACGACCGTCTCGCCGTCGATCGTGACATCGACGACTGAGCCGTCGGGAAGCGTCGCCCCGGTGAGGAGGCGGAGGCGCTGGGGAGTGAAAGTCACAGGGGTCTTTCGCGGGAGGAGGGGAATTCGTCGAGCGGACGAATGAATGTTGATGTGCTCAACATGCTTGAATCTACGGACGCTGCGTTTCGGCCACGTAACGCCGTCGTTTCGACGTGTTAACTGCGGCGGGTCGATTCGAGTCGCCGTGGTACACAATTCGAGTCCATTCATCCGAAGGAGCACCCCGTCACCTCGCTCGACACCGCGATCGACCAGCAGTCGCTGCTGGTGGGCCGTCGCATCCGGGAGCTCCGTCGAGCCCGGAAGCTGACGCTCGTGCAACTCGCTGCGGCGTCGCAGCTGTCGCACCCGTTCCTGTCGCAGCTGGAGCGCGGGCTGGCCCGGCCGAGCATGGTGTCGCTCGAGCGGATCGCTCGGGCACTCGGGTCGTCTCAGGTCGAGCTCCTCGCCGCGATCGACGGCGAGGGGCGCGCCGATCAGCCGGGAATCCAGGTGGTTCGAGCGCACGAGGGTGCCCACGGTCCCTACGGTCAGGCCGAGGGGCGCGTGCTGACGGAGGGCGACCGCAGCTTCCACCCGATGCTGCTCGTCGGCACCAGCACCGAACGCGGCGAGTTCTTCAGCCACGCCGAAGACGAGTTCGTGCACGTGATCGAGGGCACCATCTCGATCGACTTCGACGACGGAGTGCCGCGGACGCTCGGCACCGGCGACTCGATCTACTTCGTCGGCGGCACTCGGCACCGCTGGTGGGCCGTCGACACGATCGGCTACCGGGTGCTCGTCGTCAAAGAGAGGCCGCAGTCGCTGTGAAAGACGGCGCCGTGAACAGGAAGTCGCTATGAACGCTCCCGGAACCACCGAGGGTCTGCACGAGACCCAGTTCGAGGTGCGGGTCGTGTCGCGCACCCGCGCCGCCGACGGGGTGGAACTGTTCGAACTCGGTTCGATTACCGGGTCGGGCCTTCCCGGCTGGAGTGCCGGCTCGCACATCGACGTGGTGCTGCCGGGTGACGAGGTGCGGCAGTATTCGCTGACCGGAGCGCCGCAGCCGGTGCGCAGCGACACGTGGCGCATCGGGGTGCTTCGAGAAGAGCAGGGCCGGGGCGGATCCTCGTGGTTGCACGACTCCGTGCAGGTCGGCGACACGCTCACGGTGGCCGGCCCGCGCAACCACTTCGAGTTCGTGCCGACGCACGGCACCTCGTACGTGCTCGTCGCCGGGGGCATCGGCGTCACACCGATCTCGTCGATGGCGGCTGCCGCGGCACGCGCCGGAGTCTCGTACGAGGTGCACTACTCCGGTCGCTCGCTGTCGACGATGGCGCTAATCGACGAGCTGTCTGCCGCTCACGGGTCGGCTCTGCACCTGTACTCAGGATCCGACGGAGTCCGTCTCGACCTCGACGCCCTCTTCGCCGGAATGAAGCCCTTCACGACCACCTACTGCTGCGGCCCGGCTCGGCTGATCGAAGCGATCGAGGAGGCGGCTGCGCGTGCTGGCCGCCAACTCGTCGTCGAGCGCTTCGAGCCGAAAGAGGTCGGTGAGCCGGTGCTCGCGTCGGCATTCGAGGTCGAGCTGGCCTCGACCGGCGTGACGATCACGGTGCCGCCCGACCGGTCGATCCTCGACGTCGCCGAAGAGGCCGGAGCTCTAGTGCTCTCGAGCTGCCGCGAGGGCACCTGCGGCACCTGCGAGACGGTCGTGCTCGAGGGGGAGGTCGACCATCGCGACTCGATCCTGACGCCCGACGAGCAGGCGGCGAACGAGGTCATGTACGTCTGTGTGTCTCGGGCGGCGTGCCCGCGGCTGGTGCTGGAGCTGTAGGGCTGCTGCTGCTGCCGGTGTTGTTGCTGTTGGGGCATCGCCAATTTGCGAGCGATTCGTGCGGCGCACAGCCTCCGGATGCGGTCACACGGCGGTTTTGCTCTCAAATTCGCGCAGGATCCGCGACACCGCCCACGAGCCTCGGCCGCCGGCGCTACCGCCCGACCCGCTCCCGCACCGCTGCTACCAACTCTCGCTCGTCCGCTTCGACCAGCTCGTAGTCGCGCACGACGACCCGCCCGCCGACCACGACGTGCCGCGGCCGCCGCCCGGGTGACGCCCACAGCAGCCCGGCCACCGGGTCGGCGATTCCCGCGTCCGCGACGCCGGCGACGTCCCACACGCAGAGGTCGGCTGCTGCGCCGGGCCGCAGATGCCCGAGCTCGGGACGCCCCAGCCCCGCGGCGCCGCCGGCCATCGCCATGCCGAGCACCGTCCGGGCGCTGAGCGCCGGGCCGACCAGCGGCGCCACCTGCATCGCGAGGCGTGCGTCGGCGATGAGGTGTCCGGCGTCGTTCGATCCGCCGCCGCTCGTGCCGAGGCCGACCGTGATGCCGGCTTCGCGCAGGGCGTGCACGGGTGAGATGCCCCAGCCCATGGGCAGGTCGCAGCCCGGGGCATGTGTCGCCGTGACACCCGCCGCCGCGAGTCGGGCGATCTCGGCGGGGTTCACGTCGCAGAGGTGGGCGATCGTCACGTCGTCGGCGAGCCAGCCCCACTCTTCGAGGAGGTCGAGCGGTCGGCGCCCGTAGCGCTGGAGGGCGATGGCGGTGTCGACCTGCTCGTTGGCCTGGGTGCGACGTCGGAGTCCGTGGCGGGCGGCGACCTCGCCGAGCAGCTCGAAGGTCTCGCGGCTGTCGCTGTGCACACCGGCCGGGCCGACCGCGACCTGCAGCAGTCCGTCGGCGCGCACCCCGCCGATCGCCCCGGGCACGAGGGCCTGGACGATGGCCTCGGCCGACTCCGCGGCGTCCTCAGGAGCGTCGCGCGCCGATCCGCGCACGAACACGAGCCGCCCGCCGAGCCTGGCGGCGGCATCGGCGGTCGCCCGCGCGATGGCGGTTCGATCGGCGACCGACGTTTCGGCGGGCCAGTTGAGGTGGTGATCGGCGACGGTCGTCACGCCGTTCAGAAGCCCCTCGGCCACCCCGACAGCGGCGCTCGCCTCGAGCAGCGACGCATCTATGCCCGCGGCGGCATACGACGCGGCCATCGCCGGCAGCCACGCCGTCATCGGCACGCCCCTCGTGCCGGGCAGGGTGCGAAAGGCGCTCTGCAGCAGGTGGTGGTGGGCGTTGACGAGCCCGGGCGTGACGATCGCGTCGGTTGCGTCGAGGAGTTCGTCCGCATCGGAGTGCGGTTTCGCCTCGCCGGCGGCCGTTTGATCCACGACGACGCCGCCATCGACGAGCACCTCGCCGCCTTCGATCTCGGTGGACTCGTCGACGAGAAGGGTGGCGGCGCCGGTGACTCTGAGCATGCCCGCATCGTTGCAGGTGCGTGTGTCGAGTGTGTAACGCGCCCCCTCTGCAAATTCGAAGGAGAAACGTGAAGTCGACCCCGCCGGATCCTGATGTTCTCGTTGTCGCGCGGCAGGATCTCCTTCGAACTTGCAAGACGGGCCGGGCGTAACCCGCGCGAAACCCGGGCGTGCGACCCTTGAGGCATGTTCGAGATCGCCGACCGCCTGCTGGCAGCGCTCGACGCGGGCCGCACCCTCGCGATCGCCACCGCCGTCTCGATCGAGGGCAGTGCCCCGCGCACGGTCGGCACGTCGATGGCATTCGACGGCGAGAGCGTGATCGGCTCCATCGCGGGCGGGTGCGTCGAGGCCGCGGTCGTCGCCGAGGCCGAGCTCGTGCTCTCCGACGGCCTGCCGCGCACGGTCGAGTACGGCGTCGACGACGAGACGGCGTTTAGCGTCGGTCTTACCTGCGGAGGCCAGCTCAGGATCCGTCTCGAACGCCTCGACTCAAACCACCCCGTTGTACCGCAACTGCGTGCCGCTGCGGCCGGGCGAACCGCGGGTGCGGCCCTCGTCGTGTCGGGCCGCGTTCCTGCCGGCTGGCAGTCGCGCATCGAGGCCGAGCTAGCCGCCCGAGTGGCTGTCGGCGGCTCCGGGCTCGCCGAGCTCGACTGCGACGGAACGCGGATCGAGGTCTTCTACGAGGTGCAGGCCGCACCCGCGCACTTCGTGATCGTCGGCGCGATGGAGTTCTCGACGGCTCTCGCCGCTGCAGCCCGCGTGCTGGGGTACCGGGTGACCGTGACGGATCCTCGTGCTCTGTTCACGACGGCCGACCGGTTCCCGGGCGCCGACGTGGTGGTCGGCTGGCCGCAGCGGGTGCTGCCGACGCTGGCCCTCGACGAGCGGTCGATCGTCTGCATCTTGTCGCACGACGCGCGGTTCGACGCCCTCGCCATCGAGCTCGCATTGGAGTCGCCCGCGTTCTACGTCGGAGCAATGGGCTCGCGCCGCACGCACGAGCGCCGGATGGCGTCTTTGCGCGAACGGGGAGTGCCTGAGTCGGTGCTGGCGCGGCTGCGGTCGCCCATCGGGCTCGATCTCGGGGCCTCGACGCCGGAGGAGACGGCGATCTCGATCCTGGCTGAGGTTCTGGCCGCTCGCACGGGGGCGTCGGCGGCGTCGCTCGCGACCACGCGCGGGGCGATTCACCGCCGCCCGCGGCTCGGCCTCGAGATGGCCGAGTCTGCGTGAATCGCGCGTCAGGCCTGTAGATCGCGCCATCTTGCGCGCCTGACATGCGGGCGCCCGTGCAACCTCGCGCGAATTGGCCAAAGTGACCCGCCGCGCCGCGTCACTTTGGCCGATTCGCGTCACCTCGCCAGCGGCGAGCGGCGACGACCTGCAGCAGCAGCGGCCAGCCGCACGCGCCTACGCCTGCAGCAACCGCCACAGCCGATCGCGCGACATCGGCAGCTCGTGCGGCCGCACCCCGATCGCGTCTCGCACGGCGTTCGCCAGCGCCGGAGCCACCGGGTTGTACGGCGCCTCGCTCATGCTCTTCGCCCCGAGCGGCCCGAGGTCATCGTGCGTCGCCGCGAACAGCACCTCGGTCACGGGCAGGTCGCTGAACTTCGGCGTTCGGTAGTTGCGGAACGCCGTCGTCGTCACCTGGCCCGCCCCGTCGAGCATCATCTCCTCGTAGAGCGCCGTGCCGATGGCCTGCGCCGTGCCGCCCTCGACCTGGCCGCGCAGCTGCTCGGGGTTGAGCACCGTTCCGGCATCGGCCGCCTGAACGGAGCGCAGGATCCGCACCTCACCAGTGTTCCGGTCGACCGCAACGCTGAAGCCGTGCACATTGAACGCGACCGACCGCGGGGTGCCGTCGTGGCTGCCGTCGGCGCGGAGTTCTCCGTGGGCGAGGAGCTCGGCGGCGGGGACGAGGCGGCCGGGGCCCCATGCTCCGGCCGGCATGAGCACGCCGTCGGGGGTGAGAGCGACGTCGACGAGCCCCAGGTCGGTCGAGACGGGGACGCCGGGATCCTGCGCCGGGTCTCCGACACCGGTCACGATGGCCTGTGCCCTCGCGATCATCGCGATCTTGAGCTTCTGCGCGGCGGCGTAGAGAGCTTTGCCGGCGACGACAACTCCGGCCGAGCCGAACGCCCCGGTGTCGTAGCGGGCGACATCCGTGTCGGACTGCTCGATCACGATGCGGTCGGGCGTGGTGCCGAGCACGGTCGCGGTGAGCTGGCCGTGCACGGTCGTGGTGCCGTTGCCGAACTCGGCCGTGCCGACGCCGATCGTGTACGTTCCGTCGGCGTTGAGGGCGACGGTGGTGTCGGCGAAGTGGCCGCGGGGCGGCATCGTGGCGATCATCGCCATCGCCATGCCGGTGCCGAACGCCCACTGGTCGCCGGTTGGCACGGGAGTGGCCCCGATGAGCGAGCCCGAGTCGGCGGGCGGCGGCCCGGCGAGGGCATTCTGCAGCAGGTCGAGGCACTGGTCGAGTCCGTAGCTGCCGAAGAGGAGGTCGCTCTCTTCGTTCGGGTCGACGACGGTCATGTGGTCGCCGGGAACGACGACGTTGCGGCGCCGCAGCTCGAACGGGTCGATGTCGAGCTTGCGAGCGAGCTCGTCGAGGGCCGATTCGACGGCAAAGATCACCTGGCCGAGCCCGTAGCCGCGGAACGCCCCCGACGGCAGGTTGTTCGTGTAGACGCTCTCGGCGTCGACCCGCTTGTTGGGGGCCCGGTAGACCGAGATCGACTCGTGCACGCTGTGGAACATCACGCCGATTCCGTGATTGCCGTACGCGCCGGTGTCCATGAGCTCGTCGACGGCCAGGGCGGTCAGGATCCCGCCCGCCGTCGCTCCGACCTTCACTCCCACGCGCATCGGATGCCGCGGCGGGGCGATCGTGAACTCGTCTTCGCGCGTGAACTCGTACTGCACCGAGCGTCCGGTGCGGAGCACGGCCATCGTGACGAGGTCTTCGGTGAGCAGCTCCTGCTTGCCGCCGAAGCCGCCGCCGACCCGCGCCGCGAAAACGCGCACCCGGTCGGTCGGCAGGCCGAAGATGTGGCAGATCTCGTCGCGCACGAGGAACGGCACCTGGGTGCTGGTGCGCAGCACGAGGCGGCCGTCGTCGTCGATCCAGCCGCGGGTGGCGTGCGTCTCGAGGGCCGCGTGCGTGATGCGCTGCGTCTGCCAGGTGCCTTCCACCGTCGCGGCGCTCGCGGCCAGGGCGGCATCGACGTCGCCGGTCTCGCCGTGCATCTGGGCGACGACGTTGCGCGACGGGTCGGAGATGCGCGACTCGGGGCCCTTCTCGCCGTGCACGAGCGGTGCACCGGGTTCCCTGGCGAGCGCGGGGTCGAAGACGGCGGGCAGCACCTCGTACTCGACGACGACCGCCGAGAGGGCAAGTTCGGCCTGGCGCACGGTGTCGGCGACGACTGCCGCGACTCGCTGCCCACGGAACCGCAGCACCGGGTCGAGCACGAGTGTGTCGTCGGGGTCGTCGGTGCGGTTCTCGTGGCGGCCGGTCGAGAACAGCGTCGCGGGGGAGTCGCGGTGCGTGAAGACGACGTGCACGCCCTCCATCGCCTCGGCGGCGGTCGTGTCGATCGACGTGATGCGGGCGTGCGCGTGCGGGCTCTTCAGCACCGCGAGGTGGAGGGTCTTCGTGGGGGTCGTGAAGTCGAGTGTGTACTGCTCCCGACCTGTCACGACGCGCATGCCGGCGGGAGCCTTGGTCGACCGCCCGGCCGAGTCTCCGGCGGGCGCCACCTCGGTGTTCGTCACGCCGCAGATCGCATCGCGGATCGCGCGGTAGCCCGTGCAGCGGCAGAGATTGCCCTTGAGGAGGCGGGGCAGGTCGGTGCCGTCGGCGATCTGCTCGTCGGTGAACGTCGACGCGGTGACGACCATGCCGGCCGTGCAGAAGCCGCACTGGAGGCCCGCCGCATCCGAGAAACGCTGCTGCATCGGGTGCGGGTGCTCCGGGCTACCCAAACCGGCGACGGTGGTTACGTGCTTGCCCTCGAGCCGATGTGCCGGGTAGATGCAGGAGTGCACCGGCTGACCGTCGACGAGCACCGAGCACGCGCCGCAGTCTCCGGCGTCGCAGCCCTTCTTGACCTCGTAGTGCTCGTTCTCGCGCAGCACCGTTCGCAGCACCTGGCCCGGGAGCACAGTGGCGTCGAGCTCTTCGCCGTTGACCTCGAACTTCATGCGTCGCTTCCTGTGTCGGAGTCTGTCCTGGTGCTGCTCTCTGTGCTGGTGCTGCTGTCCGTGTCGGCGCTCAGCTCCTCCCGGATCTCCTCCGCAAAGCGCATCGACACCGCCCGTCGCCAATCGGGCGCGCCATGCGGGTCCGAGTACCAGTCGGAATACCCGCTCAGCGCGTCGCTCAGTTCGCCCGCCTCGGGCACCGAGTCGAAGCGCAGCTGCACGGGCCGGGGTGTCGCCGCCGTCACAGTGATCACGCACTCGCCGGTGGCGTCGACCCGTCCGATCACCACGGCGGCGGAGCGGCCGAGGTTCGAAAGCGAGATGCGCCGGAACGCCGTCCGCGATCGGAGTGAAGTCAGCGGGATCTCGAACGAGCGGATCACCTCGTCGAGCGACAGATCGGTGGCCCGGACGCCGGTCACGAGGTCGGAGACCAGGATCCTGCGCTCCCGCCCCTCGGCCCCCCAGATCACCGCGCGCGCCCCGAGCCCTGCCAGCAGCGACGTCATTGCCCCGGCCGGCAGCGCTGTCGCGACGTTGCCGCCGACAGTGGCGAGGTTCCAGATCTTGAAGCTCATGAGCAGCGACTCGGCGCACTGCCGGAAGAGCTGCTGCGCCGGCCACTCGGGGTCGAGCGCGAAGTCGGTCAGCTCGCGGATCGTGCACGTCGCCGACACGACGAGGTGATCGGCGGTGGTCTCGATCGGGGTCCAGCCGAGGGTGGTCAGGTCGACGAAGCCGGTGTGCTCGGGCGGCTGCGGTTCGGAGAACAGCCAGGTGCCGCCACCGAGCGGTCGGACGCTCTCGCCCAGCACGATGTCGTCGCGGGTTCGGGCCACCCGGATTTCGTGAACGTCGATCAAGTCCATTGTTTGCTCAGTCAACATCACCTTTGTTTCGGGCGCGTTGCAACGGGCCGGTGCGGGTGGTTTGCGTCAGGTCGCGCGGGGGTTACCGACCGTGACCCGACGTACCTCGGCCGACCTCGCGCGCCGCGGCGCTATGACATTGGCCGAGTCGCGTCAGGTCGCGCGGGCGATGAGGATCCACACGATGATTCCGATGATCGGCAGTAGTACGAGGAACGTGATCGGCGGAGCATTCCGGTCTTTCATGCTCGTGCCGAAGGTCAGAACGAAGATGCCGACGGCCATCGGCACGAGCGAGAGCGTCGTGCCGATGATTACGAGAACGAGCGACAGGCTGACGAGTGCACACGCCGCCGCGCATCGCAGGTGGACGGAGTCGAGGCGCCGGCGGCGCGTGGTGCTGGATCTCATGGCGGCAGTATTCCACACTCTTGATACTGAGACCTACCACCGCAACCCGACCCGAATCGGCCAAACCGACCCGGCGCGCCGCGTCGAAATGGCCGATCCGCGTCGCCCTGTAGAAGCCCTCGGCGCCCTACCCCCTGGAATGGGGGTGAGCAATGGTTAGTCCGCCAGAAGGGGGACACCTACAGTTGCATTCATCACCGGAGTGAACACCCCTTCCGGAGGCGCCCGAATCGCCTCAGGATGCACCCGATGACGAGTGGCGGCCGTACCCGCGGCCGCCGAAGAAAGAGGCATCTGACATGGTCAGTTCCCGAACCCGATCCGCCCGAATCATTCACGCGCTCTTCCGCGAAGCCCCTCATCTGCAGTCGACCATCCTGACGGTCGGCCGCGCCGAGGCCGCCCGCTGGGGCAGTGCCCGTCGTGTCATCACCGTCTCGAGCGGAGCCGAGACCCTCTCGGCCGCCTGGTACATGAACGAGGTCTGGCACATCGGCCGGATCAGCCTGAGCCACGGCCACGCGCGCATGTCGCCCACCCGCGTCGTCACGAGCGACCACGATGTCGTCGAGGCGCTCGTCCGCACGGTCGAGCAGCGCGCCGAGTCGAGCCCGATAGCCCAGGATCCGGCAGCCGCCGCTCAGCCCAGAGTCCTCGCGGGCCACTTCGCCTAGCGCGCCCTGAGGGTCGCGGCCCGGCTCTGCTGAGGCGACGCGAATCGGCCGACGTCGCGTGCCGCGGCGCTGTGACCTTGGCCGATTCGCGTCGGTTCGCTCAGGAGGAGTGCTTGGCGGTCCAGTCGGCGAAGGGGGCCGTCGCGTTCGCGACCTGTCCCTGCTCAGCGGGCAGTGATCGATCCTCGATGCTCTTGGTGTATTCGTCGTAGAACGTGCCCAGGCTCATGAGGCGGTTGCCGTCTTCGTAGTGCTCGGCCTCCTCCTCGCGCGAGACCGCGTAGATCACGCGGTCGGGCTGGGCGTAGTAGAGGGCACCGAGGCACATCGGGCAGGGGTAGGCGGTGACGTAGGCGTCAAAGCCACGGAGGTCGGTGATGCCCTGTTCGGCGGCCATCCGGATGGCGCGGATCTCGGCGTGCGCGGTGGGATCGCCGGTCTGGGCGACGTGATTCTGCGCCTCGACCACGACCTCGCCGTCGCGGACGAGCAGGCAGGCGAACGGCTTGCCGCCCTGGTCGACGTTCTCCTGAGCTCGTTGGACGGTCAGGGCGGTGAAGGTGTCGTCGCGATCGGTCATGACTTCGAGCGTGCTCTTCGGCGGCTGGCCCAGAGCCGAGGGTTCGGGGGACGAGCGCGGCGAGGAGGCGTCGGTCCGCCGCTAACCGACGAGGATCGGCCAATCCGACCTGGCGCGCCTCGTCGGAATGGCCGATTCGCGTCGATTTCCGCGCCACCTGAGCGTCTGCGGGGGACTCGCGCCTACCATCTGCCGAAAGTCGGGGATTCCCGGCGCGAGGTGTTGAGAAGGGAACGTCATGTCCATTGGAGACAAGGCAAAGGATGTCATTCAGAAGGCTGCCGGCCACGCTGAGGAGTTCGTCGGCAAGAAGACCGACGACGACGAGCTGAAGCACCAGGGCCAGAAAGACCAGGCCATGGGCGAGGCGCGCAAGAAGACCGAGGACGTCAAGGACAACCTCAAGTAACGACGCACTACGACACGACCCCCGTCACCTTCCGAGGTGGCGGGGGTCCTGTCGTTTGGCGTCGGGTAGACCAGAGCCGAGCCCCCTACGCGTCGAGCGCGATCCCGGCCGGCACCACGGCGTCGAGCTCGGCCCACAGCGCCTCGGGCAGTGCGGCGGTGGCGTCGTCGATGGCCGACTCGAGCCGAGGCAGGGAGGAGACCCCCACGACGGTGGAGTGGATCCTTGGCTCGCGAATGCTGAACTGGAGCGCCGCCGTCTGCAGCGGGATTCCGTACGAGTCGCAGACACCCTGCAGGCCGTTCACGGCGCGGAGGATCTCGGGGGTCGCCGGCTGGTAGCCGTACGAGCCGGCGAAGCGCGGGTCGCCGGTGAGGATTCCGCCGCCGTACGGTGCCGCGTTCGTGATGCCCATGTTCCGGGCGGTCGCCGCGTCGAAGAGGTCGGAGGCCGACCGGTCGACGAGCGTGTACCGGTTGTGGGTGATGAGGGCGTCGAAGAGGTCGGTCTCGACGAACTGCTGCAGCATGCCGACGGGGCCGCCCGAGATGCCGATCGAGGAGACGAGCCCCTCCTCTTTCATGGCGACGAGCGCCGCGACCGGGCCGTCTTCGGCCATCGCGGCGTCGAACCCGATCGTCTCGGGGTCGTGCAGGTGCATCACCTGGATGCGCTCGAGGCCGAGCCTCGACAGCGACTCCTCGAGGGAGCGCCGCATCCGGTCGGTCGAGAAGCTGCCGGTCGCGACGTCGCGGTCGAGTTTCGTCTGCACGACGAGGTCGTTGCCGACCGACCCGTCGACGACCGCCGATGACGCGGCCAGGGCACTGCCGATCAGCGGCTCGCTGCGCCCTTCGCCGTATTCATTCGAGGTGTCGAGGAAGTTCAGAGTCGACCCGCCGTGCGACGCCGCACCGAGACGCAGCGCGCCGATCGCCCACGACCGCGCGATCTCGGCGATGCGCACGTCGGCGTCGGCCTGCGACTCCTCACCCTTGGGGCGGCCCCACGACGAGGTTCCGATGCAGAGGGGCGAGACCGAGAAACCGGTTCGGCCGTAGATGCGCTGTTCCATCAGTACTCCAACTCATATGACACGCAGGCGAAGCTGTCGGACGACGGTGCCCACGAGTTCATGTTCAGTGTGCCCTGTCCGCCGGTGAGGTGGAGCACATCGCGTTGACCGGAGCCGTCGGGCTCCATCGACCGGATCACGACGTCGACGTCGGTCGCATGCCCCACGGTGCCGGGCGGGAACGACAGGTAGACGACCCGTGACCCGTCGGGCGACACCTTCGGAAACCAGTTGACCCGCTCGTCGTCGGTCAGCTGCTTGACACCTCGACCGTCGGGGCGCATGCGGTGGACTTGCGAGTGACCGCGCGTCGATGAACCGAGCTCCGAGCCGAAGTAGAGCCACCCGTCCGGTGACCAGTCGCAGCCCACCGAGTCGGCGGTCCAGCCGCTGAGGCGGGAGACCTCCCGCGTGCCGAGGTCGAGCAGGAACAGCCCGCTCACGAAGTCGAGCCCGTCGCGACGCTCGGCTCCGGTGAACGCGAGGATCCCACCGTCCGGCGACTGCCCCTGCAAGAAGTAGCCGAAGACTCCCTCTCGATCGGGCGAGACCCGCACCGGCTCACCACCCCCGACGGGCACGGCGAAGAGGTGCCCGGTGGTCTCCGACGACGAGTAGATCGTCGTGCCGTCGCGCGAGACGAGATGGTCGTTGTTGTGATCGTCGAGGGCGCCCGAGGCGATCGGGGTCGGCACCCCGCCGGCCGCGGGCACGCTGTAAAGACGGCCCGCGGCGTTGACGATAAGCGACAACCCGTCGGGCGTCCAGTTCGGTGACTCGTAGGCGACATCGTGCGACTCGTGGACCACCCGAGTCGTGCCCGTGACCGGGTCGACCACCAGGATCCTGCACACCTGCCCTGGTGCCAGCGTGCGCCAGCGGGCCTCCTGCAGGATCGGGATCACGCGTCGTCGCGCAGCACGACCGCGTCTCCGGCAGCCAGCACCGTATCGGCACCGCTCTCCCCGGCCGTGGGCAGCGTCACGTCGCGGTCGGTGTGGTTGATCCAGGTCGTGAACGTCACCCCGTCGGCTCGACGCGACACCCGTTCGACACCGCGGAGTGCGATCGGCCCGGCCTCGACGCCGGCGTCGGCGTAGGCGCCCACCAGCACGTCGGCGAGCTGCTCGGCGGTGAAGTCGGTCGAGAGGTACCAGGCGTGACCGGCACCGAAGGAGTTCCGCGTGACTGCCACGCCGCCCGCCATCGGACCGTCGACGTAGGCGTCGATCGACTCGGCACCCTGCAGCAGGATCGCGTCGGTCCAGCGGCTACCGACGGCACCGGAGGTGAGCTGCACCGGGGTGTCCTGGGGAAGCGGGCCGAATTCCTCGACCGTGAGCCCGAGCACGTCGCGGAGCGCACCGGGCATCGCGCCGTCGTGCACCGTGTCGTGCGAGTCGACGATGCCCGTGAAGTACGACGAGACGAAGGTGCCGCCGGCCGCGACGAACGCCTCGATGTTCGTACGGGCTGTCGTCGAGATCAGGTAGAGGCTCGGAGCGACGACGAGGTCGTACGTCGAGAGGTCTGCTTCCGGGTGCACGAAGTCGGTCGTGATGCCGTCTTCCCAGAGGCGCGTGTAGAACGTTTCGATCTGGCGCCGGTGGGCGAGCTCGACACTCGGACGCCACTCGAGATCCTGCGCCCAGAACGACTCCCAATCCCAGAGGATCGCGACCGACGCGTGCACGCGGCTGCCGACGGCGGGAGCGAGCGCGCCGAGCTCGGCACCGAGGGCGACGGTCTCGCGGAACACCCGCGACGTCTCGCCGGCGTGCGGCAGCATCGCCGAGTGGAACTTCTCCGCGCCGTAGCGGGAGGCCCGCCACTGGAAGAACAGGATCCCGTCGGCCCCTCGGGCGAAGTGCTGCAGGCTGTTGCGGCGCAGCTCGCCGGGCTGCTTGCGCAGGTTGCGCGGCTGCCAGTTGACGGCCGAGGTGGAGTGCTCCATGAGGATCCAGGGACGCCCGGCCGCGAGCGAGCGGGTCAGGTCTGCATCGAGGGCCAGCAGCACGTGGTTGTCGGTGCGCTCCGCCACGAGGTAGTGGTCGTTCGAGACAATGTCGACCTCGTTCGCCCAGGTCCAGTAGTCCACTGACGGGCAGTTCGTGGCCATGAAGTTCGTGGTGACCGGGATGCCGGGCGAGAGCCGGTGCAGGATGTCGCGCTCGCGGCGGAAGCACTCGAGCAGGGCGTGGTTGGTGAATCGGGCGAAGTCGAGGCGCTGCGATGGGTTGACGACGGTGGCGGCGGTGCGCGGGGCGTCGATCTCGCTCCACGCGCCGTAGCGCTGACCCCAGAACGTCGTGCCCCAGGCGCTGTTGAGTGCGTCGAGGGTCGTGTAGCGGGCTGCGAGCCAGAGGCGGAAAGCGGCGACCGACGCGTCGTCGTAGCTCTCGGAGATCGGGGCGCCGTATTCGTTGTGGACGTGCCAGAGGGTGACGGCCGGGTGCGAGCCGTAGCGCTCGGCGAGAGCCGTGACGATGCGGGTGGTCGCCTCGGCGTAGGCGGGCGAGCTGGGGCTGGCCATGCCGCGCGAGCCGAAGCCGAGGGGCACGCCGTCGCGGGTGACCGGTCGCGCCTCGGGGTACTTCGCCCAGAACCAGGCGGGCGGCGAGGCCGTCGGGGTGCCGAGGTCGACCGCGATGCTGGCCGAGTGCAGCAGGTCGATGACCTGGTCGAGCCAGGCGAAGTCGAATTCTCCCTCGCGGGGTTCGAGCAGCACCCACGAGAAGATGCCGATGCTGACCAGGTTGACCCCGGCCTCGCGCATCAAACGGATGTCGTCGTCCCAGACCTCGCGAGGCCACTGCTCGGGGTTGTAGTCACCGCCGAACGCGATGGTGGAGGTGCCGGGGAGCCAGCCGCTGCCAGTGCCGGGGATCGTCTCGGGCTGGATCGTGGTCATTCGGTTCTCCTCGCTGAAAACAGGGCTTGGCCCGGCTGGAACTGTTACCGGTTACGGAACTGTAACCGGTGACAGAGTCGAGTATCACCGCAAAAGACGGGCTTGACAAGCCGGTGTGAGCGTGACGTACTGTAACCGCTAACAGTCACAGGGCCCGGCACCGGGCGTGCACAGCAGCCGACGCGAAGACGCTCGGCACTCAACGAGGAGGAACAATGCGCAGAACCATTCGCGCTGCAATCGGAGCGGGCGTCCTGGCCGCAGCTCTGGTCATGACCGGCTGCTCGAGCAGCGGATCGTCGAGCAGCAACGACGGCAGTCTCGGCACCGCCGACAAGCCGGTGAAGCTGACCTTCTGGGGATGGGCCCCCAACATGGACAAGGTCGTCGACACCTGGAACTCCACCCACAAGAACATCCAGGTCACCTACGTCAAGACCGACGCGGGCGACCCCGCCGTCACCAAGCTGCTGACAGCCATCAAGGCAGGATCCGGGGCTCCCGACCTCATGCAGGCCGAGTACCAGAAGATCCCGACCCTCGTGTCGGCCGACGCCATCATCGACATCAAGAAAGACGTCTCCGATGCGACGACGTCGAAGTTCTCGGACGGCGTCCTGTCGTCGGTGACCCTAGGATCCGACGCGCTGTACGGGATCCCGCAGGATTCCGGCCCCATGATGTTCTACTACCGCGCTGACATCTTCAAGAAGCTGGGGCTCTCCGTGCCCACCACCTGGGCGGAATACGCCGACGCCGCGAAGAAGGTGCACGAGGCCGACCCGAAGAACTACCTCGGCACGTTCTCGTCCGCCGACGCCGGTGAATTCGCCGGTCTCACGCAGCAGGCCGGCGCCTCCTGGTGGGGCTCCGACAAAGACTCCTGGTCGGTCGACATCGACTCGGCGGCCACCAAGAAGGTCGCGTCGTTCTGGGGTGGACTCGTCGAGGACGGCGTGATCGACAACCAGCCGCAGTACACGCCCGAATGGAACAAGGGCCTCGCCGCCGGCACGCAGGTCGGTTGGGTCAGCGCCGTGTGGGCGCCCGGCGTCCTCGCCGGCAACGCACCGAAGACCGCCGGCAAGTGGAAGATGGCGCCGCTCCCGCAGTGGACCGCGGGCGAGCAGGCCACCGGCAACTGGGGAGGCTCGGCTGTCGCGGTCACCTCGCAGTCGAAGAACGTCAAGGCCGCCGTGCAGTTCAACACCTGGCTCAACACGAGCAAGACCGCTGTCAGCCAGATGGTGACCGACGGCGGGCTGTACCCGGCCGACACGGTCGACTCGAAAGAGGCCCTCGCCACCGGCAACGGCTTCTTCAAGAACCAGCCCGATTTCTACACCCAGGCCGCCAAGATCGCCGAGACCGTGAAGCCCTTCACCTACGGACCGAACGTGAACGTCGCCTACTCGGCATTCAACGACCAGTTCGGCAAGGCAGCCCAGGCCAAGAGCCAGCAGGCGTTCCTCGACGCGGCCGCGCAGATGCAGAAGATCACTGTGGCCGACCTCAAGAATTCCGGCTTCACCGTCAAATAGCAGCGTCCACTCCTCAGGGGCGGGCCCGAAGTCAGGGTCCGCCCCGCTCCCTTCCCCCAGGAGGACTAGAAATGACCACCACCGTCGACGTCGACCAGACCGCCCCCGGGCGCGATCGGGCGGCGAAGCCGTCCGCGCCGGCCCCCCGGGCCACCCGCCGTCGCCGTTTCAATCCGACCCCGTACGCGATGCTCGCCCCCGCGGCCATCCTCTTTCTCGTCTTCATGGCGGCGCCGATCGTCTACACGCTGATCCTCAGCCTGCAGAAGACCGAGGTGCAGGGTCTCGGACTCGGATCCGGCGCTCGAAAGACGGTTTTTGCGGGCCTCTCGAACTACGCCGCGGCGTTCTCCGACCCCGACTTCCTCGCCAGCGCGGGCCGAGTGGGCCTGTACGGCTTGATCCTGGTGCCGGCCATGCTGGTCCTCGCGCTCGTCTTCGCGCTGCTCCTCGACTCCAAGCGCACCCGGCTCGCCGGCTACTCGCGCGTGGTCATCTTCCTGCCCTACGCCGTCCCCGCCGTCATCTCGAGCCTGCTCTGGGGATTCCTTTACCTGCCGAGCGTCAGCCCCTTCGTCGACCTGGCGAACGCGCTCAACCTGCCGTCGCCCGACGTCCTCTCGCAGGGAACCGTCATCTTCGCCATCGCCAACATCGCCCTCTGGGGCGGCGTCGGCTTCAACATGGTCGTGATGTACACGGCACTGAAGGCGATTCCGACCGACCTGTATGAGGCCGCTCGCCTCGACGGGGCAAGTGAGATTCGCGTCGCCCTCGCCATCAAGATCCCGATCATCTTGCCGTCGCTCATCATGACGGCGATCTTCTCCCTGATCGCGACCCTCCAGGTCTTCGCCGAGCCGACCACGCTGAAGCCGCTCACCAACTCGATCTCGAGCACCTACACCCCGCTCATGAAGGTCTACCGCGACGCCTTCGTCCGCAACGACGTCAACTCGGCCTCGGCGACGTCGATCATCATCGCCGTCACGATCTTCGCGCTCTCGTTCGTCTTCCTCCGGGTCGTCCAGCGCCGCGCCTTCCAGGAGGAGAACTCATGAGCACCGTCACCAAGCCCCTCTCCTCGCGCTCCTCGATGGGTCGCCCGCCGTTGGCCAAGAATCGATCGGGCCGGATCGGCGCGAACGACAAGACCAGCTACACGTCGACGATCATCCTGCTGCTCGGCGCGCTCTACTGCCTCCTGCCGCTCGCGTGGGTGCTGATGGCGTCGACCAAGTCGGGCGGCGACCTGTTCACCAGCAACACCTTCGTGCCTTCGGGTCACCTGTTCGACAACATCGTCGAGCTCACCCAGTACCGGGGCGGCCTCTACTGGCGTTGGATGCTCAACACGGCCCTCTACGCCGGAGTCGGCGCGTTCCTCTCGGCGGCGGTCTCGGCCTTCGCCGGTTTCGCCCTCGCGAAGTACACCTTCAAGGGCAAGCAGGCCACGTTCATGGTGCTGCTGGCCGGCGTGCTGGTGCCCGGCGTGATCCTGGCGATCCCGCAGTACTTCCTGCTCGCGCAGGTCGGCCTCACCAACACCTACTGGGCCGTGCTGCTGCCGCAGATCATCAGCCCGTACGGCATCTACCTGGCCCGCATCTACGCGGGTGCCTCGGTGCCGAACGAGATCATCGAGGCCGGTCGCACCGACGGGGCGAGCGATCTCCGCATCTTCCTGCGGCTCGCGGTGCCGATGATGGCGCCCGGACTCGTGACGGTGTTCCTCTTCCAGTTCGTGGGCATCTGGAACAACTTCATGCTGCCGTACATCATGCTCGGCGACGACCGCCTCTATCCGATCACCGTGGGGCTCAACGGTCTGCTCAACCAGGGCTCGACCGTCCCGGCGCTGTACTCGCTGGTGATCACCGGAGCGCTGCTCTCGATCATCCCGCTCGTCGTGTTGTTCCTCGTCCTCCAACGGTTCTGGAAGGTCGATCTCGGTGCCGGAGCCGTCAAGTCCTGATCCCGTGGTCTCGGCGATCGACCGCAATAGACTGCGAATCGTGACCGAGACCGCCAGGCGACCGACGATCCGCGACGTCGCGTCGGTCGCCGGGGTCTCGAGCGGCACCGTCTCGCGGGTGCTGAACGGGCGCAATTGGGTGAGCCCCGAGTCGAAGGCCGCCGTGCAGGCCGCCATCAAGAAGACGGGCTACCGCGTCAACGGTGCGGCGCGGAGCCTGGCGATGAGCCGGTCGAACACGATCGCCTTTCTGCTGACCGAGACCCAGGCGGTTCTCTTCGAGGATCCGAACTTCGCGGCTCTCGTGCGGGGAACTTCCGCCGAACTCGGCAAGCGCGACATCTCGTTCGTCTTGATCATGGCGGGCGACGAGGCCGAGCAGAACCGGGCTCTGAACTACGTGGCGGCCGGCCACGTCGACGGCGTGCTCCTCGCCTTCACCTCCGCCCACGGCAACCCGCTCGTCGAGCGCCTCATCCAGGCGAACGTGCCGATGGTCTCGGCGGGTCAACCCCTCGGCTTCGAGGGCGAGCTCGGTGTCGTGGCGGCCGACGACCTCCAGGGCGCCATCGCGATGACGAAGCATCTGCAGAGTCGCGGTCGCACGCGCCTGGCGACGGTCGCCGGCCCGCGCGACACCCCCGGTGGGCGGGCCCGGCTCGAGGGCTACCGCCGTACCCTCGGCGACGACTTCGACTCGGCTCTCGTGCGGCACGGTGACTACACGCGCGATAGCGGCGTGGCGGCGATGCAGTCGCTTCTCGAGGCCGACCCGACGATCGACGCGGTCTTCGCCGCGAACGACGCGATGGCCGCGGGTGCGATCGACGCGCTGCTGCGGGCGGGGCGCCGCGTTCCCGAGGACGTCGCAGTCGGCGGCTTCGACGACTCAGCGTTCGCGACCTCGACCCACCCAGCGCTGACGACGATGCGTCAGCCCTTCGATCGCATCAGCGCCGAGATGGTCCGGGTCCTCCTCGACATCATCGACGGCGCCGGCACCTCGACGATGATGCTGCCCACCGAGCTCGTCGTTCGCCAGTCGACCTGATCCGCAGTTCTGGTGGCATAATCTCGCCCCCCGCTCGCGGCTAGACAGATCCGTCTGGCAAAACCCGCGTGTTTTGTTGTGAAGTCACTTTGAGTCTGGCAGGCTCACTCCAACTCGACCGTGATTCACCTTCTCCAAAGGAACTACGTGCGCCCATCTCGCCGGTCCGTCGGAACGCTCTGCGTCGTCGCCGCCGCCACCATCGCCCTCGTCTCCACCCCTCTCACCGTCGCCTCTGCGGCACCGGCGAATCCCCTCGGTTCCGCCTCGAAGACCGCCGATCTGCTCAAGCTCAGCTCGCCGCTCCGCGAGGCCAAAGGATCCGTCGCCGCCTTCATTCGCGTATCGGGCACCGGCGCGCTGAGCGTCGACGCCTCGGCCAAGGGCGGCAAGCTCACTGGGCGACCCCAGTCGACCGCTGCGAAGAACCGCGTGAGCGCCATCCGCCAGAACGCGGCGGCCGTCACGAAGGCGCTCGCCGCCCAGGGCCCGAAGGTCACGACGCTCTACACGACCGAGTACACCGTTCCCGGTGTGGCCGTCATCGCCGACGCCGGCTCGCTCGCTACCATCGCCGCCCGCTCCGACGTCGTGAGCATCACGCCCATCGCGCCGAAGACCATTCCCACCCCCGTCGCGACGAAGGGGGAGGCTTCGCCGCTGAACTCGACGTCCGACGTCTACACCCGCGCCGTCCAGGCCTGGCAGCAGACCGGGCACACCGGCACCGGCGTCAACATCGCGGTCATCGACACCGGCCTCGACTACACGCACGCCGACTTCGGGGGCCCCGGAACGACGGCCGCCTACGACGAGGCTCTCTCTTCGACGGGAGCGCCGGATCCTGCGCTCTTCGACTCGGCGAAGTTCCTCGGCGGCACCGACTTCGCCGGCCCGACGTACGACGCTGACCCGTCGTCGCAGGCCTACGACCCGGTCCCCAACCCTGACGCCAACCCTATCGACGGGCGCGGGGGCGGACACGGATCCCACGTGGCCGGCACTGCGGCCGGCTTCGGCCTCGATTCCGACAAGAAGACCTTCACGGGTGACTACACGAAGCTCACCGAAGACGAGGTCAAGACCATGTCGATCGGTCCAGGCACCGCGCCCGACGCCGGTCTCTACTCGCTCAAGGTGTTCGGAGACGGCGGCGGCTCGACCGACCTCACCGGCGCAGCCCTCGACTGGGTCGGCCAGGCGCTGACCGAGGGCAAAGACATCAACGTGATCAACCTCTCGCTCGGGTCCGACTACTCGAACCCGGACGACCCCGACAACGCCAAGATCGACTCCCTCGTCGCTCGCGGTGTGCTGCCCGTGATCGCCAGCGGCAACGCCGGCGACTTCACCGACATCGGCGGCAGCCCGGGAGACGCGGAGAACGCCCTCACCGTCGCCGCGGCCACGACCGGCGCCGCCGTCTTCGACGGTGTGGACGTCACCGCTCCGTCGTCGATCGCCGGCACGATTCGTGCGCAGTACTCGATCTCGTACACGAAGCCTCTGGCCCTGACCGACGGCGTCGTCACCCTCCCCAGCGCGGCCAACGCTGCCGGCTGTGACCCGTACACGGCCGCCGACGCGGCCAAGGTCAAGGGCAAGGTCGTTCTTCTGAAGTGGACCGACACCGCCCTCGAGTGTGGTTCGGTCAAGCGTTTCGACAACGCCACCGCGGCCGGCGCCATCGGCGTGCTGCTCGGTGGCTCGGTGAACGTCTTCGACTCCGGCATCAGCGGCAACGCCGTCATCCCCGGAGCCGAGATCACCAAGGACGCCTACGCGAAGCTCCTCCCGGCCGTCACCGCCGCCGAGGCCGGGGGCACCCCCGTCACGGTCTCGTTCAAAGACTCGCTGCGGCTCTTCGACCAGGCGATCGACTCGGCGCTCACCGACACCCTCGCGACCTTCTCGTCGCGCGGCGTGCACGGCTCCTACTCGAACATCATCAAGCCCGACGTCGCCGCCCCCGGTGTCAACGTCGTCTCGGTGAGGTCCGGTACGGGCACCGACCGCGAGGCCGAAAGCGGCACCTCGATGGCCACCCCCGACACGGCCGGCATCGCCGCGCTGACGTTCGAGGCGCACGACGGCTGGAGCGCCCTCCAGGTCAAGCAGGCGGTCATGAACACGGCCACCCACGATCTGAAGAACGCCGCTGGAACCCTGTACTCGACCCTGAGCCAGGGAACCGGCCGGATCGACGCGCTCCAGGCGGTCACCAACCAGGTGACGGTCACCTCGACGCAGAACGCCGGTCTCGTGTCGGCGTCGTTCGGGGTCGTGCCCGTCTCGGCCGCGAAGACCGCGACCCGCACTCTGACGCTGCACAACTCCGGCAACACCTCGCAGACGTTCACGACGTCGTACAGCAGCCGGATCACGCAGCCGGGTGTGAGCTTCACTCTCTCGGCACCGAAGGTCGTCGTCCCCGCTCGCGGTGACGCCACCGTCACGCTGACGATGAAGATCGACCCGTCGAAGCTGCGCAAGGTGATCGACCCGACGCAGGCCGCCACGACAAAGGTCAGCGGGGTCGACTTCGTCCGCGAGTTCGTCGCAGCCGCCTCCGGCTATGTGAAGTTCGACTCGGCCGATCGGGCCAAGTCGGGCCTTCGCCTATCGGTGTTCGCCGCTCCCAAGCCGGTCTCGGCCAACACCGCGACCAGCCCCGTCTTCGCGAAGTCGACGAGCACCCAGGCGACGCTGAAGATCTCGGGTACGACGCTCAACCAGGGAACGGGATCGCAGGCCTACCTGGGCCTCGCCGCCCCGTTCGTGCTGGGAGCGAACAGTGCGAAGCTGACCTTCCCCACGGGAAGCCCGAAGCAGAGCCTCGCCGGCGCCGACATCCTCGCGGTCGGAGCATCGAGCAATGCGCCGAACCTCTCCGACAAGAACAAGGGGATCGTCTCGTTCGGTATCAAGACCGCCGGCCCGATCGCGAACCCTGGTCTGGACGGAGCCCCGGAGGTCTTCATCGACACCAACCGCGACGGCACGGACGACTTCGTGACATACGTGACGAAGTCGGCCTCGGTCGACGCGACGTTCGTGGCCACCGACAACCTGTCCACGAACGAGACGGTCGACCTCCAGCCCTACAACGCGAACTACCTCGATAAAGACGTGAACACGTTCGACAGCTCCGTGGCAGTCCTCCCGGTCTCCCTCGCCGCCCTCGGCTACACGACGAAGTCGAAGTCGACCGCGTTCAACTATCACGTCGCGACGTTCTCGAACTACGCGCCGGGCCTTGCCGAGACCGACAGCACCGTGGTCGACAGCACCCACTCCGCCAGCTTCGATGCGCTCAAGCCGTCGCTCTGGTTCTCGCAGAAGAAGGCCGATGACCTCGGTGGAGTTCTGCTGCGCGACCAGTCGCCGGGCATCGCGGTGCACCGCACCAAGGCGAGCACGAAGCAGATCCTGCTGCTCCACCTGCACAACGCGGTGGCCAAGCAGGCCCAGACGGTGACGGTGACCACCAAGAAGAAGTAGCGGCGGCCGACTGACGCCGGGCGGGCCCGGAATCCCTCAGGGGGTTCCGGGCCCGTCGTCTGTCTGGGGCCGGTCGACGTCGTCGCCGGTGGCGAGGTCGCCGCACTCCACCTCGAGGACGCCGTGACGCGCGAGGTAGGGCCGGGCGCCGCGATCACCGCTGAGCTCGGATGCGAGGGCTTCCCAGTGGTCACGGCCGATCAGCACCGGGTGGCCCGGGCGACCGCCGAAGACGGCCTGCCGGAGAACGGCGCGGGCATCGAGCCCGTCGGCGTCGGCCGAAACGCGAAGGCCGACACTCGCGGGCAGCCCGGGGAGGTCGACCAGCGTGACGAGCGCTGCGTCGGCGTCACTCGCCGCGGCGGCATCGAGCCCCGCCCGCAGGCTGGCGGCCATCCCCGACGCCCAGTCACGAGCGACCACCACGTGCACGCCGGGTGGCACGAGGCCGTGCGCCTCATCGGACGAGGATCCGAGGACCACCGTGACCGAGGAGGATCCTGCGCTGGTCAGCATCGCGCAGGCCTCCGCCAGCCATGGTGTGCCGTCGGGGTGGCGCATCAGCGCCTTTGCCCGCCCCATTCGCGTTCCGGCGCCTGCGGCGAGGACGATGCCGTGCAGGGTGGCCATGGCTCCAGTGTTGCAGGCATCAGAGCGCCTCAGGCGAGGACGACTTGATCGCGGACGATCTCGATGGTCGCGGCGTCGACGCCGACGAGATGCAATGGCGGACGGGCGAGGACGAGGCCATACGCGGAACGGACCCTGGCGGATTCTGCACGTGTGAGGCCGTGGCCGATGCGGTCTGCACGGGTGACGAGAGAGGCGAGGATTGAGAGGTCGTTGAGATGACGATCACTGATCGCGCCTTCACCAATGAGCATCGCAGACGACTTGGCGACGATGGCTCCTTGCAGTGTGGGGCGGAGGACGCGACCCACGACGCCTTCCACCTCTGCCTCGATCACTTCGGATCGGTCGAGCGCACCCTGCCCGCCCGGTGCTGAGATGGTCCGGCCGCCGGTCACTCCGACCCGGTTGTCGGCTCTCTCGCCCAGGAAGCGCGGGATGAGCACGTCGATCTGCGCCTTTCCCCTCAGCCAGCGGTGCTGGACGCCCCTAGCGCCCTCGATGATGGACGGATCTTCTCCTGCGGACTCGAACCCGAGGCGATTGAGGGTCGCAGTGAAGTCGTACAGCATCTTCGGCTGGGCCCGAATGTCGAGGACGGTGTCGGCGTCTTGTGTGGGTCGTGGTGGGGCGGCCCCTCGCTCCCAGCACAAAGAGTGAACCATTTACAAAGAGTGAACCATTTGGCCGCCGACGAGTGCCCAGTGCTTCGGGTGCGCCTCGTAGACCTGGAACAGCGCGTGCCATGCCTCGGCCTGCGCGCTCGTCATGGCTGGTGCCCGAATAGTCACGCGTCGACCTCGTGGAAGAGCTCGGCGACGCGGGAGCGCTCTCGGACACCCTCATGATGTGCGAGATCGACCAGGAGAAGCCCGAGGGGTAGAGGCGAGGGCGGCTTCTCGTCGGAGACGTGCAGGAAAACGTTGGGCTGCTGGGAGGGGCGGAGCAGGTACTCGCGGCGGATCGCGTCGACGTCTGCCTTGGCGACGCGGGCTTCGAGCTGACCTGCGCCGGCGATTTCGGCCCGCGGATCACTGAAGCCGGATTTGACCAGGCGGTCGTCCTCGGAGAGATCGTCGAGGTCGCTGGGGGCGACCTGAAGTCTCAGGGGTGCGCTGTCGGGTACCCACGCACTCAGGATGCGGTCGGGGTGCGGACTGTGAACGAGCTCGCTCAGGTAGCGGCGAAGCCGGGCGCGTTCAGAGGCGGACAGGCCCTCCGTGGCATCTCCGGAGAGGACGGCGAGGAGGTTTGCCCGCATACGGTCTGCAAGGGGGCGACTGGCTGCCGGTCGGTGGGCGGAGGCTTGGTCGACAAGCCAGAGACGTCCTACCTGTCGTGCTGGGATTGAGCCCTGCTCGATGAGCGCGCGGACACGTCGAGGTGAAATGCCCTCTCGCATCGCGAAGTCGGCGACACTCTCCTCAGGCATAGACACAAAGGTACCGCCGCCGGTACGGATCTGTATAGATGCAGGACGGAAGCGTCAATCGACCCGGGCGCCCGCGGCGAGGACGATGCCATGCAGGGTGGCCATGGCTACAGTTGACCACACCATGATCGACGTCTCCGAAGCCGACCTCACCGCAGCCCTGCACGTCTCCCGCTTCGTTCGTGAGGTCGCGGCCGCATCGCCCTACGCCGACTGGCCTGCTCTCCGCGACGCCGCGCACGCGTCCGCCACCCCGCTCAGTCCGGCCGAGATCGACGAGGCGATGGAGTCGCACCCGCGCATCGGCGACAAGCCGACCGGGGCCGACGCCGCCGCCCAATTCAGCCGACGCGAACAGCAGGCTGTCGACGTCGACGACCAGCACCTGCTGAAGGCCCTTGCCGAGGGCAACGCGACCTACGAGGCGCGCTTCGACCGCGTGTTCCTGATCCGGGCTGCCGGGCGCAGCCGCGCCGAGCTCGTCGACGAGCTCGACCGCCGACTCAAACTCGACGACGACACGGAGCTGTCGATCGTCGGGCAGGAGCTGCGCGACATCGCCGTCCTCCGTCTCGAATCGGTCTACGCCGACGACGCAGCCTCGACAGAACCCCGCGCATGAGCCACGTCACGACGCACGTGCTCGACTCGTCGGTGGGGCGCCCGGCGGTCGGTGTGGCAGTCGAACTGCAGGATCCTTCGGGCCTGGTTCTCGCGACCGGCACCACGAATGCCGATGGGCGCGTCGCTTCACTCGGCCCCGACCGGCTCGCGGCCGGCGCGTACCGGCTGGTGTTCGCGACCGGCGCCTACTTCGCGGCTTTGGGCACCCCGACGTTCTACCCGCGAGTCACACTCGACTTCGATCTCGCCGACGTCGAGGCGCACTATCACGTGCCCCTGCTGCTGAGCCCGTTCGCCTATTCCACGTACCGCGGCAGCTGAGCCGGATTTATGGGTGCGACGCGGGTCACGGTGCCGGACCTCGGACAAGCCTCGGTCGCCCGTCACTGCGACCCGCGCCGCGCCGTACTTTCGGGTGCGACGCGGGTCACGGTGCCGGACCTCGGACAAGCCTCGGTCGCCCGGCACTGCGACCCGCGCCGCGCCGTACCTCGGGGCGCGACGCCGCACGCAGCCGCGAATTTGAGAGCGATCCGCACCGCGAGTCACACCCGTTACTGCCGAAACGCGTCGGCACGCAAAAACCACTCGCAAATTGGCCCCGAGTGGAGCGAAGCGGGCTAGAGCTGACAGCTAGTAGTCGGTCCGGCCCTCTTTGGCCAGCCAGTCGTCGAACGGAGCCGACGCGTCGTCCGGGCGCACCGAGTCGATCGGCAGATCCCACTCCGACCGGGGAGTGGCGAACAACTCGTAGAACGCGAGGTCGTCGAACCCACCGCGAGCGGCGTCGTACCTGTCGGCCGCGAACACGACGCGGTCGAGCCGGGCCCAGAGCGAGGCCGATAGGCACAGCGGGCATGGCTCGCACGACGTATACAGCGTGGCGCCCGCCAACGAGAAGTCGCCCACGGCCTGACAGGCGGCACGGATCGCGACGACCTCGGCGTGCGCGGTCGGATCGAAGTCGCGAGTCACCCGGTTCTGGCCGGTCGCGATCACCTCGCCGCCACGCACGATGACGGCGCCGAACGGACCGCCACCCTCGGCGACGTTCTGCTGGGCGAGCGCGATGGCCTGAGCGAGGTATCCCGGATCCTGAAGTGTGTTCACTGCGTTCACGCTAGACCAGCGGAGGCGCGCCAGGCGTCGTTCGCCGGCGGAGCGTCATCGCGCAGGAGGGTCGCCTCGATCAGCCCGTAGGCACGATCGGAGGCGAAGAAGACCTCGCCGCGGTTCTCGATGCCGAAGCGACCGAGGTCGTAGTCGAAGTGGTGCTTGTTCGGCGCCTTCAGTCGCACCTCGGCGATAAAGGGGAAGGCCTCCATCACGGCCGTGCCCATGTGCCAGAGCGTCTGCTGCAGGGCCAGCGACTGCAGGGTCGCGAACTCTTTGACCATGAGCGCCTTGATCTCGGGGTAGACGGCGTTCCAGTCGACGTCGACCGAGGTGAAGCGCCACTTCGCATCAAGGGCGGTCGCCATCACGCGGTCGTGGGTCTCGGGCAGGGTGGTGAACTCGTCCGAGAGGAAGCCGGCGAACTCCGAACCCGTGCTCTTCAGCAGCACCAGATCTTTCAGCCCGCCGATCACGTACTCGCCCGTGGCGTCGACCGTGATCGCGGCGGTCCGCACTTCCTGCCCTTTGCGCAGCCAGGTGTGGTCGTGCTCGGTGCCGTCGACGAGCGCTCGCTCCCAGGCGAACTCCTCGATCTCGATGCGCGCGCCCTCGACGGGGTCGGTCTCGTTCACGAAGTGGCGTGCGAGTTCGAGACCGTACTGCTCGATCGCCTCGACGCCTTTCGTCTTCGCGAAGGCGTACGCCGTGTTCTTCTGAGTGTCGGTGGGCAGCACGTTCGACTGGTCGCCCGACAGGTACGCCTCGGCGAACGGACCCCGCAGAGCCGTCGTGACATTGAGGTCGTGGATCTCGTGCCGAGCAGTGTCGCGGACGATGCGCACGACGCGCGACTCCGCTTTTCCGTACTGGTTGTCTCCGAGGATAATCGCCATGATGTTGATTCTGTCAACATCGTGTGACAGGGATGTTTCACCGCCGTTCCGGGCAATGACGCGGATCGAGCCGGGGTCGCGCTGCTACAGCGCTCAGGATCCCTCGTGGCCGGTTCCGATCCGCTAGCGTCGACGCGTGGCATCGAAAGCACAGCGAGCAGCGCAACGTCGCGAAGAAGAGCGCCTTCTCGAGGAGGAGCGCACGATGCGTCGTCGACTCCTCTTCATCGTGCTCGGCGCCGTCGCGACCGTCGCAGTCGTCGTGGTCATCTTCGTCAGCACGATTCACGCGAGCGACAACGCTCCGGTGCCGAGTATGTCGCCGAGCCCGTCGTCGAGCGCGACTCCGTAGAGCGCTACTCCGTAGAGCTCTGGGCTGGGCGCGGCCTGCGGCCTGCGGCCTGCGTCGCTTCCTCAGGATCCGGCGGGTGCGACCGGGCTCAGGGGAGGCGGCCCTTCGAAAAGCATCATTGACTTCAGGGTCAATTGAGTCACCGAGGTGGTGCCCCACCGCGCACTCAATTGACTCCAGGGTCAATCAGGAAAAACGAGAGGTGCCTTCCCGGCAACCGGCAACCGGCAACCGGCAACCGGCAACCGGCATTCGGCGTCCGGCGTCCGGCACCCGGCCCTCGGCGCCCCAACCCGGGCCCGGGCCCCGGCACCCGAAACCGGGCCGTGCCCCGACCCCTGAGCTAGGCCCGCGCCAAAGACTGGCCCAGACGCATCACGCCACCGGCCGCCGCACCCGAGGCAACGCCTGCACCACGAGCCGGTACGACTCGGCGATCAGATCCGCCACGAGGTCGTCGGGCAGGGCGCCGTCGAGCTCGACCGTGATCCAGTGCCGCTTGTTCATGTGGTGGCCCGGCGTGATCTCGTCGTGGTCGCGCACCAGCACGAGGGCGTCCTCCGGATCAACCTTCAGCGTGATCGACCCCCGATCGCCGACGAGCGGCGACAGGGCGAAGACCTTGCCGCGCACCTTGTAGACCGCCGTCTCGAAACCGAACGGGTGCGTCAGCTCCGCCGACGGCAGATTGGCGCAGAGGTCGTATGCCGCCTGGTCGTCCATGCGTCGATCCTGCCGCACCGACGGTAAGTTGTGCAGGTGAAGATCAGCCAGCTGCGCCATTTCGTCGTCGCGGCCGAGGAGCTGCACTTTCCCCGAGCGGCTCAGCGGCTCGACATCTCGCGCCAGAAACTCAACTCGTCGCTCGCCGCGATCGAGGCCGAATACGGCAAGACGCTCTTCGACCGCACCGACCCCGAACCGCGACTGACGCGGGCCGGTCAGGCGGCGCTCGCCGACGCCTACGAGGAGCTCGCCAAGCCGTCGACCCCGCCTCCGCCCGAGCCGAAGCCGGCAGGCGGCAAAGCGAAGGCATCGAAGGGTGTCGGACGCGGCAAGGTGCTCAAGGGCGAGCCCAAGCCCTTCAAGAAGCGTCAAGGGCGTTGACGCGGATCCTTGTCGCGCCGCGTGCGCACCAGGGCGAACGCTACGACGTCTGCTGCGTCAGACCGTGCTCGGTCTTCTCCCAGTAGTGCGGGCGGGTCAGCAGCTGCCAAAGCCCCTTGTACGCGGCGAGCGAGTGCAGGATCCAGTACATCGGGTTCAAAAGTGACCACAGGATCAGGTTGAACGTTCCGCGTTTGAAGGGCCCCATCATTGACAGGTACACCATGATCCCGTTGCCGATGAGGAAGTTGAACAGGCAGATCCAGAGCACCCAGACCGGGAACACCGACGAGATGACCGTGCTCGGGATCGCCAGCGAGGCCGCGGTCAGCAGGTAGAACGGGATCACTCCGAGGAACGTTGCCGGTGTGCCCCCGATCAGCAGGGCGAAGGCGAGGAACCGGACGATACCGACCTCGCGGATGAGGGCCACGGGCCGCCTCGCGTGCACGAGCGTGGTCTGCATGTAGCCCTTGATCCACCTCGATCTCTGGCGGATGAAGTTCGGAATGGAGGTGTTCGCCTCCTCCATCGTCGTGGAGTTGATCACGCCGACGCGGTAGCCGATGGCGGAGGCTCGAATGCCGAGGTCGGCGTCTTCGGTCACGTTGTAGGGATCCCAGCCGCCGAGTTCGATGAGCGCCTCGGTGCGGAAGTGGTTCGACGTGCCGCCGAGGGGGATCGGGAGGTTCGAACGGTCGAGGCCCGCGAGCATGTAGTCGAACCAGTACGAGTACTCGAGCGTGAACATGCGGGTGAGGGCGTTCTCGGTGGCGTTGAAGTAGTTGAGCGCCGCCTGCACGCACACGGTGTCGTCGCCGCCACGGTCGAACGCGATCAGGGCCTTCTTGAGCTGATCGGGATCGGGGGTGTCTTCGGCGTCGTAGATGACGAGGTAGCTACCCGAGGCGAGGAAGAGGCCGACGTTGCACGCGCGGGGCTTCGTCTGCGGGTGCCCCTTCGGCACGGTGACGATGTGGAAGTGCGCCGGTGGCTCGGCCTTTTCGATGGCCTGGCGCGTTTCGAGGTCTTCCTCCTCGATCAGGATGAGTACCTCGAGCTTGTGCACCGGATAGTCGAGTCCGCCGAGGTTGTCGATCAGCTGCGCGACGATGTTCGCCTCGTGGAAGACGGGCACCAAGACCGTGTAGACCGGCAGGTCGTCGTCCGAGAGCTCGGCGACCTCGGTGTCGGTGATGCGCTCCACGACGTCGAACTGCGCGCCCTGCAGAGACACGAAGAACTTGAAGGCGGTTCCGGCGAGGAACACCAGGCTCACCGTCGCGAGCACGCCGATGGCCGTCTCGCGCGGCCACAGCAGGGCCAGCACGACCAGCGCGAGGCCGAAGACGAGGCCCGAGATCTTCTGGCTTCTCGAGAACACGATCCGGCCCGAGAGCTCGGGGTTGCGGAGGAACAGAGCGTTCGCGGCGTCATCGGCGACTTTGTCACCGAAGACTTTGAGGGCGATGCTCTTGAGCTCCCACGGCCCCACGCGCGTGAAGACGACCGGCTCGTCGAACTCCTCGCTGAGGGCGTCGGCGAGGGCGGCGTCGTTGAACCTCTCGGTGGAGGCGATCAGGAGGGTGCCGTCGGCAAGCCGGCGCAGGGGCAGCCAGTCTTCGGTGATGTAGCGCTGCCCGGATCCTCGTCGAACCAGGTCGAGGTCGATCGAGTGCGCCCAGGCGGGATCGAGCGACAGGGGGCGGCCGGCGCGGTGCCGACCGGCGCCCGGCTCGGAGACCAGAGGGGTCGAGGTCGTCGTGGCGTCCATGTCAGTTCCATCCGAGCGCGTGCGTGAGGGAGCCCATCCAGTCGAGCACGACCGGACGGTTGTAGGCGGCCGCCCAGGCGATGATGATCTGGGCCCCCGCGACGATGGTGATCAGGGTGGTCGCCCGCCTCGTGGTGGCGGCGGGCAGGATCGCGATGCCCATCATGGTCATGATCAGGAACGTGTTGCCGGCCGCGTTCAGCGGGATGAGGTCGAACACGTAGCCGAAGATCAGCGCGACGAAGAGGAACGTCGAGATGAGGATCGCGCCGGGCCGTCGGACGAGCAGCGCCAGGGCCCAGCCGGACAGCATCGGAGCGAGGATCAGAAAGCCGTTCAGGGTTGTGACGAGTTGCGGGAAGAGCGCCCAGCGAGTCGGGTCGTAGGTGAACTGGGTCGTCAGCACGGCGAAGGGGCGGTGGAGGAACACCAGCTGGAGGAAGAACACCGTCACGAAGGTCGACAGGGTGGGGAAGAGAATCACGAGGATGTTGGAGGCGCGCGCTCCGCGCTGACCTCGCCGCGCGAGCGTCAGCAGGGGCGCGGTGACGCCGGCGACCGCGATGTAGACGAGGCCGCTGGTGCTGCTCAGGGCGCTCACCATGAAGAGCAGCCCGGCCCGGAAGCCCGCCTGGGTGTTGCGGTTCACGATGAAGCGGAACATGTTGATCGCGCCCACCCCGAAGAACGCGATGCCGAGGAAAGCCTCGAAGTTCGTGGTGACCGTGTAGGCGAAGAGGGGATTGACTGCGAGGGCGATGAAGAACGCGGTCGCCTTGATCCGAGGGAACCGGCGCTGGTGCATCACCTCGATCATCTGTTGCAGGAACGGCCCTGCCACGACGGCGCCGGCGATACCGAGACCGAGCGTTCCGCCGGGGATGAGCGAGGCCAATACCGTGCCGATCGGCGGGTAGAGGCTGCCGACCCACGACACATCGGCGCGGGTCCAGTCGATCTGCTCGACCCGGGCCAGGAGATCCTGGTTGACGGTCGTGCCCGAGGTGAGTCCGCTGGAGAAATGCTCGATCAGCGCGATGACGACGAAGGGCGCGGCCAGCGCGAGTCGCAGCAACCAGCGGTTCGAGGCTTTGCGGGGGAAGGCGTCGAGGCGGACGCGGGGCTGGCGGGGCGCGACGCGGGGAAGGGCGGTCGACTCTCTGTGTGCGGGGGCCGCCCCGGTCGGCAGGACGGTCATCGCGTCGCCTCGACCGGTATGGCTGCGCTCAGGTCGTCGAACACCCGCGTCAGGCGGCCGACGTCATCGCGATCGACAACGGTGCTGAACAGCACGCGGTAGCGCTCCCAGATGTCGTCGACGACTTCTCCGCCGTCCGCCGTCAGGGAGACCAGCAGGCTGCGCCGATCAGCGGGGTTCGGTCGTCGCGCGAGGTAGCCGGCCTTCTCAAGGCGGTCGGCGAGGAACGTGATCGTGCTGGGGATCTGGCAGAGGAGCTGCCCGAGCCGGGTCAGAGTCATCTCGCCGTGAACGCGCAGAGTCAGCAGGGCTCGAAGCTCGACGGCGCCGACCCCGTGCTCGAGGATCAGCTGCGAGGTCATGCGCTCGTTCTGACCCTGAAAGCGCTGGAACGCGCCCAACAGGTGGTGCACGCTCGTCTCGTCGGGAGCCTCGGCTGCGCTCTGGGTGGTGATCACATCTACTCCCGGTGTTTCTCCGGTCTGAACTTCAGAGGCCGGATAGTCCAAGGGTAAAAATTCTCACCGTCCGTGCCAAGCCCCCAAGGGAGGGGTGTAGACGGGTCAGACTGGAGCGATGCGCACCCCCACCGCCCTCCTCGGCCTGGCCGCCCTCGCCGCAAGCGCCGTCGTCACGAGTGAACTGATCACGCCCCGCCCGGTGGTGGCCGCGATCCGGTGGCTCTTCGACCGCGGCACCCGATCGTGCGTGCGTGAGATGGAGCAGTACTCGACCGCGGGCCCGGTGACAGAGCGGCCTGGTATTCGTTACGGCAGGATCCGAGACGACCTCCGGTACGACCTCTACCGCCCTCTCGGCGAGGTGCGCCCCCGCCCGACCATCGTGTGGATCCACGGCGGCGCCTGGGTCTCGGGGTCGCGGGCCGACGTTCGCCCCTACGTCCGCGACCTGGCCTTCGAGGGCTACACGACGGTGGCGGTCGACTACACGGTCGGCCCCGACGCTCACTACCCCACGCCGCTCCGCCAGATCGACGACGCCCTCCGGCACCTCCTCTCGAACGCCGCCGAGCTCGGCGTCGATCCCGACCGGATCGTGCTCGCCGGTGACTCGGCCGGTGCGCAGCTGGCCAGCCAGCTCGCCGCCGCCGCGACGAACCCCGCCTACGCCGCGCGGATGGGCTTCGAACCGAGCCTCCGCCCCGAGCAGCTCGCAGCGACGATCCTGCACTGCGGCATCTACGACCTCGAGGCCGTGGCCGAACTGCGGGGCATCATGGCATGGGGGTTCCACAAGGCACTGTGGGCCTACACCGGCACCCGTCGCTGGACGCGCTCGCCGCGCGCGGCGGGCCTCTCGACGCTCCCCGCTCTCACCTCCGCCTTTCCGCCCTCGTTCGTGTCGGGCGGCGACGCGGATCCCCTCACCAGGATGCAGTCGATCCCGTTCGCCGATCGCCTCGACGAGCTGGGAGTGCCGGTCGCTCGGCTCCTCTGGCAGGACGGGCGCCGACCCGGTCTGCCGCACCAGTACCAGTTCCACGCGCACCTGCCCGAGGCCCGCGAAGCCTACGAGGCGACCGTGAAGTTTCTGAGCGCGACCCTCAACCCCTAGTTGAACCGGATATCGCGAGAAGACCACGACCCTAGGAATGGAGGTTGATCCGGCCCCAAAATCCCCCCTAGGGTGGATGCCGATGACAACGACAGACCTCGCCTCCGTTGAGCCGCTAACCCGCCGCTCCGGTCGTCGAGCGGCTCCTGTCGTCTCCCAGAGCCGCGACCTTCCCCGAGTTGCAGGCGCTTCCGAGCTCACCGGCGTATCCGCCCCGGTGCTCGACACGGTCATCAGCCCGCGCCGCGCCGCGCGAGCGGCCCGCGAGGCCGCCGCTGCGGCCGAGCTCGCCTCCGGTGCTGCCTCGTCGGGCGCCCCCGCGGCTGCGCCCACCTCGCCCGTTGTTGCGCCCATGGCCACCCGGGTTGCGACCGAGGCACCCGTCGTCGAGTCGCCGGCCGTGTCGGATCCTGCGCTTTCTGCCCCGACCTCGTCGACCACCGGTTCGTTCGGCGGGCTCGCGGCGAGCATCCCCGGGCACGTGCACGGGCGTCGGCAGACGTTCGTCTCCGCTCCTGCCGCTCCCCGCCGCCGCACCGCCCCGCAGACCGCTGCGGTGCGCCCGGCCGCAGTCGCTCGCACCCGTCGCGGCAGTGTCGCCACGACCGCTCGACGCGTCGGTCTGCTCACGATCGTCTGCGGCATCGTCGCGACCAGCATCATCCCGGCGCTCGACGCCACGCAGAGCCAGGCATTCGCCGCGGGCACGGGTACGGGCGCCGCATCGGTTGCGTCGGGTAGCCAGCAGTACGCCGTCTCGAGCAGCGTGACCACCACCGTCGGAGCCCGCGACGGCTACGGCGCCACCTCGGTCGTCGACTACGAGAAGACCGCGATCTCGGCCCGCGAAGCCCTGGGGGTCACCGACTACACCGGGCCCTCCGCCGCCGAGTACCTGGCCAAGCCGCTCTACGATCACCTCGATCGCGCCGAGGTCTTCCAGGTCGCCCTGCAGTACCTCGGCACTCCCTACGTGCACGGCGGCGGCGACCCCTCCGCCTTCGACTGCTCCGGCCTCATCATGTTCGTCTACGCGCAGTTCGGCATCGATCTGCCGCACTACGTGCCCACGCAAGACGCCATGGGCACGACGATCTCGCAGAGCGAGGCCGTTCCCGGCGATCTGGTCGTCTTCGACAACGAAGAGCACGACGGTATTTACGCGGGCAATGGAATGATCCTCGACGCGCCGAAGCCCGGTGGCTTCGTGACCGTCCGTCCCATCTGGGATCAAGCGCACCACTTCGTGCGCATCGCCGGCTAGGTCCGTCGACAGGCGAATTCGGCCGTGCTTGCCTATTTCGTGGCCTGGCTGACCTCGATCGCAGGCTGACGGCCCGACGTCTCGCCCCAGCGCACGAGAGTGCAGAAAACGGCCCCCGAGCAAGACTCGGGGGCCGTTTTGTGCACTTTCGCCGGGCGGGTTAGGCCTTCGGCTCGGCGTCGGGCTCGACGTCGGCCGCATGCGAGCCGTGCGTCGTCGCGGGCGCCGCGGCATGGGCCCCATGCCCGGCGTGGACGGGCTCGGCCGGGTGCTCGGGATCGGCCGCGTGGGCGCCGTGCGCGCTAGCACTGCCGCGCGCGTCAGCACGGCCAGCCTCGCCAGCGCTGCCGGCGTTGCCAGCCGCGTCGGCACCCGGCTTGTCGCCAGTACCAGCACCAGCACCGGCCCCGGGCTTCCCGCCGGCCGGAGCTCCGCCCAATCCGACGCGCTTCGGCAGCGCGAACACCAGCACGAACGCAGCCACGGCGAAGATCGCGCTGACCATCATCGCGTGCGCCGACGCGGTGGTGAACCCGGCTGCGAACTCGGCACCGGCGTTGGGCCCCGGCTTCGGGGTGACGATGCCACCGAACAACACCGAGCCGATGATGGCGATGCCGACGGCGGAGCCGATGCGTTGGATGGCCGCGATCACGGCCGAGCCGGATCCTGCGTCTTTGCGGTCCACCGTCGCGACGATGAACTGGGCGTTCGGGGCGATGAACAGCCCGTTGCCGATACCGGCGATGGCGAGCGGCGCGAGGAGCATCCAGTGCGAGAGGTCGGTGCCGGTGACGTTCAGCAGCAGAAGCCAGATCCAGATGAGGCCGATCGCGACGAGGGCCGTTCCTACGATGAGGACGGTGCGACCGAGGCGCTGCGAGAGACGGTTGCTCTGCGAGGATCCGAGGATCGACCCGACCGCGAAGGGGATCGTAACGGCGCCGGACGCGAGCGCCGAGTGCTGGAGGCCGGTCTGCCAGAGCAGCGAGATCGTGAAGAAGATGCTAGTGAAGGCCGCGAAGTAGACCAGCGCGAGGATCAGCCCGCCGGTGAACTGGGGGTGCTTGAACAGCGACGGCGGCACGAGAGGCGAGCCGTCGCGGCGGGCGACCCGGACCTCCCAGAGGCCGAATAGAGCGAGGAGTACGACGCCGCCGGCGAGGGTGAGGTAGGTCCAGAGCGGCCAGCCGGCGTCCTGGCCCTGGATGAGCGGCACGAGGAGGGCGACGAGGGCGGCCGAGACGAGGATCACGCCGAACCAGTCGAGACCGGCCGGAGGGCGCGGGGCGCTCTTGTCGCGCTTCGGCAGCCAGATGGCCGCGAAGATCAGGGTCGCTGCGCCGATGGGCAGGTTGACGTAGAAGACAGTCCGCCAGCCATCGGTGTCGCCGAACGCCTGGATCAGCAGACCTCCGACGATCGGGCCGAGCGCCGAAGAGACGCCGATGACGCTGCCCATGATCGCGAAGGCTTTACCGCGAGACTGCGGCGGAAACAGGATCTGGATGAACGCGGTCACGGCGGGAACGTAGATGCCGCCGGCGAGCCCTTGGATCACGCGGAAGACGACGAGCTGCTCATCGGTCTGCGCGATTCCACAGGCGAACGACGCGACGGTGAAGAGAGCGATGCCGGTGAAGAACACCCACTTGTGGCCGATCCGGTCGCCGATGCGGCCGGCCGGGATCAGCGCGAGACCGAACGCGAGCGCGTAGCCCGAGATGATCCACGAGATCGTCGACTCCGAGGCGTCGAGCGAGGTGCGAATGGTGGGGAGCGCGACGTTGACGATGGTCGTATCGAGCAGGGCGATGAACATGCCCATGAGGAGGACGACGAGGGATCGCCACGCCGTCTTCGAAATGGGCGGTGCGCTGGGCTTCGAAGCCGCTGCGGTCGCGGTGGTCATGATCGGGCCTTTCGTGCCGCGGTCCGGTAGGGGTCTGAGCGGCCGGTACTGGTGCGGGGGTTGCGGGGTGTGGGGAGGGGTTATGCGGTGGCGCGGTCGGGCTCGACCCGCGCGCGTTCGTCGTCGACGATTGCCGGAAGATGCTTCTGCAGTTTGTGGAGCCAGTCGATCTCCGAGCGGAGCCGGTGCTCACCGTGGGCGATCACGAACTCCTCGCCGACCGTGAGCCACTGCCGGGCCCGCTCGTTGTTCGCGACGGTCTCGTCGAGCAGGCGCTCGTACGCGTCGACGCGCTCCTGGATCGTACGCGGCAGTTCGTCGAGGCGCTCACGGTCGAGCCGGGCGAGTGCCAGGTCGAACGGGTCGGGCTTCGGCGAGACCTCGAGAAGGGTCGACCGGTGCAACGTGGCGAGGACGTCACGGCCCCGGTCGGTGATGGCGTAGACCTGGCGCTCGGGGAAGTTGCCTTCGCGCTCGGTCCGCACCTCGGTCAGCAGCCCGTCGGCCGCCAGCCGCTTGAGGGCGCCGTAGAGTGCCCCGACGCTGATGTCGGTCCACAGCGCGATGCGCTCCTGCTCGGCCTGCAGGCGGAGCTGGTGCCCGTGCATCTCTCCGTAGCGCGCGAACGCGTCGAGGATGAACAGGCGGATGGAAGACACGCGACTACTCTCGCGTGACTAGTGCTCCTTGTCAAGCCACGCGAAACCTCAGAATCGACGTCCGCGGCTACCTGAAACCCGTCGAATTCGAGGTCTCACACCTCGTCGACGTACTCGGCAGCGACCGTGTCGAGCGCCGCACGGTTGCCGCGGATCACACCCCATGCCGCGAACACCAGGAAGAGCACGATCACCGCGACGACGAAGAGCTCGGGCGTCGCGGGCCGCAGCAACAGCACGACGCCGCCCGCGGCCATGATGACGCCGCCGATCGTCACCGGCAGCAGCGCGGCGTGGTGCCCGGCCTGCCAGGCGCTCTCGGAGGCCATGAAGTAGCGGTAGCGGATGCCGGCGATGCTGTTGATCGGCAGCAGCCCGCCGGTCGCGGCAACGGTTACGCCGACGATCAGGAGGGCGGCGACGAAGAGGACGATAGCGGCGACGATCACCCGCCAAGCCTAGAGCCGGTACGAGACGACAGTGGGCGGGTACTGTCCACCGCATGCCCGAGCACGACGCGCCTCCGGAGGCCCCCACCCGCTGGCTCTTCACAGGCCAACTCGGCTCGCTGTTCGACGACGGCGGCCGGATCCTTCTGATCGAAGCGAAGTCGCTGATCTCGGGCCGTCCGATCCACCGGGCCAAGGCGCACCTGCTGCTCTCCGCGATGCGGCACCGCGCCCGCGAGCTCGGCGATCGCTGCGAGTACCACCGCGTCGACAGCTACGACGAGGCGTTGGCCGCGCGCACCGAGGCGGGCTTCGACAACGCCGACCTCGAGGTGATCGACCCGACCTCGTACGCGGCGAGGCGCTTCGTGCGGAACGTGGGGTGCAGGATCCTGGTCTCCCGCGGCTTCGTCACCGACGAAAGCGTCTTCCGAGAGTGGGCGGATGCACGCAAGCCGGGCACCAGGATCCTGTTGGAAGATTTCTATCGGACCGTGCGGGAGCGCACCGGGCTGCTGATGGAAGGCGACCAGCCCGTCGGCGGGCAGTGGAACTACGACCACGACAACCGGGCCGCTCCGCCGAAGAATGCCGTCACGCTGGGTCTGCCCGATCCGTGGTGGCCGACCGAAGACGGCATCGACGACGAGGTGCGAAGCGACCTCGACCGCTGGCAGGCCGAGGGGAGCGTGACGCTGGTCGGTGCCGACGGGCCGCGCCGGTTCGCGGTCACCGAGGCGGAGGCGACCCTCGCGCTCGATGACTTCGTCGAGTCGCGGCTCGGCGACTTCGGGCCGTTCGAAGACGCCACGTTGACCGGCGACTGGACGATGGCGCACTCGCTGCTGAGTGCGCCGCTCAACCTGGGGCTGCTTGATCCGCGAGCCGTCGTCGAGCGGGTCGCAGCCGAGCACGCGAACGGCAATGCCCCGCTCGCGAGCGTCGAGGGGTTCGTGCGGCAGGTCGCCGGCTGGCGCGACTACGTGTGGCACCTCTACTGGTATCTCGGCGAGGGCTACACCGCCGGCAACAACGCACTCGAGGCGCACGAGCCGCTGCCGGAGGCGTTCACCACGCTCACCCCGGACGCGATCGAGGCGAACTGCCTGCACCACGCCATCGACGGGGTGCGGGAGCACGGCTGGGCGCATCACATCCAGCGACTCATGGTGCTCGGCAACTGGGCCCTGCAGCGCGGCTACGACCCGAAGGCGCTCAACGACTGGTTCGTCGACATGTTCGTCGACGGCACGCCCTGGGTGATGCCGGCCAACGTCGTGGGCATGTCGCAGCACGCCGACGGCGGCATCGTCGCGACGAAGCCGTATGCCTCGGGTGGCGCGTACATCAACCGGATGACGGACTACTGCGGCGGCTGTCGGTTCTCGCCGAAGAAGCGGCTGGGCGACGATGCGTGCCCGTTCACGGCCGGGTACTGGGCCTTCCTCGATCGGAACCAAGCGCGGTTGTCAATGAACCATCGCATGGCTCAGCCGTTGGCCGGGCTGCGGGGGCTCGCCGACCGCGAGGCCGTCGTGGCGCAGGAGCGGGAGCGGCCGCCGCTCTAGGTCGGAGTGCCGCCCCGGCCCCGCCTACTTCTTCGCCGCCACGGTGAACGACCCCGCCGCCCGATGCGCCGACCCGTATCCGGTCGCCGTCAGCAGGTGCTTGCCCGCCTTAAGACTGGCCGTCTTCGTCACCGGAAAGCGAATCGTGCCCTTCGAGCCGGCCGTGATCGTCTGCAGGACGACGCGTCCGTCGATCGTCGCCTTCACTCGCTCACCCACCCGGAACCCGGCTGCGCTGAGTGCCACCGCTTTACCGGGCGTGACCGTCGCCGGGCTCGCGCTGATCGTCGTCGCCGGGGCCTGGGCCTCCGCGCAGGGGTCGCCGGCTTTGCCGACGGCCGGGGCCGACGCGACGGGGCGACCCTTGTCGGTGATCACCCCGTCGTCTTCGCGGACGGTCAGCTGGCCGATCGAGTCGCCGATGATCACGCCCCCCTGCGTGTTGCTGAGGGTCATGCCGTAGCCGGTAAGGGGCTGATTGGATGCCTTCTTGTCACCCAGCAGAGGAATGCTGACGGCCTTGCAGGTCTGCCCGGGCTGGAACGTGACCTTCTGCATCACCGCGCCGACCCGGTCGTCGTAGGCGTAGTCGAGGTCGAAGTAGACGGCCCCGGTCGAGACAGCCGGCTTCGACAGGACGATCGCGGCTTTGGCGCTGGCGCGCCCGTTGCCCTCATCGATGGTGCGGTTCGCCAGGCTGGCTGCGACTCGCGTCGCACCGCCCGGAGTGCCGAGGGTCGGGGTGGGCAGCAGCGACAGGTCACTGAGAAGGATCCCGCCGTTCTTGGCGGGCACGTCGATGGTGACCTCGGTCACGGCGGTGAGATCGACGGCACCCGCGCCGGCGCCCGTACCAGCGATCGCGAAGGCCGAGAGGGGGATTCGCGCCTGCTGCAGCAGGGTCTTGCGCGGTGCACCGGAGCTCCCCGGCAGCACCTGGCCGGCGTCGCTGAAGTCGGAGAGGCGCCTGGTCGACACCTTTCCGGCGGCGTCGTGCAGGCTGATCGAGACGTCGGCGGCCTTGGTCGCCTTATCGTCGGGAGTGAGTCGCAGCGAGAGTGTCGAGAAGCCCGAGAAGTCGCGAGCGGCCGCGGCGACGGGCACGTGCACCTCACCGCCGGTCTTCTTCGCCTTCGAAACGACGTGCAGCGACGGGGTCGACGGCACCGACGGTGCCAGGTAGGCCTCGGTGAAGTCGGGCACCGTCGTCACGTAGCCGTCGACGCAGGCGGGCAGGGCCGGCGCTGCGCCGTAGCCCATCGCGCTCGCGCAGGTGACGGCGGTGATGTCACCAGAAGTCGTCACCGAAGGATCCTTCGTGGTGAAGAGGGCGAGATCCCGCCGGGTGGCACCCGGGAGCGAGGCCGACACTCGCAGGTCGGCGTCGCTTATGCTCGCCGGCTGGCGGTTGCTTCCGTCGAACATCGGCAGGAACCGCTGGTCGCCGCCGAGGGTGAGGCGGAAGAATCCGCTGATCAGGGTGGTGCCGACCGCCGACTGGCGATCCGCCGACAGGCGCGTGGTCGTCGCCGACTTCGCCCCGCAGACCGCGTCTTCGTCGTCGTACCAGTCGTCGGACGACGCCAGCTTGTACTTGCTGGGCGTCCAGATCGAGTTGAAGAAGTTGTGGTCGGCGCCCATGACCAGCACGGAGGAGCGCAGCACGTCGTCGCCGAAGGCCGTCCGGGAGTCGTCGTAGAAGTGCTGCCCCTGCAGATCGGAGACGTCGCCGTCGCAGTAGGGGAGCACCACGGCCATGTTCGTTGCGGGAAGGGTCATACGCCCGAAGTCGGTCGGGGCGAGGGGGAGGACGGCCTTGATCCCGAACGGGGTGGCGCGCTGCTGGTTGAGCAGCGCAGCGCGGACGACGCCGTCGCCGCCGCGCGAGTGCCCCATGAGGCCGACGTCGTTCAGGTCGAGCTTTCCGGCGAGCAGGGGCGACAGGCCGGGGGCCGTGCCGGCGTCGGCGCGCTTGAGGAGGTCGAGGTGGTCGAGCACGAGCTGGCCTCGGGCCACCGCTCCGCCGTCGTCGGCGAGCGAGCCGTCGAGGGCATTGATGGCATTCGCCGAGATCGAGACGACCACGTAGCCGTTGCTCGCCAGCGCGTTGGCCGCCGAGTTGTAGCCGAGGTAGCTCGGAATCTCGGTCTGGTGGCGTGTGCACGGCCACGCCTGCTCGCTGGGGAGACCCCCGACGCAGGCTTCGTGGCGACCGTGCAGGAAGACGACGACCGGGCGTTTGCCGGGGCCATCCGTCGGCACGAAGACCGCCGCGCGCATCTCGCCCTTGCGACCGCCGAATCCGCGGAGGGTGACGGCCTCGTCGCCGAGGTTGTAGTCGGCGCGGGCGACGGTGTACTGCCCGGTGGCCGCCGGGTCGGTCGAGAGCGGTGTCGGCTTGTTGTCGGGGGTGACGAGGGGGGTCGCGTCGGCAGCCGCGGCACCGGTAGAAGACGCGTCGGAGTCGCTCGACCAGCCGAGATCGACCGATTGCGCGCTCGCGGCGGCGGGATCGGTGGTAGTCACGGTCAGCTGACGCCGGTCGAGGCTCTCGGCCGCAATTCCGACCGTCTGACCGTCGACCTTCAGCACGGGGGCGGCACCGCGCAGGGGCACCGGCGAGTCGACGTCGAGCTTGACCTCGTAGCCACCCGCCGTCTTGGTGACCGTCCAGTCGGAGCCCTCGGCAACGGGCGCACCCGCGGCGGCATGCGCCGGAGTGGCGAGCGCGGTGCCCGCCAGGGCCAGCGCGCAGGCGACGGCGGCGGCGCCGAGAAGCCGGCCCCGCATCCGTGTGCGGATTGTCGTCGTTCGACCCATGATCGTCCCCTCGTGCAAGCAGGGGGAGCGCCAGCGCGTCCCCCGCCGGTCACACTAGGGCACCGAGCGGCAGCGGCGCGAGCACCTTTCGGTGCGGTCGAACGCCGACCGGAGAACGGAGCGCAGGATCCTGCGGTTCGCCGCTCCGGCTTCGGTCGGGGGCGCTCAGCTCCCGGCCGCGTTGCGGACGAGACGCTCGGCGTACGACGCGAACCACACGCCGGCGTCGGGCCCGCCGTTGCAGTTGCCGTCGCTGATGCCGGGGGTCTTGACCCAGAGCAGTGCGTCGAGCCCGGTGGTGCCGTCGGTGGCGTGCGGCTGCTGGCCGAGCCCAGCGCCGTCGGGGTTGCACCAGGTGCCCTTCCAGCCCTGACCGTTGCGGGAGACGTCGATGACGTAGTGCGAGTCGCCGGTCAGTGCCGACACCTTCTCGGCGAAGGCCCGTTCGTCGTCGACCCCGTAGAAGCTGGCGACGTTGGTGAAGAAGCCGCGGGCGTCTTCGATGCCGGCCTTGTCAAGCCGATCGGCGATCACGTCGGGCTGGACCCAGTTCGAGTTGCCGGCGTCGAGGTAGGCCGGGATCTTCGCGGCCTTCAACTGCTCGACGGTCTTCTTGATGAGGGGGAGTCGCCGGTCGGTCTCATCGGGGCAGTTGCTCAGCATCGCGAGCGAGTCGGGCTCGATGAGCACGGCCGCGCGGTGGCCCTCGAGGGTGTCGGCGATCGCCTGCGTCCAGATCGGGTACTCCTCGGCGCTCCAGCCGCCGGCCGAGTAGTCGCCGCAGTCGCGGTTCGGGATCGCGTAGAGCACGAACACCGGGGTGGTGCCCTCGGCCTCGGCCGCTTTCACGTTCGCGCTCACGACCTTCTTCACCTTCTCGACGCTGTACTGGTCGCCGAGCCACATCGCGACCGGCGTCTGCGCGATCTCGTCGGCGGCTGCTGCGGCACGATCGTTGCCCTTGTCGCGAAGGCTCTTCGCCGCGCGAGCCGCAAGGCTGTCCTTTTCGCGGTAGAGGCCGCCCTCGAAGATCATCGACGTGGGTTCGTTCTGGATCGTCACGGGGGCCTTCGTGCTGCGTTCCGGGGTGGGCTCGGGGCTCGGCTGGCCCGCTGTGCAGGCGCTGGCGAGAAGGGCCAGCCCCGCGGCGATCGCGGCGACTGCGAGGGAGCGTCTGCGGTGCGGGTGGCGCGAGCGGCGCGTGAGGTGCGGTCGTGCGGTGCGATGAGTCATCGGGCCCCGATCGGCGAAGAGGTTCGGTGGGCGCCCTGCTTCGCACGCGCCTCCAGTTCACCACGCCCCCTTCGCCCAGGGCAATCGTTGCCGCCCGGCGAGACCTCGAATTCGACGTCCCGCCGGGGCGAAAACCCGTCGATTCTGAGGTCTCAGCGCCGCCGAGCTGCCAGGGCGAAAGAGGCGACCGCGATCACGGCAGCGGCCACCATCACGACGGCCAGCGGCAGCGCGGTGTGCTCGCCGCCGAGCCCGACGAGCGGTGAGACGAGCGCCGCGAGGGCGAACTGGAGCGCGCCGAGCACGGCTGAGCCGGTTCCGGCTGCTCGCGGCACGGCGGAGAGGGCAAGGGCTGTGGCGTTTCCGAGCACGAGGCCGAGGCTCGTGACCGCGACGAAGAGCGGCACGGGCAGCCATGCCGTGGGGGCGCCGAGCAACACCAGCGCGAGAATGGCGAGTGTCGCCACCAGGATCAGCGCGAGACCCACCCCGACCAGCGACCGCTCGGGCCGGGTCGCGGCGAGCTTGGCCGAGATCGCGCTCATTGCGACGAGCCCGACCGCGTTGAGCCCGAACAGGAGGCCGTACTGGGGTGCCGACAGTCCGATCATGGTCTGGTAGACGAACGGCGAGGCCGAGATGTAGGCCATCATGACGGCGAACGCGAAGGCGAACGCCAGCGTGTTGCCGACGAAGACGCGCGAGCGGAGATCGCGAAGACCCGAGGATCCGGCCGCCGCCGCCGACACTGCGGCCGCTCTCCGCTCGGGCGTGTGCGACTCCCGCACCACCGCCGCGACCGCGATCGCGCTGACGGCCACGATCCCGAAGACGACCCAGAGGATCCCGCGCCACCCGATGCTCGACACCAGCAGGCTCCCGACGAGCGGTGCGACGACCGGGGCGACTCCGCCGACGATCATCATGAGGCTGAACGCCTTCGCGGCGGCCTTGCCGACGGCGAGGTCGGAGATGATCGCGCGTCCGATCACCATGCCGGCTGCACCGGTCAGGCCCTGCACGAGTCGTGCGGCGATGAGGATCCCGATGGTTGGGGCGAGAGCTGCGACCGCGCTGGCGGCGATGCAGATCACGGCGCCGATGAGGAGGGGACGGAGTCGTCCGAAGCGGTCGGAGAGGGGGCCGAAGACGAGCTGGCCGATCGCGATGCCGATCAGGAACGCGGTCAGCGAGAGCTGCACGGCCGTAGCGCTCGTGTCGAGTTCACGGGTCATCACCGGGAACGCCGAGAGGTAGAGGTCGGTGCCGAACGGGGCGAGGGCGGAGAGGAGGGCGAGGACGACGAGGAGACCCGGGGTCAATCCCCTGTGGCCCGTGGGCTGCGCGATCGTGGCGGTGGTAGTCATAGTTATAGAACTATAAGGGAACGACGGCTAGTGTGTAAGCATGACTTCCGGATCCGTCGACGCGTCCACCTGGGCGGAGATCGCCGACCGCATTCTGGTCATCGCCCGCGAGCTCCAGACCCACGGTCTTCCCGACGATGTGATTCACCTCGTCGGCTCCGAGCAGAACGTCATCCGCTTCATCCACCGCAACCCCGGGTCGAGCCCGAGTGCCGTCGCGGCCGGAACGGGGCTCCAGCGCAGCAACCTGAGCTCGGCTCTCCGTGCCCTCGAAGCGCACGGCCTGGTCGAGCGTCGAGCCGACCCGGACGACGCCCGCCGCATCCAGCTCTGGCACACGGTCAAGGCCGATGCGAACCTCGCGCGCCTGCAAGACGGTCGCGCCGAAACCATGCTCAGCGCCGTGGCCGCGGCCGACGGGTCGCACCCGACAGCTACGGATGTCGAGCGGACGCTGGCCGTGCTCGACCTCGTCGAGGAGGGCATCGCGCACCAACGGCAGGCGTCGGCCGGGTTCGAGAGCCGGCCCGACGGATCCTGAGGGCGGCCCCGCTCCGCACCCCCGCTCCGAATTTGAAGGAAAAACCTGCACCGGCCGACGGTCTCATGGCGATCGGCCGGGGTGGCATGCCGGTTTCTCCTTCGAATTTGCAGCCGGCGCCGAACGGGGCGGCTACGGCGGCCCGGTCAGCCACAGCGTCACCGCGGCCGTGATCTGCAACCCCATGCCCGAGGCCAGCATGAGTCTCCGGATCGCCCGGTGGTGGGTGACGCTGTCGACGGCGAGCACCGGGGCAAGCGGCATGATCAACCGCGGCAGACTCCACTGCGGCAGGAACACGGCGAACAGGTAGAGCGCGTACGACGTCAAGAAGGCCCTTACGTCGAGCCCGAGTCGACGGAGCGACGGCTTGTTCATTCCCCAGAACCAGAGTGCGACGATCGCCAGCGCAACGACCGCGCCGAGAATGCCGAGCCAGTGGACGGTCATGAAGAACCACGGTGTGAGAGGGATGAAGGGCGGCTTGTAGCCGATCATGTCGGTCCACCACGACATCTCCGTCTCGAGGTAGGCGTCGCCTCGACCGGTGAAGGCGGCGGCGATGAACGGCCACGCCAGACCCGCCGCGGCAATTGCCAGGCCGCTGAGCACGGCGATCACGCGTTCGGCTCTCGGGAACTCGTCGCGGTGCTTGACGAAGCGGTACACGACGACGATCAGCAGGGCGAGGGCGAGGGCGACCGCTCCGGGGCGAGTGAAGGATCCGAGCACTCCGCACCAGGTGAGGATCCCGTAGCGGCGCTTCATCAACGCCCACATCCCGGCGAACAGGAAGAACAGGAACATGCTCTCGGCGTAGCCGGTCTGCAGGATGAATCCCATTGCGCCGAAGCAGAAGAACGTCGTTCCCCAGAGAGCTCCGAGCGCGTCGACGCGGAGACGCAGAAACTTGTGGAGCATGACGGCCGCGAGCCCGCCGAAGACCGTCGCGACGAGCACGGCGACCGTGCCGGTCTCCCATCCGGTGAGCTGGGCGATGAGCCGGTTGGTCCAGGGGAAGACCGGGAGGAACGCCCACGCATTCGACTGGACGGCGCCGGTCGCATCGACGGGGAGGTGCTGCGGGTAGCCGTGCTCGGCGATGCTCGTGTAGAAGCGGGCATCCCAGACGTTAAGAAAGCCGATCAGGCCGCCCGTCGGGCCCGCGTCGACGTAGCCGTTGCCGTAGTGACCGGGGTCGGAGGCGGCGATCCGGTACAGCACGAACATCAGTGCCGTGGAGAAGACCCGAGAGATGGCGTAGATGACGACTACGGCCACCCACGACGGCATCCGCTGGGCCGCGGCCAGGAGTCGGGAGGGAGCTGCGGCGGGTGCGGTCGACGCGGCTTCGACCGCGATGGGTTCCTGTGCCAGCACAAGTGATTGTAGGCAGGTGGAGCACGCGCCTTTCACTCACGAGCGAGCGGTGCCATGCTGAAGGCCCGAGCTGAGGAGGCGCCGTGGTCGGATTCACCGGTTTTGCCAGCAGGCGTCGCGCGGATCCTGCGCTCCCGCCCGGTCAGTATCTGGAGAAGGGCTTTCCGGTTCTCGCGACCGGCCCCGACCCCCAGATCAAGCGCTGGGAGCTGCAGATCGCGACCGAGAACGGCGCGAAGTCGCTCTCGTGGGACGACTTTCTCGCTCTGCCGCAGGAGACGATCGCGACCGACATCCACTGCGTCACGAGTTGGTCGAAGCTCGGCACGAACTGGCGGGGAGTCTCGCTCGACACCCTCTTCGACGGCCTCGAGACGACGCACGAGTTCGCGATGGCCCGCAGCTATGGCGGCTACACGACCAATCTGCCGCTCGCCGACCTGCTCGGCGGCAAGGCCTGGATCGTGCACGAGTTCGAGGGGGAGCCGCTCCGCAGCGAGCACGGCGGCCCGGCCCGCCTCTTCGTGCCGCACCTGTATTTCTGGAAGAGCGCGAAGTGGGTACAGGGCATTCAGACGATGCCGGTGAATACGCCCGGTTTCTGGGAGGGGCTCGGCTACCACGCGCACGGCGACCCGTGGAAGGAAGAGCGCTACTCGTGACGGCCGAGTGACGAACGCGTGGCGCCCAGCCGTGTGCGTGGGCGCTCGTGACGAGACCTCGACGGCGCGCAGCATCCGGCTCCGGGTGGAGGGCCTCGGCCCGGTCGTTCCTGGCCAGCACGTCGACGTGCGCCTCACCGCCGACGACGGCTACCAGGCTGTGCGGTCGTATTCGCTCTCGGCCGTTCCCGGCGGGCCGCCTCTCGTCTCGCCCCTCGCCGACGACGAGGTCGAGCTCACCGTCGAAGAGCTTCCCGACGGCGAGGTCTCCCCGTACCTCGTCGGCGGACTCGAACCGGGCGACCCCCTCGAGATTCGCGGGCCGATCGGCGGCTGGTTCGTCTGGCACGAGACTCAGCCGGAGCCGGTGCAGCTGATCGCCGGCGGGTCGGGAGTCGCGCCCCTCATGGCCATGCTCCGGGCGCGCTCGGCCGGTGCCGGCACCGCGCCGTTCCGGTTGCTCTACTCGCTGCGCGATCCCGAGGCCGAGTACTACCGTGCCGAGTTGGCCGAGCGGGAGCGGTCAGGATCCTTCTCGGTCGCCCGGGTCTGGACCCGTCGCGCCCCCGAGGGCGTCACCACGACGATCGGCCGCCTCGACGCCGAGCGTCTCGCGTCGCTCGTCTTCCCGCCCAACGCTGGCGCGTCGTTCTACGTCTGCGGCCCGAACGGGTTTGTCGCCGCAGTGTCGGAGGCGCTGGTCGAGCTCGGCCACGACCCGGCAACGATCCGCACCGAGCGCTTCGGCGGGGTCTAGGTCGTGCGGTGCCCCGAGTGCCGCCAAATGCCACGGCTCTTGCGCCGCTGCCGGCAATCGGCGGCACTCGCGAAGTGGCCCCGACCCTAGCGACCGCCTTCGATCTTCCGGTTCCGCTGCGCCGCGCCGGCCACCCCGTACGGGTAGTCGTCGGCCTGTGGGGCGCTCGCCGCGCTGAGCCGTGCCACGTCGTCGTCGCTGAGCCCGAGACCGGAGGCGCCGAGGTTGTCGACGAGCTGCTCGACCGAGCGGGCTCCGAGGATCACGCTCGTGACGGTCGGCTGGGCGAGCAGCCAGGCGATCGCGACCTGCGAGGCGGTTGCTCCATGCTCCGTCGCGATCGATTGCACGGCGTCGAGCACGTCCCAGGTGCGCGGGTCGGCGTTGCGGGCCTCCCACGCCTCCATGCCCCGTGCCGGGTTCTCGCCGAGTCGCGACGCACCGGTGGGTGCCTCGTCGCGCTTGTACTTGCCCGTCAGCCAGCCGCCGCCGAGCGGCGACCACGGGAGCAGGCCGATTCCGGCGTCGGCGGATGCCGGCACGACCTCGTGCTCGATGTCGCGCACGAGCAGCGAATACTGCGGCTGCAGGGTGACGGGCGGCACGAAGCCGAGCGCCTGAGCGCGGTGGACGGCTTTGGTGAGCTGCCAGCCCAGGTAGTTCGAGAAGCCGTAGTAGCCGATCTTGCCGGCGGCGACGGCGTCGTCGAGAAAGCGCAGGGTCTCGTCGATCGGAGTCAGGGCGTCCCACGCGTGCATCTGGTAGAGGTCGACGTGGTCGACGCCGAGGCGCGTGAGCGACGCGTCGAGCGCCGTGCGCAGGTGGCGGCGCGAGAGACCGAGGTCATTCGGCCCCTCGCCCATCGGAAACCGGCCTTTGGTCGCGATGACCACCTGCTCGGCCTCGGTGGGGTGTGCCTTCAGCCAGTGCCCGATGATGGTTTCTGACACACCGGACGAATACACGTCGGCGGTGTCGATGAAGGTGCCGCCGTGTTCGACGAAGGTGTCGAGCAGGGCGTGCGAGGTGGCTTCGTCGGCTTCGGCGCCGAACGTCATCGTTCCGAGTGTCAGCTCTGACACGACGGCTCCCGAGGAGCCCAGGTTTCTATAGTCCATGCGCGTGACGCTAGTCCGTGAGCGCTCACTCGGTCAGCCACGCGGAGAACTGCGGCCAATTGAGAACTCTCAGAGTCGCCGGAACAGCCGCCGCAGCCGCCCCGTCCACTCGTCCGTCAGCCCGTTCGACAGCGCCGCGATGCCCGCCGCGCCCTCCACCGTGGTGAGCTCAGGGAGCGACCGTTGCACGTAGTAGGTGCGCGCCGTCTGAAGACTCACGAACGTCAGGTCGAGTTCGACGGCGGCGGAGCGCAGGATCCTGAGCCGCTGCTCCTCGGGCAGGTCGCCGCTCTCCGCCAGCAGCGCGACGCTCGGCGACTCCACGCCGTCCGCGAGCCACGCCTGTGCCCGCCCGGCCAGCCCGTCGACGTCGTGGATGCCGAGCATCCGGGCGGCCTCGGCGAGCCGGATGTCGTCGAGGGCGCTCATGCCCGCGAGCCTACCCACGGGGCCGGGAGGCGGCCCGGCTAGCGGGGTCGGTACTCGGCTGCCATCGGGCAGTCGAACGGTACGCGGGCGGCGAGGCCGACACGGTTCAGATACGCGATGACCGTGCCGAATGCCTGGCCGATCGTGGTGCGCGTGTAGGGCACCTGGTGCTCGGAGCAGTGCTCGCGAACGAGCTTCGACGCGGCACGGAGGTGCGGGCGGGCCATGTTCGGGAAGAGGTGGTGCTCGACCTGGTAGTCGAGGCCGCCCATTGCGATGGTCATCCAGCGACCGCCGGTGATGTTGCGCGAGGTGAGTACCTGCTTCGAGAGGAAGTCGACGCGGCTCGACTCGGGGATGATCGGCATGCCGATGTGGTTCGGGGCGAAAGCCGAGCCCATGTAGAGACCGAAGATCGCCAGCTGCACGCCGACGAAGGCGAACGCCATTCCCACCGGCAGGAACCAGAAGATGAGGCCGAGGTAGATGGTGAAGCGTGCTGTGACCATCGCGATCTCGTGCCAGCGCTTGTCGACCTTCTTGCGACCGAACAGCGTCCTGTACGAAAGGAGGTGCAGGTTGACGCCTTCGAACAGCAGGATCGGGAAGAAGATGTAGCCCTGGCGCTGCGTGAAGAGGCGAGAGAGACCGCGCTGCCTAACGGCGTCCTGCTCAAGGAACGAGACCGTGTCGTAGGCGATGTCGGTGTCGCGACCGATCGTGTTTGGGTTGCCGTGGTGCTTGGTGTGCTTCGACGTCCACCAGGCGTAGCTCATGCCGACGACGCCCGAGGCGAGGATCCGGCCGACCCGGTCGCTCGTCACACCCGATGCGAACACCTGGCGGTGAGCGGTCTCGTGCGCCAGGAACGCGTACTGCGTGAAGATGAGGCCGATGCCGGCGGCGATGAGCAGCTGGAACCAGCTGTCGCCGAGCAGGACGGATCCGGTCACGGCGGCGGCGAGCAGCAGGGTTACGCCCACGAACATGGCGACATAGAACCCGGTGCGGCGCTCGAGGAGTCCGGCATCGCGCACTTTCGCGAGCAACGCCGTGTAGGTGCTGATCGGCTTCGAGGTCTCACCCGAGGTGGTGCCGCGGAACCCCGCGGGCAGCTCGGCGTGGTTTCGGACGCGCATCGGCGCCGGGGCCTTTGCAGCGGGCGCGGCCGCGGGGGAATCGAGAACGGTCAAAGTCATCTCCCAGAGGGGATCGACTTCTCAGTCGCGGGTGCGAGCGGGCGCTCGGGTGCAGATAAGCCGACCGTAGTGGCGGTTGCTGAGAAGGCATCGGGAATGGACGGTTGCCGTGCGCTCGACTCCGAGCGACACCGTGAGGCCCCAACGGCGCGCGGGGTAAACTCGATCGTTCCCCCGACCCCGGAAGAAGACACGTGACGGCCACCCACCACGACCCCGCGCTCGACGCGCGGTACTGGCCGGTCCCCGTTCTCCGGGCGGTGCCGCTCCTCGTTCTCGGCCTCGTCACGACGTTTGTCAACGATCACTCGGCCAGTGTCGGTCTCACCGTCTTCGGGTCGACGACGATCGCGGGCGGCATTCTGCTCGCTGTCGCCTCGTGGCGGTATCTCGCCGATGCGTCGAGTCGCACATTGGCCGTCGTGCAGGGCGTCGTCGGCGTCGTCTTCGGTCTCGTCGCACTGCTTGCCCCCTCGGGCGGGCTCCCGACGCTCGTGGCCGTCGTCACCGGCTGGGCCATTATCACGGGCGCCCTCGAGCTCTTCACCGGGCTTCGTCGCCGCCGCCAGAGCCAGCTCGCCCGTGACTGGATGCTGCTCGGCGGGCTCACCCTGGCTCTGGCCCTGGTCTACCTCGTGGTGCCAACCGACTACTCGAAGCAGCTCGGCGGCATCGAAGAGATCCGCGGCACGCTGACGTCGTCAACAATCCTGGTCGGCGTCGTCGGGGCCTACGGCGCCCTCGTCGGCGTCTTCCTCATCATTCAGGGGCTCTCGCTCAAGTGGCAGACCGGCCAGCCAGAGACGTATCGCGCGCCCGGCTCCGGCGCCGCAGAACCCCGCGTCTCGGGCGAGACGCACGACTCGAGCACCGACGGAGCACATTCCTCATGACCACACCCACCAGGCGCGAGCGCGTCCGCCCCGCCGAGCTGCTCGGGCTCTCCGCCGTCTTCGGCCTCTTCACCGGCCTGATCGTCTTGCTTGCCACCCGCGAGATCAACCTCGCCGGCATCTTCCTCTGCATCGCCTTCATCGTCGGCGTGGTGATCCTCGCCATGCTGGCGCTCGCCGCGAAGCCGAACGACGCCGAGCTCCACGAGATCCGCGACGAGAACGGCCGCGTCAAGGGTCTGCTCGAGAACGACGACTTCGACGACCGGCCTTCGCACCACTGAGTCTTCTGGCGCGGCGCGCGCCGGTACGCCGGGCCTCGGACAAGCCTCGTCCATCCGGCGTTCCGGCACGCGCCACGCGGGTACGCACCGCCCCGTCTGAAACAGCAGAGACGGGGCCGAGGATCCCGCCCGACCTACTTCTGCAGGAAGTCGACGAGCGAAGCCGCCAGCCCGACGTACCCGCCCGGCGTCAGCGCGACCAGGCGTGCCTTCGCGTCGTCGCCGATGTCGAGGCCCTCGACGAACGCGATGAGCTCGGCCTGCCCGACCCGGTGGCCGCGGGTCAGTTCTTTGAGCATCGCGTAGGGATCGCTGATCGACGAGCGGCCGGCGGTGATCTCGGCGCGCATGACCGTCTGGATAGCCTCGCCGAGCACCTCCCAGTTGCCGTCGAGGTCGGCGGCCAGTGCGGTGGTGTTGATCGAAATCTCGCCGAGGCCGCGGGTGATGTTGTCGAGCGCGAGGAGCGAGTGGCCGAAGGCCACGCCGATGTTGCGCTGTGCCGACGAGTCGGTGAGGTCGCGCTGCAGGCGGCTCGTGACGAGCGTCTCGGCGAGGGAGGAGAAGAGCGCCGACGAGATCTCGAGGTTCGCCTCGGCGTTCTCGAAGCGGATCGGGTTGATCTTGTGCGGCATCGTCGAGGAGCCGGTCGCGCCGGCGACCGGGATCTGGGTGATGTAGCCCATCGAGATGTAGGTCCAGATGTCGGTGGCGACGTTGTGCAGCACGCGGTTGGCGTGGGCGACTCGGCTGTAGAGCTCGGCCTGCCAGTCGTGCGACTCGATCTGGGTGGTGAGCGGGTTCCAGGTGAGACCGAGCCCCTCGACGAACGAGCGGGAGACGCTGACCCAGTCGACCGTCGGGTCGACTGCGACGTGCGCGGAGAAGGTGCCGGTGGCGCCCGAGAACTTGCCGAGGTACTCCGACGCCGCGATCTGGGAGCGGATGCGCCCGAGGCGGTACGCGTAGACGGCGAACTCCTTGCCGACCGTCGACGGCGTCGCGGGCTGGCCGTGCGTGTGCGACAGGATCGGCGTGGTGGCGTGCTCGCGGGCGAGACCTTCGAACAGGGCGATGACTGTGTCGAACTTCGGCAGCCAGACGTCTTCGACGGCGGCCTTCACGGTCAGCGCATACGAGAGGTTGTTGATGTCTTCGCTCGTCGCGGCGAAGTGCGTCAGCTCGGCGACCCCGTCGAGGCCCAACTCGGCGAGGCGCGCCCGCACGAAGTACTCCACGGCCTTGACGTCGTGGCGGGTGGTGGCCTCGACCACGGCGAGCTCGTCGATGGCGCTCTGGCCGAAGTCGGTGACGACCCGGCGGAGAGCGGCCTTCTGCTCGTCGGACAGCGGCGCGGATCCTGCGAATCGTCGATCGGTCTGATCGATCAGCCACTCGACCTCGACATGCACGCGAGCCCGGTTGAGGCCGGCCTCGCTCAGGTGTTCCCCGAGCCCTTTGACCGCCTGGCGGTAGCGACCGTCGAGAGGGCTGAGAGGCTGCATGGGAAGGCTCATGTGGTCGATCCTTGTCGGAGTGCTGGTTCGATCTGCCGAAACAGCGCGGTCGACGCGTGCTCGACCATGTCGAGCACGGTCTCGAACATCGCGTCGTCGGAGTAGTACGGATCGGGAACGTCAGTCCCGTCGCCGGCGTGAACGGCGGAGCCGTCGCGGTCGAATTTTAGCAGGAGCTGGACTTTCGACCGGTCGTCGTCCGAGGGCGCCCAGCCCTTCAGGATCCGCTCCTGACCGCGATCGAAGACGACGAGGAGGTCGTGCCTGTCGTAGTCCGCCGCCTCGAACTGGCGGGCCCGGTGCTGCGAGCCGTCGAAGCCCCGCCCGGCGAGTGCGGCCACCGTGCGTGAGTCGGCGCGTTCGCCGACGTGCCAGTCGCCGGTGCCCCGCGACGCGACGGTCACCCGATCGCCGTAGCCGGCCTTCTCGACGAGATTGCGGAACACGACCTCGGCCATCGGTGAACGACAGATGTTTCCGGTGCAGACGAAGACGACGCGGAACAGCGTCGGCTTATGGCCGACCTCGTCGAACTCGCTGACCTCGAACGCCATGGGTCAGCGACGGCCGCGCACGTCACCGAAGAGCGGCCGCAGCACGATTCCGATGAGCCAGGCGATGATCGCCAGAACGAGGGCCCCGAGGATCCCCCACCCGAGATTGTCGACGACCAGACCGAACCCGATGAGCTCCGAGACCCAGGCCACCACGAGCAGCAGAATTCCGTTCACGACGAGCGAGATCAGCCCGAGGGTGAGGATGTACAGCGGGAAGGCCACGACGCGGACCACCGTGCCGACGATGCTGTTGACGAGGCCGAAGATGAACGCGACCAGGAGGAAGGTCAGCACGGTGGGCACCACGGTGCCGTCACCGAACGACACGACGTTGACGCCGGAGACGAGAAGCGTCGTGAGCCAGAGGGCGAGCGCGTTGATCACGAGCCGGACGAAGAATCGCATGGGCACAACTATGCCCATCCGTGGGCCCGGGTGGTAGCCCGTAGTCTGGCTTCGTGACCGTTCCCGTACGTCTTCGCCCCGAGATCGCCGCCCTCCCGCCCTACCGCCAGGGCAAACAGGCCGACCCGGACGCCTTCAAGCTGTCGAGCAACGAAAATCCATTCGAGCCTCTGCCCGCTGTCATCGAGGCGCTCCACGGGGCTCTCCAGGTCAACCGGTATCCCGATGCTTCCGCTGCCGCTCTCCGCCAGATCCTCGCCGACCGCTACGGCGTCGGCCTCGACGAGGTGCACATCGGCGCAGGATCCATCTCGGTCCTGTCCCAGCTTCTCCTCGCGGTCGCGCAGACGGGCGACGAGGTGCTCTACTCGTGGCGTTCGTTCGAGGCCTACCCCGGTCTCGTCACCGTGACCGGCGCGACCAGCGTGCAGGTGCCCAACCGCGCCGACGGCGGCCACGACCTCGTCGCGATGGCGGCGGCGCTCACCGATCGCACCCGACTCGTGATCGTCTGCTCGCCCAACAACCCGACGGGGCAGATCGTCACGACGGCCGAGTTCGAGACCTTCATGGCCTCCGTGCCCGAGTCGGTGCTCGTCGTGCTCGATGAGGCCTACGCCGAGTTCGTCACCGACGAGGCGGCAGTCGATGGGGAGTCGCTCACCGAGCGTCACCCGAACCTCGTCGTGCTCCGTACCTTCTCCAAGGCCTATGGTCTTGCGGGACTCCGGGTCGGTTATGCCATCGGCCCCGCGTACATCCTCGACGCCGCCCGCTCTACCGCCATCGCCCTCTCGGTCACGGGCCTCGGGCAGGAGGCGGCGATCGCCTCCCTCGCTCACGAGGGCGAGCTCCTCGAGCGCGTGGCCCGCATCGTGCGCCTCCGCGACGACGTCCGCCAGGCGCTCCTCGACCAGGGCTGGGAGGTGCCGCCCGCTCAGGGCAACTTCCTCTGGCTCCCCACGGGAGAGCACACGGCCCACGCCGCCGGGGTGTTCGACAAGCACGGCATCGTCGTCCGGGCATTCGCCCCCGAGGGCATCCGCGTCTCGATCGGCGAGGCCGCTTCTGTCGACAAACTCCTAGCAGCCGCCCAGGAGGTTGTTCACGCCCTCTAGCTCTCTCGGAGCGGGTCGCAGATAGGCTCGATCGCATGTCATTCGACACCACGAGTCACGCGGCGCCCTCGACGGCGCCTTCTGCTGGGGCACAGCCCGAGACGGTTCAGCTCCTCGACCCCGCCGGGGTCCTCCAGGAGAACGACCGGACCGCCGAGTTCCTCCCCACCATCGAGGCGCTCTCCGACGAGACGCTCCGTCAGTTCCACCGCGACATGGTGCTCACACGGCGCTTCGACGACGAGGCCGGCAACCTGCAGCGTCAGGGTCAGCTCGCCCTCTGGGTTCCGAGTCACGGGCAGGAGGCCGCCCAGGTCGGGTCGGCCCGCGCCAGCCGCCCGCAAGACCACCTCTTCCCCTCGTACCGCGAGCATGCCGTCGGCATGGTGCGCGGCATCGACCCGGTCGACGTCGTCCGTCTGCTCCGCGGCAATACCCACGGCGGCTGGAACCCGGCCGAGCGGCAGAACTTCCACCTCTACACGCTGGTGATCGGCTCGCAGACCCTTCACGCCACCGGGTACGCGCTGGGCATCACCCTCGACGGCGACTACGCCACGGGCGACCCTGAGCGCGACACCGCAGTCATCACGTACTTCGGTGACGGCGCCACCAGTCAGGGCGACGTCAGCGAGGCCTTCGTCTTCGCGGCGAGCTTCCAAACGCCCGAGGTCTTCTTCCTCCAGAACAACCAGTGGGCCATCTCCGTTCCGGTCGCCACCCAGTCGCGCACGTCCCTTCACCTCCGCGGTGAGGGCTTCGGCATCCCCTCGACGCAGATCGACGGCAACGACGTCCTCGCGAGCTACGCGGTCACACTCCGCGACCTCGACGCGGCGCGTTCCGGCGGAGGCCCCCGCTTCATCGAGGCCCTCACCTATCGCATCGGCGCGCACACGACCTCGGACGACCCGACGAAGTACCGCACCGACGCCGAGCTGCAGTCGTGGATCGCGCGCGATCCGATCGTGCGGTACGAGGCCTACCTGCGAGGTCGGGGCGAGTCCGACTCGTTCTTCGCCGCCGTCGAAGAGGAAGCGAACGATCTCGCGAACGACGTCCGGGTGCGCACGCTCGCCCTCGAGAAGCCCTCGACCGACCTCATTTTCGACAACGTCTACAGCGAGCCCCACCCGCGCATCGACGAGCAGAAAGAATGGCTCTCGCACTACGAGTCGTCGTTCGGAGAATCAGCATGACCAACACGCTTCCCGGTACCGCCGAGACCGCCGCGCCCTCCACTGAGACGCTGCCCCTCGGCCGTGCCCTCAACGCGGGCCTGCGCAAGGCCATGAGCGACGACCCCCGTGTCGTTCTGCTCGGCGAAGACATCGCCACGCTCGGCGGCGTGTTCCGCGTGACCGAGGGCCTCAAGACCGAGTTCGGGGCCAAGCGCGTCATCGACACGCCCCTCGCCGAGAGCGGCATCATCGGCGCCTGCATCGGTCTGGCCATGCGCGGCTTCCGCCCCGTCGCCGAGATCCAATTCGACGGGTTCATCTTCCCCGGCTTCGACCAGATCACCTCGCAGCTCGCCAAGCTCACCGCGCGGCACGAGGGCACCATGCCCTTCCCCGTCGTGATCCGGGTTCCGTACGGCGGGCACATCGGCGCCGTCGAGCACCACCAGGAGAGCCCCGAGGCCTACTTCGCCCACACGGCCGGGCTCCGGTCGGTGAGCCCGTCGACGCCGCACGACGCGTACTGGATGATCCAGGAAGCGATCCAGTCGAACGACCCGATCATGTTCTTCGAGCCGAAGAGCCGCTACTGGCCGAAGGGTCCCGTCGACTTCACGGCGCCGGGAGCCCCCCTGCACGCGAGCCGGGTCGTCCGCACGGGCACCGAGGTGACCGTCCTCGGTCACGGGGCCATGGTCTCGGTCCTCCTCCAGGCCGCCGAGATCGCCGCCGAGGAGGGCATCAGCATCGAGGTCGTCGACCTTCGTTCGCTCTCGCCGGTCGATTACGGCCCGATCCTCGAATCCGTGCGCAAGACGGGCCGTCTCGTCATCGCCCAGGAGGCCCCGCAGAACGCCAGCATCGCCTCCGAGATCGCCTCGACCGTGGCCGAGAAGGCCTTCTACTCGCTTGAGGCCCCCGTCCTCCGGGTGAGCGGCTTCGACACCCCGTTCCCGCCCGCCAAGCTCGAATCGGTCTACCTCCCCGATGCCGATCGCGTGCTCGAGGCCGTCGACCGCGCCCTCGCCTACTGAGAAAAGAAGCCCGCGTGACCACCACCACAGCCAGCAACGAATTCCATCTTCCCGACGTCGGCGAAGGTCTCACCGAAGCCGAGATCGTCGAGTGGAAGGTGGCTCCCGGCGATTCCGTCGCCCTCAACCAGGTCATCGTCGAAATCGAGACGGCGAAGTCGCTCGTCGAACTGCCCTCGCCGTTCGCAGGTGTCGTTGACGAGATCCTCGTCGAGCAGGGGCAGACCGTCGCCGTGGGTGCGCCCATCATCCGGGTGGCCGGAGGCGACGTCCCCCGCACGCCGGCCGACGAGATCCTCGAGGCCGAAGCGGACGAGGCGGCCTTCGTGACCACGACTCCGACCTCGGCGGCGTCGGCCGAGGCGGTCGCTGACGAGGGGTCGGGCTCCGTGCTCGTCGGCTACGGCATCACGGGCGGGCACGCGGCGACGCGGCGTCGACGCCCGACCAAGGGCGAAGCCGACGCCCGGGTGCAACGCGTCGCGGAGGCCAAGAAGCGCCGCCCCGAGTCGGTGCCGGCGGCATCGGCACAGCCGGTCATCGTCAAACCCCCGATTCGCAAGCTCGCCAAAGACCTCGGAGTCGACCTGGCAGTGGTCGAGGCAACCGGACTCGCTGGCGAGACCACCCGCGACGACGTCATCCGGCATGCCAAGCAGGCAAGCGTCTTCCACAACATCGAGACGCCCGAGTGGAGCGAGGAGCGCGTCGAGCGGATCCCGGTCAAGGGCGTCCGCAAGGCCATCGCGTCGGCAATGGTGTCGAGTGCCTTCACCGCCCCGCACGTCAGCCTCTTCGTCGACGTCGACGCGACCCGCACGATGGAGTTCGTCAAACGGCTGAAAAACTCCGCGCAGTTTGCCGGGGTCAAGGTCTCTCCGCTTCTGATCATGGCGAAGGCCGTCATCTGGGCCGTCCGTCGCAACCCCACGGTCAACTCGGAGTGGACCGATCGCGAGATCCTGGTCAGCCACTTCGTCAACCTCGGCATCGCGGCGGCGACCCCCCGCGGCCTCATCGTGCCCAACATTAAAGAGGCACAGGCGATGTCGCTCCTCGAGCTGGCGCAGGCCCTGGAAGAGCTCACCCTGACGGCCCGCGACGGCAAGACCCAACCGGCTGACACCGCGGGCGGCACGATCACCATCACGAACATCGGCGTCTTCGGCATGGACACGGGCACGCCGATCCTCAACCCGGGCGAGGTGGGCATCATCGCCCTCGGCACGATCAAGCAGAAGCCCTGGGTCGTCGACGGCGAGGTGCGCCCGCGCATGGTCACGACCATCGGCGCCTCGTTCGATCACCGCGTGGTCGACGGCGACGTGGCCTCCCGCTTCGTGGCAGACGTCGCGAGCGTGCTGGAAGAGCCGGCGCTGCTACTCGACTGAGCCGCGGGCCGGGTTTGCGAGGCGGTGGGCGTCAGGCGGGCTCGCGCAGCCGCTGGGCGGCTTCCGATCGGACGGAGGCGTTGAGTCGTCTGGCCGCGATGACGCCGTCGGCGATGCCGAGGGCCATCGCCGCGAGAACGATCACGGTGCCGATGCCGGCGAGGAAGCCCACCGCCGGGAATGCCATGGACGTGGCCACCAGTACGACCGAGACCGCGATGGCGAGTGCGCGGAGGACGTCGTTGGGCAGCCGGGTGTCCGCACCGGAGGGCAGGAACGCCTGCAGCACCGCGATGGTTACGAGGACGATGCCCAGGCTGATCGCCAGGCTCAAGGGCGTGCGTCCGACAGCGGCGAGAGTCACCAGCATCGCCGCGGGCACGAGGCGGTCGACGAGCGGTATGCGTCGCTCGGCCCGACCCGTCGTCGTGATGATCGAGGAGCGCCGCGAGGCGAGGAGCGTCGGCAGGCCGGTGGGCAGGATGCAGAGCCCGACCAGGGCTGCCGTGATGGCGAGCCCGAGGTACCAGCCGGCGAGCGCGAAGACCGATGCGATCACGGCGAGTCCGAGGCGGATCGCCAGCCCGGTGGTCAGTGGTCGCCGCCGAATTCGGGCGAGAGTGCTGCGGCCGGCATCGGCGGCCGTGAAGGTGTCGGTCGAGCCGTCCCGTTCGCGACGCTTCGTGAGGATCCGACGCGCGACTGCCAGGAGGACGGCGAGCGCCAGCACCCCGGCGAAGAGGTAGCCGAACGAGCTCAGGTACTTCTCGACGGCGTTCAGCGAGGAGCGCAGGAGGTAGCCGAGCCCGACGTAGAGGGCGGACCAGATGAAGGCTCCCGAGAACGATGCGGGTAGGAAGCGGGGATAGGTCGCTCCTGCCACGCCGGCCGCCGTCGGGGTGAGGATGCGGACGATCGGGACCGGCCGGGTGAAGAGGATGGCCCGGGCGCCCTGCTTCTCGAGGAGGGCGATGGCGCGATCCCAGTGGTGCGGCCCGATCCTCTGGACGAGGCGCGTCTCGCGGATCCTCGGCCCGTGTCTCCTTCCGAGAAGATAGCCGACGTGGTCGCCCGCGCAGGCGAAGACCGTGACGAGCGCGAACATGACGACCGCGCTCCCCGGGGTGGTCAGCGCGGCGGAGACGATGAGGATCGCCGTCTCACCGGGGAAGAACAGACCGAGACCGAGACCCGACTCGGCGAAGGAGAGCGCTGATCCCAGAGCCCAGATCAGCCCTAGGGGAAGGGAGGAGGTCACATCGGTGATCCAGCCGAGGAAGTCCATGTGCGCCAGTCTCGCGTTTCGGTGTCGTGGTCGTCGTCCGGCCCCGGGATGATCCCGGTGGGCCCGCGGTGGGAGCGGTCGGGGTCAGCGTCGACGGGCCAGCAGCACTGTCGCGATGGCGCCGATCAGCGCGCCGGCCGTGAGTCCGGGTTTGCCGAACACGGCTCGCAGCAGCAGCAGGACCGGCATCAGGAGGACGACGAGGGCGAGGCCGACGAGGAACAGCACCGCGAGAACCGTCGCCCAGTGGAAGAAGAGGTACACAAGGGCAGCGACGATGGCGGCGGTCATCAGCGCGGGACGGAGAGCGGCGTGGATGCGGTGAGACCGCGGAGCGGGCGCCGTAGTCTCGGTCGGGGGAGCCAGGGTGACGACGGGAAGCGGTTGGGTGACAGGGTCCATGACTCGAGTATAAATATCAGACATGACGGGTGGTAATCCTGCCGGGTGGAACCCGATGGCACCCAGGTCTCAGACGAGGCCCTGCTGGTAGGCGTAGATGACGGCCTGGACGCGATCGCGGAGAGCGAGCTTGGCGAGGACCCGGCCCACGTGCGTCTTGACTGTCGACTCCGACAGGAACAACTCGGCGGCGATCTCGGTATTCGAGAGTCCGCGGCCGATGGCGACGAGCACCTCCTGCTCGCGTTCCGAGAGCGGCGACGGAGCCGCGGGCGCCGACTCGGGCATCTTGCCGCGATACATCTCGAGCATCCGCTGAGTGATGCGCGGCGACACGATCGCCTCCCCAGCCGCTACCGTGCGGATCGCCTGGATGAGCTCGTCGGACGGAGCGTCTTTCAGCAGGAAGCCGCTCGCACCCGCGTTGAGCCCGCCGAACGCGTACTCGTCGAGATCGAAGGTCGTGAGGATGATGACGCGAACGGACGGATCGGCGGCGACGATGCGACGCGTCGCCTCGATCCCGTCGACACCCGGCATTCGGACGTCCATGAGCACCACATCGGGAGAGAGATCGGCGGCGCGGATGATGGCGTCACCCCCGTTGCTCGCCTCGCCGATCACGCGGATGCCGTCAGCGGCGCCGAGCACCATGGCCATACCTGCTCGGAGCAGATCCTGGTCGTCGACGAGGAGCAGCGTGATGTCGGTCATTTCATCCCTTCCAGAGTTGTGGGGAGGCTCATACGCACCCGCCATCCCCCACCATCCTGCCCGGTCTCGGGGTTGATGGCGGGCCCGGCCTCGACTGTCCCGCCGAAAGCGGCTGCGCGTTCGCGGAGGCCGACGAGGCCGCGTCCGCTGCCGACCGACTGCTGCGCGCCGAGGAAGATGCCGTCATCGGTGATATCGACCGTGGTGCTGACCGGGCCGTAGTCGAGGACGACGAGCACCCGTGTCGGTTCTCGGGAGTAGCGAAGCGCGTTGGTCAGCGCCTCCTGCACGCCGCGATAGACGGCGACCTGCAGCGTGGAGTCGGTGGGGGGAGTGCCTCGTTGCTGGACGGCGACGGGCAGCCCGGCGGAGCGGTAGGTCTCGATGAGGTCGTCCAGCTCGCCGAGGGTCGGTTGCGGGGAGAAGCCCACTTCGTCGTCGTCGCGGAGCACTCCCAGAAGGCGGCGCATGTCGCGCAGCGACGCGCGTCCGACGCTGCCGATCTGCCGGACCGCTTCGCGAGAGCGCTCAGGATCCGATACGGCCACGGCTTCGGCGCCATCCGAGAGCCGGATCATGACGGAGAGTCCGTGCGCCACCACGTCGTGCATCTCACGCGCGATCCTCGACCGCTCCTCGACGGCCGCCAGCTGTCCGCGCTGATCGCGCTCGCGGGCGAGCTGCGCCGCCCGATCGAGCAGGGCTTGGAGGTAACGCCGGCGGTTGCCGATGGTGGACCCGATCAGCAGGGTGATCACGAACGCGACACCCACTATTCCCACGTTGCGCGGAGGTTCGCCGGCCACGGCGTACTCGACCGCGACCAACGCGGCGAGGCCGACGAGCGCCGCGATCCAACCGTACGACGGCCGGGAGTACACGGTCGCCGCGTAGAGGGCGAGCATGGCCGGGATCGGGAACGTGGTGTTCAGGCCGGTGAGGACGACCGCGCAGGCGAGTGTGACTGCGAGTACGACGATGGGGCGATCGCGGCGCACGACGATGGCTGCTCCGGCGATGACCGGCAGGCCGAACCAGGCCGCGACGGCGACGGGGTGAGACGTGCCGAGGCCGAGCCTGCCGTTGAAGGTGTCGAGGGAGCCCGCGAGCACGGCTGCGACGGCGAGGAGCACGTCGGTGAGGCGCATGTGTCGAGCCCAGAATCGACGGATCAGACCTGGCGACCTCGGAAGCAGGAGGTCGTCGTCCTGCGGGATAGACACGGAGTAAGGGTACGCCTCGAGCGCGGCCGGCCACGGCCTTCTCCGGGGTGAAAGCCGTGGCGAGGCCGACGCGTCAGGCGTCTCGTTTCTTGATGAGCGCGAATGCGACGACCGTGGGTGCGATGAGCCAGACCATCGTCAGCAGGACGTTGAGGCCGACGTGTGGCACGCCCTCTTGCCAGAGGCTCGAGGAGACGCTCTGCGCGGCGTACCCCAGGAAGTAGTCGCTCGGGTGGACGGTTCCGAAAGCCAGGAGCTCGCCGACGACCGGGATCACGAAGAAGACGCCGGTCATGATGGCGATTCCCGCAGCGGAGTTGCGCACGATGCTTGCAACCGCCGTCGAGAAGAGCGCCACCGTCACCAGATAGAGAGCCGATCCGATCAGGGATCCCATCACCTCGGTGTCGAGCAGGGATGCGGTCACGCCGCGGCCGCCGAAGATGAGGCTGACCAGCGCGAAGCTGACGAGAGACGAGACGAGCGAGAGGAGCACCGTCGTGACGACGGCGACGACCAGCTTCGCGGCCAGCACCGGCGCGCGCTTCGGGCTCGCCGCGAATGTCGACTGGATCATGTTCGTCGTGTACTCGTTCGACACGATGAGGACGGCGAGGACTCCGATCACCAGTTGCGCGAAGCTGACCGAGGATCCGGTTGCCGAGGCGTAGGCGCCCTCCGATGAGGCGACCGCGGGGATTTCTCCCCAGGTGGCGGCGAGGAGAGCTGCGAAGCCGGCCGAGATGCCGACCATCACGATCGCGATGACGAGGGTCGAGCGCAGGGTGCGGAGTTTGGTGAACTCCGACGAGACCACGCGGCCGAACGACCAGCGCGGAGTCGCGCGCATCGCCGACGATCGGCGGAGGGAACTGGGGGCCGTGGTGCTCATCGTGCGTTCTCCGTGTCTGCGTGATTCGAGGTGCGGTACTCGACCGCATCATGGGTGAGCGCGAAGAACGCCTCTTCGAGCGATGCCCGGACGGTCGTGATCTCGAACAGCACGATTCCGTCAGCGGCCGCGATACGGGCGATCTGCTCCGCCGTGGAGCCGGTCACCTCGGCGGAGTCGGCCGAGGTGCGCGCGAGGGTCGCGCCGAGCGGGCTGAGGGCCTGGGAGAGACGGTCGAGGTCGGTGCTCCGCACCCGTATGGTCTCCCCGCCGGATCCGGCGATGATGTCGTCCATCGAGGCGTTGGCGATCACTCGACCCCGGCCGAGCACGACGACTCGATCGGCCGTCTTGGCCATCTCGTCCATCAAATGGCTCGACAGCAGCACGGCACGGCCTTCGGCGGCGAGTGATCGGCAAAGGGAGCGAACCCACTGGACACCCTCGGGGTCGAGGCCGTTGACGGGTTCGTCGAGGATGACCGTCTGCGGATCGCCGAGCAGTGCGCCGGCGATTCCGACGCGCTGACCCATGCCGAGCGAGAACTTGCCGACGCGTTTTCCGGCGACGCTGTCCAAGCCGGTCATGGAGATGACCTCGTCGACGCGGCGGTTCGAGATGCCGTGCGTGCGGGCGATGCAGCGGAGGTGGTTGCGGGCGCTGCGGGCCGGGTGGGCGGCCTTGGCGTCGAGCAGGATCCCGACCTCGGTCAGGGGCGCCGAGTGGTCGGCGTAGGGCTTGCCGTTGACGGTGACACGACCCGAGGTGGGGCGGTCGAGGCCGACGATCATGCGCATGGTGGTGGACTTGCCCGAGCCGTTGGGGCCGAGGAAGCCGGTGACGTAGCCGGGCTCGACGGTGAAGCTGATGCCGTCGACCGCGGTCTTGTCACCGTAGGTCTTGGTGAGGGAGGTTGCTTCGATCATGGGGTCAACCGTAAATCAATCTGAAATGTTACACAATTGTGCGAGGCTAGCGAGGTTGGTCGTACTCGGGTACCAGGGTGGGCTCAGGACCGAGGGGTTGGCTTCAACTCGGCGCTCTTCCAGCCGTAGACGGTGTCGCCCTTCTGGGCGATGTAGCGGAAGTCGTCGGCGCAGTAGTAGTTCTGCGCGTCGATCGACGCGGGGATCCAGTCGACCTTCAGTGCGGGCGGGGCGGCCTCTGTGACGGGCTTGCAGTGGCTCGTCGCAAGAAGCTCCGGAGTCAGCCCCGTCGCCGAGTCGAAGCGGATGTCCCATCCCGGCTTGTCAGTCGTGTCGAACCGGAGGCGGATGTCGGTGGCGTCGTCGGCCATCCAGGCGGGCTGCTTGGTGGGGAGCATCGGGCCGTCCGCCTCGCGGAACTTCTCGAAAGCGGGGATGTCGGAGGCGGTGACCTCCTTCTCGTGGGTGAGGACCTCGTCGATCACGCCCCGCAGGCTGAACGCGCCGATGCCGGCGGCGGCGACGGCGACCACGGAGAGGGAGATGAATGTGATGACGACTGGCTTCTTCATGAGGTGTGACTTTCTCTCTAGGTGGTTATCTCTGGGGTGGGGATAATTCAGGCGACGCGGAGGGCCTCGACCGGACTCACGCGGGTGGCTCGGCGAGAGGGGGCGAGCGAGGCCAGGGCGGCGAGGGCGAAGGCCCCGACGGCGAGGCCGAGAATGAGGGGGAGCGGAACGGACGGGGCGACGATGGAGCCGGTGACGGAGCCGAGGGTCGCCTGCGCCCCGCACCAGCCGTAGAACGTGCCGAGCAGAAGACCGACGCCGACGGAGGTGATCGCCATCTGCGCTGACTCGGCCAGGATCATGCGGCGGACCTGGCGCCTGGTGAAGCCGAGCGTTCGCAGCAGGCCGAGCTCGCGACGGCGCTGGTGCACGCTGAGCGAGAGCGTGTTCACCATCCCGACGGCCGCGATGATGGCCGAGAAGCCGGTGAGACACGTGAAGACGACGATGATCGGCGTGAAGCTGTCGGGCGAGGAGCCTGCGGCGATGATCGACTTCTCGAGGGAGGTCAACGTCACTGCGAATGTGGTGACGAGCGTCACTCCGACGACCATTCCGATGGTCGACCGGGCGCTGCGGTCGGGGTGGCGCACCGCGTTGGCCGCGGCCAGGCGGGCGGGTGCGCTCCGGCCCAGCAGCCGGCCGGCCGCTCGCAGGCAGGCTGGCATGACGATGTCGGCAGCGGCGACGAGGCCCGAGAACGAGAGGATCCCGCCGACCAGCCCGATCAGGACACCGCCGGGGGAGACCAGCCCGACGACGATGCCGAGGGCCAGCAGGGCGACACCGGCGACCATGGCCACGAGTGCGACGACGTGTCGTCCGCGGCGCGATGTCGTCTCCTCAGGCGACGCCTCCTGCGCACTCGAGGTCGCCTCCATCGGGCTGACTCGGAGCACGTTCCGCGAGCCCACCCGGCCGGCGAGGACCGTGGCGACCACGACGGCGACGACGGGGAAGAGCATGGCGGCGTCGACGTACGAGTACGTCGCCTCGGGGGCCAGGTCGCGGAAGACCAGGATCCTGATGAATGCGACCTCGAGGACGAGTCCTGAGACGGCGCCCAGCGCGGATCCGATCACGCCGACGGCGAGGCTCTCCCGGACGACGGCACGGCGCTGGGAGCGAGCCGTGTCGCCGAGGAGGCGCATCAGCGCGATGCGGGAGGTGCGCCCCGCGATGATCGTGGAGAAGGTGTTGGCGGTGACTATCGCGCCGACGTAGATCGACAGTGTCAGGAACACCGCCGCCATCATCTGCAGAATCGCTGTGCCGTCGTCGGACGTGCTGAGGCCGGGGTGAGTCACCCGGCTGATCTGGTTGAGAAGCGACACGGTACCGAGGAGTACGACGCCGAAGGCTGAACCGAGGGCCGTGACGAGGATCGTGGCCCGGTGGTCGCGGGCAAGGGCGGCGATCACGCGGCACGCTCCAGGCTCAGCATGATGCGCGAGATCTCTTCGGCGCTGGAGTGTCCGAGCTCCCTGACGATACGGCCGTCGGCCAGAATGAGAACGCGATCCGCGTAGCTCGCGGCGACGGGGTCGTGGGTGACCATGGCGATGCTCTGGCCGAAGTCGCGCGAGGCGGCCGACAGGAGGGTGAGCACTTCGCGGCCGGTGCGGGAGTCGAGGTTGCCCGTGGGCTCGTCGGCGAAGATGAGTTCGGGGCGGGACGCCAGGGCTCGGGCGATCGCGACGCGCTGCTGCTGGCCGCCGCTGAGCTCATGCGGTCGATGTGTCACGCGGGGTGTCAGCTCGAGGATGTCGAGGAGGCGGTCGATCCAGGCGCTCTCGTCAGCGGTGGGCTTGCGGCCGTCGAGATCGAAGGGCAGCAGGATGTTGCTGCGGACGTCGAGGGTGGGGACGAGGTTGAACGCCTGGAAGACGAAGCCGATCCGACGACGCCGGAGCAGGGTCAGTTCGTCGTCCTTCAGTCGTGTGATGTCGGTCGAGCCCAGGTGCACTGACCCGCTGGTCGCGGAGTCGAGCCCGGCGAGGATGTGCATCAGGGTGGACTTTCCCGACCCGGAGGGGCCCATGACGGCCGTGAACTCGCCTGTGCGGAAGCCGACGGTGACGTCGGAGAGGGCGTGGACGGCGTTGTCGTCCGAGCCGTAGGACTTGGTGAGGCCCGAGGTGCGGGCGATGAATTCGGATGCGTTCATGGCACCGAGGCTAGAAGCCCTGGATATGTCACATCGTCATTCTGTGGTCGCCTCCCTTTGGTACTTCGGTGCCGGCCTTTTGACAATGATTATCGTTTAGAGGTAGCGTCGGGAATGTGAAAACCCGCCGCCTTGTGCCTCTGCTCGCCCTCGCCACCACGGGAGCGCTCGCGCTCGCCGGCTGCTCCGCCTCGGGTGGTGCCGCACCGGACGACAGCACGATCAAGGTCGTCGCGTCCACGAACGTCTACGGCGACATCGCAAAGCAGATCGGAGGATCCTCGGTCACCGTCACCAGCATCCTGTCGAACCCGAACCAAGACCCGCACGGCTTCGAGGCCGACGCCCAGACGCAGCTGGCGATCTCGAAGGCCGACCTCATCATCGAGAACGGCGGCGGCTACGACGACTACGTCGACACCATGCGCTCGTCGACGAACAGCAAGGCGACGCTTCTCAACGCGGTGAAGGTCTCCGGCTTCACCTCGAGCGACGGCGAGCTCAACGAGCACGTGTTCTACGATTATCCGACCATGTCGAAGCTCGCCAACAGGATCGCCACCGACCTGTCGACGGCGAACCCCGACGAGTCGAAAACGTTCTTCAACAACGCGGTGACGTTCAATACGGCGATGGAGAAGCTCGAGGCGCAGACGGCTGCGCTGAAGAAGACCTACGACGGCGATGCCGTCGCCTACACCGAGCCGGTGCCCGGCTACCTGTTCGACGCGATCGGCCTGAAGAATGCCACGCCGGGTGCGTTCTCGGAGGCGGTCGAGGAGGGCGAAGACGTGCCGCCGTCGGCCCTCAACGACACGCTGAAGCTGATGACCGGCAAGAAGGTCGCCCTGCTCGCCTACAACGAGCAGGCCGGAAGCCCTGAGACCGAGCAGGTGCAGAAGGCGGCCGAGACCGCGGGCGTTCCCGTCGTCCCGGTGACCGAGACCTTGCCGAAGGGCGACGACTACCAGACCTGGCAGCAGAGCAACATCGACGCGGTCAAGGCGGCGCTCGCCCAGTGACAGTGACCCAGCAGTGACGCCCGTCCTCAGTCTCCGGGGCGCCAGCCTGCGCTTCGGCGACCGCGAACTCTGGTCCGGGCTCGACCTCGACGTCGAGCCCGGCGAGTTCGTCGCCGTGCTGGGCCCGAACGGTGCCGGCAAGACGACGCTGCTCAAGGCGATCCTCGGGCAGCAGGAGCTCACGGCGGGGACGGCCGAGTTCCTCGGTCGGCCGGTCCGCCGCGGGCATCGGAGGATCGGCTACATCCCGCAGCAGCGATTGATGGAGTCGGGCACTCCGCTCCGCGCACGCGACATGATCGCGCTCGGTATCACGGGCCACCGCTGGGGCCTGCGGCGTGAGTCCCGTGCCGAACGGGAGCGCGTCGACGCCCTCGTCGCCGAGGTCGGCGCAACCGACTTCGCGCTGGCCCCGGTGGCCTCGCTCTCGGGCGGAGAGCAGCAGCGGGCGCGGGTGGGGCAGGCGCTGGCTTCGGATCCTGCGCTTCTGCTCTGCGACGAGCCGCTCATCTCACTCGACCTGCGCCATCAGCGCGGCGTCACCGACCTGATCGACGAGCAACGTCGCAAGACGGGTGCCGCGGTGGTCTTCGTGACGCACGACGTGAACCCGATTCTCGACGCCGTCGATCGGGTGGTCTACATCGCCGGCGGGCGCTTCACGATCGGCACTCCCGACGAGGTGCTCCAGGCCGACGTGCTGAGCGCGCTGTACGGCACCCCGGTCGATGTCGTGCGCACGATGGGGCGCATCGTGATCGTCGGCAGCAACGACGCCGCCCACGACCACGACGGCCACGGCCACCACGCTGACCACGGCGACGACCTCGACCCAGAAGGGCCCGTGCGGTGAACGCCGACATCCTCACTCACATCCTCTCGTTCGAGAACTTCGGCGAGCTCGTCGTGCTCGTGCGCAACTCGATCATCGCCGGAGCCGTGCTCGGCATCGTCGGCGGGCTCATCGGGCCGTTCGTCATCACCCGCAACCTGCCCTTCGCCGTGCACGGCATCAGCGAGCTCTCATTCGCCGGCGCATCGATCGCTCTCCTGCTGGGCATCAACGTGGTGACCGGCTCGCTCATCGGAAGTGTGCTTGCCGCCCTCCTGATCGGCCTGCTGGGCAGTCGGGCACGGGAGCGGAACTCGATCATCGCCGTGCTCATGCCGTTCGGGTTGGGGCTCGGCATTCTCGCGCTCGCCCTCTATCAGGGGCGGTCGGCCAACAAGTTCGGTCTGCTGACCGGCCAGATCGTCTCGGTCGACAATCCACAGCTCGGCTGGTTGCTGGCGATCTCGGCGATCGTGATCGTCACGCTGATCGTCGTCTGGCGGCCGCTCACCTTCGCGAGCGTCGATCCGGACGTCGCGGCCGCAGCCGGTGTCCCGGTCCGCACCCTGTCGATCGTCTTCATGCTCGCGCTCGGGTTGTCGGTGGCCGTCTCGGTGCAGATCGTCGGCGCTCTGCTCGTGCTGTCGCTGCTCGTGACGCCGGCCGCCGCAGCCCTGCGGATCACCGTCTCTCCGTTCTGGGTGCCGGTGCTGAGCACGGTGTTCGCCGTCGTCTCGGTCGTCGGCGGCATCCTGCTCGCCCTCGGGGGCGGCCTGCCGATCTCGCCCTACGTGACGACGATCTCGTTCACGATCTGGCTGGTGTGCCGCCTCGTCGGCGGCCGACGCGAGCGTCACGGCGGGCGCAGAACGAAGGATCCGACGGCTCGGCTCGCACCTCGACCCGCCGCCGCAGTGAACGAAAGGGTGCCCTCATGAAGCGCAACACCTGGCAGCGCGAGGCCGTGCGCGAGGCCCTGTCGACATCAGCCGGATTCGTCAGCGCTCAGGCGCTGCACTCGACCCTGCGGGAGAGCGGTTCGCCGATCGGCCTCGCGACCGTCTACCGAGCGTTGTCGTCGCTGGAGTCGGAGGGCGAGGCCGACAGCCTGCAGCAGGACGGCGAGAGCCTGTTCCGCGCGTGCACCCCCGGCACGCACCACCATCACCTCATCTGCCGCAATTGCGGAACCACGGTCGAGATCTCGGCCGACCCGGTCGAGCAGTGGGCGCGTCAGGTCGCGGCCGAAAACGGGTTCACCGAGGCGAACCACGTCGTCGACGTCTTCGGGCTGTGTGCGGTGTGCTCGGCGCAGGTTGCCCAGGCCGGGCGTGTCGTCTAAGCTTGCTGTTTGGTTGGGTGCTATCTGCGCCCATGTATGCCGAATCTCCTTCGCTGTCACCTCGGTGGCGGGCCGCTCTGGTGGCGGAGACGAAGCGTGCCGACAAGTGACCTTGGGTAGAACCCGTGTGTAAACGCGGGGCTTCTACGGTATTTACGGAGGAAAACCATGGCAGCAACCTGCCAGGTGACTGGAGCCGTTCCCGGCTTCGGGCACAACATCTCGCACTCGCACCGACGCACGAAGCGTCGTTTCGACCCGAACGTGCAGAAGAAGACGTACTACGTGCCTTCGCTGCGCCGTAACGTCACGCTGACGCTGAGCGCCAAGGGCATCAAGGTCATCGATGCTCGCGGCATCGAGAAGGTCGTCAAAGACCTCCTCGCACGTGGGGAGAAAATCTAATGGCAAAGAGCCAGGACGTCCGTCCGATCATCAAGCTCCGCTCGACGGCGGGCACCGGTTTCACGTACGTGACCAAGAAGAACCGTCGTAACAACCCCGACCGTCTCGTGCTGAAGAAGTACGACCCGGTCATCCGCAAGCACGTCGAATTCCGCGAGGAGCGCTAAACATGGCCAAGAAGAGCATGGTTGCGAAGAACAACCAGCGCAAAGTGATCGTTGCTCGCTACGCGGCGAAGCGACTGGAGCTGAAGAAGGCTCTGATCGACCCGAACGGCACCGACGAGAGCCGCGAGGCCGCTCGCGTGGGCCTGCAGAAGCTCCCGCGCAACGCGTCGCCGGTCCGCGTCCGTGGCCGCGACGCCATCGACGGCCGCCCCCGCGGTTACCTCAATGAGTTCGGTGTCAGCCGTGTCCGCTTCCGCGACATGGCTCACCGTGGCGAATTGCCGGGCATCACGAAGTCTTCCTGGTAGGTTCTGAGGCGGTTCCCCAGGGGTTTTACCCCTGGGGTCCACTCAGATCCGTCGGTCGCCGCCACCGCGGCGACTGCCCCAAAGAAGTACGCGTGCCACACACAACGTGTCCGAGGAGGACAACACATGGCTGACAAGTCACTGAACCGCACCGAGCTCGTCGCAGCTGTCGCCGCCGAGTCGGGCCAGAGCCAGGCTGCAGTGAGCGGCGTCGTCGACGCTCTCTTCTCCGTCGTCTCGAAGAACGTCGCTGACGGCACCAAGGTCACCATCCCGGGATGGATCGCCTTCGAGAAGACCCACCGCGCCGCACGCACCGGCCGCAACCCGCAGACCGGCGAGGCTCTCGAGATCGCCGCCAGCGACAGCGTCAAGGTCAGCGCCGGCTCGAAGCTCAAGGCTTCGGTCAAGTAACCTCCGCGCCCGCGAAGAGCGGATCACGGCTTCGGTCGTGGTCCGCTCTTCCCGTTAACGCCGCAGCCGTCCACGTCGCACAGTCGGACGCCCTAGGCTTTCCGAGTGCCCCGCCTCTCCCGACTCGCTGCCCCGGTGCTGCTGGTCGCGGCGGGCTTGGTCGCCCTCGTCGCAGCCCTCATGTTCGGCGGGGCCGCGGCACCGCTGCCGCTGTCGGATCCTGGAGCGGTCGTCCGGTTCGGCCTGCCGATCGCGACGTTCCTCACCGAGCTCGGGGCGTCGCTCACCATCGGCACCCTGGCGCTGGCCTGCTTCGCGCTCACGCCCGTTCGACCCGAGTGGGAGCGCTCGCTCGACATCGCGTCGGTCGGAGCGCTCTTCTGGACGCTCGCGTCGACCACCGCCGGGTTCTTCACGTTCCTCAGCGTCGCGGGAGTCGCCCCGGCTCTCGACGAGAAGTTCGGCCAGTCGCTCGCCTTCTTCCTCACCGGCACCGATCTCGGTCTGGCGTGGCTGGTCTCCACTCTGACGGCGGCCACCGTCACGGTACTGTGCTTTGCCGTCCGGTCGGTCGGCGGGGTGTTCCTCGTCGCAGCGATCGCGGCCGGAGCCCTCGTGCCGATCGCGCAGCAAGGGCACGCCGCCGGCACCGCCTCGCACGCGGCGGCCGTCTCGGCGCTCGGGCTCCATGTAATCGGCGCTGCTGTCTGGCTCGGCGGACTCCTCGCCCTCGTGCTGCTGCGGCCCGTCATCGAGCGGGCCCGTCTCTCGATCGTGCTCGAGAGGTACTCGTCGATCGCTCTCGTCTGCTTCGTGATCGTCGCGGTCTCGGGTGTGGTGAGCGCGCAGATCAGGATCGGCTCGTGGCCGGAGCTCGGATCGCCGTACGGCCTGCTGGTCGTGGTGAAAGCGGTGCTTCTGATCCTCCTCGGTCTGTTCGGCGTCGTGCACCGTCGCGTCGTGATCGAGCGCGTGGCCGGATCGAACGCCGGCACCAGCGCGGGGCGGCAGACGCAGAAGCCGTTCTGGCGGTTCGTCACGGCCGAGATCACGTTCCTCGGCCTCGCCTCCGGAGTCGCCGCGGCACTGGCTCGCACGCAGACGCCCGTCTCGCAGTCGGTCGCGAACGACACGGCCCAGCTCACACCGGCCGAGGTGCTGACCGACTCCCGCCTTCCCGCCGAGTTCACGCCCCTCCGCTGGCTGACGGCAGGGAACCTCGACCTGGTGTGGCTGCTCGGCGCCGTCTTCCTCGCGGCGTTCTACCTCATCGGGGTGGCCCGGCTGCGTCGGCGCGGCGATACCTGGTCGGGCTGGCGGACGGGTGCCTGGATCCTCGGCCTCGTCGTCTTGGTCGTCGCGACGAACGGTGCTCCGGCCGTGTACTCGCCGTACCTGATGAGTGCGCATCTGGTGCAGGTCGCGCTCGTGGCTTTCGTCGTTCCGGTGCTGCTCGTGCGCGCAGCGCCCTGGACCCTGGCGCTCCTTGCCATCGTGAAACGCACCGACGGCAGCCGCGGGCCTCGCGAGTGGATGCTCGGCATCGTGCAGTCGCGCGGCTCCGCCTGGCTTACCCACCCCGTCGTCGGCGGGCCTCTGCTGGCCGTGACGATCTGGGCCGTCGTCTGGTCGCCGCTGCTGCGCTGGACGGCCACGACCGACCTCGGGCGCTTCTGCCTGATCGCAGGCCTGGTGATGGTCGGCTGGCTGTTCGCCCAGTCGATCGTCGGTCTCGACCCCGTGCCGGTGCGACCGGGGGCGAGGCTCACGATGCTGCTCGCCGCCGTCGTGCTCGTCGCCGTGGGTGCCGTGGGCGCCGCGCTCGCCCTCGGCTCCGGGCTGCGTCTTGCGAACTGGTACGGCGCGATGGGCCGCACCTGGGGCCCCGCGCCGCTGGCCGATCAGGCGTCGGGCGGAGTCGCCCTCGCCGGGATCGGAATCGTCGTCTGTGTCGGGCTGGCGCTGGCCGCGGCCCGCCGGCGCAATACGGACTGACCGCCCGCGCTGCGTGGTTCAGGCCGCTGTCGCGGAGTCCCGGTCGCCGACTGGCGGCAGATGCCGGGATGAGGGGCGCCCAGGGCGTACTCGGTGGCGCTCGGTTCTAGCGCTGCGGCTTCCCGGTAGGGTCGAGCGATGATCGTGCTCCTCGTCGCGGCCGCATTCGCGGTGCTTTATGTCGTCTTCAGGATCCGAGATGCTCGCCTCCTGAGAAACGGACTCTTTCTCGTCGCGGCCGTGTTCCTGACGGTGATCGGACTGACGCTCGTCCTGGAGCCGGTCGTGCCATGGGTCGTGGAGGTCGTCAACGTCCTGATCGTCATGGCGGTCTTGAGCGTGTTGGTGCTGGGTGTGGCACTCGTCGCGAACGGCATCACCATGCTTCGACTGGAGGGCCGCAGCCTCGGCAACCTCCTGTCTCTCGTCGTCGGGGTCGCCATCTTCGCCATGCCGGTGGTGGCGGTCGCGCTCCTCTCGGTCGGAAGCCGCGTCACCGGCAGCCTTCTCGTCTTCCTCTCGCTGGTCGGTCTCTACTTCGGCGTCGCCTTCGTCTCGTTCACCGTGTACTCGGTCGTGTACGGGCTAAAGCGCAAGAAGGGCAGGCCCGCGGCGATCGTCGTGCTCGGCTCCGGACTCATCGGCGGGAAGGTGCCTCCGCTCCTGCGCAGTCGACTCGATCGCGCACTCCGGCTCTACCGCTCGGAGCGCGAGGCGGGCCGCCATCCGGTGCTGATCCCCTCGGGAGGCCAGGGGGCCGACGAACCGCGGCCCGAGGGCGTCGCCATGGCGGAGTACCTCATCGAGCAGGGGGCGTCGCCGGACGACGTGCACGCCGAGACGCAGTCACGGAACACGCGAGAGAACCTGCTGCTCTCGCGCGCCGTGCAGGAGCGCATCGACCGACCGGGGGCCGTGACCGTCGTGACGAACGAGTACCACGTGCTCCGCACCGCCTTCCTGGCGCGCAGCATCGGCAGCGACGCTCAGGTGATCGGCTCGCGGACCGCCACCTACTACGTGCCCAGCGCGTTCCTCCGCGAGTTCATCGCGGTGATGGTGGAGCACCGGCGGCTGAACCTGCTGGCTGTCACCTCGTTCGCGATCGTCCTCGTGGGTATCGCCCTGGCCACCATCTGGCAGATCGAACCCCTGAGCTGAGCCCGCACGATTTCGGATCGGCTGTTCGGGCGACCCCGATCGCCTCGATTCGCCGGAGGGTCAGATCGCGACCGTCGCGGGCGTCTCGGCCACAAGCTCGCGCACCATCGGCGCCACCTCGCGGCCGTAGAGCTCGATGCTCTTCATCATCTGCTCGTGCGGCAGGCTGCCCATGCTGTAGCGCATGTCGAAGCGGGTCGCTCCGAGCAGGCGCATGTTGTGCGCGATCTTGCGGGCAACGGTCTCGGGCGATCCCACGTAGAGGGCACCCTCGGGGCCGGCCGTCGAGAGGTACTGCTCGCGCGAATAGGGCGGCCAGCCGCGCTCGCGTCCGAGCTGGTTCGTCTGGGCCTCCTGGTACGGGTAGAGGATCTCGAGGGCTTCGGCATCGGTGGCCGCGATAAAGCCCGGGGAGTGCATGGCGATCGGCTGAGGAGCGTGCCCGAACTGATCGAGGGCTCGACGGTAGAGGTCGGAGTAGGGCGCGAACTGGGCCGGGCTGCCGCCGATGATCGCGAGGAACAGGGGGAGGCCGTAGTGCGCCGCGCGGATGACCGACTGCGGGCTGCCGCCGACGCCGACCCAGGTCTTGATGGTGCCGCTCTCGGGGCGCGGGTAGACCCACTGGTCGGTGAGGGCGCCGCGCTTGGTGCCCTCCCAGGTGACGGGGGCGTCTTTCAGCAGCTCGGCGAAAAGGTTGATCTTCTCCTCGAAAAGCACCTCGTAGTCCTGCAGGTCGAGGCCGAACAGCGGGAACGACTCGGTGAACGATCCGCGGCCGAGGATGACCTCCGCGCGCCCGTTCGACAGGGCGTCGACGGTGGCGAAGCGCTCGTAGACGCGGACCGGATCGTCGGACGAGAGCACCGTGACTGCCGAGCCGAGTCGGATCCTCGAGGTCTTCGCCGCGATGGCCGCAAGCACGACCTCGGGGGCCGAGACTGCGAAGTCGACGCGGTGGTGCTCGCCGACGCCGATGAAGTCGAGACCGACCTCGTCGGCGAGGACGGCCTGGTCGACGAGGTTGCGGATGGTCTGGGCGTGGGTGAGCAGAGTGCCGTCGAGCGGGGTGCCCGAGGTGGTCTCGGTCACGTCGCCGAAGGTGTCGAGGCCGAGCTGGATCGCGGCGGGATCGAGGGCGGGAAGCTCGCGCTCCGGGTTGGTGGCGGTGGCCATGGTGTCCCCATTTCTATGCGTATGCATATTCAATCACGAAGGGGGTCAATTTGTTCCCGATCAGCGCAGGGACGACACTGTGCGACCCACCATTCGCGCATCTCGGACGCGCCGCTCGTACGTCGCGGCGACCACGATGAGCAGAACTCCGCCGACGCCCGCCCACAGCCACCACGGCACCGATGTCGTCACGAGCACGAGTCCCGGCCAGAGCTGAGCGATCGCGTGCAACACGGCGACGCCGCCGCCGACCAGTAGCGGCGCCTGGAGCCGGAGCCGGGCACCGGCCAGGAGGCTCGCGACGGCGAGCACTCCCACGGCGACCAGGCGCGGAGTCTGAACGTCGATGTAGTCGGCAAGGAGTCCGGGCAGGAGGAGGACCAGGAGCCCGAATCGGAGGGCGCGCCACGAGCCCACGGCCGGATCTCGACGGAGCCGCAGGATCCCGGAGACCAGGGCGGCGACTGCCACCGGCGCGGTCACCGTCTCGAACGGGACCGAGGCCGTGAGGCCGCCGAGCAGGGCTGCCGCGGCGAGGACCAACGTGGCCACGAGGGCCGCCTGACGAAGGCGAATGGCCATCCGGCTCGTCGAGAGAGCCGGGCCGCCGAGCGCGCTGGCCAGACAGCAGACGGCGAGAGCGAGGACGGCGGTCACCGGTCGCTGCCAGTCGACGGCCGCGCCGAAAAGACTCGAGAGAAGCGGAACGAGCTCGGGAAGGGCGAACACGGCCACGGCCACCACGGCGAATGCGGGAGCCACGGCCGTCAGGCGGCGCCGAGGATCCCGCACGGCGTCGACCGAGACACCCCGGTCGCGCGACCACAGCACCGCGATTCCCAGCGCGAGAAGGGCCGCTATCGACGACCAGGCGTCGGGGTGGGCTGCGCCGATCGCTGCGGGGGAGCCCAGCGCCATCGTCAGACCGGTCGCGACGATGCCCACCACGGAGCCGGAGGCCAGCGTGTTGCGGACGTCGACGCGGGTGCGGCCGAGGGTCGCGGCGGCGATGCCGGCGAGGGTAGCCGCGGCGATGACCAGAATCGGTCGAACCAGAGTCCGCTCCGGAGAGGCGACGATCGACGGCAGGAGAGCGGTGGCGACACCGACGCCGAAGAGCAGGGGGAAGACCGGGTGCGGGTGCGCGGGGTGAGGGGCCGAGCCGTGCGCGAACCGCAGGGCGAGCGCGGGGAGCCCGAGGGCCAGAAGAGCCAGGAGTGCGGCCAGGGGAAGCGAGTAGGCCTCGACGACGGTGACACCGGCATCGGCCAGTACCGCCCACAGTGCCGTGATCGCGAGCACGGGTGCCGCCCAGGCCACGTGGTGTCGGAGGTGGGCGCCGGTCAGCGCGGCAATCGGCGACGAGCCCGGTGTCGACGCGATGACCAGGGCGGCGATCGCGAGGACTGCCAGCGTCGGCCACGCGGGCGCCGAGAGCAGCGCGGCGGCCGCGGTCACCAGCCCGGCGGCCACGAGGGGGGCATCCCAGGCGAAGCGGCGCGAACGCGTGCCGTCCGTCGAGGCTCGAAAGAGGAGGCGGGAGACGAGGGCGAGGCCGAGCACCGTGGCCGCGAGGAGCAGCCAGCGCGTCTCCAACCCGAGCGGACCCGCGGTCAGCAGGCGGTCGGCGCTGGCGATCGCGGCGGCCGGCGTCACGACGGCGGCGAAGACTCGCTCCGCCTCGCGCTCCCGCGCGGGGATGACCAGCCACGCGAACGCCGCGAGGGCGACCAGGGCGAGCAGCCCCGTGGCTCCGAGGCCGGCGCTCGCGGGAGAGGCTCCGAAGACGAAGCCGGCACCTGCGAGCGCGACGACGGCGGTGCCCGAGACGACCCGCAGATCGAGCAGCGGAGTCCGGCGAAGCAGCGGGACGAGCGGCGCGGCGGCCACCACGAGGAGGCTCGCGATCGCGGTGAGGATGACGGCGGCCGTGGCGGCGCGGGCACCGGGATCGCTGGAGGTCGGAGCGAGCCAGGCCGGGATCCTGAACGCCGCAGTCGCGACCACGACCGAGACGGCCAGTGTCACGAGCGGTGCGACGACCCGGGCGGTCGACTTCGGGAGCGATCGAGTCGACAGCACGCGGAGCCCGACGAGGAGAGACACGAGCAAAAGCAGCGCGGGGATCCATAGCGGCTGCGTCAGAGGGGACTGCGCGAAGAGCACACCGGCGGTCACCACGACTGTCGTGCCGGAGACGCCGCGCGAGACGCGCCCGTCTCGGAAGGCGGCCAGTGCCAGGCCGCCCACGAGAGCGGTCAGGGCGAGGTCGCCGAGCGGCAGGGACGTCGAGAGGGCGGCGCCGACCAGTGCGAGTGCCAGAACGGCCTCCGCCGTGGTCGTCACGGCGCGCCGCACAGCCGGCCGCGGACGGAGGAGGGCCACAGCGGTCGCGGCACCGAGGGGGGCGAGCGCGAGGCCGAGCGCCGACAGCGGCAGGATGTCACCGGACGACGATGCGGGCAAGGCGGCGGCGAGGTCGGTGAGGAAGGGCTTCCCGTCGAACCAGCCGGCGAGTCGCGCGACGACACCGCCGGCGACCACGGTGCTCAGCACCGCGGCGACGACCGCGAGCACGACGAGAGCGGCCCACGACGACCGGGCGAGCGCAGCCCGGACGACCGGACGGCGGTCTGAGACGGCCCGGGAGGCGATCGCGAAGGCGAGCACGACGAGAGAGATCGACAGGGGCAGGATCCAGGTGACAGCAATCTCTAGATCGGCTCGCGCAGCCACGGCGAACGGCAGCGAGGCCAGACTCACCCCGGCCGCGGCCGACGCGAATCGACCCGGCCCCGATCGCGAGCCGGTGACTCCGCGGACGGCGAGGACGATCCACAGTCCGGCTGACACGAGCACCGGAACGACGAAACCGAGGGCGGCGTCGCTCGGAACGGCGAACGCGGCCAGGGTGGAGACGACCAGCGGGCCGGTCGAGGTGATCCGGATCCACGCGCGATCGGTGCGGTCGCGAGCGAGCCGGGCCGTGCGGGATCCTGCGCTCCGGTCGAACAGCGTCGGGACGATCCAGACGGCGGCCGCGGCGGCCCCGCCCGCCCAGAACCGGGTGGCCGAATCGGCGGCGAGGCCGGACGCGAGACCCAGAGCGGCCAGCGGCAGGGCGACGAGCGAGGCGCGGACGAGCGAGTGGAGGCCGGTCAGGCGGGAGGTGACGAGGAGCGCGACCGCGGATCCTGCGCCGAAGATCCCGACGAAGAGGAGCGGGTCGAGGCGGCCCGATCCGAAAAGCCCCTGGCTGCGGATGAGAAGGCCGTCGAGGCCGAGGAGCACTGCGGCGAGCACGCCGAGGCCCTCCGCGGTTCCCGGGAGGCGACGGTGCAGGCGGGTGGCGATGCCGAGCACGGCGGCGACCACGAGCAGCAGCAGGCCCGAGCGGACCCCCGCCGACGTGACGAGGAACGCCACGAGCGAGAAGAAGACGGCCGTCACCGAGACGAGGACGATGCCGACGGTGAGGAGGAGGACCTGGACGCCGCTTCGACCGGACGGGGTCTTCTCGAGTCGGGTGCTGCGGGGCGGCGTCGGCGGGCGAAGCGACGGTAGCGGCGATGCGGGCGACGGGGCGGCCTCCGCGTCACCGGTCTCGGCGGCGCGCAGCAGCGACGACAGCCGGGCGATCTCGTCGGCGGCCTCGGCGTCTTGACGAGCCATGTCGAGTCGCAGCTGGTCGATGAGCGCGCGCCGTTCGAGGTCGGCCGCCAGCAGGCGATCCGAGTTATCGGCGAGCCGCGCCGCGACCGGACCCACGAGGCGGAGGCCGCAGTGCGGGCAGGTCGTCCCGTCGAGCGTCGTGAAGCAGGCGGGGCACAGGGTCCGATTGCTCAGCACGGTCGCTGAGGGGGGCCAGACCGTGGTCGGATGCTCGTCGATGTCGTCCTCCGAAGTGAAGCCCCAGCGGGAGGTGGGGTGGCGCAAACGTAGTGGAGGGCGGCGGGGCATATCGAGAGGCACTGTTGCCCCTACCCGGTCGCGGTGCGGCGGCGGGCAGGATCCTGAGCGGTCGACTTCGTGAGTGACCCCACGTCTGGGTCGCACGAGGACTGGGGGGTGAGGCAGGCCCGCGCTCCCTCTAGGATCATGCTCATGTCGACCAGCGACCCGTTCGCACAGGATGGCCCCTCCGGGCGCCACGCTGAGATCGACGCTGCCGCGCGCACGATCGCCTTCTCGTTCGGTCTGTCGGGCATCACGCTTCGACGCCTGGCATCGACGGCCGGTCTGAGCCCGGGTGACATCGCCGCGCACGAGCCGTCGATGACCGCGCTCGTCGCCCGCACGTTCGAAGAGCTCGCCGGGATCGAGCTCAACGAGGCGCGGCGCGACATCGCCGGTTTCGACTCGGCACTCGAAGCCCTCCGCCTCCTCGTCGGCAGCCTGCTCGAAGACACGCACGGCAACTTCAACTCCGTCTGGGCCGACGCCTGGTCGATGGGCCGCCACAACGTCGCCCTCGCGCGGGCCGCCCGCGACAACATGACCGCCTGGCACGAGCTGATCTGCTCGGTCGTGCGTCGCGGCATGGAGGGGCGCGAATTCGAAGGATCCGACTCCGACCTCGTCGCCCTGCAGTTCTTGGCCCTGATCGACTCCATCACGGCCTACTCGCTCGTCGACTACCGCACCGCGGCCGAGCGCTCGCACCTCATGCGGCGGACGCTCGAGGTGTCGCTGGGGTTGGCTGCGGGTTCGCTCTAGCTCCGGCCCTAGCTCTCACTCCCGTGTGTGCGGGGTGCCTCGATCGCGTCTGGGGTGCCAGAACGTCGCCGAGCACCGTCCGAGTGGGACGGAACGGCATTGACGGTCTCTGGCGTCTAACGATTGGGTGGGCCAACCCGTTCTTCCCGCTGCTGTTCCCGCACCGTGATGGAGACCCCATGACCACACCGACCACGACGACGCAGCCCGTCGACACCAAGGGGCTCAAGGGCGGATCGCTCGGCCTCGTCTCGAGCGTGGTCGTCGGCATCGCGTCGACCGCTCCGGCGTACAGCCTCGCGGCGAGCCTCGGGTACATCGTCATCGGCGGCACGCTCGTCGCGGGTGTGCACGCTCCGGGCATCATCCTGCTGGCGTTCGTGCCGATGTATCTCATCGCCGTCGCCTACCAGGAGCTCAACAAGGCCGAGCCCGACTGCGGCACGACCTTCACCTGGGCGTCGCGGGCCTTCGGCCCGATCACCGGCTGGATGGGCGGCTGGGGGATCATCGTGGCCGACGTGATCGTCATGGCGAACCTCGCCTCGATCGCCGGCTCGTATTCGTTCACGTTCGTCGGCAGCTTCGGGCTGCCGGCCGTCGCCGCCCTATCGAGCAACGTGTTCTGGTCGACCGCCGCGGGCATCGCCTGGATCGTCGTCATGACGTACATCTGCTACCGCGGCATCGAGATCTCGGCGCGGCTGCAGTACTTCCTGCTGGCGTTCGAGGTGATCATCCTCATCTTCTTCGCCGTCTTCGCGCTCGTCCGCGTCTACTCCGGCAACGCCGAGTCGTACTCGCTGATGCCGTCGCTCGACTGGTTGAACCCGTTCGCGCTCGGCCCGGGCACCATCGCCCCCGCGATGCTCACGGCGATCTTCATCTACTGGGGTTGGGACACCGCAGTCTCGATCAACGAAGAAACGAAGGATCCCGAGAAGACGCCGGGTCGCGCGGCCATCATCTCGACGGTGCTCCTGCTCGTGACCTACGTGCTGGTCGCCGTGGCCACCATCGCGTTCGCCGGAGTGGGCGACCAGGGTATCGGCCTCGCCAACGAGGACAACGCGCTGGATGTCTTCTCGTCGGTCGGGCCGGCACTGTTCGGGGGAGGAGCGGTGGGCTCGATCCTGATGGCTCTGCTCGGCTTCTCGATCCTCACCAGTGCATCGGCCTCGACGCAGACGACCATTCTGCCGACCGCGCGCACCTCGCTCTCGATGGCGGTCTACAAGGCCCTGCCCGAGCAGTTCGCCCGAATCCACCCGAAGTACCTCACCCCGACCTGGTCGACCATCGGCATGGGCATCGTCTCGGTGGCCTTCTACCTGATCTTCACTCTGATCAGCGTCGACCTGCTCAGCGCCCTGATCGGCTCGATCGGCTTGATGATCGCCTTCTACTACGGCCTCACCGGCTTCGCCTGCGTCTGGTACTACCGCAGAACGCTCTTCACCTCGCCGCGGAACTTCATCATGCGCGGTCTCTTCCCTCTGCTCGGCGGGCTGTCGCTGCTCGGTGTTTTCGTCTACGGGGTCTACGCCTTCGCGGCGCCCGACTGGCTGACCGACGCCGACGGCAAGAACATCACGATCATCGGCATTGGTGCGCAGGCGGTCGTCGGCATCGGGGGCCTCCTCGTCGGAGTGGTGCTGATGCTGCTCTGGCGGTTGCGCCGCCCCGAGTTCTTCCGCGGCGAAACACTCGTCAAGCGCAGCGACTACGTGCTCGCCCCCGGGGAGGGTGTCGTCGCGAACTTCGGTCTGCCCGACTCGGGATACTTTCCGACCGTCGTCGCCTCCGACCTGTCGAACCTGCCCACCGGAGCGATCGCGATCGACACCGAGACCGGCAAGCGAGTTCGCGGCACCCGTCGCACCGGTGTCGCGCCGGCGTCACCGAGCATTCCCACGAGCCCCTCCGATCCATCCGACTCCAACGAACGGCCCTAGCTCCTCATGAAGGTACTCATCATCGGCGCCGGCGGTGTCGGCTCCGCCGCCGTGCGCATCGCCGTGCGCCGCAACTTCTTCGACACGCTCGTGGTCGCCGACTACGACCCCGCCCGCCCGGCCGCTCTGGTCGCCGCCGTCGGTGACGCGCGTCTCGTCGCCGCCCAGGTCGACGCCTCGTCGGCCGCCTCGGTCGCCGAGCTCATCCGCGCGCACGAGATCACCCACGTGCTGAACGCGGTCGATCCGCGCTTCGTCATGCCGATCTTCGACGGCTGCTTCGAGGCCGGTGCGACCTACCTCGATATGGCGATGAGCCTGTCGACCCCGCACCCGACCGACCCGCACACCCAGACCGGCAAGAAGCTCGGAGACGACCAGTTCGCCGTGGCGTCCGACTGGGCAGACAAGGGAGCGCTGGCCGTCGTGGGCATCGGCGTCGAGCCCGGTCTCTCGGACGTCTTCGCGCGCTACGCCGAAGATGAGCTCTTCAGCGAGATCGACGAGCTCGGCGTGCGCGACGGGGCGAACCTCGTCGTCGAGGGCTACGACTTCGCCCCCTCCTTCTCGATCTGGACCACCATCGAAGAGTGCCTCAACCCGCCCGTGGTGTTCGAAAAAGAGCGCGGGTGGTACACCACGGCGCCGTTCTCCGAGCCGGAGGTCTTCGACTTCCCCGACGGCATCGGGCCGGTGGAGTGCGTCAACGTCGAGCACGAAGAGGTGCTCCTGATGCCGCGGTGGACCAAAGCGAAGAAGGTGACGTTTAAGTACGGTCTCGGGAACGAATTCATCGAGGTGCTCAAGACCCTTCACATGCTGGGCTTGGATAAGACCGAGCCGCTGGAGGTCAAGGGAGTGAAGGTGGCACCGCGCGATGTGGTGGCGGCCGGGTTGCCGGATCCTGCGACCCTCGGCGACAAGATGAGCGGCAAGACCTGCGCGGGCGTGTGGGTGAAGGGCACCGGCAAAGACGGAAAGCCGCGCTCGACCTACCTCTATCACGTGGCCGACAACGAGCAGACGATGGCGGAGTACTCGTCGCAGGCTGTCGTCTGGCAGACGGCGATCAACCCGGTGATCGCGCTCGAGCTGCTGGCGACCGGGGTGTGGTCTGGGGCCGGCGTGCTCGGGCCCGAGGCATTCGACGCGCGGCCGTTCCTGTCGCTGCTCGCCGCCGATGCGCCCAAGGGCTATGGCTCGCCGTGGGGGATCGAGGAGAAGGCGCTGTAGCCGCATCCGAGCTCGCAGGCCCTCCCCGCGGTGTGGCAATTCAGGACAGGGGCAGCTAGTCGCAGTGATGCCGGCGCCAGTCAGCGGCGAGTGCGTCTCTGGCCTGAATTGCCGAATGGCGACAAGGGCCCAGGATCCGACGCATCTCCTCTGAGGGCGGCCACACATGCGTAGACCCTCGCGGCCGGCGGTCGAGGTGGTCCTAGGACCACCTCGACCGCCGAACGCGAGGGTCAGATGCTGTCAGATAGAGCGCCGGGTCAGAGCGAGTGCTGCCAGCGCAAGCGCCGTATTAGGGCAGGTAGTACGTCGGGTTCGGCAGCTTGACCGTGCGCTTGGCGTGCCCGCCGATCAGGTCGCTGAACTGGTCGCCGTAGTTCGCCACCACGGTGTACCCGCCACCGGCTGCCGACTCGACGTGAGCTCGGGTCTGCGACTTGTACTCGATGGTGGTGCACTTCGCCGCGGCGCACGTGACGTACGACGGCTGCTGCGAGGCGCCTTTGCCGGTCCACTTGGTGTAGTAGTTCTCGGCCGTGAAGCCGGAGTAGCCCACCTTGGTGAGGTTCGCCAGCGTCGCGGTCTTCTGATCGTCGTTGCGACCCGTCAGACCGATCAGCGTGCAGCCCGCGGCCTTGGCGACGCCGGCCAGGGTCGTCATGCCCGGGGTGGCGGGGAACCGCTGGTCTTGCACCCACACGTCTTGCTCGGCGGGGTCGAACGTGAAGTGCATGTCGGCCACCTCCATGTCGTACGTCCAGAGCGTCGTGTCGTCGGCGTCGAGAACGATCGCGGGCTTCTGGCCCTTGGTGGAGGCGGCGTAGCACTGCGACGCGACGCGGGGGATCTCGCGCTTGAGGATCTTCTGCATCTCGCTGATGTAGGGCGACGAGGTCTTGTTCGACAGCCCGGTGCCCGTGTCGCCGTAGTAGGCGGCGATGGTCGACTTGACGCTGTCGATGTTGGGGATGCCCTCGCCCGACTGCGTCAGACCGGAGGAGCCGTCGGCCTTCATGACGAAGTGCGTCCGGGGGGCGAGACGCGGCTCTTTGACCCCGGGCAGGTCGGTCGACGGCAGGTAGTACGTCGGATTAGGGAGCTTAAGCACGCGGTCGGCGTAGCCGCCCTGCAGGTCAGACCACTGGTCGCCCACGTTCAGTGCGATGTCGTAGCCCTGCTTCTCGATGTGCTTGCGCGTGAGCGCCTTGTACTCGACGGTCGTGCACTTGGCAGTTGCGCAGGTGACGTACGAGGGCTGCTGCGAGGTGCCCTTGCCGGTCCATTTCGTGTAGAAGTTCTTCGACGTGAAAGCGGTGTAGCCGACCTTCTTCAGGTTGCCGAGGGTCGCGGCCTTCTGATCGTCGTTGCGACCGGTGAGACCGAAGATCGTGAAGCCTATCTTTTTGGCGGTCTCGACCATCGACACCATCGACGGGGTGGCGGGGAACCGCTGGTCTTGCACCCAGACGTCTTGCTCGGCGGGGTCGAAGGTGAAGTGCATGTCGGCCACCTCCATGTCGTAGGTCATCAACGTGGTGTCGTCGGCGTCGAAGACGATCGCGGGCTTCTCGTGGTGGCGGATCGCCTTCTGGTAGATCGCCTTAAGGCTGCGCGTCTGCTTCGCCACGATGCTCGACATCTCGCTGATGTAGGGCGACGAGGTCTTCGAGGCGATGCCCGTGCCGGGGTCGCCGTAGTACTTCGCGATCGTCGACTTGACGCTGTCGATGTTGGGGATGCCCTCACCGCCCTGCGTGAGCCCGGACGACCCGTCGGCCGCCATCGTGAACTGGCTGCGCGGCGCGAGTGTCGAGCTGCTGCTGCCGCCCCCGTGCCCGCTTCTGGCCGTGTGTGCGGGCCCCGCTGCCTGAGCGGGGCCGGCGCTGATCAGAGCTGCCCCCAGTGCCAAGGCCGCGACCGCGACACCGGCCTTCAGTCGATTAGTCGAGTGGAAAAACATGTCGTCCCCTTGCGTGATCACGACCCCCCTCATCGGGGGTCACAGATCACCCTAATCAGACGGTGCGGGGTCTGCAGACTTTATCCACAAGCCTTAACGAGCGCGTTACACGAGGGGCACGCCACACCCTTACAGCCGTCGGTACGACGTCTCGATCACGTAGTCCTTGCTCGGGCCGGACGCCGCCCAGCGCATCCGCCAGCCACTCGCGTCGCCGTCGAGCCGCCCCGAATAGAGGTCGGGCGCGCAGTCGTGCACGAGTTCAGCGCCCCAGCGCCAGTCGTGGAATCCGCGGCCGTCCGCGAAATTCGTGGCCCAGGATCCCTCGGGGCCGCGTTCCAGCACACGCTCGGTCGAGATCGGAACCTCCCCGCCCGGCAGGCTCATCGTGCCCGACTCCACCCACACGATTCGGTCGGGGCCGGAACGGGAGAAGGTCGCGGTGCCGTGCACCGGGATCCTTCGGTCGTCTCTTCGGTCGTCGACCATTCGGGTGAAGTGCCACGTGCCGAGCAGCTCGTCAGGGGTCACGCTACTTGCCGACCGCCGCCGCCTGGCGCCGGGGCAGGATCGACGTCAGCGACACCTTGCGGGTGTACTCGATCGAGCCGTAGCGGAAGAGGCGCACCGCGACCTGCAGCACGATGAGACCGAGCACGAACTGCTCGGCGACGACACCGATGGCCTCGGCCGGCGACAGCGACGAGAAGCCGTTGCGCAGCAGCGCGGTGACCGGTGCCGAGTACGGGAACCAGGTGAAGATCTGCACGATGAACGAGTGCGGATCGGAGACGATGAGCGTGACCGCGTAGAACGGCACGAACATGAGGGCGATCATCACGCCGAAGATCTGGCCCGCGTCTTTCGCCGTCGGCATGATCGCACCGACCGCGACGAGGGTGCCGGTGAAGAGGATAAAGCCGCCGATCAGGAGCAGAGCCCCGATGACCATCTGGAACGGATCGATCTGCAGATTCGAGAGGTCGAACGCGGGGATGTTCAGGGAGCTCCGGAAGAAGAGGAAGCCAATCACGATCGGCAGCGCGAACACGAGCATCTGCGCGATGCCGACGACGAAGAGCGAGATCACCTTGCCGATGATGAGGGTCGTCGGGTTGAGCGTCGTCAGGATCATCTCGGTGACACGGTTCTCCTTCTCCTCCAGCGTCGAGGTCAGCATCTGATTGCCGAGCAGCAGGATCACGACGTAGAACAGCGCAAGGAACAGCAGCGGCGGGATGACGCTTCCGATGCCGCCCGAGAGGTTCCCGGAGGAGTCATAGGTGGTCGCCTCGACCGGCCCGGTGCCCTGGACGAGGCTCGACAGCTTCGCGTCGCCGACCTTCGCCTCGGCGCTCGCGGTGAGGATGCGCGTCGCGACCGACGAGTATTTGCCGTTGTCGAAGATGCCCTTGTCGACGCCGTAGACCTTGGTGGCCTGCTTCGCGGGATCGGCCGGGTAGGCGAAGTAGGCGTCGAGGTCGCCGCTCTTGACCGCGGCGATGGCATCGGCGCCGGAGGAGGCCTCGGTGCCGCCGAGCGACTTCACGATCGCCGGGTCGACCACCCCGGAGGCGTCGCTGTACGAGAAGCTGAACTTCTGGTCTTTCTGCGACGTGACGCTGTTGTCGGTCGACGTGTTGGCGGCGACGATCAGCGCGACCACGATGCCGATGATGACCGGCACGATGAGGGTGGTGATCCAGAACCGGCGCTTGGTGAGCGTGCGGGTGATCTCGAACGAGACGACCGTCGAGAGGTTGTGGCGGGCCATCAGGCAGCCACCCCCGCGGTGGGCTGGGCCGGATCCTTGGCAGTATCAGGATCCGACGCGGTGCCGGCCTCGTCGCCATACACCCGCAGGAAGATGTCGTCGAGGCTGAGCTTCGACGTCTCGAAGCCGCGCACCGCGACTCCGGCTTCGACCAGGTCGCGAAGGATCGCCGCTTCGTCGGCGCCCTCGGTCACGGTGAGCTCGGCGTAGTTGCGCTCGCGGAGCGTCACCAGGTATTTCGACGACTCGGCGATGTCACCCGAGTAGCGGAGGCGCACCATCGTGCCGCCGAACTGATCCTGCACCTCGGGGATGGTGCCGTACGCCTCGCTGCGCCCGTTCTTCAGCAGGATCACCCGATCGCAGAGCCGCTCGACCTCCTCCATCTGGTGGGTGACCATGAGCACGGTGGCGCCCTGCCGCTTCTGCTCTTCGATGATGTCCATCAGCAGACGCCGGTTGACCGGGTCGAACCCCTTCGTCGGCTCGTCGAGGATCAGCAGCTCGGGCTGGTTCATGATCGTCACCCCGAGCTGCACCTTCTGCTGCTGGCCGCCCGACAGCTTGTCGAGCCGCGTCGCAGCCTTATCGGCAAGGCTCACCCGCTCGAGGTAGTTCAGCGACCACCGCTTCGACTCCGTCTTCGACAGGCCCTTGAGGCGTCCGAAGTAGGTCATCACGTCGATCACCGACTCCTTCTTGTAGAGCCCGCGCTCCTCGGGCAGGTAGCCCAGCCGGGACCCCCGCTCGGGCGAAAACGGCCGACCGTCGATGTGCAGCGTGCCGCCGGTCGGCTGGTAGATGCCGAGCAGCGCGCGGATGGTCGTCGTCTTGCCCGACCCGTTCGATCCGAGAAAGCCGAAAGTCTCGCCGGCCTCGATGTCGAACGACAGATCGTCGATGACTGTCGTGCGGCCGAAGACCATTCGGAAGTTCTGGATGTGGACTATTGGTGAGATAGCTGCCTGATCCATGCCACGACCCTAGCGAACAGTCTCGTTTGGCCGCTTGTCCGTTGTCGAAATCGAGGTGTCAGCGGGGCGTGATGGTCAAGCCGTTGTCCGACCCGATCGTGACCAGGTACTCCACCTGGAACGGCACGTCACGGCTGATCGGCACATCGCTGCCGTCGTACAGCGACTGCGTATCGACCTCGAGGTGGGCGCGGCCGGTCGCGCGAGTCACGAGCCAGACCCCCGGCGTCGCTGTTGCTCGGAGCGCCACGGGCGGGTAGGTCGTCATGCTCCACCGAGGATCCGACGTGAGTCGATCGTCGACCTCCTCCCCGAATGGGCAGCCCGCCGGGAGCAGCACCCGCTGCGGAAGGCACGTGGTCTTCAGGTACTTGGTCACATCGACTTTGACTTTGCTGAGGAAGCTCGCCTTCGGCGCCACCGACACGGTCGCTCGCGCGACAGTGCCCGGGCTCGCCGCCACGACGGTCGTCGTCTTGGCGGTGAGGTAGGTGCTGTCGTGCGTCAGGTCGAACACGGCGGGAGCCAGCACCGTGTAACGGGTGGCCAGGTCGGCGCTCGCGGCGCGGATGTCGACGCCGTTGGCCTCGAAGCGCGGATCGTGCAGCGGAGTGACCTCGACGGAGGCGGTCGGCGCCGTGGTGAACTTCCAGCCCGAGAAGAGGCCGCCGATCGTGCCGTCGCGTTCGACCGCGAAGGTGGCCCGGCGGATCTCGCTCTGGCTGTTCTTACTGTCGTTGCTGTCTTTGCCGTCTTGTCCGCCCTCGTCGCGGCCGAGCCGAAACTCCGCCGCCACCCGGTGCACCCCACCGGACACGACGTCGCGGGTCGTGTGGAAATCGCGGACTCGGCCCTCCTCGGGCACAGCGAGCAGATCGTCTTCGGCTCCCGGCTGGATTCCCGCGAGATGCAGAGCGCTGTTCGTGTCGCCGCGATCGAGGGCACCGAGGTAGCCCCGCACAAAGCCGGAGGCGCTGTAGACGGTCGCATTGAGGATGACGACCGTTGCGATGAAAGCCACGACGACGAGAGCGAGAAGGCCGCCCCAGATGAGGAGGGCACGCTTCGTCGTCCCCCCAGGCGCCAGCATGTCCACATCCTAACTTCGTGCGGCCGTGCCCCTCGTGGGCGCCGGGTAGATTGGAGGTGTGAACGAAAGGGGTGACGCATGAGTCCAGCCCCCGAGCTGTCGGCCGAGCAGGCCGCGGTCTACGACGCGATCGAGAACACCCGCGAGCACATCTTCGTGACGGGCCGGGCCGGCACCGGCAAATCGACGTTGCTCAACCACCTGTCGTGGAACACCTCCAAGCAGATCGTCATCTGCGCCCCGACCGGTGTCGCGGCGCTCAACGTCGGCGGCCAGACGATCCACTCGCTGTTCCGACTGCCGATCGGCCTCATCGCCGACCACGACATCGAGCAGAACGCCGAGCTGCGCAAACTGCTCAACACCATCGACACCCTCGTGATCGACGAGGTCTCGATGGTGAACGCCGACCTCCTCGACGCCATCGACCGGTCGCTCCGCCAGGCTCGACAGCGACGTAATGAGGCCTTCGGCGGAGTGCAGGTGGTGCTTTTCGGCGACCCGTACCAGCTCGCGCCGGTGCCCGGCGATCCCGAAGAGCGCGCCTACTTCCGAGATCACTACCGCTCGATGTGGTTCTTCGACGCGCACGTCTGGGACGACGCGTCGCTGCGCATCCTCGAGCTTGCGTTCATCCACCGACAGAGCGACGCCGGATTCAAAGAAATGTTGAACGCCGTGCGTCACGGCCGTGTCACCGCCGAGATCGCCGGCGCACTCAACCAGGCCGGCGCCCGCGAGCTGCCCACCGACGGCGGTGCCATCACCCTCGCCACGCGCAACGACACCGTCGCGCGCATCAACAAGCTCGAGCTCTCGCGCCTCCCCGGCACCATCAAGACCGCCAAGGCCGATGTCACCGGCGACTTCGGCGGTCGTACGTTCCCGGCCGACGACGCCCTCGAACTCAAGCCCGGGGCGCAGGTCATGTTCCTCCGCAACGACTCCGAGCAGCGCTGGGTCAACGGGTCGGTGGGCGTCGTCACCCGCATCCGCGACACCGTGTTCGTCGAGCTCGACGGCGAAGAGGTCGAGGTGCAGCCCGCGGTCTGGGAGAAGTACAAGTACAGCTACTCGGCCACGACCAAAGAGCTCAAGAAAGACATCGTCGCTGAGTTCCAACAGTTTCCTCTGCGCCTGGCCTGGGCCGTGACGATCCACAAGTCGCAGGGCAAGACCTACGACCGAGCGATCGTCGACCTCGGATCGCGCGTCTTCAGCGCCGGGCAGACCTACGTCGCGCTCAGCCGCATCACCTCGCTCGACGGCCTCTACCTGTCGCGGCCTCTCCGGCCGGCCGACATCATCGTCGACCTCGACGTACGGCGGTTCATGTCGCAGGCGACGAGGGTGCCGGCGATCCAGGCGGAGACGATAGCGAAGTCGTAGCGGCGCGGGGGTGGCCGGATCCTTATGGGCTGGCCTGCTCTGGTGTGGTTTGATCTGGACTGGCCCGCTCCGGCGTGCGGTGCTTGCCGGGCGTCGCTTCAGGCGGCGCGGACAGCCCGACCGTCGAGCTCGGCGAAGAGACTCTCGGTCAGGTCGTGCGCCGTCTGCGCCTCGTCGATGACGAGCTGCTGCTCGTTCGCCGACCATCCGACATTGTCGAGCTGGCGACGGTAGGTCGACTTGAATTCCTTCGGCTTGGCGATATCGGCGAAGACGTAGAAGCCGATGCCGTTCGTGTCGAAGCCGAACTGCCGCTGCATGATCGAGCGGATGATCGCGCAACCCGACAGATCGCCGAGATAGCGGGTGTAGTGGTGGGCGACGAAACCGCCGGTGCTCACGGCCGCAACGCGCTCGATTCGGTCGACGTACCGGAGAGTCGTCGGCATGGGTGCGATCTCGCTCTGCCAGCCCTCGCCGAGCAGGAAGCGAAGGTCTTCGCGGATCGCCGGCAACCGGGTCAGCGACGGCGACATGAACATCGCCGCGACCGGATCGGAACGCCTGGCCTCCGCCGCGCGCTCGAGGGCGCCGTAAACGAAGAAGTTCTGAGCGACCATCGCGATGTAGTCATCGCGGGTACGGCGGCCGGTGAGCAGATCGGACATGAAGCGCTCGGATGCCCCGGGGCCGGACGCTCCCACCCCGGACACGGGGCGCGTGCCACGATCGCGCAGCGCCTGGGAGAACGGGATGGTCGACATGGGCCCTCCTCGGTCGGGGTTAGGTGACCCTAACCTTAGCCCGAGTGGACGTGTGGCACCAGACCTCAGAACCGAGCGTTTCAGGCCTTCGCGACAGCGGCGGACGGGGCCCGCAGAATCACCTTGTCGGCACCGAGACCGGCAGCGAGGAGGGCAAGGCCGACGACCAGGTGGAGCAGGATCGTCGGGGTGTTCAGCGCGAAGATGTTGGCACCCGTGTGAGCGATGCCGAAGCCGACCAGCGCGAAGACGACCAGGCCGAGGCCAAACAAGATGTTGAAGACCTTCGCCGGACGGACCCCGCCGAGACCCGCGAGGAGAAGGACTGCCCCGAGGAGCACGTGGATCAGGCTAAGGAAGCCGTTCGCGGCGAAGAGGCCGATCAGAACGCCGCCCTCTGCGGTAGCGAACGGGTACGGCGTCGCCAGGAAGAATCCGAACAGCCCGACCAGCAGGAGGACGATACCGAAGATCGTGCTGAGCAGGCGGTTGGGCGAGTGGATCATTGGTCCTCCAGAAAGCGGTGTGGGGAAAGCCTACTTGGCGGGGTCGGCGTCAGGCGACGCCTGGGGTCGACGTGCGCGGCGCCGGTGGTTGCCGTGCCACGGCGCCTCGGGTCGGCGTCAAGCGACGCCCTCGCCGCGCGGGGTCTTGGCCCAGTCACGGCGACGGGTTGTCATGTAGCCGACCATGACGGATCCTGCGATTGCCAGCAACGCCGGCACCAGAATCGCCTGGCCCTGACCGGTGAACTCGACGACCAGAACGAGGGCGGTCAGAGGAGCCCGCATCGACCCGGCCAGAAATGCGGCTGCCGCGACGAACGCGAACGCCGAGATGCTCGAACCCGGCCAGAGCAGCAGCCAGAAGCCGCCCAGCCCGGCGCCGAGACCCGCGCCGAGAGCCAGTGACGGCGTGAGGGTGCCGCCGGCCGCGCCCGCGCCGATCGTGCTGATGGTCGAGATGAACTTGAGCGCGACGACCAGCAGGATCAGCAGCAACGGAGCCGTGCCGGTGAAGCCCAGCTGGCCGAGAGCCCGACCGTTGCCGAGGATCTCGGGGAACCAGATCGAGAGCACGCCGACCAGGGTGAAGATCACGGGCATGACGATGAGGATCAGCCAGTTCTTCGGGCGGATGGCTCCGGCCCACTTCGCCAGGACGACGAAACCCAGAGCGGCGAAACCGACCACCGGGCCCGCGATGATCGACCAGACGATGAGGCTCGGGCTGAGCTCGAGAGGCGGAACGGTATAAAGCGGCGCCGGACTGGTGACCAGTCGAGCGACCAGCGCTGCGATGGCCGACGTCGCGATCGCGGGGAGGACGGTCGCGATACTGAGCTCGGCCAGAAGGATCTCGACGGCGAAGACGGCCCCGCCCAACGGCACGTCGTAGACCGCTGCGAGTCCCGCGCCCGCGCCGCACGCCACCAGGATCTTCGCTTCGCGGGCCGTCACGCCCGTCTTGCGCGTGATCCACTGCGCCACCAGGGCGGCGAGCTCGCGCGGCGCCACCTCGCGCCCGATGCTCGCACCCAAGCCGACGATGATGATCTGCAACGAGATGTTGCCCAGGCTCGACCACAGGGGCATGCGCTTGCCGGTGACTGCATCTTCGACGCTGACCACCTTCGTGCCCCACTTGCGGAGGGCCCACCAGCCGAAACCGCCGATCGTGCCCGCGAGGAAGAGCGCGAACACCTTGAGCTCGCTGCTGGGCGTGGGCAGCTCGTCGAGAAACGAGCCCTCGCCGAAGCCGTAGGTCACGTGCTCCAGCAGATGTAGCAGCCAGCTGACGACCATGCCGCTCAGGCCGCTGCCGATGCCGACGAGGACGGTGACGAGGGCCAGGCGGAGCAGCCAGCGCGAGGGGGAGGTCACCAGACGATGGTAGCGATGCGCGAGGGTGCGCTCCGCCGCGAGCGGCCGGGGCGGCTGGTGCCTGTGCCAGCACCCGCGCTGGCGCCCGGCGGCAATTCAGGCTTGGGGCGCCTCCGGCAAGGCAGGGCCCAGAGGCGCGGGCCTCTGCGAGGCGGCCGCGGCCCCGGGCCTGAATTGCCGACGCCGACGCGAGCACCACTCTCGCGGTGGTTCGAGGCCGCTGTCTCGACGGCGAGCAGCACGCGCTCCCACCCGTGACGGACCATCCGGTAGCTGGCGCGGATGGCCGCCCGCCCCTCGATGATGATCTCGAGATCTTTGCAGCGATCCTTCTCGAACGAGTCCTGATGGAACGACCGGCCATCCAATTCGAGGCCGACGACACCGTCGACCACGATGTCGATGGCCTTGTTCCGGTCGACGGGCACCTGGGTCTCGACGTCATGGCCGGCTCGGCGAAACCGAGTGCGGCTGATGCTCTCGATGATGCTCTGGCACTTCTCGTCGACCCAGTCGACGATTCCCTGCACGTCTCGCGGGAGCCCCTCGACCAGCGCAGAAATCTCGCCGATGCCGAGATGCTCGGTGTACAACGCCCAGTCGAGAACGGCGACTACCTCCTCGAAGGGCAGCTCGAGAAGGGCCTCACGCAGGGCATCCCGCAGCCCCACGGAGTGGTTGGTGCCTCGCTCGGCGACCTCGGGGGGATCCCACACCACCCGAACCCGACTCGCCCGACGCAGGCGACTCGCGTTCTTCGGCACCGACACCGTGATGCGGGGCTCGTGCCACAGCCAGGCGCCCATCGATTGAAGAGCTGATGCGCCGGTCAGGCGACCACCGACCTGCACCGCGATGAACCTCGGGTCGTGAGGGGGCCAGGTCGAGTACCAGCCGCGCCTCGGCCGTCGCACCTCACCCTTACGGACGGCCCAGGTGAGGTGCCGATCGTGAGCGCCCTTCTCGACGAGTTGACGTTTGTGCAGGAGGCCGCCGTGCAAGTGGACGAGCCCGGAGATGGAAGTCATGCATCCACGGTGTGGGAACGGCGTCCTTCTGTGCCGCGGTGACGTTGATCTGGGGAGAACGGCGTCGAGGGAGGGCCCTGGGGAGGCGAGGATGAGGCCGCCCCGACGCGGCCCCGGCTGGGTGGCCCGTTGGCAAATCAGGCCATAAGCGCGCCGCTGCGGAGGCGGGCCCAGGCTCGCGGGGGTGTGAGGGCGGCACGCTGCATATGGCCTGATTTGCCGACGACGGGGGTGAGGGCTGAGGTGCCACGGGGCTGACAACGGACGCGAGGCGGGAGGCGCGAGGTGCCGCTGGGCGGTGTGTCGCGGGGCCGACGAGACGAGGGGCCGCGATTGGCGAGGGGGCGTGTCAGGGCCAAGGCCCACGGCGCGCGGTCCCCCGAAGTGCGGCTACCCGGCCCCCTCGCATAGTGCTGAGGTGAGCTCACCAACTTGGCCTTTACACGATGCGGACCCCCATGCCACGCCTGATCGCAGCTCTCGCCGCACTCGCGCTTCTCGCCGTGGCCGCTGCCACCCCGGCGAACGCCGCCACCAGCATCCAGACCGCGCCGAACACCGTCGTCCTCGCCGGAGGCCTCTACAACCAGGTCGACAGCGTCGCCGCAAAGCGTGCCGCGGAGCTCCGAGCGGCGGGCAACTCGGCCGACGCCGCATCGGCCGCCTACATCGCCCGGCGTCCCGTCGCCATCTGGCTGGGCGACTGGTACACCGGCGACAAATTGGCCGCGTACGTCCTGAAGAATGCACGGGCGGCCGATGCAGCAGGCAAGACGGCCGTCTTCGTCACCTACGCGATTCCAGGGCGCGACTGCGGTGGCTACTCCGCCGGAGGCCTTTCACCGAGCGCCTACGCCGAGTGGAACACCACCATCGCCACGACTCTGAAGGGCCACCACGCCGTCGTGCTGATCGAGCCCGATTCGCTCGGGCACGCCACCACGTGTGCCACGGTCGGCGAGGAGCGCTTCACCCAGCTCAAGTCGGCGGCGGAGCAGTTCGCGGCGAACGGCGTGCCGGCGTACCTCGACGGCGGCAATTCGCGGTGGCTGGCTCCGAGCGTCATGGCCGGCCTGCTGACCAAGGCAGGAATCGCCTCCGCCAGAGGTTTCTACACGAACGTCGCCAACTACGTCGATGTCACGAGCGAGCGCGCCTACGCCGACCAGATCAGCGCGCTGACGGGCGATTCGCACTACGTCATCGACGTGTCGCGCAACGGCCGAGGCTACAGGGGCACGTGGTGCAACGCGCCGGGTGCGGGTCTCGGTCAGGACCCGCACGTGACCGCCGGATCCTCGAATCTCGATGCCCTTCTCTGGGTCAAAACCCCAGGATCCAGCGACGGCACCTGCAACGGAGGCCCCGCGGCCGGCCAGTGGTTCGCGTCGTACGCCACCGCGTTGGTGACGCGCAAGAAGTAGGCGGTAGCGTGCGGCCATGGTCCGTATCGATCCTGTGAGCGAGGCCGTGCTCCTGTTGGGTGCGGGCCGCGCGATTCTGCTGCAGCTGGCGCGACCCGATGTCGGGCACGGTGTCGCGCGGCACAGCGACTTCGCGCGCAATCCGATGGGGCGGCTGCACGGCACGCTCATGTACGTGTATGCGGTGATGGCGGGCACGGAGGCCGACCGCGAGGCAGCCGCCGGGTTCGTCAGCCGCATGCACACGCCCGTGAGGGGGACGGATGAGGGCGTGGTGTACGACGCGCGCGATCCGGAGGCGCAGTTGTGGGTTGCGGCGACGCTGTACGACACGGCGATGAGGATTCATGCGCGCGTGCTGGGGCATCTGCCTGAGGCGGAGGCCGATCGGCTCTACGAGCGGTACGCGGCACTCGGCACCGCGCTCGACGTACCGCCGGGCATGTGGCCGGAGAGTCGCGCGGCGTTTCGGCAGTACTGGGACGACTCCTGCGCGCGGCTCGAGGTCGATGGCACGGTGCGTGAGCAGGCCGAGGCGCTCTGGCGGGCCAGCGAGGCGCCGTGGTGGGTTCGGCGCGTGATGCCGCTGGTGCGTTTCGTGACCGCGGGACTTCTGCCGCCGAGGGTGCGGGCCGAATTCGAGTTGCCGTGGTCGGTCCGGCGTGAGCGCCGGGCCGATCTGCTCTGGCGTGGTGTGGGGGTGGTGTATCCGAGGGTGCCGGGCGTGGTGCGGACGTGGCCTCAGCGGTACTACCTCGGCAGGCTGCGGGGGATCGTGGCTGCGGCGCAGGAGCCGCCGGAGGCTTAGGGGAGGGCATGCCGGGCTGGGGCCCGGTGCCTGGGGCCCGGTGCCTGGGGCCCGGCGCCCAGGGCCCGGCGCCCAGGGCCCGGTGCCTGGCTCCCGGCGCCGTGCGCCGCTCGAGCGCTCTATCACGTCGGCAAATCAGGCCAGAGCCGCGCCGGGTGGGCGGGCGGCTGGACGGGGCGCGGCGTGATCCCGACCGGGACGCCTATAGCCTGAATTGCCAAACCGGCGGAGCGGAGCAAGACCGAGCGGCCCGGAGCAGCGCGAGCACCAGGAGCTGCCCAGGCAACCAGGAGCAGCGCGAGCAACCCGGAGCTGCGCGAGCACCAGGAGCTGCCCGAGCGGCCCACAGCAGCCGGAGCGGCGCAACCAGCCAGCCAGCAGCCCGGTCAGCCCACCTCAGCGAAGAGCCGCCGCAGCTCGTCCGCGGCCCCGGGCCCGACCCGCGCCAACCGCTGCACCTCGGCGTTTAGCGGCGCCGTACGGCCGTGCAGCCGCGCGAGCAGCGCGATCTCGCCGTTCAGGTAGTCGGTCTCGATGGATCCGCCGCGCTGGACGGACTGCCACGAGGAGCCGCCAAGCTCATCGGGTGCGCCCGGCACCGGCCGGATGTCAAAGGCGTTGCCGCGCCGCTCGGCTTCTGCGGCGTCGGACGGCCACGAGATGCCGAGCGAGTGGTAGAGCTCGACGGCCTCGGCCTCGAGGGCGCCGTGGATGGCGCCAGCTGACGGATCGGACGGACCGAGAATCGCCTGGACGGCGTTGCCGAGGTTCGACAGGAGCTTGCGGTGCTTCCAGCGCATCACGTCGTCGTCGATGAAGACGCGGAAGCCGGCCGCCTCCCAGTCGGCCTCGAGGGTCGCCAGTAGGTCGAGGTCAGCGTTGGATGCCACTGCGCCGAACCGCCCGATGATGAAGGTGCCGCTCGACGGCGCGATGCGGACCAGCACCTCTCCCGGCACGAGGTGCACGCCTGGCAGCCATACGCACACCCCGAAGACGCGATCGAAGTAGCGGGAAGCGATGCGTTCGCCTTCGAGTCCGTTGAGGGCGACCAGCAGCGGCAGTGACGAGCCGGCGGTTCCGGCCACGGCGTCGCCCGAGTAGACGGGCCGATCGACCCAGTCGCGCAGTGCCTCGTCGAGCGACTGCGTCTTGGTTGCGACCACGAGTACGTCGTCGGCCTCCAGGCGTACTTCACCGGGCGAGGCCGCCACCGGCACTCGCACGACGACGTCGCTCTCGGGCGAGCGAATCCGCAACCCATCGGCCGCGATGAGCGCGCCGTGGTCCCCTCTCGCAATGAGCAGGGGCTCGTGGGGCGACCCGTGCTGCGCCAGCCGCGCACCGAGGACTCCGCCGATGGCACCCGCACCGATGATCACGTATCGCATACCCCCACGAAACCACCCGCGCCTGAGCCCGGCGAGAAACGGCCGCTACGAGTGGACGATCAGCCAGGTGGCGACAGCGTCGACCGTGCCGGTGTTGCCCATCCGGTGGGGCAGCGCGCACGGGAACGTGATCGAGTCGCCCGCACGCAGCACCACCCGCTCGTCGGGGAAGTCGATCGTGAGCTCGCCGGCCGTGACCGTGCCGACTTCGTAGCCCTCGTGCGTGATGAGCGTGTCGAGGTCGGTCGCGACCGACCCCGCCGGGTACGTGGACTCGAAGAAGTCGACGCCCGTGGTGGTCGCGGGCGACAGCCGGCGGAACACCACGCCGGTGCCGAGCGTCACCGGCTTCGAGGCGCCGGAGCGGGCGAGCACATACCCCGAAGGATCCGACGGCGCAGCCCCGGCCTCAGGCTCCCCGGTCTCGTCGAACACGTCTGCCAGCGGTCGGCCGAGAACCTGCACGATAGCGAGCAGCCGGCTCACGGACGGTCGTCTGACGCCGCGTTCGATCTGCGAGACGGCGCTCGCCGAGATGTCGAGGGCGTCGGCGAGCTCGCGGAGGGTCAGCCCCGCACCCTTTCGCAGCACCCGGAGCCGTGCGCCGAGGGCCTCGGCATCGAGCTGGCCGACGGACGACATTTCGTCGGTCATGCTCCCCCTTGGGTCGAGAGGGTGTGAAGCAGTTGCTGTCACACGCTTGTTACAAAGGTGAAACGAGGGCGAAAAAGTGAAGCAATAGGTTCATTTTCGAAGGAACATGAACGCCTGCCGGTGCCGAGCATCGGGATCACCAGCACGTCTCTTCCGCCCTCGAAGGGTACCAGCCGCACAGGAGGTTGCTTTGGCAACGAACGTCGTTCCACCCACCACGTCCGCCGATCCGCGCGAGCAGGCGAACGCGCAGGCAAGCCACCAGCCGGGTACGAAGGCAGGCCACCAGACGGGCCTGCAGGCAAGCCAGCAGCCGGGCACGCAGCCCCCGCTCACCGGCCCCCACGACGTCGTCGAAGCCGCCGGTCACCCGGCAGGCAGCGGCCTCGTCAAGCCCGAGTACGACCCCCGCCTCACCAACGAAGACCTGGCTCCCCTCCGCAAGCAGACCTGGGGCGGCTACAACTTCTTCGCCTTCTGGATGTCGGACGTCCACTCGGTCGGAGGCTACGTCACGGCCGGAAGCCTGTTCGCCCTCGGTATCGCGAGCTGGCAGGTGCTGATTTCCCTGGTCGTCGGGATCCTCATCGTCATGGTCTTTACGAACCTCGTGGCGAAGCCGAGTCAGAAGACCGGCGTGCCGTTCCCGGTGATCAACCGTGCGGTGTTCGGCGTGCTCGGGGCGAACATCCCCGCCATCATCCGCGGGCTGATCGCGATGGCCTGGTACGGCGTGCAGACGTTCCTCGCCGCGCAGTCGCTGAACATCATCTTCTTGAAGTTCATCCCGTCGTCGGCCGCTCTTCTCGACCATTCGTTCCTTGGGCTGAACGCTCTCGGCTGGATCTCGTACGCGATCCTCTGGGTCGCCCAGGCGGCGCTGTTCTGGCGCGGAATGGAGACGATCCGCAAGTTCATCGACTTTGCCGGCCCGGCCGTCTACGTGATCATGATCGCGCTGGCGATCTGCCTCGTGGCGAAGGCCGGATGGGGCAATATCAGCTTGAACCTGTCGGTCGGCGAGCCGCTGCCGCTGAGCGCAGCGATCCCCGTGATGATCTCGGCCGTGGCGATCGTGGTCAGCTACTTCTCGGGCCCGATGCTCAACTTCGGCGACTTCTCGCGCTACGGCAAGAGTTTCACAGCGGTCAAGCGCGGCAACTTCCTGGGGCTCCCGGTGAACTTCCTGTTCTTCTCCATTCTCACGGTGCTCTGCGCTTCGGCGACCGTTCCAGTCTTCGGCCGGCTCATCACTGACCCGATCGAGACGGTGCAGGCGATCGGTGCCCCGTTCGCGATCCTCCTCGGCGGGCTCACCTTCGTCACCGCGACGGTCGGCATCAACATCGTCGCGAACTTCATCTCGCCGGCCTTCGACTTCTCGAACGTGGCGCCGCGAAAGATCTCGTGGCGCATGGGCGGCATGATCGCGGCCGTCGGCTCCGTGCTCCTCACACCGTGGAACTGGTACGGCAACCCCCAGGCCATCCAGTACACGCTGGGAGTGCTTGGCGCTCTGATCGGCCCGCTGTTCGGCCTCCTCATCGCCGGCTACTACCTCGTCGGCAAGCAGCGCGTGGCGGTCGACGACCTCTTCTCGATGGAGCCGACCGGTCGGTACTGGTTCAAGCGCGGCTTCAACCCCAACGCCGTGTGGACCATGGTCATCGCCGGAGGCATCTCGGTCGCCGCGGCGCTCGTGCCGACGATCACCGAGGACCTCGGCGGCCCCGACTTCACCTGGCTCGGCAACTACGGCTGGTTCATCGGCTGTGCTCTCGGCCTTGCCCTGTTCTGGCTCTTCGAGACGCTCTCGCCCCGGATGCCCGAGCTCTCCGCCACCGACGAGACAGTCAACGACGGCACCTTGGAGGAGGCCATCTGATGCTGATCCGCGTCGTCAACCCCAACACCACCGCGAGCATGACCGAGTCGATCGGCCGATGCGCTCGCGAGGTGGCCGGCCCCTCCACCCTGGTCGAGGCGGTGAATCCGAGCATGGGTCCCGCGTCGATCGAGAGCCACTACGAGGAGTCACTCGCCGTTCCGGGCCTGCTTGAGCAGGTGCGCGAGGGGGAGGCCGGCGGCGTGGATGCCTTCGTCGTCGCGTGCTTCGGCGACCCGGGCCTGGACGCGGCGCGCGAGATCGCGTCGGGCCCCGTGCTCGGGATCGCCGAGGCCGCGATGCACGCCGCGGCGATGCTCGGGCGAACGTTCGGCATCGTCACGACCCTCGGTCGCACGACCGGCCGCGCTCACGAGTTGGTCCAGCGCTACGGCTTTGCCGACGTGTGCGTCGCTGTCCGGGCCTGCGAGATCCCGGTGCTGGAACTCGACGACCCCGCCTCCGACGCGTACGGGAAGGTCGTCGCCGAGTGCCGCGAGGTGCTGGCGCTCGGGGCCGACGCCGTCGTGCTCGGCTGCGCCGGGATGGCCGACCTCTGCCACCGTCTCTCCGACGAGATCGGCGCTCCGGTGGTCGACGGGGTCTCGGCCGCGACCGTCTTCGCCGAGTCGCTCGTGCGCCTCCGACTCGCGACCGGCAAGCGCGGCGAGTACGCCACGCCGCCGCTCAAGCCGATGGCGGGGTTGCTGGCCGAATTCGAGCTCGGGGCGCGGGTCTAGCAGGCGCCGCGGGCTAGCAACGACAGAAGCGCAGGATCCGGCGGCTCGCAGTGGGGGCCGCCGGATCCTGCGCTCTCGTGGTCTTCGAACCCGCCGCCTACGGGCTGATCGCCAGGAAGACGAACGCCGCCAGGATGATCAGGTGGATGATGCCCTGCAGCCGGGTCGACCGGCCGGGGGCGACGGTAAGCACGCTTACGAGCAGAGTCAGGGCGAGGAGCACGAGCTGGACCGGGCCGAGGCCGAGCACCAGCGGGCCGTCGAGCCAGATGCTGGCCACCGCGATCGCGGGGATCGTGAGGCCGATGCTGGCGATGGCTGATCCGTAGCCGAGGTTGAGGCTCGTCTGGAGGCGGTTGCCGAGGGCGGCGCGCGAGGCGGCGATGCCCTCGGGCAGCAGCACGATGAACGCGATCACGACACCGACGAAGGTGCTGGGGATTCCGGCGGCGGCGAGGCCCGACTCGATGTTCGGCTGCACGGCATGGCCCAGCTGAACGACGGAGAGCAGCGACACGACCAGGAGAACGAGGCTGATGATCGTGGCCCGGTTCGTCGGCGGGTCGGCGTGGTCGCCCGAGTCGGTGGAATCGAGGCGGGCGTCGGACGGCGGCTTGATCGGCAGGAAGAAGTCGCGGTGACGACCCGTCTGCGTCGACACGAAGGCGAGCCACAGCGCCAGGGCGATGACGGCGACGAATGCCAGCTGGACGCCGGTGAACCGGCCGCCCGAGGCTCCGGTGGTGAACGCGGGCAGCACGAGGGCCGCGCCGGCGAGAGTCGCCACGACGCTGAGCGCCGCGCCGGTGCCCTCGCGATTAAACCGCGGCAGACCGTGCTTCAGCGAGCCGAGGAAGAGCGAGAGGCCCACGATGCCGTTGCAGGTGATCATCACCGCGGCGAAGGCGGTGTCGCGAGCGAGGGTCTCGGTACCGCTGCCGCCCGCGAGCATCAGCGTGATGATGAGGCCGACCTCGATCACGGTCACGGCGACAGCGAGCACGATCGAGCCCAGCGGTTCGCCGACGCGGTGGGCGACGACCTCGGCGTGGTGCACCGCCGAGAGCACGGCGCCGATCAGGATTGCGCCGACGAGAATCGCCACCCCCGTCGACAGATAACGGTGGTACGTCGCGACGACGGCGATCAGTGCGAGTACGGGCATCGCAATTGGTGCGTACGTGCGGATTTTGGCGGCCATGGAACTCCCCTCCAGGTCGGGCTCTCAGCTTACTGGGGGTCGGCTGAGAGGACCCGGGCGGCCGGGGCGGTCTACCGTGTCGACAAACTGCGGGCAGATCGCTCGGAGCAACGCTCGGGAGGGCATCATGGCGGGATTCGACGACATCGCGAAGAAGGCGCAGCAGTTCTTGAACAACGACAAGGTCAAGGGCGCGCTCACGAACGAGAAGGCCGAAGGGGTCAGCGACAAGCTGCTCGACGCCGTGGCAGGGGCGGCCGACAAGGCCACCGGCGGCAAGCACACCGACAAGATCCAGAAGGCGCGCGACGAGGCCGACAAGAAGGTCGGCGACCAGTAGGGCTCTCGGCGGCTGTGCGGCGGGGCGGGCCGTGTGGGCGACTCGGGCCGCGCGGCCGCGTCGGCAACCCGGGCCGCGCGCGGGTGTCGGCAATTCAGGCCATAAGCAGCCCGCCGAGGCTGAGCCCCGCGGCCTTGGGGCGCTCCACGGCGGTGCGTGGCTATGGCCTGAATTGCCGAACCGAACGAGCGCCCCAACCCCGCCGTAGGCTGAACCCGTGAGCACAGAAGCCGTCGAGTCGCCCCCGCGCGAGCCCGGCGTCTTCAGCAGGCAGTACCTCCTGGCCACCCTCGGCATGTGCGCCCTGATCGGCATCGCGGCCTTCGAGGCCCTTGCCGTGACCACCGTGATGCCGACCGTCAGCCGCGAGCTGAACGGCGAGAGCCTCTATTCCCTCGCCTTCGCGGCGCCGCTCGCCACCAGCCTCGTCGGCATGGTCGTCGCCGGCAACTGGGCCGACCGCGCCGGACCGCGCCGGGTCGTGATCACGTCCACGCTGCTCTTCGGCGTTGGCCTGCTGGTCGTGGGGCTCGCGCCGACCATGCTCGTCCTGCTGCTGGGTCGCCTCGTGCAGGGGCTCGGCTCGGGCGCGGTGATCGTCGGCTTGTACGTGCTCGTGTCGCGCGTCTTTCCGGAGCGCCTGCACGCGTCGGTGTTCGCGGGGTTCGCTGCGGCGTGGGTGATTCCGGGGCTGGTCGGCCCGGTGATCGCGGGCACGCTCACCGAGACGGTGGGCTGGCACTGGGTGTTCCTCGGGGCGTTGCTGGCCTCGGTGCCCGCATTCTGCATGGTCGTGCCGACCCTGAAGGGGGTGGTGGGGCCGGCGGGGGAGCCGGTGGCGTGGAGCGTCTCCCGGATCCTGTGGTCCGTTGCCGCGGCGGTCGCCGTCGTCGGCCTCAACCTTTTGTCGGAGGTGCCTCCCGTGGTGGCCGGCCTCGTGACGATCGCCGCGGTCGTGGTGCTCGCCGTGGCGCTGCGGCCGCTGCTGCCGAAGGGCACGCTCGGGGCCCGCGCCGGGGTGCCGACGCTCGTGCTGCTGCGGGGGCTGGCCGGGGCGGCGTTCCTCGGGGGCGACGTGTTCATCCCGTATTTGCTGAGCGCGCAGTACGGCTTCTCGCCGGCCGCGTCTGGCATCACGCTGACGCTCGGTGCCGTGAGCTGGGCGTTCGCGAGCTGGCTGGTCGGCAGGCTGGGCGAGCGGGTGTCGCAGCGGACGGGGATCCAGCTCGGCCTGGTGCTGATCGTCGCCGGAGTGCTCTCGGCGGTTGCAACACCCCTCTGGCATCTCACCCCGGCCGTGATCGTGGTGGGCTGGACGATCACCGGCTTCGGCATGGGGTTCGTCTATCCGCGCTTCTCGGTGCTGGTGCTGCGGTATTCGCACGACGACGAGCGGGGCTTCAACAGCAGTGCGCTCACGATCGCCGACTCGGCGGGGGCCGCGGTGGTGCTCGGTTTGAACGGCGCCGTGTTCGGGCTGCTCGGCGGGTCGAGTGAGCCGGCCGCGTTCGTGGCGTGCTTCGCGGTGGCAGCGGCCGTGGCGGTGCTGGGGCTCGCCGTGAGCGGGCGGGCCGTGCCTCGGCGGACTGCCTGAAGCACGATGCCGATCCGGTCGACGTCGAGGTGGCTCGAGGTCGGTCGGTCGTGAGGCGAGGCGTACGGCGCGACTGAGCCCTGACGTCGGCCCGAATTCCGACGTCATGAGCTCAGCCGCGCCACGCGGCCCGCTGCGAGACCTCGGGTGTCCCACCACCCGTGTTCTCTTGGTTTGATCCAACCAAAGTGAGCGCTCCACCGCAGCCCCCAAGGTGGGTGTCGGCCATGAGGGGGACTCCCGGGGGACGCCGGCGTTCGGCTCTCGGCCAGGTGCACCGAGGGGCCAAGGATCCGGCCGCCGCCGCTCGACCTGCCGCCGAGGTAGGGCTACCCCTACTCGAACCGGGCGGGCAGCCCCGTCGTGCGCTCGCGAGGCCGTCCGTAGCGTCGTCGGTGTCGTGAAAACCAACAGATCGGATCCGACGTGGACGCCCTCACCTCTCTTCTTCTCGCCGGAGCAGCCTCGCCGCTGATCCTGCTCGCCCTCTTCGTGCTGGTGGCCATCGACGGCTTCTTCCCGCCGGTTCCGAGCGAGACCCTGGTGGTCGCGCTGGCGTCGATCGGCTTCGCGACCGGCGCCCCGAACCCGTGGCTGGTACTCCTCGCCGCGGCGGCCGGATCGTTCGTCGGCGACAACATCGCGTTCTGGCTCGGGCGGCGCCTCGGCATCGATCGGTTCGGGTTCACGAGGCGGCCTCGCATGGCCCGGCTGCTGGCACGGGTGCGGGTCACTCTGCGGGAGCGCTCCGCGTCGACGATCCTCACCGCCCGGTTCGTGCCGATCGGACGGGTGGCGGTCAATGTGCTGGCGGGGTCGAGTGGCTTCTCGCGGCGTCGGTTCATGGTGCTGAGCGCGATCTCGGGCGCCCTCTGGGCCGGATACTCGATCGGCATCGGGATCCTCGCCGGTGCGTGGCTGCACGAGCAGCCCCTTCTCGGCGCGGCGGTCGCGGCCGTGGCGGCGCTGGGTATCGGCTTCGTGGTCGACGCCGTCTCGCGTCGCGTCGCTCGCGCGACCGAGGCGCGTCGAGCTCGGCAGGTGCCGCGAACGCCCGCCGTGCGACCGGCCCCGATCGCTCTCGAGATGCCCGCGCCCCCGATGGCGTATCTTCTTGTGCACACACCCCCGAACATCGACCGTTCGCCGATCGTCTCCACTTCGCGAAGGCCCGTCGATGGCGGGCTCAGCCACGGGAGGCACCGCGATGCGGCAGGAGAAGCTCGGGATCCGCGCCGTCGCCGAGGCGGCCGGCGTCTCGGTCACGACCGTCTCGCACGCCCTGAACGGCCGCGGCAAGGTGAGCGACAAGACCCGCGTGCGAGTGCAGCAGATCGCCGCGGAGCTCGGCTACGCCCCCAACCGCATCGCGAGCGCGCTCCGGTCGAGCCGTACGAACCTGATCGGCTTCGTCAGCGAGGAGATCGCGACGACGCCGTACGCCGGCCTGATCCTGGTCGGGGCGCAGGAGGCGGCGGCAGAGCTCGGCCTCATGCTCATGATCATCAACGTCAATCGCGACACCGTCGAAGACGCCCAGATCGACGCGCTTCTGGCCCAGCAGGTCGACGGGCTCATCTTCGCATCGTCGTCGCACCGCATCGTGACGCTCCCGAAGAAGTTCGACCCGGCGCGCACGGTGCTGGTCGACGCGTACGACCCGGGCACGACGAGCCCGACCGTGGTGCCCGACGAGGTGGGGATCGGCGTGTTGGCGACGCGGCATCTCGTCGAAGCGGGGCACCGCAGGATCCTGCACCTCACCGTCGAGGAGGACGTCCCGGCCGTCGGTGGTCGCGAGGAAGGCTACCGGCAGGTGATGGAGGCCGAGGGGCTCGAGTGCGAGATCGTGCGCGTTCCCGGGCCGGCCGATGCCGCTGCGGGGGCGTTCGCGATCGCCCAGGCCAGGCGGGGCCCCGACCGGGCGACCGCCGTGTTCGCCTTCAACGACGAGATGGCGATGGGGGTCTACCAGGAGGTCGTGCTGGCACCGGGCATCACCATTCCCCACGACGTCTCGATCGTCGGCGTCGACGACCTCCGCATCGTCGCGGCCGCCCTGCGCCCCGGGCTCACGACGGTGGCTCTGCCGCACGCCGCGATGGGGCGTCGCGCCGTCGAGCTCTCGGTGCGCCAGTTCCAGCAGGATGCACCCATGGAGGCCTCGGTCGAGCGTCTTCCCGGTCGTCTGGTGGAGCGCGGGTCGGTGGCGGCTCCTGCCGTTACCTTTTCGTGACGTATCGGGACTGGTGGAAAGCTCGTTCGGGGCGTAGCGTCACGGCCAGCGAAATCGTTTTGGTTCTGCACCACTTTCATTGACGAAAGGTCGAAGCAATGAGGCTTCAGAAAAAAATCCTGTCAGCGGTCGCCCTCTCGGCGGCGGCGGCTCTTGCTCTCAGCGGCTGCTCCGGCGGCGGCGGTAGCTCGGCCGGCAGCAACACGGTCACCATCTCGGGCGCCTTCACCGGTGCCCAGGCCACCGCCTTCCAGGCCGACCTGACCAAGTGGGGCAAGACCCAGGGCATCACGGTCAAGTACAGCGGCAGCAACAGCTTCCAGACCGGCATCGTGACGCAGGTCAAGGGCGGGCAGGCTCCCGACCTCGCGATCTTCCCGCAGCCCGGTGTGCTCAAGTCGCTCATCAGCAACAGCATGGTCCCCCTCGACGACCTCGTCGACGTCAAGAGCGTCACGGCCGACGAAGCGCAGGGCCTCCCCGACATCGCGAAGGTCAACGGCAAGACCTACGGTCTTCCCTACTCGATCAACGTGAAGTCGCTGGTCTGGTACAACCCCGCAGCCTTCAAGAAAGCCGGCTACAAGGTGCCCACCACCGACGCCGAACTGCAGGCGCTGCAGTCCAAGATCATCTCGAGCGGCGCCGGCTACCCGTGGTGCGTCGGCATCGCGTCGCAGGGCTCCAACGGCTGGCCGATGACCGACTGGCTCGAAGAGTACGTGCTCCGCTACGGCGGACTGACCCAGTACAACGACTGGATCACGCACAAGGTGAAGTTCGACTCACCGCTGGTCAAGAAGGCCGCGACCAAGGTCGAGTCGATGATCTTCGCCGACGGCGCGGTCAACGGCGGCGGCAAGGCCATGGCCTCGACCGACTTCGGCGCAGCGGGCAACAACCTGTTCGTCTCCGGCGGCAAGGCCAAGGGCCAATGCTTCATGATGCGTCAGGGAACCTTCATCACCGGCTTCTTCCCGAAGGCCATCCAGGCCGAGATCGCCAAGGGCGACACGTCGAACGTCAACGCGTTCACGCTGCCCACCCCGTCTGACGCCGCCACCTCCGGAACCCTCGGCGGCGGTGACCTCGTGTCGGCTTTCAAGAACACGCCCCAGATCAAGAAGGTCGCCAATTACCTCGTCGGCAAGGAGTTCGGCACGAACGGCTACGCGAAAGACTGGTCGGCCTACCTCTCGGCGCATAACGACTTCCCGACCGCGTCGTACGACAGCCCCTTCCAGACCGTCGCCCAGAAGGCTGTCGCCGACTCCAAGGTCTTCGGCTTCGACGCGTCCGACCAGATGCCCGGTGCTGTCGGCGCCGGAACCGAATGGACGAACCTCACCCAGTGGACTGCCGGTCAAGAGAGCCTCGACGACGCTCTGAAGGCGATCGACGCCTCGTGGCCCGCCACTAGCTGATCCACCAGCGGACGGCCGGTGATCGTATCCCTACAGCGATCGCCGGTCGTCCTTAACCCCCGCACTCTTCCGCACCCTCACAACGTCGTCAGGTGGTCACCCGTGCAGATCCTCAGCGTGTTCATATCCGTCGTCGGCGGTCTCGCCGTCTCGTTCCTCATCTATCTGGGGCTCAACTTCATCGTCGCCAAGACGAACACAAGGTGGAACGCGAGGCTCCTGCCCTACGTGTTCCTCGGGCCGGTCCTGCTCCTCATCATCGTCTTCCTGCTCGTTCCGACGGGTCTCACCGTCTATCAGAGCCTTCTGAAGACCGACCAGTACGGCTTGCAGTCGTTCGGCGGACTGTCGAACTACGTCTCGCTCTTCACGACGCCGTCGTTCATCCAGACGCTCATCAACAACCTGCTCTGGATCATCGTCGTTCCCGCGGTCACGGTGATCATCGGCCTCGGCGTCGCGACCCTCGCCGACCGCATGGGCCCCAAGCGCGAGAAGACGTTCAAGTCGATCATCTTCCTGCCGATGGCCATCAGCGCGATCGCCGCCTCGTCGATCTGGCAGTTCGTCTACTACTACACGGCGCCGGGCCAGCCCGTCGTGGGTCTGCTGAACGGCATCTGGACCGGCCTCACCAAGGCCGACCCGGTGGCGTGGCTGCAGAACGACACCGCCCACGTCAACAGCCTGCTGCTCATGGTCGTCGTGATCTGGCTCAACGCTGGCTACGCGATGGTGCTGCTCTCGGCCGCCATCAAGGGCGTGCCCGAGGAGACCATCGAGGCTGCCCGCATCGACGGCGCCAATGAGCGCCAGGCGTTCTTCCGGGTCGTGGCCCCGCAGATCCGCGCCACGATCGTCGCGGTCTTCATCACGGTGCTCATCACGGTCATGAAGCTCTTCGACATCGTCTTCGCGATGACGAGCGGCCAGTTCAACACGAACGTGCTGGGCATGGAGTTCTACAACCAGTTCTTCTCGTTCAACAACCCGGGGAAGGCGTCGGCCGTCGTCGTCATCCTCATCATCGCGGTCATCCCGGTCATCATCTACCAGGTCCGCACCTACCGTCAGCAGGAGGTCCTCCGATGACCGAGATCGTCCCCACCGTCGTTACACAGAAGACCAAGACGGGCACCCGCGCCGCGCGGATGACCAAGACGTCCGCCCCCAAGAAGCGCCCCACGCTGACGATCATCCTGGGTCTCGTCGCCGTGCTCTGGATGGTCCCCGCCATCGGCCTGTTCGTGACGAGCTTCCGCAGCACCACCGACGCCCAGACAACCGGCTGGTGGAGTGCGCTCCTCAAGCCGTTCACCTCGGCCTGGACCTTCGACAACTACGTCAACGCCTTCAACGGCGCCGGCGCGGGAACGGGCCAGAGCCTCGGTGGCGAGTTCTTGAACAGCCTCGCCGTCGCGATCCCGGCGACCGTCCTCCCGATCATGTTCGCCGCCTTCGCCGCCTACGCCTTCACCTTCTTGGAGTTCCGCGGCAAAGAGCTCTACTTCGCCGTGATCGTCGGCCTCCTCGTGGTGCCGGTGCAGATCGCGCTGATCCCCGTGCTGCAGACCTACAAGGCGATCACCCAGGCGACGGGCATCCAGATCACGGGCACCTACCCGGCGGCCTGGATCGTCCACTCCGCCTTCGCACTGCCGCTGTGCATCTTCATCCTGCGCAACTACATGTCGACCCTGCCGAACGCGCTCATCGAGGCCGCTCGCGTGGACGGCGCCTCGCACTTCCAGATCTTCTGGCGCCTCGTCATGCCGATGTCGATCCCGGCGCTCGCCTCGTTCGCGATCTTCCAGTTCCTCTGGGTGTGGAACGACTTCCTCGTCGCCTACATCTTCCTGGGCAACGGTTCGCCAGTGCTCCAGCAAGGGCTCCTCGGCCTCCTCGGCCAGTACAACCAGGGATGGAACCTCGTCGCGGCCGGCGCCTTCATCGTGCTGCTCGTGCCGCTCGTCGTGTTCCTGTCGCTGCAGCGGTTCTTCGTGCGGGGCCTGACCGCCGGATCGGTGAAGTAGAGGCCGGCCGGGCGCGGATCCTGGGCTTCCGATGACGATCCACAACGACGTGGCCGCCACCCAGCGACAGGGGTTCACAGAACGGGTCGAGGTCGAGGAGCTCCGGCTCCGCGAGCTGCTCGGGCGTCTTTACGGAGGCGACCCGCGGCTCGCCGAGACCCTTCGCGGGCTGCTGGGCGACGTGCGCGAGGCCTGGTACTCGCGGCCCGACGAGCTGAAGGAGCTCGACGAGCAGCGCCAGCGTGACCCGCGCTGGTTTGAGTCGACCAGGATCCTGGCCGGCGTCTGCTACGTCGACCTCTACGCCGGAACCTTCGCCGATCTCATCGAGCGCATCCCGTACTTCGAGGAGCTCGGGCTGACGGTGCTGCACCTGATGCCGGTGTACGACGCGCCCGAGCCGAATTCCGACGGCGGGTATGCCGTGTCGAGCTACCGGGCGACGAAGCCCGCGCTCGGCTCGATCGAGCAGCTCCGCGACCTGGCGACGAAGCTGCGCGAAGCAGGCATCTCTCTGGCACTCGACTTCGTCTTCAACCACACCTCCGACGAGCACGAGTGGGCGCAACGGGCACTCGAGGGCGACCCCGAGTACGAGGACTACTACTGGATCTACCCCGACCGCGAGATGCCCGACGCGTTCGAGCGCACCACGCGCGAGATCTTCCCCGACAACCACCCGGGCAATTTCGTGCCGGTGCAGGGCGATCGGTGGGCGTGGGCGACGTTCCATTCGTTCCAGCTCGACCTCAACTACTCGAACCCCCGCGTCTTCCGGGCCATGGCGCGCGAGATGCTCTTTCTCGCGAATCTCGGCGTCGAGATCCTGCGCATGGACGCGGTGGCCTTCATCTGGAAGCGACTCGGCACCTCGAGCGAGAACCTCCCCGAGGCGCACCTGCTGTTGCAGGCGTTCAACGCGGTGGTGCGGATGGTCGCCCCCGGCGTGCTGTTCCTCTCGGAGGCGATCGTCCACCCCGACGACGTCGTCGACTACATCAGCCCCGACGAGTGCCAGCTCAGCTACAACCCGCTGCAGATGGCGCTGCTCTGGAGCACCCTCGCCACCCGCGACGTCGGCCTCCTCTCCCAGGCGCTCGCCCACCGGCACGCCCTGCCTTCGGGCACCGCGTGGGTCAACTACCTCCGCAGCCACGACGACATCGGCTGGACCTTCGCCGACGAAGACGCGCGCCAGCTCGGCATCGACCCCGACGCGCACCGGCAGTTCTTGAACCGCTTCTACGTCGGTCGCTTCGAGGGCAGCTTCGCGCACGGCACCCCGTTTCAGACCAACCCGAAGACCGGCGACAGTCGGGTGTCGGGGGCGACGGCGTCACTGGCCGGCATCGAGGTCGACCCCGAGGGGGCGATCCGGCGGATCCTTCTGGCTCAGTCGATCGTGCTCTCGACCGTCGGGATCCCGCTGCTCTACCTGGGCGACGAGGTCGGGCAGACGAACGATTCGAGCTACCTCGAGGATCCCGGAAAAGCCGCTGACAGCCGGTGGTCGGGCCGACCTCCCTACCCCGGGGCGCGGTACGCCGAGCGACACGATCTCGCGAGCGCTTCCGGCCGGATCTACGCCGGGGTGCGGTGGCTCCTCGCGGTGAGGGCTGAGCTGCCCGCGATGGCCGGCGGGGCGCTCGTGCCGTTCGAGACGCACGACTCGCGGGTGCTGGGGTTCATGCGGCCGGGGGGTGGTGTTGGGGCTGGTGCTGCGTCTGTGCTCGTCTTGGCGAATTTCGGGGACGACGCTGCGACCGTCTCGGCGCTGACCCTGTCGGGCATGCCCGCCTCGGCCATCGACGCGGTGTCGGGCGAGACGTACGATCTGCGGCAGCCGCTGGTGCTCGGGCCGCAGCGGTTCGTCTGGCTTCTGGTGTAGCGGTGGGCGGCGTGGTCTCCGGCGGTTCGGCGGAGGAGCATCGGGCCGAGCTCGAGCGTGCCGCCTACTCGCCGGGCGCCTCACCCGAGGAGGCCCGCCTGGCGCTCGCGCGGCTCAAGGCGTGGGATGCGGCGGCTTCTCTGCCCTCCGCGCCGCTTTCCGCTCCTGCTGATGCCGGGACTCCGTCTTCCTCCTCTCCTCCGGTAGCGTCGCGCCCTCGGACCTCGCGTCGCCGAATGGCCCTCGTCGCCGGCATCGGCGTGCTGCTCGTCGCAGGCGGCGTCACCGCCGGGATGCAGCTAGCTCAGCACAACGCCGTCACTACCTCCGCCACCGCGCTGGCTCGCGCCGAAGCCGACTCCGACCTCGGTCGTGCGCTCGCCCGCCCCCAGCAGCCGTCCGACCTTCCGCTGGGGTACCAGTCGGGCTCGGGCTCGGCCTACCCCGGCGACTCCTATCGCCTGGTGTTCGATGGGCAGCCGCGCGCCGGCTCGGCCGTGCTCCGCTGGCGCGTCTGGATCGGCCAGGGCATCGACTCGGGCCACCTCTGCCTCGTCGCCGCGTACAACTCGGCGCGCAGCGTGTCGACCTGCCTGCCCCGAGCCGAGATGCTCACCTCAATGGTCACGCTGACGAGCCCTGTCGGCGTGCAGCCGCTCTCGGTCACGGTCACTTCAGGTCGGGTCGTCGTCGACGTCGGGTGAGTGCCGGTCGCTCACCACTGCGCCCGGCCCCGGCCCCGGCCCCGGGTGACAATTCAGGCCATAGCCGTCAGCCTGGGCCGGTCGCGGCCGGTTTTGCGGGGCGCAGATGCTTGTGGCCTGAATTGCCGCACCCACGTGAGCGGTGGCCGGGCCGGGGTCGGAGCTGGCCGGCTGTTGCGGTAATTCAGGTCATAGACGTGCGGCTTCGCTGAGCGCGGCTGGTCTCACGGGGTTGGGCCGCTTGTGGCCTGAATTGCCGCACCCACGTGAGCGGTGGCCGGGCCGGGGTCGGAGCTGGCCGGCTGTTGCGGTAATTCAGGTCATAGACGCGCGGATGGGCTGAGCGCCGCTGGTCTATGGGTGCCGGGCTGCTTGTGGCCTGAATTGCCGAACGGAGCGAACGCCGGGGGCTCGGCGGCAATGCTGACCGCTCCTCAGAGGGCCAGTCGATATCCGCGCTTGATGACCGTCTCCACGAGCCCCGGCACCTTCACCGTCTGCCGGAGGCGGCTCAGGGCTACCTCCAGCGCGTGGTCGTCGAGGAGTGCGGGGGTCGAGGCGGCCAGTTGGGCCCGTGAGACGACGTCTCCGCCAGCGGTGACGAGGGTGCGGAGCAGCGCGAGGGCCGTCGGAGGGAGGACGGCGCGCTTGCCGTCGATGCGGACGACGGCGCCGCGGAGCTCGAGTGGCCCGTGACGGGTATTGATCCGGGTGACTCGCTGCTGTTCGAGTTCGTCGCAGACGAGTTTGATGAGAGCCCCGAGGCGGAACCGATCGGGTTGTATGACGGGGATCCCCAGGCTGATCAATGGGCTGGCGGTGACGGGCCCGACGGCTGCGGCGAGGACCGCGGAGCGGAATCCCTCGGCGACCTCGGATAGCCGTCCGAGCGCTTCGGCCGTGCTGAAGAGAGCGTCGACGGCTGGCGCGCTCGTGAATGTGACCGCGTCGAGCTGCTGGCCGGAGATGGCCTCGATGAGCCGCTCGACACGGGCGTCGGAGGTGTCCGGGCTCAGCCAGCGGTAGGGGGCGACCGTCAGGACGCGGTGGCCAGCGGCGCGAAGCCGGTCGAGCTGGTGCTCGTCGGTGTAGCCGTGAAGCTGAATGGCGACGGTCTTCGGCTCCGGGAAGTCCGCAAGCGTCTTCGTGACGAGGCTCGCGGTCGTCTCCTGGTCGCTCATGCCGGTGTCGTTGAGTCCGGCGGCTCGGATCCCGCCTCGGGCTTTGGGGCCACGTACGAGGATGGTGGTGTCGGCGAGGCCCTCGACGAGCTCGTCGCCGAGACCCCCCGCATCGGCGACCTCGAACCAGCGGCGTATTCCGTACGAGGTCGTGGCAAGGAGAACGTCCGGTCGGGTGTCGATCATCGCTCGGGTGTCAGCGAGGATGGGGTCGTCGTCGACCTTGTCGGCCATCGTCAGGGTCGGTGCGTGGAGGACCGTCGCTCCACGTCGCTTGAGCGCGTCGATGAGATCGGCCGACCGGCGGTCGCTGGTGACGCCGATGCGGAAGCCGTCGAGCTGGTCGGAGCGGAAGCCGACCGAGGCCGATTCGCCGCCGGAGGGGACATCGTTCATGGCCGCTATTCCAGTGGAGCGAGCGATGTCGCCGCGTCGAGGACGAACGTGCAGTTCGGGTCGTCCCGGTTCGCCAAAGCGACCACTTCGCCGATCACGAGCACGGCAGGCGAGGTGACTCCGGCTGCCGCGGCGTCGTAGACGATCCGGTCGAGCGAGGAGAAGAGCGAGCGTTGTTCGGTGGTGTAGCCGCGTTCGATGACGGCGATAGGAGTGGCCGCCGACAGTCCGTGCCTCATGAGTCCCTGGGTGATCTGCGGCAGGTTGGACACGCCCATGAGGACCACGATCGTGCTGGCGAGCCCCGCGAGTCCTCTGAGCTCGGTCTCGTTGAGGGGCGCGTGGCCCGAGACGACCGTGAACATCCGGCTGACCTCGCGGTGGGTGACCGCGATACCGGCGGCGGCGGGCACGGCCACGGCGCTCGAGACGCCTGGGATCACCGACACCTCGATCCCGGCCCGGCGGCAGGCCAGAACCTCCTCACCACCGCGACCGAAGACAAACGGGTCGCCGCCCTTGAGGCGGACCACGCAGGATCCTGCGCCCGCGTGGTCGACCAGCAGCTTCTCGATCTGAGCCTGGGGTATGGGGTGGTGCCCCGGTGTCTTGCCGACATCGATGAGAACGGCATGAGGGGCAAGCTCGGCGAGACGTCGATGGGGCGCGAGACGGTCGAACAGCACCACATCGGCCTGGGCGAGGGCTTTGACGGCGCCGAGGGTCAGGAGGTCGTCGTCGCCGGGGCCGCCGCCGACGAGGATGACGCGGCCGAGCGTCACAGGTCGGACCGCATCGGGATGCGGGGGCCGGAGAGGAGGACTCCCTGGCCGTCGGCCTTCTCGGCGTCGCTGGCCGGCCGGACCTGGCCGCGGGTCGGCACGCGAACGTGGCTCGGGTCGGGTTCGTGAGGGGCGTTCACGAAGGTGCGGAAGCGGCGGAGGCGCTCGGGGTCGCGGAGGGTGGCGGCCCACTCGTCTTCGTAGTTGTCGACGTGTTTCGCCATGGCCGACTCGAGTTCGGCGGCCAATCCGAGCGAGTCGTCGACGACTACCTCGCGGACGTGGTCGAGGCCGCCGTCCATCTCCTCGATCCAGCGGGCGGTGCGCTGGAGGCGGTCGCCGGTCCTGATGTAGTACATCATGTAGCGGTCGATGTACTTGATGAGCGTCTCGTCGTCGAGGTCGGCGACGAGTAGCTGCCCGTGGGCCGGCTGGTAGCCGCCGTTGCCGCCCACGTACATGTTCCAGCCCTTGTCGGTGGCGATGATGCCGACGTCTTTGCCGCGGGCTTCGGCGCACTCGCGGGCGCAGCCCGAGACCCCGAACTTGAACTTGTGCGGTGCGCGGAGGCCGCGGTAGCGCAGTTCCAGGCGAACCGCCATCGCGACGGCATCCTGGACGCCGAACCGGCACCAGGTCGAGCCGACGCAGCTCTTCACGTTGCGGAGGGCCTTGCCGTACGCCTGCCCCGACTCGAAGCCGGCGTCGACGAGCCGACGCCAGATGTCCGGCAGCTGGTCGAGGCGCGCCCCGAACATGTCGATCCGCTGTCCGCCGGTGATCTTCGTGTAGAGGCCGTAGTCGATGGCCACCTGAGCGATCACGGCGAGCTTCTGCGGCGTCACCTCGCCGCCTGGCATTCGAGGCACGACCGAGTAGGAGCCGTCGCGTTGGAGATTCGCCAGGGCGCGGTCGTTGGTGTCCTGGAGGCCGGCCCGACCTTCGCCGAGGATGTAGCCCTGATGCTGGCTGGCGATGATGGAGGCGATGACCGGCTTGCAGATGTCGCAGCCGCGGCCCGACCCGTAGGTGGAGATGATCTCGTCGAAGGAGGTCAGCCCGGTGACGCGAACGGTCTCGTAGAGCTCCTGGCGCGAGAGCGGGAAGTGCTCGCAGAGCGCCTTGGACACGGCGAGGCCCGACTTCGCCAGCTCCGTCTCGAGGATCTTCTTCACCAGCGGCACGCAGGATCCGCACTGCGTCCCGGCCCGTGAGCAGGTCTTCAGGGGGCCGAGCTCGGTGCAGGCGTCGCCGTCGGGTGTGCCGATGCCGTGGACGGCGTCGCGGATGGTGTGGGCCGCGACGTTGTTGCACGAGCAGACGAGGGCGTCGTCGGGAAGTTCCGTGTTCGCCGGCCCGTCGCCGCCGGCCGCGGAGAGGTAGGCGCCGGGTTCGTCGGCGAGCTCGGTTCCGAGCAGCGGCCGCAGAAGCGAGTACGGGCTGGCGTCGCCCACGAAGATACCGCCGAGGAGCGTCTTGGCGTCGTCGGTCACGACGAGCTTCTGGTAGACGCCGCGCACAGGATCCGCGTAGACGACCTCGAGCGCTCCCTCTGTCGCTCCCAGCGCATCCCCGAAGCTGGCGACGTCGACGCCGGCGAGCTTGAGCTTCGTCGCGTCGTCGATGCTGGTGAACTCGGCGGTGCCGCCCAGCAGCCGGTCGGCGACGACTTCGGCCATCGCGTTGGCGGGCGCGACGAGCCCGGTGCAGCGACCCTCGAACGACGCCACCTCGCCGACGGCGAAGACGTCGGCGACGGAGGTGCGGCAGTCGGTTCCGATGGCGATGCCGCCGCGGGGTCCGAGGTCGAGGCCGGCGGCGCGGGCGAGTTCGTCGCGAGGGCTGATGCCGATGGCGAAGACGACGAGGTCGGCGTCGAGCTTCTGCCCGTTGTTCAGCCGCACGCCGGTGACTGTGACGCCGTCGGCGGCGAGTTGCAGGTCGCGGGGCCGGGTGCCGAGGTGCAGGGCGATCCCCTTCGCGGAGATCACCCGGCCGAGTGCCTGACCGGCGCCCTGGTCGAGTTGCGCCGACATCAGCCATGGTCCGGAGTGGACGAGTGCGGATTCGGCGCCCCGGGCAGCGAGACCGCCTGCGGCCTCGAGCCCGAGCAGGCCGCCGCCCGCGACGACGACCCGGGGGGCGCGGCCGAGTGCCGCCGCGAGGCGATCGACCTCGTCACGGAGCCAGTCGACGTCGTCGATGGTCCGGTAGACGCGGATCTGCTCGGATCCGGCGATGTCGGGAACCGGAGCCGAGGATCCCGTCGCCAGCACGAGCTCGTCGTAGGGCAGGCGTCGCCCGTCATCCGTCTCGACGACGTGCCCGACCGTGTCGATCGCTGTCGCTCGCACACCGGAGAGGACGGCGACATGGTCGGGGTGCCACTCGCTCTGCGGCCGGAGCGACAGATCGACCGCCTCGTGCAGGCGCTGACTCAGGGCGACCCGATCGTAGGGCGCATGCGTCTCCTCGGAGACGACGGTGATGCGGGTGGTCAGCTCGGGATCGCGAGCGCGGAGGGCGTCGGCCGTGCGGTGCCCGGCCGGGCCTCCTCCGATGATGAGGATCTCGCGAGGGGTGGTCATGTCAGCAGACGTTACGGCGTGGCCGTGACGCCGTCGTTTCTGTCGTGTGTCGAGATCTTTACGACCACCCCACAGCAGGTGATGGGCGTTGTGAGGCTGGTTTCACGCGCGCGTAACCAGACTCTGCCGCTGGCTGAAACACGGTCCACGTAGCGTCATCCCATGACCTGGACGACCGCCTGCGCCGCCGCCGAGCTGGAGCCCCTCTGGGGCGAGACCGTGCTGCTCGACGGCCATCAGATCGCTCTCATCAAAGTGTCGGACGACGAGCTGTACGCGGTCGGAAATCAGGATCCGCACACCGGCGCCTTCGTGATGGCGCGCGGCATCGTGGGCTCCCGCGGCGATGCACCGACGCTCGCTTCGCCCCTCCACAAGGAGGTCTACGACCTCCGCACCGGCGCGGGTCTCTCGCATCCGGGCCTCAGCATCGACAGCTATCCGAGCCGCATCGTCGACGGCATGGTCGAGGTGCAGCTGCCGTGACTCTCTCGCTCGCTGCGAGCCCGCCCGCCCTGCTCGCCATCTCGCACGGGACCTCCTCGCCCGCCGGCCAGCTCGCCGTCGAGAACCTCGTGGCGGCGGTCGCCGAGGTCGCCACCGCATCGGTCCGGGGTGGTCACGTCGACGTGCAGATGCCCGACGTGCCCGCCGTCCTGTCGTCGCTTCCACCGGACGCCGACGCCGTCATCGTCCCCCTCCTGCTCAGCGCCGGCTTCCACGTCCACGTCGACCTCGTGAACGAGGCCGACAAGGTCGACCGCGACGTGGCGATCGCCCGCGCACTCGGGCCCGACGACCGCATCGCCCGGCTCCTCGCCCGACGGCTGGGCGAAGCGCGCCTCCGCCGGGCCGATCGCGTCGTGCTCGCTTGCGCCGGCTCGACCGACGCCCGGGCCGTCGAGGACTGCTTCGAGATGGCACGGCGCCTCGGGGTGCTGATCCACCGGGAGGTGAGTGTCGGGTTCATCAGCGCGGCTCAGCCGCCGTTGGCGGACGCCATCAGGAACTCCCGGGAGGGGGATCCTGACGCTCGCGTGGTCGTGAGCACTTACCTGCTCGCGCCCGGCTACTTCAACGACCTCGCCCACGCGATGAACGCCGACCTGATATGCGACCCCCTCCTCATCACGGAGGGGCCAGCCCCGCGCGAACTCGTCGAGGTCGTACTCGATCGCTACGCCGACGCCGCCGCCCGCCACGACGACACCCGCGCGCACCGACCTCTCACCCGTCGTCAGCGGGCGTGAGCAGAAAGTTACCGCTCGGCAACGGCCGCGTAATCGCCGCGGGCACATGCCGATGGTCCACTGATCTCACTCCCACCCCCGCCCCCTCGAAAGGATCCCGATGCCGAACCTGTTCACGCCCTACACGCTGAAGGGCGTCACGCTGCGAAACCGCATCGCGATGTCCCCGATGACCATGTACCGCTCGACCGACGGCAAGTTGGACGACTTCCACCTCATGTACCTCGGCGCCCGCGCCGCCGGCGGATTCGGCCTCGTGTTCCCCGAGCAGATCGCGATCACCCCCGACGGCCGCACCACCACGCATTGCGCCGGCCTCTACGACGACGACCAGATCGAAGGCCATAAGCGCGTCGTCGACATGATCAAGTCGATGGGCGGCGTCGCGGGCATCCAGCTCGGCCACACCGGCCGCAAGGGCAGCCTCGTCACCCCGTGGGAGGGCGGCCACATGCTTCCCCCGGAGCACGAGGCCGGCTGGCAGACCCGCGCTCCCTCCGCCATCGCCTACGGCGGGTCGATGCCGTACGTGCCGCGCGCGCTCACCGTCGAGGAGATCGCACAGCTCATGCAGGATTACGCCGACACGGCTCGCCGTGCCGTCGAGGCCGGCTACGAGTGGGTCGAGATGCACTTCGCTCACGGCTACCTCGGCAGCGAGTTCTTCTCGCCGCTCGCCAACCAGCGCACCGACCAGTACGGCGGCAGCCTCGAGAACCGCACCCGATTCCACCTGGAGGCGCTCGACGCCGTCCGCGCCGTTCTACCCGACCACATCCCGCTGACGATGCGGCTCGGCATCGACGACCTGCACCCGGGCGGCGCCACCGTCGACGAGTCGATCATTGCCATCGGCTGGATGAAGGAGCACGGCCTCGACCTCGCCGACCTCAGCATCGGCTTTAACACCGACGACATGCGCGGGGACATCCCCATCGGCACCCTCGGCGGCATGGTCAAGAACGCCACCCGCGTGAAGGAGGAGGTGGGTATCCCGGTCGCCACGAGCTGGAACCTCGGCCAGCCCGAGATCGCCAACCGCGTGATCGAAGGCGAACTGCTCGACCTGGTCTACCTCGGCCGCCCGGCCCTCGCGAATGCCCACTGGCCCGTGTACGCCGCGCGCCTCCTCGGCTACGCCGACCCGTTCAGCCTCGTTCCCGAGGACTGGGCCTGGTGGCTGCGCAACCTCCGCGGCGCAGACGAGGCCATCGGCTGGCCCGCCGCTACCGACGGCGCGTCGCTCACACAGGTCGCCGGGGTCGCCGCCGCGGCGCCGATCGTCGACGAGACGGTCGCGGAGCCTGCCGAGGCTCTCGCCGAGGATGCTGTAGAGGAGCGCGAGCTCGAAGTCGCCTGACCGCCCCCGCGCCGAAGCCCCGATCCGTTCGCTGTTCGGGGCTTCGGTGTGCCCGAGGACGGTAATAGTGCGAGCCGCGCGGCCGGTGCGGTAATTCAGGATTGAGACACGAGACGGGGCGCGGCGGCCCGATCGTGCCTGGCCCTGCCAGACCCAGGAACGCCGGGGCACTGCCGCCCGCGCTCCACCGGGCGCACGATGGATGCATGACCAACACGACTCTCCCCGGCGGCGTCTTCTCGGCCGCGCCCGACCTCCAGCTCACCCGCGTCGGATACGGCGCCATGCAACTCGCCGGCCCCCACGTCTTCGGCCCGCCTGCCGACCGCGACGAGGCGCTCGCCGTGCTGCGCGAGGTCGTCGAGCTCGGCATCACGCACATCGACACCGCCGACTTCTACGGCCCCTTCGTCACGAACGAGCTGATCAAGGAGGCGCTGCACCCGTATGCGAGCGACCTCCGCATCGTCACGAAGGTCGGTTCGCAGCGCGATGACGAGGGCAACTGGATCCCGTCGACCACTCCCGAGTCGCTGACGAAGCAGGTGCACGACAACCTTGGCCGCCTCGGCGTGGAGGCGCTCGATGTGGTGAACCTCCGTGTGGGCGGGTTCGACGCCCCCGAGCCGGGCTCGATCGCGACCGAGTTCGAGGCGCTCGTCGCCCTGCAGAAAGAAGGACTCATCAAGCACCTCGGGCTCAGCACCGTCAACGCCGAGCAGATCGCCGAGGCCCAGGCCATCGCGCCCATCGTGACCGTACAGAACTTCTACAACATCGCCAACCGCCGAGACGACGCGCTGATCGACTCGCTCGCGGAGCAGGGCGTGTCGTATGTGCCGTACTTCCCGCTGGGCGGCTTCACTCCGCTCCAGTCAGAAACTCTAGGATCCGTCGCGGCCGAACTCGACACCACCCCGATGTCCGTGGCCCTCGCCTGGCTCCTTCAGCGGTCTCCTAACCTGCTGCTGATTCCGGGTACCTCGTCGCGCGCGCACCTCCGCGAGAACGTGGCCGGCGCCGGGCTCGAGCTGTCGGCCGATGTCGTCGCGCGCTTGGATGCGATCGGCGCCTGACCCCGGCGCCCGCGTGATCGCAGGCGGGGCGGCGGATCAGCCGCCCCGCCCGAGAAAGGGCGATCAGGCGGTCGGCAACCACACCCGCATGGTCGACGGGCCCTCGTTCGCCCAGGTGGCATAGGGGCGAAGGATCCCCTCCGACGCCCCCCGACCCTCATCGGCAGGGGCTTCGCCGTACGGCCACCCCGCCCGTCCGAGGCCGTCCGTGCCCGCAGTTCCGGCCGTTCCGGGCGCGGCAGGTGTCACCAACGTCACGCCGGCCCCGGTGTCGGTCGTCACCAGCGGTGCCGAGGTGTCGACCCGAACGTCGTTGACGGTGCGCTCGGACGCCTGCTCCTCGAGGCAGAGCACGAGCGGCCCGCGCTCCACGGCGACGGTGCCGCGAACGGCGTCGATCCGCGGGTCAGGTGTGACCCAGCGCGCCTTCATCGGCAGGTCGAGCACGACGGTGTCGCCGGGGGCGAACCGGCGCGTGACGCTGACCGTCTCGCCGTCGACCCGCTCGGGATCGTTGGAACCGACGGTGACGTCGGCATGGCCGGCCCAGGCGGGGATCCTCAGGGTCAACGTGACCTCGCTGGTCGTCTGCTCGCGCGAGGTGACCACGATGCGGCCCTCGGCCGGGTAGCCGCTGACGACCGAGAACGAGACCGGGGTGCCCGAGTCGAGCGTCGTGTCGATGTCGTAGCTGCCGTACTGGTGCAGCTGCAGGCCGTCGTGGGTCTTGGTCGCGAAGTAGAGCTCGACGCTGGCGAGAGTGCGGGCGACGTTCGTCGGGCAGCACGAGACCTCGAACCAGGGTGCGCGGAGGCTCGACAGGGCCCGGGCGTTCAGCTCGCCTTCGTCGGGCACGCTGCCCGGCACGCGCTGGTGCAGCGTGTTCGTGTAGAAGAACGCCCGACCGTCTTCGCGCGGCGAGGCCATCACGTTGTTCAGCAGCGTCCGCTCGAGCAGGTCGGCGTACTTCGTGTCACCGTGCTGCAGCAGCAGCCGCCACGACAGCATGTTCGAGCCGATGCCCGCGCAGGTCTCGGAGTAGGCGCGGTCGGGCGGCAGCTCGAAGTCGGCGCCGAAGGCCTCGTCTTGGTGGTGCGATCCCATTCCGCCGGTGATGTAGGTGCGAGTCGCGACGGTGTGGCTCCACTGCCGCTCGACGGCCGCGGCGAGGGCCTCGTCGCCCAACTCGACCGCAACGTCGAGGGCCCCGGAGGCGAGGTAGAGGGCACGGACGGCGTGACCGCGGAGGGTCTCCGCTTCGCGCACCGGCTGGTCGTCCTGGAAGTACTCCTGGCCGTACTCGATCGGCTTCAGTAGACCGTGGCCGCGACGCTCGACGAACAGCGCCGCGAGCTCGAGGTAGCGGGCGTCGCCGGTCGCGCGACCGAGCTCGGCGAGGGCGGGTTCGATCTCGGGGTGTCCGCACACGGCCTCGCGTCCGGACGGGCCGAAGGTGGCATAGAGGTGGTCCGCCAGGCGGATGGCGACCTCGACGAGGCGGCCGGATCCTGCGGTTCGGATTCGCGCGACGGCCGCCTGGATCAGGTGCCCGAAGCAGTACAGCTCGTGACCCCACTCGAGGTTCGAGTAGCGGGCGGGCTGGCCGGGTCGGCCGAAGCTGGTGTGCAGGTAGCCGTCGGCCTCCTGCGCTGAGGCGACGCGGTCGACGAGGGAGTCGTAGCGCTGCTGCAGGTCAGGGTTCTCGCCGTGGCCGAGATCCCACGCCATCGCCTCGAGCAGCTTGTAGATCTCGGAGTCGACGAACTCGATGCCGGAGTGCTCCCAACCGGTGTCGCCGCTGGCCGCCCGGTCGAAGTTACCGATCCAGCCGATCCGCTCCATCCACGCCTCGCAGTGGGCGAGGACGACGTCGGAGTTCTTTTGCTGCCACGAGCGCCAGTAGCCCTGGGTCAGCCGGATCTCGGTGGAGTCGAGCGGGGTGAGCTTCGAGGTGGACGGGGCAACGGGGCCGCCTCGGAAGGCGGGGTGCGTCTGTGGGTCGGAGGGGATGGGGGTGTCGACGAGCTGGGTCATGGGTCAGTCCTTCACGGCGCCGGCGGTGACACCGGCGGCGACATAGCGTTGGGCAACGACGAGGAGGATCGTCGCGGGGATGGAGGCGACGACGGCGGTGGCCATGATCGCGTTCCAGTCCTGGTTGTTGTTGCCGATGTAGCGGTAGATGCCGAGCGTGATCGTCTGCGACGTGCCGCCCGAGTTGAGGGTCGACGAGAAGACGAAGTCCGACCAGGCCCAGAGGAACGCGAAGAGGCTGAGCGTGACGACCGAGTTGCGGCTGACCGGCAGCACCACCGAGGTGAACGTGCGCCAGGTGCTGGCGCCGTCGAGCTTCGCGGCCGACATCAGCTCGTCGGGGATGCCCGACATGAACGCGGTGAAGATCAGCACGCCGAACGGCACCGCGAGGGTCGAGTCAGCGATGATGAGCCCGCCGGCCTGGTTCAAGATGCCGAGGTTGAGGTAGATCGCGTAGAAGCCCATCGCGATGATCACCTGCGGGATCATCTGCGCGACGATCAAGATGAACGACAGCGCGCCACCGCCCCGGGGGCGGAGCTTGGCCAGCGCGAACGCGGCCGGTGCCGACACGGCGACCGTCAGCACGACCGTGCCGAGGCCGACCAGCAGGCTGGTGCCGAGGTAGGGCAGCTGCTGCTGGATCACCTGGGTGTAGCCGTCGAAGGTCGCGTTGAAGGGGAACCACGACGGCGGGGTGCTGCGCATCTCGGAGGCCGGCGTCAGCGAGACGTTGACCATCCAGTAGACGGGGAACAGCATGATGGCGGTGAAGAGCACGCCGAGGGCGGTCTTCCACATCGTGCGCGGGCCGCGGTTGCGTTTGGGCGCGTTCGCCGATGCTGTTGCCGGACGGGCGCCGGCGGGTCGGGTGAGGGTGGCGGACATTACTGAGCCTGCTTTCTCTGCACGCGCAGGTACAAGAACCCGAAGATCAGGGCGATGACGATGAGGAGATTGCCGACGGCCGCGGCCGGGCTGAAGTTCGGCAGGGTCGAGCCGAAGCCGAGCTGGTACGACCAGATGGCGAAGGTGGTCGACGCGTTGCCGGGGCCGCCCTTGGTCATGATCCAGATGATGTCGAAGACCTTCAGCGTGTAGACGAGGCCGAGCAGGATCGTGATCGCCGAGACCGGCTTGAGCAGCGGGAAGGTGATGCGCCAGAACTTCTGCCAGGCGTTCGCCCCGTCGAGCGAGGCGGCCTCGTAGATGTCGGTCGAGATGTTCTGCAGCCCCGAGTAGAGAATGACGAGGTTGAACGGGATCCCGATCCAGATGTTTGCGATGATGACCGCGATCAGCGCCCACTGAGGTGACGTGAGCCAGTTGATGCCGGTGCCACCGAACGATGTGATGACCGAGTTGATGACGCCCGAGTCGCTGTTCATCATCCACGACCAGGTCGAGGCCGAGACGATCAGCGGCAGCAGCCACGGCACCAGGAACAGCGCGCGAAGGGTCGACGAGAGACGGAAGTTCTGGAAGAAGAACACCGCCAGCGCCATCCCGATCGAGAACTGGAAGGCGATCGACACCCCGGTGAAGAGGAGCGTGTTGCGAAGGGCCGGGCCGAACGTAGGATCCTGGAACACGGCTACGAAATTGGCCAACCCGACGAAGGGCGCTGTGCCGTCGATGAACGACCGCACCGTGTAGTCGCGCACCGCCAGGTCGACGTTCTTGATCAGCGGGTAGGCGTAGAAGATCACCAGGTACGCCACGACGGGCAGGATGAACGCCCACGCGGTGAGCTGGTCGGCGCGGAAGCGCCTCTTCAGCGAGGGGCGGACCGGGGGCCCGGCGTCCACGGCCGGGCTCCCGGCCGGCGGAGCGGCCTCGGGGCGTTCGATGATGGTGTTGCTCATGGTGCGTGCTCCTTCGAGGCCGCTGGTACTACTTGGTGGCTGCAGCCGCAGCCGTTTGGGCCTGCTTCAGTGCGTCCTCGGCCGACTGCGAGCCGCTGAGGCTGTTCTGCACGGCCTTCCACATCTGCTCCGAGATCTTCGGGTACTTCGTGCCGAGGTTGTCGCTGGTGCGGCCCTTGGCATCGCCGACCGCAGTCACCCACGGCTCGAGGTCGGGGTTGTCAGCGACCTGCTTCTCTTGCGCGGCCTTCGTCGGAGCGACGTACGAGAGCGTGTTGTCGGTCGAGACGACGTTCGCCGTGCTCGTGAGGCACGACTGGATCTTCGCCGAGACGGCGTAGCGGGCGGAGTCTTTCTGCACGGGGATCGTGAGGAACTCGCCGCCGGTCGGAGCGGGAGCAGCTCCGCCGTCTTTGGCCGGGATCGAGATGATGCCGTAGTCGATCTTCGAGGCCTTCACTCCGGCGAGCTGCCAGGTGCCGTTCTCGCTGAAGGCGAAGTCGCCGGTGAGGAACTCCTGCCACGACGTGGTCTGGGTGTTGTTGATCACCGAGTTGGGGGCGTAGCCCTTGTTGACCCAGTCGGTCCAGAGCGACAGGGCTGAGACGGCGTCGGCCGAGTCGAGCTGGTCGAGGTTCGCGCCCGATCCCCAGTACCAGGGCAAGAACTGGAAGCTGCCCTCTTCGGTGCCGATCCCGGCGAAGGTGATGCCCTTGTCTCCCTTGGCCTTGACCTTGGCGAGTGCGTCGGTCAGCGACGTCCAGTCGGTGATCTTCGCGGGGTCGACGCCCGCTGCCGACAGGATCTTCTTGTTGTAGTAGAGGGCGAGGGTGTTGGCGCCGATGGGCACGCCGTACGTCTTGCCGTCGACCTGGCCGGCGGCGAGGATGTTCTTCTCGATGTCGCTGGTGCTCGTCTTCGTCTCGGCGGTGTCGGTGAGCAGACCGGCGTCGGCGAGCGTCGACACGACGGGGTTGTCAACGAGCAGCAGGTCGGGGGAGTTGCCCTGCTGGCCGGCGAGGAGGGCCTTGCTGGTCAGGTCGGAGGTGTCGTAGCCGGTCCGCTTGACGGTGACGCCGGCTTCGGTGCCGCATTTCTCGACGAGCTTGGTCCAGGCCGACGAGGCGTCGAACTGGGGGTACGGATCCCAGAACGTGTAGGTGCCGGACGCAGCCGAGCCGCTGCCGGCGCCGGTCGAGCAGCCGGTGAGCGCGGCGGAGGCGGTGGCGATGCCGACGACCGCGGCGAAGGCGCGCTTGCGGCGAGGGGTGAAGATCACAGTGATTCCTCTCTGAATGCAGAGTGTCTGCAGGTTGCCTAGGTCAAGAGAGGCCCGCTGTGAGGGTGATCTCTCCGTTGAAATCGAAACCGAAACTGGTTTCGGTAGGAACCTAATAGCCGATTAGTTTGCTTGTCAACGACTTCGTGAACTAATTTCGGAACATGGCCGAACAGCAGCGGGGCGACACGGGCTCCCTCCCGAAGTCGACGCTCGCCGACGTCGCCCGCCTGGCTGGCGTCTCGATCGCCACGGCGTCGAAGGCGCTCAACAAGAAGACCCACGTGCGCGAAGAGACCCGCCAGCGCGTCGAAGAGGCCGCCAGCTCGCTCGACTTCACCCCGAACTTCTTCGCCAAGGCCCTGAATTCGACGCGCACCAACACCATCGGCATGATCACGAGCGACCTCGACAACCGCTTCGTGCTGCCGATCCTGCTCGGCGCCGAAGACGCCTTCGGTTCGGGCTCCCTCTCGGTGCTGCTGGCCGATGCTCGTGACGACGTTCTGCGCGAGCAGCTCCTGGTGCAGACCCTGCTCACCCGCAGGGTCGACGGCCTGCTCATCGTGGGTCGCACCACGAACTCCCGCCCGCCAGCGACCGTGCCCGGCGATGTGCCGGTCGTCTACGTCTACGCCCCCTCCGACGACGACGCCGACACCTCCTTCACTCCCGACAACGTGATGGCGGGCCGCCTGGCCGCCGAGCGCCTGCTCAAGGCGGGCCGCACCCGCATCGCCCTCGTCAACGGCGAGGCCTCGTACGCCGCCGCCCGCGATCGCGCAGAGGGCGTCGCCCAGGCGATGCAAGAGGCAAGGATCCCACTGGTCGGCGGCAAGGCACTCTTCGGTCAGTGGGGCGAGGGCTGGGGTCGCGACTGTGCGCGGCTCCTCGCTTCGGCGCACTCCGACCTCGATGGCATCGTCGCCGGCAGCGACCACATCGCCCGAGGTGTCATCGACGCCCTCCGCGAGGAGGGCCGCCGTGTGCCCGACGACGTCTCGGTGGTCGGCTTCGACAACTGGGACATCCTCGTGCGCGAATCCCGCCCACCCCTCACCAGCGTCGACATGAACCTCGACGACCTCGGCCGCTCCGCTGCCCAGGCCCTCGTCGATGCGATCGACGGTCGGCCGCGCACCGGACGGCACGTGGAGCCGGTGCGGTTGGTGGTGCGGGAGTCGTAGGGATTTCGGACCGATCGGCTAGCTGCCGCGGGCGGCATTGGAGGAGTCCTCGTGCTTACTTTGCTCAGACCCGGGGTGCCCGCCGCCGTATCACGATGACCCCGACCAGCCACAGCACACCCGTCGCCACGTGGAGGGGGCCGAGGAAATAGCTGTGTCGCGCCACGAGCTCGATGACTCCGAGTACGAGGAAGGTCGCACCGAAGACGGTCAGAACGACCGTCACTACTAGGCGAGTTGTTTTATCCACGAGACCCCCTCAGACGTGCTCGCGCTGTACGGCGTTCAGCTGCACTGTCAGTGCTCGGAAGCCGTCGTCGGTCGGTAGCTGAGACAAGAGAACTCCGTCGTTCGGGCAGCAGTCTGATGTGGAGCACATCGGCAGGCTGTGCTGGCGTGTCTACCGTATGCGCTCTTGCAGGCTTCCGAAAGAAAGACGTCACGCTCGTGCAGCGGACTATCGCCCCAAACTGGTGGCAGCGATGCGAAACCCTCTGCTCCTACGGTGGGAGACGGGGGCTCGACTGTTGACGCCCCAGCAAAAGGGGGCCCACATGTCCAATTCGACACTTGCAAATCGCGTTCCGGGAGAGTCGCTGATGACAGCGCTCCATGATGCCGTGGGGCCCGAGGGTCCGACCTCCTTCGCGTCGCGGCTCTTCGGGCATAGCCGTATTCCTCCAGCGGCGCGCAGTTGGTACGTCGGTCTGCTCGGCGAGCAGGCAGTCGCAGAGCGGCTTCGTCGCCTTCCCGAGGGGTGGCTCGTTCTCCATTCGGTTCCGGTAGGGGATCGGGGCAGCGACATCGATCACGTGCTTGTGAGCCCGTCCGGTTGTGTGCTCACTCTGAACACAAAACACAGCCCCGGCGGCAAAGTGTGGGTTTCGTCGAAGGCATTCCTGGTGAACGGGCAGCGGCAGCCGTATCTGCGCAACTCCAGCCACGAGGCCGCGCGCGCCGCGAAGCTGCTCTCCGCGGCGACCGGTGGAACCGTCGATGCCCTGGCCGTCATCGTGGTCGTCGGCGCCACTGTGACCAACAAGGGTGAACCGAAGGATGTCGCCGTCGTCACGATCGATCAGCTCCTACGGTTTCTCACACGAACTGTCTCAGCCTCGAGCGGCTCCGTCTCGCCGGGTGCTGTTCGCCAAGCAGCCCTCCAGCCCGGCACGTGGGCTCGAAGCCAGACATCGCCCACGCCATCAACGAATTACATCCAGTGGTTCAAAAATTTGAGAGAGCGCGAGCGGCGAGCCGCCAGGCGCCGCAAAGCCTGGGTCCTTGGATCGCTCGCCGTCATCGTGGGCTTGCCGGCTGCCGTCGGTGTGGTCACCGTGGTGGGTGCGACCCTGCACGGTTGAGTCTGTGCGGGCGTCTGGTGCGCATGGCTCTGTCGGGTCTGCACTTCTAAGGTGTCTGTCATGGGCACTCGCGTCGAAGCATCGTATTCGCGGCGGGCCAAGGAATATACGCAACGACTCGGGTCCTTGTCGGTCGTCCACGCGTCGGACAGGCAGCTCATCACTTCGTGGGCTGAGGGAGTCGACGGCCCCCTGCTCGATGCAGGATGCGGCCCGGGGCAGTGGACCGGTTATCTCGCCGAGCGCGGCCTCGATGCGAGGGGCATCGACCAGGTCCGTGAGTTCATCGAGCACGCCCGGGCGACCCACCCCCGAGCGCGTTTCGATGTCGGAAGCATCGACGCGTTGCCCGACGCGACCGGCAGCCTCGCGGGAGTGCTCGCCTGGTACTCGCTCATTCACCATGAGCCGGCCTCGATTCGGCAGCCGCTCGCGGAGTTCGCTCGTGTCTTGCGGGCGGACGGCGAGCTCCTCGTTGGTTTCTTCACGGGACCGGAAGTTGAACCCTTCGACCATGCCATAGCCACCGCGTACCGGTGGCCGCCCGAGGCCCTCGCGGACGTGCTTCGCCAATCAGGGTTCGAGGTCATCGAGACCCATACGCGCACGGCCGCCACTTCGACGCCTCGACCCCACGGGGCGATGCTCGCTCGGTTGAGTCGCGAGCAGTAGGTCTCACCGGCGGAATGGTGCGGGGAATGCCCGGGTGTTTAGTCCGCGAGGACAGTGCGCAAGGCGCCTATCCACTGGTCGAACGCGTCGAGGTGTGCGTCGTGGGAGGCGTCGGTCACGTCGATGCTTCGAGTATTTCGGCCTCGGCGGACGAACTCCGACTTCTGCTCCTCCGAGAACATGCCGCCGTCGGCGTAGATCACCAGGGTTGGTGTCTCGACCGCCTCCCACTCGTTCCAGCGCGGTTCACCCAGCGCCCGCACACACCATGAGTTGTCCCGTCGCACGGCTAGGGAGAAGTCTTCACGGTGCGCGAGTCGAAAAAGGCCTTTATGGCGGTGGGCTCGACTTGAGCGCGACCGTAAAGGATGTCGTTTACGAGAACCTCATCGATGCGGTCGTAAATGGAGATACGGGCGAGGCGAACGAGGCCCGCGGCCGCCGAGGCATCCTTCATGGCGTCGTATAAGGCTCGCTGGCGCCAACGGGGAGAGCCGTGGAAATCGAAGATGCCGTCTGGATCCGCCGGGCCGAACATTCGCTCGGCCGACGGGTTGGTCCATCGTTTCCCTCCCGTACCAGCACGCTTTTCGAACGAGGCCGCGAAGACTCGGTAGTTGTCGGTCCAAGGGAGCCGAGCAGCCCACGGCGCATTCAGCGTCAATGCCCTGTATCTGTGGAAATGCATTTCCTCGTCGAGCTCGACCACCAGTCCGTCAAAGGCCAGGTCCCACGAGCCTGGTGCTAGGCGTGGTTCTACTAAGACGCCGCCAAGACGGTGGTACATGGCAGTAATACCTTCTGCGACATCGGTTGGGAAGTGCTCGAGGCGTGGTGCGGATGGCTTGGACGCCGATTCAACGGCACCTGAGGTCAAGAGAATCTGTCGAAGCGTCCGTGCTCGAGCACCAGTACGAACCATGTCTGCAGTATCGCAGCCGGTCCAAGTCGGCGCACCGTTGCGGGGACGTGGGGCGGGTTCTCGGGCAATACGCACTCGCCGGTCCGTTGGCGGCCGGCACGGGGCTCCTCGTGACACGCTTCGTCGGTGTGCTGCGGCGGCAGGTCGCCGGGATTGGCGACGTGCGCCTACCTCCTTTTAGGGCAGATGTACTGTTCGCCTCTCCCGTGCCCGTCACCCGTGGGCCGGACGTCTGCCATGCAGGTGATGCTGTCCCAGGTCTCGTCATTCGTTATGGCGAAGTCAAGATCTCGTATGTATTTGAGAATTATCGGCACGAACAACCCGTCGACGAAAGTGGTGCGGGCGGCGAGTTCTGCAAAGGATCGCCGGACGTCGCACAGACCCACTGGCATAGCTGTCCCCGTCCTGGCCTAGTTCGTCGGTCTCAAACCGCAGGAATCTGACCAACCTTCATATCCAAGTGCTCGGTGTCGCTTGGTCGAGCTAGGTTGATCCCATGGCGTGCCTGAACGTCAAGACGGCGACTTGGGGGTCACGGATGTCTGGAGAAATCGAGCTCGTTCAAGATGGGGACGGACTGACGATCATCGGGAGCGATACCGACATAGATCGTTTTCTCGTGTCTGCGCAGTTAGGCCATGCCAAGGCGGAGAAACTTAGCCTGCACCGGGTTTGGTCGGCGTCGACCACCGCCGGCGCCGCGGCGCAGGTGGGTGCGGATATCGCGGCGAACTCGGGACGCTGGGTGAAGCTCACGGCCGAGTCGGCAAACGCGGTCAAGGCGTATGGCCTGATGCCGACGAAGATCCCAGGCGTGAGCCACGCCATGGTGGGCGATCCCGGCAACATCAAGCAGTGGCTTCAGATCGCGCGTGCCCCGTCAGCTCTTCTTAGTGGCCCGTTCGCGTTCACCGCTCTGGCCACGATGATGCAGCAGCGCGCCATGCAGCAGCAGATGGACGAGATCGTCGAATATCTCGAGGAGATCAACGAGAAGGTCGATGACATCCTCCGCTCTCAGACCGATGCCGTTCTCGCCGACATGATCGGCGTCGACCTGATCATCGAGGACGCCATGACTCTTCGGGAGCACGCCGGCCGGGTGTCGGAGGTGACCTGGTCGAAGGTGCAGGGTGCGGGTTTCACGATTGCTCGAACTCAGGCCTATGCGATACGTCAGCTCGACGCTGTCGCTGAGAAGCTTGCGAAAAAGTCGGATCTAGGCGACATGGCGAAGGCGATTCGGGCCACCGATCCCCGGGTTCGGGAATGGCTCGCTGTGCTTGCGCGCACCATGCAGCTGCAGGATGCCGTTTCGGTGCTGGAGCTTGATCGGGTTCTCGACGGCTCATCGGAAGATATCGAGAAGCACCGAACGGGCTTGACCGCAGCGCGAAAGAAGCGAGTGGAGCTCGTGGGGCGCACTACCGCTCGCTTGCTCGTGCAGATGGACGAGACGATCGCTCGGGCCAATTCCCGGGTCCTGCTGAACCCATTCGACTCGCCTGCTGCGGTGAAGTCGAGCAACGAGCTTTCAGACGGCCTGACAGAGTTCCGCGGTCGCGTCGGCATCGCGTCGGACTACGAACATGCAGATGCACGCCGTTGGCGTCGGGCCGTCACGGAAACTGGCGGGAAGGTTGTGACAACGGGTGTGACCGGAGCCCAGGCGGCCAAACGGATCGGCGTCAGGGGGCTGGAACAGGCTTCGGAAGCGTTCCGCGCGGTCGACTCCGATGGCGATGGTGTTGCCGATCGGCCACGGGCCAGAGTGGCCGCGGAGGAAGCCGGTGAGGCGCTAAAGGGTGCAGCCGCGGGTGTTTCGGATGCGTTGGGCACGCTGTTTAAGCGCGATCGGCGACGGTCTGAGGATGCCTCTGGTGAAAACGACCAGCCGGCTTAGCTAGGCCGTGATCGGATTTCCTACACGCATCGGATGAGCAGCGTCCAATTTATGTCGCCCGGGCGCTAAAAGGCAGAGTGTGTCGCAACGCATGCGTTTTGGCGCACTTGGGTTAGGAGGCCGATTCTTGGCCTCTCAGGGGTCCGAAGGCGACTGCGTCGTAAATGCAGACGGCCTTCGCCCATAGCGTTGTTGGCTTACCGTCCGGAGTCTCCTCGTAGTTGCGGCGGAGGTATCCACGTAGGTGCTCGTCCTGGACCTTGGAAAGGTCGATCACTTGAAGCACTTGTAAACAGGTCTGGTGATCCAAGTCGGTCGTCATTGCCTCAAACGACTCGTACTGCCCGGCGAGCAACGCGTATTTTTTGGGGAAGTTTGTTGGGAACCGCAGGTGAGATATCGCGGTGTCCACGCGGTTGGTCACTCTCGCGTGCAGGCCCGTTGGGTCGGCGAGCGTTCCTGAAGATCCAAGGCGTCCTGCGCCAAGGAGGTAGTAGAAGACTGAGCAGTTCGTCGATCCCGACAGATGCTGGGGAAGCACTTCTCGGGCGACCGTTTGCATGGCGTCCTGATTCCCCATCAGATTGTGCTCAAGCGTTTCGAACATGACCTGTTTCCGATTCCAGCCTACGAGACCCTCGAGAGCGAGCTTTTGCCGCACGCCGACACCGATCACGATTTCGACCTGGGAAGGATCGACGTCGTCGTTCAAATCTCGAACAAGCAAGGTGCCCTTGGACTCGCTGGTGGAGACAAGGTCGTAGACCTGCTCCTTGACCCGCCGAAGAACACCCGCTGGAATTCTGGGCTTAAGACGGCCTAGCGCTCGGAAAACGTCCTCAAAACTATTAACCGGAATGGAGATAATCGGGATGGCATTGCCATTCACAGAGTGGAACGTATGCGTCATCTCGCTCGAAATGGCTTCTGGGGACCATTGAATGAAGATCAACCGGTCTTGCAGCTTGCTGAAGTTCTCCGCGGTCAACACTTCCGCGATGTTCAGAAGAATCTCCTGAATATTCGGGTCCGACAGGGAGTACCCGAGAAAGACGATGGGGTGCTCCACAAAGATCGTCAGCAGCTTGGCCGCGAGATATTTGTTGCGGTCGTTGAATCTCGAGAAGTCTTCCGCGGTCAAGATGATGCTCTCCGGCACGTCTGAACTGCCGTGAATTTTGAAGATCTCACCAATTCCAAACGAGTTATTGAAGAGCAACTCGTCTTGGCCGGCGTAGACGGTGAAATGCGGGAAAAGCGTTTCCAGCAAGGTGTCGTAATTGGTCGTGATAATTCCTTCGACGACCGCGCTCTTCAGCCATTCCAATTCTTGGGCCAGGGGCCCGGCTTGCGGTGCACTCTTTGCCGCCTCGCCCAAGTACTTCGCAACCTCGATTTTAAGAGGCGATTGTCCGGATTCGGGATCGGGGAATGCCTCCCTGCTCGTCTGGTAGTCGCCGGACTCCCACCAGATGGAGCTAAACCGAGCAGCTATCGCGGAGGCCATCTTCCCTGTGTCTTTACTCGCATCCGCGCGGTACCTCTCAAACGAGTAATCCGTCTTCTCGGCGAACCTCCGGAGTAGGCCCATCCAGTCGTCCGTCGAAAGATATCTTCGCGACAGGCCACTTCCAACGAACAAGAAGGGTGCTGTCTCGAATTTTGCCAGATGTGCGAGGAGGTCATCTTCTACGGGCATGCATCGCATCCTTTCATGCATGGTTGACGATGCCTCGTCCCCCTCCCCAATATCCATGGTCGGGTGGGGTCTCGAAGCCATAGGGATATGAGCTGTGCCACGTCGGCGTGCGTTCCGTGGGGCTCCCGCCCGGATTTCGGCCACACCTAACTTTCCGTATCTATGTGCCAAAAGTGTCTGCTTGAATTCGCGTAGCCATCGATAGTTTTGGGACACCTTAGAGGTCCGGTGGGCAAGTTGATCGGTTACGCGCGAGTCTCGACCAAGCAACAGGTAACGGACCGGCAAGAGGTGGATCTTCTGGCTGCCGGCGTTCGCAGAGATGACCTGTATGTCGACCAGGGAGTTTCCGGTGCTCGATCGTCCCGCCCGGAATTTGATCGAGCACTGGGCGCAATCTATGAGGGTGACACCCTGGTCGTGACGACGCTGGATCGTCTGGGTCGGTCAACGCAGAACATGCTGTCTTTCGCCGAAGCTCTTCGGGCACGGTCCGCAGGTCTTCGCGTGTTGAACCTTGGGGGAGGGGACGTGGACACTTCGACGCCAATGGGATCGATGGTGTTCACGGTGATGTCGGCTCTCGCTCAGATGGAGCTTGATATCAAAAAGGAGCGGATCACCGATTCGGTGACCAAGCGTCGAGCTATCGGGGGAGACCTTGGTGGCCGCCCTCGAAAGGTGACTGACCGGCAGATCCGGAGCGCCGTCCACCTGATCGATGGGGGAGAGGCGGCCTCGCAGGTACTGCGCGATCTAGGCCACTCTCGTTCGACGTTCTACCGTCGTGCCCGAGCGCTCAAGTCCTGAGGGAAAATCGCAATATGTAAAAGTCGCTATTGACATGGACAATCGCGGCGACTAGCTTTAGATGGTCGCGCCCCTTGGGTGTGTTTGCTTCGACTCTGAAATTTGTTCAGAGGACCCTATGGGTACTGGAGACGAATGAACTGCCATCCATATGGCTGGTTTTTTCGGTCGAGAGTTCGGACCAAGCCCGCATGAAGGAGACGCAGCGCAGACAATGAATTCCCCTGTGTCCCGTAAGGGCAGGACGTCGACGACAAGGTTGGCAGTTCCAGGGAATCGGATACGAGGTATCCCATGAGTAACAACGTGCCACAGTTCCTGGCCCCTAGCTCACCTGCTCGAGCGGCTACGCCTGCAATTTCGGAGGCACCTCCGACGGCAAGGCAGCCGCAGCTTGATCTCAAGGGAGATGAGCAGCCTCTTGTCATCTCTAACTTCTCGTTCGACTTGCCTGGGCCCACCGCGGCGAGAGATCGCATCAAGTTCGTCAGGGATGCGCTTGCCGCTGGAGTGCCGCTCTCAGAGGACGGGCTTCATGCAGTCGCCAAGGGGATGGTCTATCCCGAGGTCGCTGCATCGATGGTCAAAAACAATCTCTTTACCAACGAGATCGTCGAGGCTGCGACGCTGCATTCGCTTCCGGCCATCCTCTACACGACGGAGTTGTTTCCGTTGCTTCAGCCAAGAACTGGAGCTTCAGCTCAGTCGACGGCAGCTCCCGTGATCTCAGGCGAAACGGGTAGTGATGGAGGGCCAACTGCCGCCCTGGAACTCTCATTCCAGTCCGTACGGCACTTGGCCGATTACCTTCGCCAGACAGTGAGGGAAACACGTCGAACGGGCAAGCGCTACGACGAAAGCATCCTTGCTCGCCGGGTGTCCCGACCGATCATCGCTCACGAGGCACACCTGACTTTCCAAGATGGTTCGGAAGCGATTGATGTGCTCGTAGTTCGCGATGGTTTGACGCGTCTCGTGAGTGCTACGGCCGCGCGGATGAAGGGCAAACCCACTCCGGAGGAGATTGCGGAGGAAATGGTGACCACACTTCTGACTCGAAAATCTTCGGCTCGGACGAAGGACCTCACCGTTTCACAGCAGTACGCACGGGGCAGGGACGACGCAGCGACGACCCTCAGAAGCCGCTTCACCCTGGGCATCGCTGGTGGTGAACCTGATGAGGACGCGATCCGTGTTGGGCAGACTTTTACACTGCCGGCGCAGGTCTATGTCGGCATCGACCCCCTTCCTGGGAACCCTCTGCCCTCAGACCAGCAATTCGACGATGCAATTCGTGCTGTCGTGTCCTCGATCCACGTCGAGTTCAAGGGTTGGGACGAGGCGGCCGAGTTTGCCGAGGTAGCGGACCGGGCCATGCATCGTGTTCGTCACTCTGGGGAACTTCTTGAGGACGTGGCCGACCTGGCGACAGGAATTATCGACGAGTCCAAATTGGGCTCGATCTTCGGTGACACCTCGATTCCGCCGACGCCGCTCTGGAGGGGTGTGTACGTCGTGGCCACTCTCTGCAACCCTGAGGTCTACAAGGGTATGAAGCGAGAGTTGCGCGCCATTTTGGGGTTGACGCGAATTGCGGATAGCCGATACGTCAGTCTGATGGCCCCCGTGGTGGACCGTCCGTGGCGGGGGGTTAAAGCTGCCACGCTGGCACAGTCACGCTCGGCGTGGGGTGATGGTGCTCCAATTCCTAAAGGGGCCCTCGGGCTGTCCTGGAAGCCGGTACCCGTTGCCGACTTCACTGAGCTCATCGCCCCTGCTCTCGCAGGCGACGTCAACGCTCGCCTGACGCTGCAAGTCGCGGGAGGAATCGCTCTTGTGACCGACAAGCTGCTCACAGCCAACGTCGGTAGCAAATTGTCGATGGATCTCGTTCCTTTCCGAGCATCAGTCAGCGATGTCGTGAGTGGCCTCGGAACGAACGAATACGGGCTCTGGATTCTGGCTCGAGCGGCCAACGCTTTCGACGCAAGTGGCGTTGCCGCGAATAGCTTCACTGAACGCGACCTGCAATCGAACTCGAACGCGTCGCAGATCGCAAGCTCTTACCGCGTCGGAATGGTTGATCCAGAGCATCCGAATCAGTTCCTGGTCGACAACTCCGGTCAGCCCAGGCTCATGCGGGAGCGCGAGGTTGTTACGGCGAGCAATCCGCAGAGAGCGGCCAAACCTAAGCAGGATCTCGCGGGAGGTGCGTCTTCCCCGACGCAGGAGACGGATGCCGCTCGTGCGGCTCGACTTCGCGTTGCGATTCGCACGGGATTGACGCACGTTGACGACCAGATCACCGAGCTCACCACCATTCCCTCCGGAGCGGGCATCGGTCAGCCCTTCAGCACCTTGGAGGAGTGGCAGGAGCTGACCTTCATTGTCAACAAGATCACGGCCGGTCTCTACCAGAACGTTCCGGCAGCGGGTCAAGCCAGTTCTTCTGGAAGCGATAGCGACGCAAAATCGGAGGCGGACGGTGAGTGACGGTGGGGATGGTTTCAGCGCCACCCGCCTCACCCGCATGTCGGACCTAGGGGTGCGTTGGGCCGGGGTGATACGCGTTGCGGAGCCCCTTACTCGCAGTGGTGCAGATCCTTGGACTCTTTATCCCGTGAATTTGCGGGAGGGCTCGCTGCCCACTGAGTTGCCCGACGGCCAGGCAATCTACGCCGCCATGGCGTACGGCAGGTGGCAGTACGTAGGCAAAACGGCCGCTGGTATTCGCCGCCGGTTGGCCGGCCATGCGAGAGATTCACGTGCAGGCGACTCGTTCAAGGCCGACTGGGACGCTCTTGTTGTGCTGCCGCTAGACGACGACGTGAGTGCACGGTACTTGTCGACGTTGGAGAAGACAGCTCGAGAGTTGTTGAATCCCACCTTTGGATCTCGCTGGGGCTAGTGGTGGAGGTTCTCAGTGGCCCTGGTCGAGACGGCCAGGGCCACTGCCCTATTGACCAGCAATTCAGGTTGCGAAGCTTGGTAGCAGAGGTCGAGTACCAGTTAGCCATGAACCTTGCGCCGAAGTAGGTCTGCCACCCTGTCTTTTTCGCTAGCGGAAAGGCGCCGAATCCGATCGTAAACGCTATCGACTTTGTCTCTTCCCCTTGTGCCGGCGAGAACCCAGGACTCTAGTTTCTGAGCTTCGTCTCGGCTGAGATTGATGAGATCCGGTCGTAGTTGCTCGAGCGTTTCCGGCGAGCGGAGGGCGTCTCGCACTGGCTCGTTGCATCGGGCGCATTCGGTTTGCAGGTTGTCGACGTCTTTGCTGCTTCCACCGAGTGCATTGGGAATACGGTGGCCGATAGTAAGTGCGGCTGCCGTCTCGGGTTCCCCCGGATATGGCTCCGTCGAGCCGACGCCGCATACGACGCATCGCCAGTGGTCACGTTCGAAAACCCTGCGGCGTGCTCCCATCGACACCGTATTTGAAGAGGGCCTCTCGCCTTCTCCAGGGTGCCAGCCAATTGCGTCCAATCGATACGTCCCTGTCGGAATCGACCGATCGTCTTTGTTTGTTGGTAGTTCCCAACCACTCTCACGGAGCTTTCGGAGGCGACGATTTAGATGTTCTGCCTCGTTAGGAACAACGCCGTCTCCTAAGGCTTCTCGGATCTCGGGCATGGTGAAGTGCTCTCCGAGTTCCAAATTGAACGCCATCCAGGCGGCCAATTTCCTCTCCGCTCCATATTTCTGCTTTGGCCTGTCGGGCCAGGTGGTCAACTCCCACCACAGCGTCGTTCCGTCGGGGGCGTAGGCCCCCGGTGGGTACTGCGAAAACCGGTCGCTCACACGGCATGTCTAGCCGGCTCTGGTGGCACTCACCTACTAGTCCGGGTCGCGCCACTCATGAAGCACGTGAACGGATACGGGCGACCTAGCGATTGATCTTTTTCTGCTGTGGTCTTAAGAAGTCAGTGTGTGAACGCACACCTGACACACGAGCTGGGGCCCTGAATTAGAGTGTCGGTAGCTTCGTGCACCATGGAGCACGCCATGACGAACGGACCCGGTATGACTAACGCCCCCCTGAGTGCCCTCGAAATTTGCGCGGGAGCCGGTGGGCAATCGTTGGGGCTCGAAAAGGCAGGTTTTGGACATGAACTCGCCGTCGAAATTGACCGCGACGCAGCAGCAACATTGCGAGCTAACCGGCCTGATTGGAACGTACACGAGGGCGACGTCCGTGAAATTGATGGCAAGTCCTTCCGTGGAATCGATCTTCTCGCCGGCGGCGTCCCATGCCCTCCATTTAGCTTCGCAGGTCACCAACTCGGTGCTGACGACGAACGCGACCTGTTCCCGGAAGCTCTTCGGCTGGTGCGAGAAGCCCGGCCATCCGCGGTCATGCTCGAGAACGTTCGCGGTTTAGCTTCTGCCCGATTTACGGTCTACCGGCAGTCGATCCTTACTGAGCTTGAGCGTCTTGGTTACACCGCCGACTGGCAACTCCTTTTCAGCTCCGAATTTGGTGTCCCTCAGCTGCGGCCCCGGTTCATCCTGGTCGCCTTCCGTGGCGCCAAAATGAAAAAGTTCCATTGGCCGAGCGCTGTCGGCTCACCGCGACTGGTCGGAGAGACGCTGCACCCGCTGATGGCGGCAAACGGCTGGGAAGGCGCGGACGCGTGGGCACGCGGAGCTGCGGGAATTGCCCCGACCATAGTTGGCGGCTCCAAAAAGCACGGTGGAGCCGACCTTGGGCCCACTCGCGCCAAAAAAGCGTGGCTGGAGCTCGGTGTAGATGGGCGCGGTGTCGCTGACGAAGCGCCCACGGCCGAACACCCCCTCGACCACATCCCCAAGCTGACGAACCCGATGGTTGCGCGCATTCAGGGTTTTGAAACGGATTGGCAGTTCACGGGTCGAAAGACAGCCGTGTATCGACAGATCGGGAACGCGTTCCCGCCGCCCGTTGCCGAGCGGGTGGGAACCTCCATCCGGACAGCACTCGGTGCGACAGCGACACGCAAGCCGTCGCTCAGCATCGTCGCATGACCGGCTCAGGCACCTCCGCTTTCGCCGAAGCCCGACGCCAGTTCCACGCCGGCCTTCTTGCCGGAGGCGTCCTCGGCATCAACGACAAAGGCGTGCCTAGCAATGCGGACAGCAGCAACCGCACCAGCATCAGTTACGCGCGAGCGATCGCGGATACGTTGAAGGTCGAGACCGTCAGCGAGCGCCTGGCGGGGCAGACATCTGGGGGCGAGTTCGAGCAGGCGACGGCGAATTTTCTCGCCGACACTTTTCCGCAGCTAGGCATGCTCCGGCCAGGTGATTGGGAGATTCGAAAAGTCAGTGGTCGTGGCGCCGCGGCTCAGGCATCTGTCTTCGAGCAGTATGCCCACCTTGTCGATTTGGATCGGGCGGTCAAAGCGAATCCGCAACTGCAAGCAGTGCTGGGCAACGGATACACCATCGCTCCAGACATCGTGATCTCTCGCGGTTCTGTTGACGATGACTTTATCAACCAAGGCGGTGAGATCGTCGACAACACAATCGGTCTGCACGCACCTATCCGACGTCGCAACAACCCTGACTTGCGGATCCTTCACGCCGTCGTGTCGTGCAAATGGACCATCCGGAGCGATCGTGCTCAAAACTCCCGCTCGGAAGCCCTCAATCTCATCCGCAACCGGAAGGGCCGCTTGCCCCACATTGCTGTCGTTACGGCTGAACCGTTGCCGTCACGAATTGCGTCAGTCGCTCTTGGCACTGGCGACATTGACTGCGTCTACCACTTCGCTCTTCCGGAGCTACTTGCAGCCGTAGACAGTGAAGGTCACGGCGATGCCACCGAATCTCTCCACATGATGATCGAAGGCAAACGGCTCAAAGACATCTCCGACCTGCCCTTGGACCTCGCCGTTTAGCTGGCATCCACGAGGAGTCACGGTGGCTCCGAAATCCGACAGCAGCGATGGCTACGTTCGATCTGCCGTCTGCTCATCTTCTTCGGCCGCCGCTTGGAGATGACGCCTGCCCGCAGGGGGAGGTGTCGGAGGCTGCTCGTAGCGTTCGGCCACAGATCGTCCGAATACTTTTCGGTGTCGTCAGGAATCCTCGCCCGAAGCTGCGGGCACTTTTCTAGCCGGTTAGATCTGCCGTGCTCCTCAGCTGGTATACAGACGTGGGCTTAGCGGCTAAAGACATTACTGCCCATCTCGGGACGGGGTCAGAATGCGCCCGTCGCCCTCGGCGTACTCATCGACCGCGGCGAACCCTCGTCCAAGGTCGTTGAGAACAAGTTCTAGTCGCCAGAAGTCGACTTCCCCGGCACCGTTTGCGTACGGGCGCAACCCGACCCCATCGAACTGAAGCCGCCAATCGTCGAAGGACTCTGACCAGTGCGTGTCGCCCTCACGGTCCTGCCATACGCATTCGCTCGTCCATCGATCGCGATCGGCTTCGTCGTAAGTTTCCTCGTGTAAAACGACGTCAGCCCACGGCACGAGCGTCGGCAATACATCCTCGTAAGGCCGACTCCCCAGCATGATTAGCCAGCTGCCCAGCGCCTGACGATCCTCACCGGCATCATCGGTTGAGACAATTTGTAGGTCGCCTCGACCCGACGTCTTATTAACCCATTCGTTTGCTTCCAGCAGTATTCGCCGACCATTAGAGAGCTCACGCATCCACGGCAACGCCAGCCGAAGCCGACGGATACGTAGTTCGTAAGGATTTCCCTCCGCAACCTGTTGCAGCCGTCCTTTCGATTTCGCGTCGAGCGTTTGAGACTGGGGGACCAAGATCTTTTTCCCACCGCGCTTGCCGGTCGTGACGGTCCTTTTCGTCACCACCTGCCAATACGCCTGATCCGTGGACGGGTCATAAAGGACGACCACCACCGGCAGTGCGTGGTCGAGCCAGTACGTTAGGTCGTCCCTGTCAAGTTGAAACCACCACCCGTCACCGTCTGCGTGGGGTTTTCGAAAGTAGGACGGACCGGACTTGATCTGGGCAGCGAGCAGCCGACCCGTGGCCTCGTCATCAGCCACAATTTCGATCTGCGCGTCAATCCCGTAGTCGTCGGTGGGCTGCTCGCGAAAAATCCAATCAAGATCTCTGACGGTTTTACCCTGGACCGCAGCAATTCCTTTGCGATCCTGTTTGGCAGAACCTTTGACCTTTTTCGGCACCTCGTCATGATAGCTACTTGCTTGGCGGGACGGGAGGTTCAGTTGTGCGGATGTGACTATGTCAAGGTTTTGTGGCGGACGATTCTTGGACCTTGGCGCCATGGTGGTTGTTCACTCTGTGCCGGCGGACTATATTCCTTTGTCCGATAGCCGAAGGGCTGTCGGGTCAGCTGCCGAGCGCAGCGACAAACCAAGAGGGAACGTGGCCTCATTACTTTCGACGTCGCCTACTGAGGATCGATCCAATGACCAGGGCTACGGCCATTGCGGGAAGAAAAACGAGCAGAAGAACTCGATCGTCCCATGCGCGTGTTGATTGTAGACATAGTCCTCTCGAACGGAGAGGGACAGGAATGCCATTCGATGAATGTAACCCCGAGCGCCCCAAGCACGCGATCAGCTCACACCTTCTCGATGCGCGCTCGACACGGTCCCGATAGCCGATCGGCTATCGAGACGGGTTAGACCGTTGCCGAAGCCGACCAGTCGTGCCAGGCTCGGGGTCATGAGCCTCTGACAGCGCGTTCGAGAACCGTCGCACTCTCGCGACGGGTCAGTTCACCCTGCAACCAAAGGCTCACCTGTGGCTCTCACGCCTCAAATGCTCAACCCGCACGTCTGGACCGAAGCAGTCGCTCGCGACTACGACCGGTCCTCAGCGTCGATGTACGACCCTTCCGTACTTGACCCCGCCGTCGACTTTTTGGCCCACCTGGCTGATGGCGGCCGCGTCGCAGAGTTCGCGATCGGCACGGGACGCGTCGCGCTCCCGCTCGCCGCTCGCGGCCTGGAGGTCGCCGGCATCGAGTTCCCCGCTCCGATGATCGACGAGTTGCGCCGGAAGGATGGCGGCGCGGACCTCGAAATCGTCATCGGCGACATGGCTACGACCCGGCTTTTCGGAGACTTCGCCGTCGTGTTCTTGGCGTACAACGCGATCACCTGCCTCCTGACGCAGGAGGCGCAGCTCCGATGCTTCGAGAATGCTGCTGCACACCTGGCCCCAGGGGGAGCGGTGGTCATGGAGGTTTTCGTACCGCCGCTGCGTGGGCTCATCCCCGGCGAGACCTACAAGCCCTTCCACGTCTCCGCCGATCACCTCGGCTTCGACGAGTTCGACACTGTGAACCAGCTCCTGGTCTCGCACCACTACGACTTCTTTCACGGCGTCGACGGTGCAACCCGGTTCGACTCGCCCCAACGGTATGTCTGGCCCAGCGAGCTGGACCTGATGGCGCTGCACGCCGGTCTCGCGCTCGACGGTCGATGGGCCGACTGGGGACGCGCCCCGTTCACCGCTGACAGTGCCTCACACGTCTCCGTGTGGCGGGCCCCCTCGCGGTAGGCCCGCAAGCCGATCGGCTATTGAGACGAGTCGCTGTCCCTTACCGACATGCCGCCCTGCCCACATTCGTGAGTCAACCGGTCTGGGCAAGCAAGGTCGAAGCGCTACTCATGTAGACCCTCTTTGCGGGCCTCTGACCAGACAAGTCCGAGGTAGATTTCGTTCCTTGCATCACTGTCGCATCGTTCGAGAATGGCGCGCGCGCTTTCTGCTGTGCCCTCCAGCTCGTATTGGGCATCGAGGTCGAGGAGGTCGTAGAACGCGAGATAGTTGTCTGCGAGGCCACGTGCGATCGCATGGATGGGCCAGCGCTCTCGTCGGTCCCGCGCTTCCGTCAGATGCATGAGCTGCTTGTCCATTCGATCGCGGTCTGCCGTGGCAAGAAAACCGCCGCCCTTCCAGCGGGGCGCGAAGCGAGTCGCCAACACATCGTCCTTGCGGGGATACTTCCGGCCACCCAGGAACTCATCCATCAACCGCGCGTGCGCAATGAAGGACTCGACGAGAGTCACCAACATTCCCGTGGATAAGGACTTGTTGTCACTCCAAGCGGCTTCCGACAACTGAATGTGTGTGAACTCGGCCATTCCGAGCTCGTAGCGAAGTTCACGAGCGATTTCCACCGGAATGGTCATTGGTCTTGGCCTTCGAGTCGTAAGCAAAACTGGCTTGGGCCACTAAGTATCGTCCGCCAGGATCGGAGCGACTGACGGTGGCACGCCGTACGGTCCCGCTTGTGGGAGTTCAAGGGTCAGGTCAGGCAGCGGCGAAGATTCTGCGCCGGCCGACTCCCTCCCACCCTCTCGCCGTCCCGCCGGCACCCGGCACGTTCGGGGTGTGGCAGGTGCGCCGCGTGCGTGACGCGCCGCTCGGCTACGTCCTCAGTCGCACCGAGCACGGCGTCGTGGTCTATCACTTCTACGCCTACGGCCGGATGATGCCGGCGGCGGCCCGTGGCTCCGCCGCACGGACAGCCTGAATAGCGCCGTCGCGTGGATGATCCAGCACGAGGACGAGCTGTCAGCCCTCAGCAGCTCCCTGCATCCCGAGCCTGACAAGTGGCCGGTATGAGCGCGGGTAACGTCGACGTCGTGACCTGGTTCGTGCGACACCGCCCCAAGGGCGACACCACCGCCGAGGCGGCCGTCATCGAGGTACAGGCGGTAACCCTGGCCGCCGCGATCGAGAAAGTGCGCCCAACTCTCCCTGAGGGCCACGTCGTGACCTCCGTCGGGCCCTACTGATCTCTCCCGCCGTTTAGCGTGAGCCTCACCGTTCTGCCCCCAGGACGGTAGGGAGCCGCCAGTGACCCCCCTCATCCGGCGGCTTGTAGCCCCCGACTCGTAGCCCCCGGGCTCGTCGGGGGCTTCTCTCTGCCCGGGACCGCGCTCGAGGCGGGTTTTCCACAGCAGGCCGGCGGGGCCGGCAGGTGGAGTGGAGCCGCACGCGTGCGTCCGCTAAGACTCAGTAGCTTTGGGCAATTCCCGTGGCAATAGCGCATCCAATACCCACCACGATTACGGCGCCCGTCGCGATAAGCGGTATTCGCAGAAGCCATTTCCCTTTGACCGCGTAGATCGTAGCAATGATGACGGATGCAACTGCCGTGCCCCAGATCGCAAACTGCATGATCACCGGGACAGCGTTCTCGACGCTGTAGTTGCAGCGATCGGGATCTGTCACGACTGGACACCCTGCGACGCCCATCCCGCTGACGTTGACAAGCCAACCAACTAGTAGCGAAACGAGGACTTGAGCCACCAGCAGCCCGAGAAGGGGCAGAAGCTTGTGGCGGGTGGCGTCCGTGTCTCTGACGCCGGTAGATCGTGAACGTGTGTCCATTGCTTGGCTGGCCTTTACTTGGTCACGAACTGCTTGAGGAAGGGAACAACGTGACCAACCGTCGTCCTGTTCCCGTAGCTGTTGTGCACATCAAGCGACTGACCGTTCTGGCAGTACTTGTCATTCTTGTAGCAGAAAGACTTGACCGCATTAACATCTGATACGCCGTACACGTTGTTCCGCGTTATGCCGTCGAGGGCTTTGTTGGCACGATACTGCCAAAAAACACCGTTGTTAGGTCCATTTCCAGCCGCATCAATGAGTTCATTTGCGCGGTAGGTCGGATTGCCGAAGAGCACCGCCCCGTTGAAATTGGCCTTCGCGGTCTTGTTGAGAAGGCTGTAGTACCTCAGCGCGCGCGAGATCACGTCGGCTCCTTGTGAATGCCCAACCAGCCAAATTTTGGAATTTGGGCAGGTGTTGGCGACGTCATTCATTGCACCCCGCAAGTTGCTACCGCCGGTGTCCGCGCTAATGCTGTAAGCGGGGCCCACAATGGTAGCTGGGTAATGCAAGGCCTCCGTTGAGACACTGAGACCCTTGATGTTGGCCAGGCCGCCGAGGTCATTGAGGATCACGTCGCCGTAGCCACCGGTCCCAAATTTATAGACATTGTCCGACTGCTTCACCAGCTTGCCTGCGGGGGCATTGCTCCCTCGCACATCGATGATGACGACAGCTGTACAGGAGGGTTTTTGCCCGATTCCTCCGCGGCTGGCCGAGGCTGATGTTTTGGCCGACGTGGAGCTGGAGCTTGAGCTTGAGGTGGAATCCGGGGTAGTAGTCAGCGAAGGGTCCGCAGTTGCGATGAAAGACCAAATCGGGCTCGTCGCCGAAACCTGCGTTCCGTCATAGTTATCCGGCCCTTCCGCGCTTACCCTCCAGAAATAGGTCGAGCCCGTGGCGAGGAGCCCCTCAGGGAGCACGTAGCTATCAAGTGCCCAAGAAGAGGTAGCAATCGGGTTCGACATGTCTGCGTTTGCAGAGACCTGGTACTGGAGAAGACTCCCAGCTGTGAGCAGTGCTCCGTCAGTGACGACGGACAGCTCGGGCTGGTCGGCGTCCGTGTTGTCTCCGTCTGCGATGTTCGGCACGAAGTTGAAGTTTTGCCAAAGTCCAGAACCGAAATCGAAGGTTGAATTGCGCGAAGGCCCAAGATCGTCGCCGAAAACCCGAGTGGCGATTGAATGTGCGCCGGCGCCAGCGTCAAGAGAAACAGAGACTGCCGTCGAGCTGGAAGTGCTCAATGGGGTGATGGTCTCGGCGGCACCGTCGACGCTGATGCTGACCTGGCCTGCACCCGACATGCTTTTTGGGGCGGTCACCGTGCAGGTGCTCGCCGGGAGAGGCGATTTCTGCCACTGGCCGGACTGAATGCCATTCACTCGTCCAGCTCGATCACCAGCGGCGCCGGCAGGCGGCCGCCGGAGCGTTGCGCGAGACGTTCCCCGGTTTTGCAGATCGCGCGCACGAGGGAGGTCAGGATCGCGCCGGCCGATCCCACGCCGTCCTTCGACAACAGGATCAGCAGGTCCTCGGACTGCACGAACGCGTCGACGTCGAATCGGCGCACCGCCTCGGCCGACATCCATTCCAGCAGCTCGTCGTAGGCGAGTGCCCCGGCCATGCGCTGCGCGGTCGCGCAGACGCTCTGCCGCGTCTTGTCGGCCCAGTTCTCCATGCCGACGAGGGCGGTCGCTGGCCCCTTCTTGCCGTTGGCGTTCAGGATGCCGACCCCCACGTCCGCGTCTTCAGTGCTGAGCCACCGGTACACGCGCGACCGTGGCAGCCCGTAGAGAGTCGGGGCGAGGAGGAAGCGCGCGAGACTGTCGCGGCCGGGCAAGGAACCTCACGTGGTCGCGTGCCTGCTGAAAAATAGACATTGGCTGGAAGTAAAAGAGAGCGAGTGACGGGAATCGAACCCGCGCTATCAGCTTGGGAAGCTGAAGTTCTGCCATTGAACTACACTCGCGCACCGCCCCCGGGGGAGCAGCAGGCCTAGCGTAGCAAAGTCGCACCGAGAGCACGCCGAGGTGAGCGGCGGCCACGGAAGAGGGCGCCGGGTGCGGTGGCCGCGTAACTCGGAGCGGCGGCGGTTGAGATGCGGAGGGGACGCGAGTCGGATCCTGAACTGGCGTTTCTCCACGAGCATGCCGCTACGCCGCGGCCCGCGCTCTGAGCTTGTTCTTTCGCCTCGCCCACAGGACCGCGGCGGCGATCGTGAGGGCGCTGATGAGGGCGGCGATTCCTGCGAGGACTGCCTCCGTCGATGTCGGCGAACGGTCGTCGCCGCCGAAATTGATGTACGACGCGAAGACGATGAGAGCGCCGCTGATGAGGACGAAGGCGGCGGCCAGAGCGACCTCGGCTGTGTTCGGTGTCGGACGGCGGGCCGGGTGCGGATCGCCGTCGGCCATTCGCTTCCGTTCCAGCTTGCGGGACTCCTGGAAACCAGCCACGATGACCGAACCCCAAAGAATGAGCGCCGCCCCGCCGTACGTGCCGTAGTACGAGCCGATGAATCCGACGAGAACTGACGACACGACGAGGCCGACCACGTAGATCCAGGGCACGTGGCGCCAGAAGCCGACGGGGACCTTGTCGGTGGGCTCCTCTGGCCTAGGGGAACTGTAGTGGGCGACGCTTCAGCGCGCGGACAACTACATCGACAGATCTGTGCAGGCTGAGGCATCCACGCCGAGGCCGACGGTTGCCCGGATCATCTGGGTGTGGAACGTGCCGAAAGGGCCTTTCGATGTCAGCTCGAAGTCACCGGCACTCCCGGCCCTCGCGCCATCGGCCAGCGTCATGCTCGTGATGATCGTTGCGAACGAGTGCGGGGCGATTGTGGTGCCGTCGGCTGCGACCGGCGAGCTGTGAGCCACTTCCGTAGCTGGAACGCCTATTGATGCTGCCACCTCGTAGCCGTCCGTCTTTTTGTCGTCGGCTCCTCGGGCGAGCGTCACCGTCGCAGAGGCGAGCCCCTTAAGAGTCTGAGGACGGATGGCACGGATCGTCACCGGTGACCCTGAGGTGTTCTTGATGAGGAAGCTCGCCGCCATCGAGTGGAAGGTCGCGGCATCCGATTCTTGTGGCGATCCGCAGACGCCGATCTGCGGCCCCTGTATCGGTTCCGACCCCTGAGCTGGTTGCGAGGCGCTGATGGCGATGCCCGCGCCGACCGCCGCCGTGATCGCGAGTGCTGTCGACACCCCGAGTACTACCGACCCCACGTTCATGCCCAGAGCGTATCGGCTCGGCGACTCACTTTATGGCTGCGGGGTCTTCGTCAGCTTCGCAACGGGGCCCGAAGTTGACCTCTCGAGAGCCCCTAGCTCACAGTGCGAGCATCGACGTCGAAATGATCGGTCTCGCGAACCTCGAATGCCTCGAGGTCGGGATGGGTGACAATGCGCTGGATGAGGCTCTTCGAACCCCCGACGACGGTGGAGTCGAAGTCGATTTCGCTGGCAACGAGCCACTGATGGTCGTCAGGCCAGATCAAGTGCACACCCATGTCGAGGTCGTCATCGTGCTCGGCTAGGTCTCCCAGCTCCTGCAGGGTGGTGATCGACAGGTAGTACTCCCGGTAGGGCAACTCCAGATAGGGAACCTCGGAGGGTTGGCGCAGATTTCCTGAGCGGAGCTGCGACCACGCTTCCTCAGCCAGGCGCTCCATCAGTGCCCGCATTTCGGCGTCGGTCGGTGCCACTCGGGGCTCTGCTCCGTTCGGCCCGGACGAGGATGCGAACGCGGCCACCGTGCCTGTGCCGGCCTCGAGGCCGGATGCGTTCCAGACGCCGATTGTGATGTCATCTGGGGTCGTCGTCGCCCCCTCCAGAACGGAGGCGAGGTGGCGCAGCAGATGGGGTTCGAGGAGACCCTCCTGGCCAGGGGAGAGGAGGAGGCCACCGACCTCGACCTGGCCGTCGTGGCGCCCGATCGTGTTCCAGTCGACGAGGGGATGCATGCCGACTCCACGGCGCCGGGCGGCCTCGGCCCACGTCCAGTTGTGGTGAACGTACTCTCCATCGACTTCACCGGACGCACTCGCGGGATGAAGGATGCGCGCGTAGGCCTCCCATCCGGTCCCCGCTACGGTGGCAGAGCCGCCGTCGAAGGGAACTCGCTCTCGAAGCCACGCGCCCCGGTCGATGTCATCCGTCCACTTCACCGGCTCAGTCTGAGGCACGCCGACCTTTAGCTGCCACAAGTCGCTCGGTCGCACATTGTCGTGGGGGAGGTGATGGTCGTTCAGCTGCACGCCTCCCGCCCTCCCGAGCGATGAGTGTCCGCGATCTGCTGATGCCGGGCCGCGGACACCAGCAGGTCGGGGACAGTCACCGCTCACGGCGGGCCACCGCCGAGGAGAAACCGACTGCAAGGGCGGGCCCGGGCCGAGCGGCGGGGGTGGCGCCGCGCGACTTCCGGTACGTGCTCACGCTGGCGCCGGATCCTCGGCCCCTCCGCCAATTTGAGAGTGATCATGGCCAGAAGCCGGGCGGATCCGCGTCGAGTCGTTGGTTTTGCTCTCAAATTGGCGCCAGCGCGATCGCCGATGCAACGGGCCGTGAAGCCTCGAGCCGAGCGGCGGCCGCGGAAGAGGGTGCCGGGTGTGGTGGCCGAATCACTCGGAGCGGCGGCGGTTTGGGGCTCAACGGGACGCGAGTCGGGTGCTGAACGGGGCTTTTGTCGGAACGCACGCGGCGGAATGGTGCAGCGCGCTGGCGTAATCGACGCTTAATTCGGAGGGCACGCGACAGAAACGCAGCGGGCGAAGACTGGGCGCAGCCAACCTCGAGGAGAGCGCATGATCGTCACCGTTGTCGCCGGTAATCCCAAGCCGGCTTCTCGCACGCTCGATGCCGCACGGCACGTGGCCGAATCGCTGACCGGCCGAGCGCCCGACCGCGTGGTCGACGTCGTGACGCTGGGGCCCTCGCTGCTCGGCTGGGGCGACGAGACCGTGAAGGCCGCCGTCGAAACCGTCTCGGGCAGCGACCTCGTGGTCGTCGCGTCTCCGACGTACAAGGCGAGCTACACGGGGGTGTTGAAGTGCTTCCTCGACCAGTTCGCCGGAGCGACCGGGCTCGCGGGCGTCACGGTGGTGCCGCTGATGCTCGGGGCGGGGCCGGCGCATGCGTTGGCTCCGGAGTTGCTGCTCAAGCCGATCCTCGTCGAGTTGGGGGCAACCGCACCGACGCAGGGGCTGTATCTGAACGAGAACACGTACGCGGACGCAGGATCCTACGAGAAGTGGCTCGAACAATGGCGCGACATCGTCGTGGCTACGGCGTCGCTGAGCACGCACGAACAGAGCTCACGCGAGCAGACCCTGGCGGTGACGGCATGACCCTCGCCGAGTTCACTCCCGCCCTGCTCACCGGAGTGGAGGATCCCGACGCCGCCCTCGCGATCAAGTCCGCCTTTGGCGCCTTCCCGTCCGGAGTGGCGGCGCTCGCGGCCGAGATCGACGGCGTCAAGGTCGGCATGGTGTCGTCGTCGTTCAGCGTCGGAGTCTCGTTCGATCCGCCCATGGTCATGTTCTCGGTGCAGAATTCGTCGACCACCTGGCCGGTGCTGAAGCAGGCCGAGCGGATCGGCATCTCGATCCTCGCCTCAGCCCACGACGAGGCCTGCTACCAGCTGTCGAGCCGCACCCGCGACCGCTTCGCCGGGCTCGATCTGCACCAGCCCGAGTCGGGGGCGATCTTCGTGCACGACGCCGCGGTGTGGCTCGAATGCGTGATCCGCAGCGAGGTTCCGGCGGGGGATCACCATGTCGTCGTGCTCGAGGTGACGGCCGTGCGAGTCGGCGAAGGGCAGGATCCTCTGATCTATCACGGCACGCGTTTCCGTCACCTGACTGCTGTGTAGCTGGGGCCTCCCGTCTGCGCCCCCGGGGCGGTGAGTGTCCACGATCTGCTGATGCCCGGCCTCGAACATCAGCAGATCGTGGACACTCGCCACTCACCACGCGCCGCCACCCGCCGCGATGCGCCACCACCTCGGTAGCCTGAACCCATGGGGCGAACATGACGGAGTGGGTGACGCTCGCCGAGCCCGCGCCGACCGCCCGCGCCAGGCCAAGACGCCGTGACAAGCCAAGCCGCCGCGCCAAGCCAGGCCGCCGCATGAGGCCGAGCCGCCGCGCCAAGCCAAGCCGCCGCACGACCCCCGCCGCCACCGACGCCCCGCTCCGCCGCCGCCCCATCCTGCTCGGCGCCGTCGCGGTTGCCGTGCTGATCGTCGTCGCCGTCGCGCTCGCCGGGATCGTCGCCGCTCGCCACCTCGCTGAGGCGGAGGCCATCGCCGATGCCTCCTCGACCACGAACCTGCTCGCCGAGAGCGTCGTGCAGCCCGCTCTCTCCGACGACCTGACCGGAACCGGACAGGCCGCCGCCCGGGCCCGCGACGAGCTCGACACCGTCGTCGAGAAGTACCTCGCCACCGACTCGATCGTGCGAGTCAAGGTGTGGACCGCAGACGGGCGAATCGTCTACAGCGATGAATCGCGGCTCGTCGGCGAGACCTTCACCCTGGCCGAAGACGATCAGGAGGGCCTCGAGAGCAAGATCGTCCGCGCCGATGTCACCGATCTCGACGAGCCCGAGAACCGTTACGAACGCGGACGCGGCAAACTGCTCGAGGCATACCGCCAGGTCGCCCTGCCCGACGGCACGCCGCTGCTCTTCGAGGTCTACTTCAGCTACGACCGGGTGCTCGCGCGCAGCGGCCAGCTCTGGTTCGGCTTCGCGGGGATCACGGTCGGCAGCATCCTCCTCTTGACTCTGCTGCTGCTCCCGCTCGTCGCCTGGCTGCTGGCGCGGCTCCGCAAGGCCGAGGTGCAGCGCACCGCCCTGCTCGAACGCGCCCTCGATGCGTCTTCCGCCGAACGCCGTCGCATCGCCGGAGCCCTCCACGACGGCGTGGTGCAAGACCTCGCCGGAACAGCTCTTGGCCTGGCCGGTACCTCCCGGCGCGCAGCGGCCACCGGTGACACCGCGCAGTCCGAGACCCTCGACCTCGCCGCCGCGACCGTGCGCAACTCGATCAGCTCGCTCCGGACCCTGCTGGTCGACATCTACCCGCCGAACCTCGCGACAGCGGGCCTCGGTGCTGCCCTCGGCGACCTCGCGGCCACCGCTCGCGGACGCGGACTCACCGTCACCATCGACATCCCCGACCAGCCGAGCCTCACCGAAGACGATCAGCGGCTCGTCTTCCGCATCACGCACGAGTGCCTCTCGAACGTCATCGCTCACGCGGAGGCGACGACCGTCAGGATCCGACTGCTCCAGCACGCAGACGAGGCGACCCTCGAGATCAGCGACGACGGGCGGGGCTTCGACGCCGAGCACATTCTGCGGCACCCGGCCGACGGGCACTTCGGGCTCCGCGTCCTGGCAGACGTCGCCGCAGCGGCGGGCGCCGGGCTGCGCCTCAGCACGTCGCCCGGAGCGGGGACCCGCTGGATCCTTCGCATTCCCCTCCAAGGGCGAGACCGATGACGGCCGAGCCGACCACGAACGCGAAGGATCCGATGACCCGCGTTCTCATCGTCGACGACCACCCGCTCGTGCGTGCGGGTCTTGCGGGGTTGCTGGCCGCGGCCCATGATCTCGAGGTGGTCGCCGAGGCCTCCGGAGGCGAGCTGGCGCTGCAGCTCGCCGACTCGCACGAGCTCGACGTCGTGCTGATGGACCTCTCGATGCCGGGCATGGGCGGAGTCGAGGCCACCCGGCGGCTCTGCGCGGCGCACCCCGGCGTGCGCGTGGTCGTGCTCACGTCGCTGCACGACCCCGAGAAGGTCACGCAGGCGCTTCGAGCGGGGGCCACGGGCTTCCTGCTCAAAGACAGCGAGCCGGATGCGGTGCTGGCCGCCGTGCGCGGTGCGGCTCGCGGAGAGGTGCCGATCGACCCGCGGGTAGCGCAGGCGCTCCTGCCGAAGCCGAGCGTGGCGCTCAGCGCTCGCGAGGAACAGGTGCTGCGCCGGATCATGGCCGGCCTGTCGAACAAGCAGATCGGCTCCGAGCTCGGAATCGCCGAACGGACGGTCAAGGTGCACGTTGGCAACCTGTTCCGGCGGATCGGCGTGGCCGACCGCACGAGCGCCGCCATGTGGGCGCGCGACCACCTCGCCGACGGGTGACGAGGGGGTACTAGTACCAAGGTCCGATGGTGGGCGTTTTCGTCTCTCAGCAGACTGGGGGCATCACCTGGCCGGCATTCCAGCCAGCATCTCGGTCACCACGGAAGGAACCCCGATGTCCCCTCGCACTCGCACCTTTACTCGCACTCGACTTCTCACCGCCACCCTGACGGCTCTCGCCCTCACCGCCGGTGGCCTCGCGCTCGCCGGCCCCGCCATCGCCTCCGGCAAGACCAGCGCGGGCGGCGACTACGCGGTAACCGTCAACGGCACCACCTACAACCCCGCCGCCGGCAAGAGCACCAAGCTCGACGGCGTCACGCCGAAAGGCCGCATCGCCGTGCGGGGCGTCAACAACAGCTTCGACATCGACGTGTCGACCCTCGGCGTCTACGACTACACGCTGACCGGTGCGCCCGACACGCAGCGCATGGTCACGAAGCCCACCGTCATCTTCGCCTCGAAGGTGCCGACGCTGACCGCCGCGCAGCTCGCCGGAGCCACGATCACCAAGCTCGAGCTGAAAGACGACACCCTCGTCGTGCTGTTCGGCACCACGGCCGGCAAGTTCAAGATCCAGGCGAAAGACGGCGCCCAGGGCGGCATCTTCCAGATGGAGTCGGAGTTCGCCGGCCCCGTCGAGTTCGTGCACACTCTCGCCCCCGGCATCTTCTACTTCGTCAACCAGTACACCGGCAAGGTCAACTTCGGTGACGGAGTCGACGCCGTGACGAGCGGCGCAGGATCCCACCAGATGCTGCTCGGCAAAGACAGCCCCCAGGTCGCGACGAAAACGTTCCAGAGCGGCACCGTCACGAAGTGGCTCGTCACCTCGGGCGGACGCCTCGGCGGAGTGCTCGGCGAAGACGCCATCGAGCTGAGCGCCGGAGCCACGAACTGCACCAGCCAGTGCCAGGCGCAGAACCAGATTCGCGGATCGCTGCCGGTGCCGCCGAACCCGACCAACCCGACGCCGATCGGCTGACTAGCCGCTGCGTCGCTGAGTCACTACTGAGACGCCCCCGTGCTGGATCCTCGGATCCGGTGCGGGGGTTTCTGCCGTTCCGCTCGCCAATTTGAGAGCGATCGGGGCGGCGCGCCGGGCTGATCCGCGTCGGGTCGCGGCTTTCGCTCTCAAATTTGCAGGCCAGCCCAGGGCAAGGCGGCGGCCGGGGCCGGGCGGCCGGGGCCCGGGCGGCGAGCGCAGCCCGCTCAGCCCAGCGACACCACCCGCACGTCGACCACGGCCGGTGGGAACCCGCTCGCGGCGGCAGCGGTGCGAGCGGCAGCAGCCACCGCCCGGGCAACAGCGGGGCCGACCTGGCCGGGCGCGAGGGCGACGTCGAACTCGATGCGGGTGGATTCGTCGGTCACGTGCACGTCGATGGGCGACACCGAGCCGTCGGAGCCCGAGCCCGAGACGACCGCGACGCCCTCGCGCACGATGCGCGACAGCTGGCCGATGCCGGGGCGGGCGTAAACGCCGGCGACACCCGGAGTCGCCCGAGCGAGGGCGAGGATCGCGTCGGCGAGACTGCGAGACACGTCGACGCTCATTGCGAGGCCTCGCTTTCGAGCAGGTGCACGTCGCCGATCACGATGTCGACCGTCTCGACCACGAGCTCTTGCGCGGTCAGCCGATCGGCTACCGCCTGCCTCACCTCGTCGGCCATGGCGGGCACGAACTCGCCGCGGAGCGCGCTGATCGTCACCTCGACGTGCAGTGGCGCGCCCAGCTCGGTGACCGAACCGTCGATCGAGCACGAGATGACGACGGCCCCGGGTACCGAGTCGCCGGCCTCGCGGATGAGGCCGCGCACCGCGCCCTCGGTCACATGGAGGGTCTCGAACGCGTCGCTCGCGAGCAGAGGGATGTCTCGCCCGGAGCGGGCCTCGCGGCGCACGCGGTCCATCACCCCGGAGAACCAGCTCGGGTCGGGCTCCGGTTCGGCTGCGGCCTCGTCAGAGATGAGGCGCCCGGAGAGCGAGCGGAGCCGCTGCAGTACGGCCAACTGCCCGGCGTTCTCGGGGACGTCTTCGATCTCGGGGTCGTAGGGGAACCGGCCCGAATCCAGGTAGTCGGACAGCCGCTCGAGCGTCACGGTCTGCTCGCTCATCGCCACGCCTCCATCTCTCGGGTCAGGGTTTCTCGGGCGCGGGCGAGCTGACCGCGGGCTGCTGTGGTGGTGATGCCGAGGTGCTCGGCGATCTCGCCGTACGACTCACCGCCGACTTCGCGCAGGATCCAGCTCTGCCTCTGCAGAGCCGGAAGCCGATCGAGCGCCGCGCGCAGGCCCGACATGGCGTCGCCCGTGACGGCGAGACGAGCAGGATCCGCGGACTCGCTCACCGGCAACCGGTTCGAGACCGTCTCGTCGTCGATGTCATCCACCGGCTTCCGCGCGCGCATCAGATCGAAGGCCTTGCGCGACACGATGCGCATCATCCAGCCGCGCACCGCGTCGGGGGTGGTCAGCGTCGGCAGCTCGCGCCATATAGCGATCGACGCCTCTTGGACGGCATCGGAGGCATCGGCCCGCGACCCGGTGAGGCGGACTGCGTAAGCGGTCATCAGCGAGAGGTGGCGGCGGAGGAGCACCTCGAAGGCTCGTGAATCGCCATCGGCGGCCCTGCGAGCGAGAAGCCCGTCGGAGGCAGCATCGAGGCCGGCACCGGCCTGGGGGGCGAGCTGCCGCTCGGGCGGGTGCGGGGCCTCAGACGATGCGGCGACCTTCACCCGTTCAGCAAACACCATGCCGACGACAAACGGGGCCCCTAAAACTTTTTCGACGAATTCCGTGACGTTTCTGGAGCGGGTACCGTCTCACTCCTGAGCGGCGATTTCGTCGCCCTCTCACGCATCGAAGGAGCATCACATGGCCGACACCAAGCCCACCGTTCCCACCCCGACTTCGACCAGCCGCGTCGACAAGGTCGCGACCCCGGTCACCACCACGTCGAGTGCTGTCACCGCTTCCGCCGCGACCGGTAAGACCGTCATCGCCGACAGCGTGATCTCGAAGGTCGCCGGCATCGCAGCCCGCGAGGTTCCCGGCGTTTACGCCCTCGGTGGCGGTGCCGCTCGTGCGTTCGGTGCGATCCGCGACGTGATCGGCTCGACCGACCTGTCGCAGGGTGTGCGCGTCGAGGTCGGCGAGACCCAGGTCGCCGCCGACGTCACCATCGTCGTCGAGTACCCGGTGCCGATGAACTCCGTCGCCGAGCAGGTCCGTGTCGCGGTCGCCCAGGCGATCACCGAGCTCGTCGGCATGGAGGTCGCCGAGATCAACGTCGCAATCAACGACGTGCACATCCCCGGTGACGACGACGACAACGACGACCAGCCCGCCGAGAGCCGCGTCTCGTGACCGCCACCACCACCGGTATCGCGATCGGCGCCGTGCTCGGTGTCGTCGCGGTGGCGTTCGGCTTCTGGGCCTTGCTTCTCGTCGCCGTGTTTATCGCTATCGGCGCCCTCGTTGGCCGGATCGCCTCCGGCAAGCTCGACGCCTCGAGTCTCCTCGATGTGTTGCGCGGACGGCGCTCGTCCTGATGGGTCCCCACACCGCCGCGACCGGCGACGCAGCCGGCGCGGCCTCCAGCGAGTGGTCGTCGGATCCTGATTCCCCGACGGCCACTCTTAGCCGTGACGTGCCGGGTGCGAGCCCGGTCATCCCCGGCCACGTGAGCATCGCTCCACGCGCTCTTCAGCGCGTGGGCAGCGCAATCGTCGCAGACGAGCTGCGTGTCTCGCACCACGACGTGCGGGTCGACGCGCACGACGACGAGGGCCGGCTGGCCCTCCGCGTCGCGACCCCGCTGTCGATCCCACGGCTCGACGCCGCGACCGAGGCTCCCGTCGGCGGAGTGATCGGCACCGTGCGGTCGCTCCAAGAGACCGTCACCCGTCGCGTCAACGAGATCGCCGGTCGCGCCGTGTCGCGCGTCGACGTGACGATCACCGGCAGCCAGCTCGAAAAGAAAGAGGAGCTGCGATGACCACCGCACCCACCAGGGATCCCTCGGCCCGCTCCCAGTCGAAGCCGACGTCTGCTGTGGCGCGAGTTCCTTCGGGGGTGACCCGGCGGATCCTGCGTCGCGAGACCCACTCGTCGCGCTCCGGGGCCACCGTCGTGATGCTGATCGTGCTGATCCTCGTGGTCGGGTACGTCGGCGTCGAGGCCGTGTACGCGGCGCTCGGCCAACCGCCCCTGCTGTTCTCGCCCGTCGACGCCGTCGCCACTCTGCTGTCGGCCGCGACCGCACAGCCCGTGCTCGTCATCGCGGCCGGTATCGCCGCGGCCATCCTCGGCCTCGTGCTCGTCGTGATCGGGCTCACCCCGGGCCGCCGCGGTAGGCACACGATCGACGACGACCGCGTCGCCGTGGTCGTCGACGACCAGGTGATTGCCGCTTCTCTCGCCCGCAACGCGCGGCTCGCCGGCGGTCTCGCTCCCGGCCAGGTCGCCGCGTGGGTCGCTCGCTCGAGCGCCCGCATCACGATCACCCCGGCGTCGGGCTCCACCGCCGACACCGACGCCGTGCTGCGCGCCGCCAACGACGAGCTCGGTCGCATCGCATACCGCCCGCCCGTGACCGCCGATGCACGCGTCACCCCGAACGGAAGGCTCGGCGCATGACCACCACGAATCGCTTTGCGAACCGCCTCTTCTTGATCGTGCTCGGCGTCATCTCGCTCGCCGTCGGGCTCTTCGTCGCCGCGACGGCGCTGCCCGGAGCGCCGCTCCTGCGCGACTGGCTGACCACTGCCCGCGACGCCCAGTCGACTGCGCTCTCGAACACCCGGGCCGGCGGCAACGAGCCGTTCGACGGCAGCTACCTTCCGTGGCTGCTTGCCGTGCTCTGCCTGCTGATCGTCATCATCGCTCTGGTTGCCATCGTGACTCGAGGTCGCGGACGCACCGACCGGGTGATCGACCTCGACGAGAACGCCGGACGCGTGATCGTGTCGTCGAGCTTCGCCGAGACCGCTCTGGTCGATGCGCTGTCCTCTCGCCGTGACGTCGCCTCGGTCTCGGTCGTGGCGTACGAACTGAAGGGTGCGCCCGCACTCAAGATCCGCCTGCGGCTCACCGCCGGATCGGCCCCGACCGACGCCGTGCAAGCGGCCTCCGGTGCGGTGCGCGGCCTCGACCGCGTGCTCGGCGGAGAAGCGGAGATCCCGGTGCTGGTCGAGGTCGTCGGTGCATCGCCGGTGCGGCCCGGGGCTGACTCGCGCGTTCGCTGACGCCCCGCCGTCGCCTGCCGTCGGCTAAACACCCCGAATCGGCACAGGCCCGGAGAATCGGCACAGACCCGCAGAGTCGGCCTAAACATTCGCCCTAGGGCAGGTGTTGAGGCCGATCTTGCGGGTCTGAGCCGTCTCCGCGGGTCTGCGCCGAGCGGTCAGACGCCAGCTCGGCCCAGCTACACCTTCAGCAGCAGCTTGCCGATGTGCCCGCCGGCGTCCATCCTCCGGTGGGCGTCGGCGGCCTCGTCGAGCGGGAACACCTCGTCGATGATCGGCTTCACCATGCCGCGCTCGACCAGCGGCCACACATCGCGGCGCACTCCGGCCACGATGTCGGCCTTCTCCTCGATTGGCCGGGCGCGCAGGGTGGTCGCCCAGATGCGTCCGCGCTTCTGCATAAGCGCCCCCAGCTGGAACGACGACGCCTCACCGCTCTGGTTGGCGATCACCATGATCCGGCCGTTCATCGCGAGCGCGTCGATGTTGCGCGCCAGGTAGTCGCCGCCGACGAGGTCGAGGATCACGTCGACGCCACGGCCGTCCGTGAGCTGCTTCGCCGCTTCGACGAAGTCGGTCGAGCGGTAGTTGACTCCCGCGGCGCCGAGGTTGTTCATGAAGGTGACCTTGGCGTCGGATCCTGCGGTCGCGATGGTCTTCGACCCCAGCGCCGTCGCGAGCTGGATCGCGAAGGTGCCGATGCCGCTGGTTCCGCCGTGCACGAGGAGCGTCTCACCCGGCTGCAGGCCCGCGTGCCAGAACACGTTCGACCAGACTGTCGCGGCGACCTCGGGGAGGCCGGCGGCTTCGACGAGGTCGACTCCGGCGGGGACGGGAAGCACGAGGCGCGCATCGACCGCGACGAGTTCGGCGTAGCCGCCGCCCGCGAGTAGAGCGCAGACCTGGTCGCCGACCTTCCACCCGGGGGTGCCGGTGCCGGTGCCTGTGTCGTCGCCATCGCCGGAGTCGCTGGCGCTGGCCGTCTCGATCGCCGGGCCGATGGCCTCGATCGTGCCCGAGACCTCGAGCCCCGGCCACTCGGGGGCTCCGGGAGGCGGCGGGTAGTTGCCCTGGCGCTGGCCGACGTCGGCACGGTTGATGCCGGCGGCCGCGACGCGGATGAGGAGTTCGCCGGGGCCTGCCACGGGGTCGGGGGCGGTTGCGGTGACGAGGGCCTCGGGCCCTCCCGGCTGGGAAATCAGGACTAAGCGCATCCTTCGATCCTGCACCCTGGGGTTTCCGGCGGGCTGGACGCTTATGGCCTGAGTTGCCGACGCGGGGTGGGAGCGGGATCGAGGGGAGAGCGGCGTCGGGGCTGGAGCGGGGTCGGGCCGGATCCTTGTGGCCTGAGTTGTCGACGCGGGCTGCGGCGGGCCCCGGTTCAGTAGGCTGACCGCGTGCTGCTCTCCGACCGCGACATCAAGGCCGAACTCGAACTCGGACGAATCGGGCTCGACCCCCACGACCCCAGTCTCATTCAGCCGTCGAGCATCGATGTGCGCCTCGACCGCTTCTTCCGGCTGTTCGACAACCACAAATACCCGTTCATCGACCCGGCCGACGATCAGCCCGAGCTGACGCATCTCGTCGAGTCGAAGCCCGACGAGCCGTTCATTCTGCACCCGGGCGAGTTCGTGCTCGGCTCGACCTACGAGCGGGTCAGCCTGCCCGACGACATCGCGGCGCGCCTCGAGGGTAAATCGTCGCTCGGCCGGCTCGGCCTGCTGACGCACTCGACCGCCGGGTTCATCGACCCCGGATTCTCGGGCCACGTCACCCTCGAGCTCTCGAACGTCGCGACGCTGCCGATCAAACTGTGGCCCGGCATGAAGATCGGGCAGCTCTGCTACTTCCGGCTGTCGTCGCCGGCTGAGAACCCCTACGGCTCGTCGGTCTACGGGTCGCGCTACCAGGGGCAGCGGGGCCCGACGGCGTCGCGGTCGTTCCAGAACTTCAGCGCGACCGACACCGGCGCCGAGCCGTCGTCTGCTCGCGACTAGCTGCCGCCTCTGCTGCTGCCCTGCCGAATTTGAAGGAGAAACTCGCGATCCGGCAAAAGTGAGGCGGATCCGCGCGGCGTGTCGCGAGGATCTCCTTCAAATTTGCAAAGGCAGTGCCCGGGGCCCAGGATCCGGCGCCCCCGCCTGCAAAAGTGAGAGCAAAACGCGCGACCCGACGCAGATCGGCCCGGCCCGTAGCCGCGATCACTCTCACATTTGCAAGGGAAGCGGGTTGTGCCCGATCGGCGTCGACAGGCGCGCATTCGTCCAATCGGAGCGGCGGCGGCGCCCGGATCCTGGACGTTCTGCACTCGACTGGAACGGGAGCGGCCCGGCACCCATACTCGTGTCGTGACCGTCCAGCCAGCACTTGCTCCCAGCCTCGATTCCCGCCGATTCGTGATGGAGTCGTCGACCAACAGCCCTGTCGACCCCGATTCGCCCTCGCGCTTCCGCTACTTCGAGAAGGACGGCGTGATCTGGGGCGACTACGACGGAGACACCGTCACCTTTGGACGATTTGTCGGCACGAGGGTCGGTGACGACCTATCCGTCTCGTTCGTGCATGTGCTCGTCGAAGACGGCTCGGTCGTCGCGGGCACGGGCGGCAGCGAGGTCGTGGCCGGACCGGACGGCGTGCGCCTCGTGGAGCGCTTCGAGATCGACGGCGTCGACCACGTGAGCGTGTGCGTCGAAGAGCCGGCGCAGGACGAGAGCTAGAAGAACGGGCTACGTCGACAGCCTCAGCGAACCGAGTCGCGCCCGTTTCCGGCGGTCGTGAACCGTGTCATGCCGAGCCGGTTCGACGAGCCAGAGCGGTCGGGAATGTCGGTCGGCAGTAGGTACGACTTGCTCACCACCTCGTCGAGGATGACCACGCTCACCACCGATTTCACCTCGGGCCGCGCGGCCACGACGCCGGTCACGAAGTCGTGCACCCCGCCGATATCCAGGGATCGCACGAGCAGCATGGCGTCGTGCTCGCCGGTCGTGATGCAGCAGTATTCGACGTCGGGCATCTGCAGAATGCCCTCGCGGAACCGGTGCCAGCTCTGCGGGTGCACCGTCACGAACACGAGTGCGCAGACGTCGAGGCCGACCATGCCGGGGTCGATCTGGGCGGTGAAGCCGGTGATCACGCCGGTCGCGGTCATCCGCTCGACGCGGTTGTAGACGCTGGCTCGCGACACGTTAACGGTCTCGGCGAGCGAGGCCATCGAGATGCGTCCGTTCTCGCGGAGCACGCCGAGGATCCGAAGATCCACCTCATCGAGACCGGTCGCCCTTTGTCCAGGGGCCGGGCGGTTGTCTTGCTCGGTGTTCGACACTTGGTACTCCCATCGGGGGCTGAGTCGCAATTTATCCACAGATCAGGGCCTGAGGTGAAGAGGTGCTCGGAATCGTGCCACAGTTTCTCCACACCGTCCAAGGTGACCCCCCTTTCCCCCCAGGAGGAACACGTGGCTTTTTCCACGCGAAACAGCTCCACCACCACGAAGCACACGGCGAAGCGAGTCGCGATCGGTGCAGCAGCCCTCGCCCTCACCCTCGTCGTCGCCGGCTGCTCGTCCGGCAAGGCCTCGAGCACCGACGGCGCGTCGAAGACGCTGACCATCGACAAGGCGTTCGACCTCAAGACGGCCGACCCTGGCCGCATGTACGAGCCGACGGGCCAACTGGTCGACAAGGCCCTCTACGAGACTCTCCTCACCTTCAAGGGCGGCGACGTCTCGAAGGTCGTCGACGGCGTTGCAAGCCTCGACGAGTCGTCCGACGCGAAGATGTTCACCCTGACCCTGAACGGCACGCACACCTTCTCCGATGGCACCGAGATGACGGCCGACGACGTCGTGTTCTCGCTTCAGCGCGTCATCGGCCTCAAGGGCAACCCGTCGTTCCTCCTGGCCGGCGTCACCGTCGCGAAGAAAGACGCGAAGACCGTCGTCTTGACCACGAAGACCGCCACCCCGGCTCTCCCGTCGATCCTCGCCAACCCGGCGCTCGGCATCCTCAACTCCAAGGTCGTCAAGGCCAACGGTGGGGCAACCGACTCGGGTGACACCGCCGAGAAATACCTCAACGCCCACTCCGCCGGCTCCGGCCCGTACGTGCTCGACTCGCTGAACCTGTCGTCGAAGGTCGTTCTGACGGCCAACAAGAAGTACGACGGCGAGCAGCCCGGATACGGCCGCGTCGTGATCCAGAACGTCGAGGGCGCCACCCAGAAGATTAACGTGCAGGGTGGCAGCGCCGACGTGGCCCTCGATCTGTCGGGTACGCAGGCGGCGGGGCTCGGATCCTCGGTCGACGTCACCAGCGACCCGTCGGCCAACGTGATCTTCCTGCTGCTCAACCAGAGCTCTAAGGTGTCGAAGATCACCAGCAACCCCGACTTCGTCAAGGCCGTCAAAGAGGCCATCGACTACGACGACCTCGTCTCGATCGCCGGCACCGGCACCGCTCAGGCGGCCGGCGTCGTGCCGAGCATGTTCCTTGGTGCTCTCGGTGAGGGTGATGCCCTCAAGCAAGATCTGGCCGCGTCGAAGTCCGACCTCGCCAAGAGCGGCTACAACGGCGAGAAGATCACGCTGAACTTCCCCAGCGACATCACGCTCAACGGCATCGAGTTCCCGACGATCGCCCAGCGCCTGCAGTCGCAGTTCAAGACCGCCGGCATCACGGTCGATCTCGCTCCGGCTCCGGTCGCGACCGAGCTCGACGCCTACCGCAACGGCACCGAGACCGTCGGCCTCTGGTACTGGGGCCCCGACTACCCCGACCCGAGCGACTACCTCGTCTTCACCCCGGGCAACGTCGTCGGTCTGCGTGCCGGCTGGGCCGCGGGTGCCGACCCGGCGATCTCGAAGCTCGCCGATGCGGCAGCGGTCGGCGGCTCGAACGACGAGCGTCAGACGCGGTTCGAAGACCTGCAGAAGGCACTCAACGACGACGGCCCGTTCATCCCGCTGTTGCAGCCGGGCAACAACATCGCGGCCGCGTCCGACGTCACCGGCGTCGTTTACAACGCCGTCTGGACCATCGATATCGCGGCCCTCCGCAGCAAGTAGTCGACTGTGACAACCAGCACCGTCACCCGACCCCCGCGCGCACGCTCCGTGTCGCGCGGGGGTCACCCCTTCGCCCGGTACGCCCTGCGTCGCGTGATCACCTCGCTGCTGCTGGTGGTCGGTGTCACCCTGGTGACGTTCATCCTGACGAACCTCGTGCCGGGTGACCCGGTCGCGGCGGCGCTCGGTCAGCGGGCCGCAGAAGACCCCGCGATCGTCGCTCAGTTCCGGTCGGAGTACGGCCTCGACAAGCCGCTTGTGGTGCAGTACTTCACCTACCTCGGCAACCTCCTTCACGGCGACCTCGGCACGTCCACCACCACGCACAACGCGGTGACGTCCGACCTCTCCTCGGCACTTCCCGCGACGCTCGAGATCGCGATCGGCGCCATCGTGCTCAGCGTGATCATAGGCGTCGTGCTCGGCACGATCGCGGCCTACCGCCGCGGCAAGGCATCCGACCACGTGCTCCGCGTCGTCTCGCTCGCGGGCCTCAGCGTGCCGACCTTCTGGCTGGCGCTGGTGCTCTACTACGTCTTCTACTTCAAGTTGCACATCGCGCCCGGTTCGGGTCGACTGAGCAGCGACTTCAACGCCCCGCCGACGATCACCGGCCTCTACACGGTCGACGCGCTGCTCGCCGGTCAGCTCGACACGTTCCTCGACGCGGCCGCGCACCTCTTCTTGCCTGTGCTCGTGCTGACGCTGTACACGGTCGGCCTGCTCACCCGGTTCGTCCGCACGGCCGTGCTCGAGATCCTCGACCAGGACTACGTGCGGGCCGCCCGTGCCAAGGGCCTGCCGACCCGCACGGTGATCTGGAGCTACGTGCTCCGCGGCGCGAGCATCCCCATCCTCACCGTCGTCGGCCTCGCCTTCGGCAGCCTGCTGAGCGGCACCGTGCTGGTCGAATCGATCTTCGCCTGGCCAGGCATCGGCAGCTATGCGTACCAGGCCGCGTCGCACCTCGACCTCCCCGGCGTCATGGGCGTCGGCCTCCTGATCGGAGTGATGTACCTGCTGGTGAACCTCGTCGTCGACCTTCTCTACGGAGTCATCGACCCGCGCGTCAGGCTGGCGTCGTGAGCCGGCCCACGCTCGACCGGGCGTCCTCGAAAGCTGCCGCGTCGGATCCCGCGCTCGATCTTCCGGGCCGCTGGCGTCGCCCGCGACTGCGGCTCGGCCGCTGGTCGGCCCCGCTCGGCATCGCCGGCGCGCTAGTGGCCCTGCTGTGGATCGTCATCGCGATCCTCGCCCCGGTGATCCAGCCGCACGATACCCTCGCGCAAGACCTGCCGATCCTCCAGGCGCCCGGCCAGGGTACGTTCCTCGGCACCGACGCGCTCGGTCGCGACGTGTTCTCGCGGCTGCTGTCGGGTGCTCGCGTCACGATCCCGCTGGCTCTCCTGCTGGTCGTGATGAGCGTGCTGATCGGCGCGATCCTCGGGGCGGTCGCCGGCTTCTTCGGCCGCTGGGTCGACGAGCTGATCATGCGCGTCACCGACCTCGTGATGGCGTTCCCGACGGTGATCCTCGCGATGGTGATTGCGGCAGCCCTCGGCGCCTCGCTGCTCAACGCGGTGCTCGCGGCGCTGATCGTGTCGTGGCCGTCGTACGCGCGGCTGACCCGCGGCCTCGTGCTCGGGCTCCGCACCTCGAACTACGTCGTGTCGGGGCAGCTGCTCGGCTTCAGCCCGCTGCGGTCGCTCTGGCGCGACATCGCCCCGAACATCGTCGGGCCGATCCTGGTGCTCGCGAGTCTCGACATCGGCACGGCCATCCTGCTGCTGTCCGGGCTGTCGTTCCTCGGGCTCGGGGCCAAGCCGCCGACGCCGGAGTGGGGCTCGATGGTCTCCGACGCCGTCCAGAACTTCGACTCGTGGTGGCTCGGCGTGTTCCCGGGCCTGGCGATCCTCACGATCGTGGTCGCGTTCAACTTCGTCGGCGACGCCCTCCGTGACGCCCTCGACCCGAAGTCGCGCACGCTGCGCGGAGGAGGCCCGACCCTGTGACCGACTCGCTCACCATCACCGATCTGCGCATCGACCTCCGCACACCCGACGGCCCCCGGCCGATCGTCGGCGGCATCGATCTCGCGCTCGAACGCGGTCGCATCCACGGCCTGGCCGGCGAATCAGGATCCGGCAAGACCATGACGGCCTTGGCCGTCCTTGGCCTGCTCCCCGACACCATGACGGCCACCGGCTCGATCCTCCTGTCGACCCCCGTCTCGGCGGGCGGCGACTCTGTCGAGCTCGTGGGCGCGTCGCGCCAGGTGCTCGGCGCCATCCGCGGCCGTCGCGTGGCGATGGTGTTCCAGGATCCCTCGACCAGCCTCCACCCGCAGCTCACCGTCGGGCGCCAGCTCACCGATCACCTGCGGCACCACCTGAAGCTGAGCAAGGCGGCAGCGCAGGAGCAGGCGCACGGGCTGCTCGATCGTGTGCGGGTGCCGGATCCTGCGGGCGCTCTCGCGAAGTACCCCCACCAGTTCTCGGGCGGCCAGAGGCAGCGGATCGCCATCGCCGTCGCGCTGGCGTGCGGCCCCGACGTGCTGCTGGCCGACGAGCCGACCACCGCGCTCGACGTGACCGTGCAGGCCGGCGTGCTGCACCTGCTGCGCGAGCTCGTCGACGAGGGCGGGCTCAGCGTGCTGCTCGTCACGCACGATCTCGGCGTGATGAGTGCCGTCGCCGACGTGGTGACGGTCATGCGCCAGGGCGTCGTGGTCGAGTCGGCGCCGCGCGAGCAGCTGTTCACCGCGCCGCAGCACGACTACACGCGCTCGTTGCTGGCGGCCCTGCCCGGGTCGACGCTCGAAGAGACCCCCGACGAGCTCGTCGACGATCTGCTCGCAGAAGGCGGACACCATGACTCCTGAGCCACGCACCGGCGGCATCGGCACCAGCCGCCCTGGCAGCACCGCGGGTCCCGTTCTGACAGCGACCGACGTCGCCGTCGAGTATCGCCGCCCCGCCCTTCGCGCCGTCGACGGGGTGTCGCTCTCCATCGCCCCCGGCGAGGTCGTCGCGCTCGTCGGCGAGAGCGGGTGCGGCAAGTCGAGCCTCGCCCGCGCGGTGGTTGGCATCGAGAAGCGGGCCGGCGGCTCCGTGTTGCTCGGCGACGCCGAGGTGCCCGTGCTCGGGTTGCGACGCCGAAGCACCGAGATGACCGGCGTGCAGATGGTCTTCCAAGATCCGAACTCGTCGCTGAACCCCCGCCGCCCGGTGGGGGAGCAGATCGGCGACGGAGTGCGGGCCGCTGTCGCCCGCGGTGATGAGCCGTCCGATCCCGCGGAGTGGCTCTCTCGCGTCGGCCTCGACCCGGCCATGGTCGGCCGCTATCCGCACGAGTTCTCGGGCGGGCAGAAGCAGCGCATCGCCATCGCCCGGGCGCTCGCCGCGAGGCCGCGCCTGCTGGTCGCCGACGAGCCGATCTCGGCCCTCGATGCCTCGACCCAGACCAGTGTGGCGGCCCTGATGCGCACGCTCAGCGTCGAGGCCGGTGCCGGCATGCTCTTCATCTCGCACGACCTCTCGGTGGTCAGGCGCATCGCCGATCGCACGCTCGTGATGTACCGCGGGCGCATCGTCGAGTCGGGCCACACCGAGACGATCTGGCAGAACCCGGTGCACCCGTACACGCGTGCTTTGCTGGCGGCGATCCCGGTGCCCGACGGCTCGGGCCGGCTGCCGCTTGCCCCGGCCGAGGGCGATCGCGTCGACTGGACCGCGGCCCTGCCCGCCGCTCTCGAAAGGACCCCCGCGTGACGACCGTCGACGCTCACCCGTCCGCTCTCTGGCGCATGCCGCGGGCGCAGAACCGCGCTCCGCTCCCCGGCAACGGCGCGTTCATGCTGGCGGGCTGGGGCGATGCCGCTCCGGTGCTCACGGCCGACGACCCGGTCGTCTCGTACACGGCCGAGCGTCGCGCCCGGCTCGCCGAGGCGCTGCCGGCCGAGCTGCTCGTGATCCCGACCGGCGAGATCCGCACCCGGTCGAACGACACCTCGTTCGGATTCCGCCCCGGCACCGACCACCTCTGGCTGACCGGCAACCGCTCGGCCTCGAGCGTGCTGCTGGTCGACACGACCGGTGGCGAGGCCGGCGCCGTGCTGTACCTGCACGCTCCGTCCGGTCGCGAGACCGACGAGTTCTGGCGCAACGACGCGATCGGCGACCTGTGGGTCGGGCCGCGCCCGTCGCTCCGCGAGACCCAGGACGCCCTCGGCATCGAGTGCCGCTCCCTCGACGACTTCGAGGCCGACCTCGCGAGTGCGGCTCGCCGGGCCAAGCGGGTCCGCGTGCTGCCGACCCTCGACGACCGGGTCGACGAGCTCGTCAAGTCGATCTGCGGGCCCGACTTCGAGCCGCACCTGCTGCTCAAGAGCACCCTCGACGAGCTCCGTCTGATCAAGAACGACTGGGAGATCGGGCAGCTCCAGGCCGCGGTCGACGCCACCGTGCTCGGTTTCGACGACTGCGCTCGAGAGTGGTCGGCGGCTCGCGCCTCCGGTCGTGGCGAGCGCTACCTCGAGGGCACCTTCACCCGTCGTGCGCGCCTCGACGGCGAAGGCCCCGCTTACGGATCGATCGTAGGATCCGGGGCGCACGCCACCACGCTGCACTGGACGTCCAATTCGGGGCCGCTCCGCGATGGCGACCTCGTGCTGATGGACATGGGCGTCGAACTCGAGTCCCTCTACTCAGCCGACGTCTCTCGCACCCTTCCGGTCACTGGCGAGTTCACGAGCCTGCAGCGCGACGTCTACTCGATCGTGCTGCGCGCCCAGCAGGCCGGTATCGACACACTCCGGGCCGGAGTCGCGTTCCAGGCCTACCAGGATGCCTGTGCGCGCTCACTGAGCGAGGGCCTCATCGATCTCGGACTCCTGACGTGCTCGGTCGACGAGGCGATGGATCCTTCTGCCCTGTATCAGCGCCGCTGGAGCATCTCGCGATCCGGCCACATGCTCGGCATGGACATCCACGACTGCAACCACGCGCCGCAGGCCTCGTACCTCACCGGCATGCTGTCGGCCGGCAATGCGCTCACGGTCGAGCCCGGGCTGTACTTCCAGCAGAACGACCTGACGGTGCCGGCCGAGCTGCGGGGCATGGGCATCCGGATCGAAGATGACCTCATCGTGACCGAGACCTCGTCGATCAACCTGTCGGCGGCGCTGCCCCGCGAGCCCGGCGAGGTCGAGGCCTGGATGGCCGAGCGCGCTCGGTAGCTCGGCCGCGCCCCGCCGACGCGAGACCGCAGCTAGCTGGGCCAGGCCTCGAGCTGCCACCCGAGCCACGGGCTCCAGGCGAAGGGGGCGCCAGCCACCGAGGCGCGCAGGTCGGCGGGAGACACCCAGGCCCACTCGGCGACCTCGTCGGGCGACGGCTGCGGCGAACCGACGGCGACGGCCGTGAACACCGGGCAGATCTCGTTTTCGACGACACCCGACGCGTCGACCGCGCGGTAGCGGAAGTCAGGCAGGATCGGCGTGATCTCGGCGACCTCCATGCCCAGCTCCTGGAACGCCCGCCGCTGGACGGCCTCGGCCGGGGTCTCGCCCGGTGCCGGGTGGCCGCAGAACGAGTTGGTCCAGACGCCGGGCCAGGTGGCTTTCGTCAGTGCGCGACGGGTGACGAGAATGTCTCCGGCGTCGTTCGCGACGTGGCAGGAGAAGGCCAGGTGGAGCGGCGTCTCGGTGGTGTGCACGTCGCGCTTGGGGTACACCCCCGAGGGATTTCCCCCCTCATCGAGCAATACCACGAGCTCGTCGTGGAGAACGGTGTCGGCAGCGGTCGACTGCTGGGGAAGTGCCTGGGGTTCGGGATTCATCTCGCGGTAGTCTGCCCTAATGGACGGTGATCACCTGCTCGCAGAGATGCGAGATAGGCCTATGGACGGTGGGGCGTCCTCTGACACTACGGCGTCAACCCTCTCGACGACCGAGCGGGTCGACGGCGTGCTCGGCGATTTCTTCGCCGAGGGCAAGCGACGCGCCTCTCTTCTCGGAGCCCGTTACGTCGACCTCTGGAACGTGCTCGAGCGCAATTCGATCGGCGGCAAGCGGTTCCGGCCGCGCATGGTCGTGGCCGCCTACGAAGGTCTCGGCGGCAGAGACGAAGACGCCTGCGCTGCAGTAGGCGCCGCTTTTGAGCTGCTGCACACCGCGCTCATCGTCCACGACGACGTGATCGACCGCGACTTCTCTCGCCGCGGCATCCCCAACGTCTCCGGCAGCTACCGCGACACGGCGACGACGGCCGGTTTCTCCACTCCGGCCGCCGAGCACCGCGGCATGAGCGCCGGGGTCATCGCCGGCGACCTCGCTCTCACCGGTGCGAGCCGCCTCCTCCTCGCCGTGACGTGCGAGGCCGACGTCAGGGCGAGACTCCTCGACGTGCTCGACGACGCCATATTCGCCAGCGCCGGCGGTGAACTGCTCGATGTCGAGCTGAGCCTCGCTCCCGAGATGCCGACTGTCGCCGAGATCCTCGAGATGGAGCGCGCGAAGACTGCCGTCTACTCGTTCGAGGCCCCGCTCATGGCCGGGGCGATCCTCGCCGGAGCCGACGACGCCATCGTCGACGCTCTCGAGGCGTTCGGTCGCGAGGTCGGCATCGCCTACCAGATCGTCGACGATCTCCTCGGGGTCTACGGGGTCGAAGAAGAGACCGGCAAGACCACCCTCGGCGACCTCCGCGAGGGCAAGCGCACGGTGCTCATCGCGCACGCCGCGACCACAGACGAGTGGTTCGCCATTCGCCCGTTTATCGGCAAGGCCGACCTCACCCGCGAGGAGGCCGAGCACGTGCGCGGCCGCCTCGACTCCTGCGGGTCGCGGGCCCTGGCCGAGCGACTCATCGACGAGCACGCCGACCGCGCGCTCGCCGTGCTCGACAACGAGGTCATCTCGAACGACCTCCGCGACGTGCTCCGCCCCATCGTCGACACCGTGCTCGAACGGACTCGATGACTCGCCTGGCCCTTTACGACCGCGTCGCCCACGAGGCGTCGGCCGATGTCATCCGCAGCTACTCGACGTCGTTCGGGCTGGCATCGCGCCTGCTCGGTGCCGAGGTGCGGTCGCACGTCGAGAACATCTATGCGCTGGTGCGAGTGGCCGACGAGATCGTCGACGGCCCGGCGGCCGAGGCGGGTAATGATGCTGAGGCGTGCGCCCGGATCCTCGATGCCTTCGAAGCCGAGACCGAGCAGGCGATCCAACTCGGATTCAGCGCCAACCTCGTCGTGCACGCGTTCGCGGCGACCGCCCGCGAGACCGGCTTCGGCGCCGAGCTGACCGCGCCGTTCTTCACGTCGATGCGCAACGACCTCGAGCAGTCCGAGCACGATGCGGAGTCGTTCGACACCTACGTGTACGGGTCGGCCGAGGTGGTCGGCCTGATGTGCCTGCGGGCGTTCGTGCAGGGCCGGTCGTACGACGAAGTCACCAGCGAGCGGCTCGTTCGCGGCGCGCGGGCTCTCGGCGCCGCCTTTCAGAAGGTCAATTTCTTGCGCGACCTCTCCGACGACTTCGAGACCCTCGGCCGCAGCTATTTTCCGGGCGTCGACCCGACGTCGTTCACCGATGCCGAGCGCGACCGCCTCGTGGCTGACATCGACGACGACCTCCGGGTGTCGGGCGAGATCATCCCGCTGCTGCCGAATTCGTCGCGTCGCGCCGTGGCCCTCGCCCACGGTCTCTTCGCCGAGCTCAATCGACGCCTGGCAGTGACGCCGGCGTCTGAGCTGATGCACACGCGGATCCGGGTGCCGAACCCGGTCAAACTGCGGATCGCCGCGGCCTCGGCGGCGGGCCGCATCACGACAGTGGGAGCCCGATGAGTACCGAGTCCGGTCTGAGCTCGAAAAAGGGTCTGAGCTCGAAAAACGGCCAGAGCCCCAAGAACGGCCAGGGCCCCAAGAAGGGCCAGAGCGTCGTCATCATCGGCGGCGGCATCTCGGGTCTGGCGTCGGCCGGGCTACTCGCCCGCGACGGCTACGACGTCACGATCCTCGAGAAGTCAGACCAGGTCGGCGGGCGCGCCTCGTCGTGGCAGGCCGATGGATTCCGCTTCGACATGGGCCCGAGTTGGTACCTCATGCCCGAGGTGTTCGACCACTTCTTCCGCCTGATGGGCACGACCGCCGAGGCAGAACTCGACCTCCGCGCCCTCGACCCGGGCTACCGCGTCTACTTCGAGGGCGAGCGCGAGCCGATAGACATCCCGCTCGGCCTCGAGAAGAATGTCGACCTGTTCGACCGCATCGAGCCCGGTGCCGGCGCCCGCATGCGCGACTATCTCGCCTCCAGCCGCGACACGTACGACATTGCCAAGCGCCGCTTTCTCTACACGTCGTTCCGCACCCTGCTGCCGCTGCTGCGCCGTGACGTGCTGACGCGGCTGCCCAAGCTCGCGCGGCTGCTGCTGCAGAATCTCGACTCGTTCGTAGGTCGCACCGTCTCGGATCCTCGTCTTCGGCAGATCCTCGGCTACCCGGCCGTCTTCTTGGGCTCCTCGCCCTTCGAGACTCCGAGCATGTACCACCTCATGTCGACGCTCGACCTCGACGACGGCGTGCAGTACCCGATGGGCGGTATCAGCGCCGTCATCGGCAGCATCGAGCGGCTCGCCCGTGACGCCGGCGTGACCATCGTCACCGAGGCGACAGCGACAAGGATCCGAACCAGCGGCGGCCTCCACCCCCGAGCCACCGGTGTCGAGTGGTCTGATGCGAGCGGCACGACGCACCTCGTCCGCGCCGACCTCGTGGTCTCCGCCGCCGATCTCCACCACACCGAGACGAAGCTCCTCCCCGCGAAGCTGCAGACGTACGGCGAGTCGTACTGGGCCGAGAAAAACCCCGGGCCGAGCGCTCTGCTGCTGTATCTGGGTGTCGAGGGCGAAATCCCCGAGCTCGAGCACCACACGCTGCTGTTCTCCCGCGACTGGCACGACAACTTCGGCCGCATCTTCGGTGAGCCGAAGAGCATTCCCGAGCCGCCGTCGTTCTACGTCTGCAAGCCGTCGGTCGTCGACCCGGCCACCGCGCCGGAGGGGCAGACGAACCTCTTCGTACTGGTGCCTCTGCCAGCGCAGCCCGAGCTCGGGCTGGGGTCGATGCCGGGTGCCGCTGGCTCTGAAGGCGCTGCCGATGGTGCTGCCGTCGGTGTCGGCAATTCAGGCCCGGGGCAGCTCGAGCGTCTCGGCGATGCCGTCATTCAGCAGATCGCCGACTGGGCGGGTGTCCCCGACCTGAATTCTCGAATCGTGCTCCGCCGCAGCCGTGGCCCGCAGGACTTCGTCGACGACTACAACTCGTGGTCGGGCAGCATGCTCGGGCCAGCTCACACGCTGGCGCAGAGCGCGATGTTCCGTGCCGGAAACCAGTCGAAGAAGGTCCGTGGCCTGCACTACGTGGGCGGATCCGTGCGGCCCGGTATCGGCCTCCCGATGTGCCTGATCAGCGCCGAGGTGCTGCTGAAGAACCTCCGGGGCGACACCAGCACCGAGCCTCTGCCCGAGCCTCACCTGCCCTGATGCCGGTTCTCTACCTCCTCGGCCTGCTCGTCGCCCTCACCGGGATGGTCGTGCTCGACCGACGGTTCACACTGTTCTTCTGGCGAGACGCACGCCGTGCCGCCATCGTGCTCGTCGCCGGAATCGTCTTCTTCCTGGTCTGGGATCTCTTCGGAATCGGCCTCGGCGTCTTCTTCCGCGGCGAGACCAGCTTCATGACCGGCATTGAAATCGCCCGTGAGCTGCCGGTCGAGGAACTCTTTTTCTTGACGCTGCTCTGTTACCTGACGATGAACCTGGCCGCCGGCGTGCCGCTGATCACCCGGGCGCTGCGTGCCCGGAGCGACGGGGCGCGAGCTGGCTCCGCGGTTCTCGAGGAGCGTCCGTGACCTACTGGGGCCTGAACGTTCCGTTCCTCGCAGTCGCGGCCGTGACCGGCATCGCCGCTCTCCTCGTGCGGCGTCGTCGTCGTGCTCCTCGAGCCAGCCTCGCCACCGCCGCCCTCGTCGCCGGAATCCTGCTCGTCATGACCGCCGTTTTCGACAACGTCATGATCGGCATCGGCCTCGTCGGGTATGACGAGGCCAAGATCAGCGGAGTCTTCGTCGGCATCGCGCCCCTCGAAGACTTCGCCTACGCGGTGGCGGCGCTGGTGCTGCTGCCGTCGCTGTGGGTGCTGCTCGAACGACGCCCGGCCCCGAATCAAAACGAGAGGCCCTCCCGGTGAAAACCCTTCGCGCGCTCTTCGCGGTCTCGCGACCGCTGAGCTGGATCAACACCGCGTTCCCGTTCGCCGCCGCGTACATCCTCGGATCGGCGGGCACTCCGGGGCTCGCCGCCGGTCGCGGCAGCGACTGGACCATCGGCTTCGCCGACGGCGCCCTCAACACGGGCGACCTGCTCAAGGTCACCGACTTCGACTTCGCGAGGGTCGACTGGCTGATCGCGGTCGTCGGGATCCTCTATTTCTTGATTCCCTACAACCTCGCCATGTACGGCATCAACGACGTCTTCGACTACGAGAGCGACCTGCGCAATCCGCGCAAGGGCGGCGTCGAGGGGGCGATGCTCGGCCGCAGCTTCCACAGTGCGATCCTGCGGGCCGTCGTGCTCACGAACGTGCCGTTCCTGGTGTTCCTGATCGCGGTCGGCAGCCCGCTGAGCTGGCTGGTGCTCGCGGTGAGCATCTTCGCGGTGATTGCTTATTCGCTGGGCGGCCTCCGCTTCAAAGAGCGGCCCTTCCTCGACTCGCTGACGTCGAGCACCCACTTCACCAGCCCGGCCGTCTACGGGCTGGTGCTCGCCGGCGCGACGTTCACCCCGCAGCTGTACGCCCTGCTCGGCGCTTTCTTCCTGTGGGGCATTGCGAGCCACGCGTTCGGGGCCGTGCAAGACGTCGTCGCCGACCGCGAGGGCGGCATCGCGTCGATCGCCACAGTGATCGGCGCGCGCGCGACCGTGCGGTTCTCGTTCGTCGCCTACGCGCTCGGTGGTGTCTTGATGCTCCTGACTCGCTGGCCCGGACCCCTTGCGGCGCTTCTCGTGGTGCCGTACCTGGTGACGGTGGCGCCCTGGTGGTCGGTGCCCGATGACCGCGCCGAGGAGGCGAACCGTGGCTGGCGCCGGTTCTTGGCGATCAACTTCGTCTGCGGGTTCGTCACGACGATGCTGTTGATCTGGTGGGTCGTGCTCGGCGGCTGATGGCGGATCTGGCCGCTCGCCCCTCGTACGTGGCACCGTAGGATCCTACGAACCGAACAACCCCAGAAGGAGAACCCCATGAAAGGCAAGATCCTGTTTGTCGCCGGCCTCGCCGCGGGCTACGTAGTGGGTGCCCGCGCGGGTCGCCAGTCGTACGAGAAGATCAAGAACCGCGCCGACCAGGTCTGGAACGACCCGAACGTTCAGCGTGGCGTGACCAAGGCCGAAGACTTCGTGGCCGAGAAGGCCCCGATCGTTGGCAAGAAGATCCAGGAGACGGCCTCCGATGCCGCTCACGCCGCCACCGAGAAGGTCAAGTCGGCCACCTCGAAGAACGACACCCCGTAAGGCCGCAGATGTCTGACTCCTCTGAGCGTCGTTCGCTCGGCAGCCTGTTTTCGTCGTTGCCCGATCTGATCTCGCGCCTCATCCGAGGCGAGATCCGTCTGGTGCGCGCCGAACTGACGGCGAAACTGAAAGCCGCAGGAGTCGGCATCGGCATCCTCGCCGCCGCGGCCCTCTTCGGGTTCCTCCTTCTGGAGGTCTTGATCGCCGCGGCGGTTCTCGCCACCGCGACCGTCTTCCCGGCCTGGCTCGCCGCACTTCTGATCGCGGCGGGGCTTCTGATCATCACCGCGATCCTCGCACTGGTGGGTATTCGCGCGCTCAAGCGTGGCGTGCCTCCCGTGCCGACCGAGACCGTCGCGAGCCTCAAGAGCGACGTGAATGCACTGAAGGGCACGAAATGACCCCCGCAGCGAAGGATCCCTCGGGGCCCGGCACCGAAGACGAGTCGCCGAAGACTGTTCCCGGCATCGCCGACGAGGTTGCCCGAACTCGTGACGAGTTCGCCGCGACCCTCGACGAGATCGAAGATCGCCTCAACCCGAAGGCCAACATCCGGCGGGCCAAGAGCAAGGTGACGAACGACCCCAAGGTGTTGGCGGTTGCTGCCGCCGGTGCTGCCGGTCTGGCCGCCGTCGTCACCGGTATTGCCAAGCTCGCCGCGCGCTCGCGCCGCTAACCGCCCCCCCCCTTTTTCTCGGAGACCACCGTGGCCCAGAGCTCTGCGTCCCTCAAAGACACCCCTCCCGTCGAGGATGACGCCAAACCCGACACCCTGCCCGAGATCACCAAGCGGACCTGGGTGTACACGTTCAAGAAGACCATTCGCGAGTTTTCGCGCGACCAGTGCACTGACCTGGCCGCGGCACTGACCTACTTCGCTGTGCAGGCTCTCTTCCCCGCCCTGCTCGCGATCGTGTCGATCCTCGGTCTCTTCGGCCAAGCCGGCAACACCACCGACCAGGTCCTCGCCCTCGTGAAGCAGTTGGGCGGTGGCGACGTCGCAAAAACCATCAGCGGCCCGGTCGAGGCGTTGGCGAACTCCGACGCGGCCGGCATCACCTTCGTCGTGGGTGTGCTGGGCGCCATCTGGTCGGCGTCGGGCTACGTCGGCGCGTTCGGCCGGGCCCTGAACCGCATCTACAGCCGCGACGAGGGTCGTCCGATCTGGAAGCTGCGTCCCACCAACCTGCTCGTGACCATCGTGGCCGTCGTGCTCATCGTGGTCGCGGGGCTGATCCTCGTTCTCTCGGGCGATATCGCCCGCACGGTCGGCGATTTCATCGGCCTGGGCGATGCGGCCGTCACCGTCTGGCTCATCGTCAAGTGGCCGGTGCTCGCCGTCATCGTCGTGGTCGTGGTCGCCGTGCTCTACTACTTCGCCCCGAACGTGAAGCAGCCGAAGTTCCGCTGGATGAGCATGGGGGCGTTCCTCGCCATCTTCATCTGGCTGCTCGCCTCGGTGGGCTTCGCGTTCTACGTCGCGAACTTCTCGAGCTACAACAAGACGTACGGCGCCCTCGGTGGTGTAATCATCTTCCTGCTCTGGCTCTGGATCACGAACATCGCGCTGCTGTTCGGCGCCGAGTTCGACGCCGAGGTCGAGCGGGGGCGCGAGCTCCAGGCCGGAATCAAGGCCGAGGAGGAGATCCAGCTTCCGCCGCGCGACACGCGTCAGATCGAGAAAAAGGAAGAGAAGCACGCTAAAGACGTCGAAGAGGCGGTCGAGGTGCGCGAGGCGGCCGAGGAGTGGCGGGAGAACGAAGAGGCGAACCGTCGAGAAGACGACCGCAAGCCGAAGAATCCCGCCGACAACCCGGCCGACTTCGTCTAGACCGGGTCGTCGACGGGGCGCTCAGAAGGCGAACCCGAGCTCGGCCGGGTAATCGCCCTTCGCGGTCAATGTCGTGGCGGCGTCGCGCAGGTGCGACAGGGTGAGGCCCATCACCGTCGGGCCGAAGCTGACCCGCGAGATGCCGAGCTCGGCGAGACGAGCCAGGGGCACCTGCGAGGGGTTCGCGATGACCGACACCTTGCCGTGGATGGCGGCGAGGGCACGCTCGACGGTCTCCTCGGTCGAGAGCCCGAGCACGAACGCCACGTCGGCCCCGGCGTCGAGGTAGGCGTTGGCGCGGGTCATCGCGTCGTCCCAGAGCGACGGGTCACCGGCGAGGGCGTCGACGCGCGCGTTGATGACGATGGGCACGCCGGCACGGTCACCGGCCGCTCGCGCCGCGGCGATCTTGGAGACCTGGGTGTCGATGTCGTAGAGCTCGGCCTTGCTCCGGCCGATCGAGTCTTCGAGGTTGAGGCCGGCGGCGCCGGCCTCGATCAGCCGCCAGACGTTGTCGCGAGTGCCGGCTGCATCGGAGGCATAAGCCTTCTCGAAGTCGACTGACACCGGCAGATCAACCGATCGGATGATCAACCGCGCGGCAGCGAGAGCCTCGTCGACGTCGAGCCCCTCGCCGTCTTCGACCTCGTGCGCCTCGCTGATGGAGTGGCTCGCCGTGGCGAGTGCCTTGACACCGTCGGCCCCCGCGACGATGCGGGCGGTGATGCTGTCCCACACGTTGGTCACGATGAGCGGGTCGCCGGGGATGTGGAGGGAGCGGAGGAGCTCGGCCTTCTCGGCCGTGGACTGGATCGACATGGCACCAGCCAACCAGTCCTGGCCCGGAGGCGCCAGCGCTAGCTCGATGCGCCTAGCGTCGCCCGGCCTCCCCTGCCGCCCCTCTGCAACGCCGCCCCTCTGCAAATTGGAAGGAGATTTCGGCACCGCACCCCGTCGGATCCTTGATTCTGCGTGCGGCCCGGCCGTTTTCTCCTTCGAATTTGCACGCGACCCGCCGCAAACCCCCGCCGACCCGACGAATTACACTGGGAGCACGGCCTTTGGCCCAGCGATCACGGGGGAGTGCAATGCAGAAGGTTCCCACCGTCTACGACGTCGCCGATCACGCCGGGGTGTCGATCGCCACGGTCTCGCGCGTCCTTCGTCGGCCCGACGCCGTCCGGCCCGAGACGCGAGCGCGAGTGCTGTCGTCCGTGCGCGACCTCGGCTACGTGCCGAGCGGTTCAGCGCGGGGCCTGGCCGGACGGCGAACCGGGGTTCTCGGCCTCTTCCTCCCGGGCCACGACGGCCTCGACGAGACCGCGCCGCCCGCCCACACCGGAGACGAAGCCGGGGCAGACGCCGCCGCCGCGGACGCGGCTACCGCAACTACAGCCGACGCAGCTACCGCCGACGCAGGTGCCAGCGGCACCGCGGCAACGCCCCTCATCGACGATCGCGACGACCGCGCGGCCCCGGCCCCGTCCGGCCTCTACTTCGACGAGGTTCTGCGTGGAGCCGAGATCGAGGCGTGGCGCCACGGGTTCGCTCTCATGGTGGCCGCCGGTCGCGGTTCCAGTCGCGAGGTGATGGTGAACGACATCGCGGGCCGCGTCGATGGGCTGGCAGTGCTGTCGCAGACGGTTCCGGCCGATCTCGTCTCGCACGTGGCACGTCGGATCCCTGTCGTCTTAGTCGCCGACTCGCGCCCGGGCGACGACATCGATCACGTCGGTGTCGACAACCTCGGGGGCATGCGTGCTCTGGCCCGGCACGTTATCGCGTCGCACTCCGTCCGTTCTCTGGTCTACGTCTCCGGCCCCGCCGATTCGCCCGACGAGGCCGATCGCCGCGCGGGTCTGGACGAGGGCCTCCGCGAGGGCGCCTTCGCGGGCAATCTTCGCGTCGTCCCTGGCACGTTCGGTCGCGACCGGGGCCGCGAGGTGGCGACGGAGCTCCTGGTCGGCGGTCGAGTTCCGGACGCCGTAATGTGCGCCAACGATCAGACGGCGCTGGGCGTCCTCGACGTGTTCGCGGCTGAGGGGGTCGATGTGCCGGGCCGAGTGCTGGTCACCGGCTTCGACGGGATCGAGGCGGGCCGGTTCTCCAGGCCCCGCCTCACGACGGTCCGTCAGCCCATGGCCGAGCTCGGGCGCGCCGCCGTGCGAGCCATCGTCGACCGGCTGGCCGCCCCCGAGCGGGAGCCTCAGCGCGTCACGCTTCCCGTCGAGGTGCTTCTGCGCGAGAGTTGCCCGCCGGCCCCCTAGCTCGCCGTACCCGTTGCAAATTCGAAGGAGATTTGCGCACCGCACCCCGCCGGATCCTTCATTTTGTGCTCGCCCGCGGCAGTTTTTCCTTCAAATTTGCAACCACCCCGGCAAACGGCCTGCAGCAGCCCCGGCAACGCCCCGCCCCGCCCGCCGCAACCGCGCCGCAGGCGCAAACCCCTAGAAGTCGGTCATCCCGTGCACCGGCCGGTCCGCCGCGAACAGTCGCGTCGCGAGCCCCAGCGCGCCCGCGGTGTGCTCGACCACGAGTCCCGCTTCGGCCAGCACCGTCACGGCCACGCCGCCGAGGTAGAGCGTTGCCAGCGTCGCGGCGTCGAGCTCGAGGTCGGCCGGTTCGCTCTCGCCGACGCGCACCGCATGCCCGGCTCCGTCGGATGCCTCGAGCCGGAACGTCCCGTCGGCGTGCCCGAGCTTGTCGTGCACCTTCAGGGTGAGGGTTCCGTCGATCGGGTAGGGGCGGGCCGAGAGGGCGGCGGGAGCATCGAGGATCCGCAGCCACACGTGATCGTGCTCGCTCTCGGTCTCGAGAGAGCGGCTCGATGCCAGCGCGTGCAGCAGCGGTCCTTCGACGGGCGCCTTGCGCCAGCGGACCAGGTCGACGAGGTCGACGGATCCGAGGAAGTCCCAGAGTGCGAGGAACGCGGCCGAGTCGGCGGCCACGAGGTCGGCGATCGTGAGCACCGACTTGCCGGCCTCCTCTTTCACCGAGTAGACGACATAGCCGTCGGGTTCTCCACCTGCGGCGGGCACGTGGATCGCGGCGCGGGCGTGCTCGTCGGGCTTGCCGGTGCCGTAGTCGAGTCCGTTGTAGAGATTGGCGTACTGCCCTTGCCGGTCGACCGAGCCGGGCGTCGTCTCGTGGAAGCGCGCGAAGACTCGGGGCCCGACGGCCGCGATAGCGGTGGCGGGGGCGAGCTCGACGCGTCCGGTGGGCTGCGAGAGCAGGGCGAACGGCGTCTCGCGATGCAGCACGACCGTGCGCTTGCGGGTCGCGGGCCCGAAGCCGAAGCGGCGGTAGATGGTGGATTCGCTGGCGGTCAGTGCCGCGAGTGCGTGGCCGGCGGCTGCTGCCGCTGCCAGGCGCTCGGTCATCAGGTGACGGAGCATGCCGCGACGCCGGTGGGTAGGCCTGACCGTGACGTCTGAGATCAGGTAGGTGTCGACGAGGCGGCCGCCGCCCACATTGACGGTCTTCGTGTAGCCGGTGTACGTCGCGACAGGCCAGGTCTCGTCGAGGGTGCCGGGCAGCGGGTGCCTGTTGTAGACGCCGGTGAAGGCGCGGCCGTCGTCGATCGCGCCGATCGCCGATTCGCGGATGTTGTCGGCGCTCGAGTTCTCGTGGAATCCGATGCGAGTCGCACCGAGCCAGCCCGCTGTGGCGGCGTCGGGCACGCCGTCGTCGAGGGCTGGGGTGAAGGTGCGGACGGTGTAGTCATCGTCGAAGGAGGCCATCGTTCCAGCGTAGTCACCCGAATTCGAAGGAAAAACGCCCAGCCCCGAACGAGAAATCAAGGATCCGCCGCCCCCGCCTCCACGGATCTCCTTCAAATTCGGCAGGCGGCCCTTGCGTGCAGTGAATGTATGCGCTTACACTCGGGCACAGTTGAACCGACGGAGATGTCGAAGACGACCGCACAGAAAGCACGTGGCAAAGATGCACACGAACACCCCGAAACGCCGGCGCCGCCTCACGGCGGTCATCGCCGCACTCGCGACCTCGGCCCTCGTCCTCACCGGCTGCAGCATCGACATCAAGAGCGCGCCCGACCCGAGCCTCGGCGCCGACACCCTCTTGATCGCGGCCGACACGGGCAGCCCGTCGATGCAGCGGGTCTTCAACCCGTACCTGCCCAACACCCGCATCGGCAGCTGGAACATGTTCGAGCCGCTCGCGATCCTCAACGACCTCACGGGCGAAGACGTGCCGTGGCTCGCATCGAAGACGACCATTCCCGATCCGCAGACCGTCGTCTTCACGATCCGCCAGGGTGTCAAGTGGTCTGACGGCCAGGCCTTCACGCCCGCCGACGTCGCATTCACCTTCGACCTCCTGAAGAAGAACCCGAGCCTCGACCTCAAGGGCGCGTGGCAGTACATGAAGAGCGTCGAGGTAAAGGGCGACGACGTCGTGGTGCACCTCAACGGCGACGATGTGCCGGCCGCGCAGGTCATCGAGCAGACGCAGATCGTGCCCGAGCACATCTGGTCGAAGGTGAAAGACCCGACGACCTTCACCAACCCCGATCCGGTCGGCACCGGCCCGTACACCCTCGGCAACTTCACGCCGCAGGAGTACGCGATGGACAAAAACGAGCTCTACTGGCAGGCCGACAAGGTCGAGGCCGAGCACCTCGTCTACCCGGCGAGCAACACGCAGCTCGACGTGGTGACGAAGGGCTACGACTGGGGCTTCTCGTTCATCACCGACGTCAAGGGCACGTGGGAGAAGGCGAATCCCTCGAACACCTACTGGTTCCCGCCGGGAGGCACGATCAGCCTGTTCCCGAACCTGACCGAGAAGCCGTTCAACGACGTGAACTTCCGGAAGGGCCTCAGCTACGCCCTCGACCGCAAGGCCGTCGGCGACGCAGCCGCCGAGGGCTACATGGAGCAGGCCGGCCAGACCGGCATGCTGCTTCCCAACCAGGACGCCCTGCTCAACCCCGCGATCCCCGACAAGGGCCTCATCACCCAGAACGACAAGACCGCGGCGAGCTACTTCGGCAAAGCCGGCTACACGACCAAGAACGGCAAACTCGTAGGATCCGACGGAAAGCCGCTCACCATCACGATCACGACGGCCAACGGGTATACCGACTGGCTCCGTGCCGTGCAGTCGATCACCAAGCAGTGGGCCGCGATCGGCATCACAGTCAAGGTCGCTCAGCCTCAACCGGCGGCGTATCAACTCGCCCTCCGCAACGGCGACTTCCAGCTCGCCATGGGCTCGGTCGGTGGCACCGGATCGGTGTACCAAGACTTCGCCAACAACCTGTCGAGCGAGTTCTACGCGCCGATCGGCAAGCAGGCATCGGGCAACTTCGGCCGCTACAAGAGCTCGGAGGTCGACGCTCTTCTGACCCGGTTCAAGTCGACCACCGACGAGCAGGAGCAGAAGGAGCTGGGGTACCAGCTGCAGCAGATCTACTACGACGAGCTGCCCTCGATCGGGCTGTACTACGGCGGATCCTGGGGTCTCTTCTCCACCCAGAAGTTCACCGGCTGGCCCAGCGCGAAAGACCCGTACACCAGCCCGAAGACGTACGTGTCGACGGCGCTGTTGATCCTCACCCACCTGAAGAAGTCGGAGGCGACCAAGTGAAGTACGCACTCCGCAAGGTCGGCCTGCTGATCCTCACCCTGTGGGCGGCCATCACGCTGAACTTCTTCCTGCCGCGGCTCATGCCGGGCTCTCCGACCGATGCCGCGATCGCCAAGCTGTCGCAGAACGGCCCGGTCACGGCGGCGACGCGCAAGGCGATCGAGATCCAGCTCGGTGTGCCCGACGGCAACGTCCTCGAGCAGTACTTCCAGTACCTCAAGCAGGTCGTGACGCTGCAGTTCGGCATCAGCTACACCTTCTATCCGCAGCCGGTCGCCGAGCTCGTCAGCCAGGCGCTGCCGTACACCCTGATCCTGGTCGGGCTCGTGACGATCGTCGCCTTCGTCTGCGGCACGCTCCTCGGCGTGCTGGCGGCGTGGAAGCGCGGCACCTGGCTCGACACCCTGCCGACTCTCGGCGGCTCGTTCGCCAGCGCGTTCCCGTACTTCTGGACGGCCCTGCTGCTCCTCTTCTTCCTCGGCTACGTCTTCAAGATCTTCCCGACGTCGGGCGCCTACGGGGTGACGAACACCCCGGGCCTCAACGCGGCGTTCCTGGGCTCGGCCGCCGTCCACGCGGTGCTTCCCGCGTTGACGATCCTGATCACGTCGCTGGGCGGCTGGATCCTGGGCATGCGCAACACGATGATCTCGACCCTCGGCGACGACTACGTCACCTTCGCCGAGGCCAACGGCCTGAAGCCCCGCACGGTGGCGCTCCGCTACGCGGCCCGCAACGCGATCCTGCCGAACCTCACCAGCTTCGGGCTCGCCCTCGGTGGCGTCGTCGGCGGCTCCGTGCTGGTCGAGACCGTCTTCGGCTATCCCGGCATCGGCTACCTGCTGCTCAAGGCCGTGACCAACCAGGACTACCCGCTCATGCAGGCCCTGTTCTTGATGATCACGGTGAGCGTGCTGCTCGCCAACTTCCTCGTCGACATCCTGTACGGCGTCCTCGACCCGCGAACCAGAAAGTAGAGGTGCGACGATGACGACGACACCGCTGAACCCGAGCGCCGAGACCGTTCCGGTCGACGATACGCTGCTGGCCGCCCCCGGCCCCTGGCAGGTGATCACGCGTGTGGCCTCGACCATCTGGTCGAATACCAAGGCCCGCATCGGCGTGATCATCCTCCTGCTCTTCGTGGTGGTGGCGATCTTCGCCCCGCTGCTCGCTCCCTACGACCCGAGCGCGACCACCTTCGCTCGCAGCCAGGACGCGGGTGCCGCCCACTGGCTCGGAACGACCGCGGCCGGCGAAGACGTGCTGAGTCAGCTCATCCAGGGCGCCCGAATCAGCGTTTTCGTGGGATTCGTGGCAGGCCTGCTCTCGACCGCCATCGCCGTGCTCATCGGCCTCAGCTGGGGCTACGTGAAGGGCTGGGGAGCCGACGTCATCAACTTCGTCGTCAACCTGTTCCTGGTCGTGCCCGGGCTGCCGCTCATGATCGTGATCGCCGCCTACCTGCAGAACGGCGGCATCGGCATGATCATCCTGGTGGTCGTGATCACCGGATGGGCCTGGGGTGCGCGCGTGCTGCGCAGCCAGACGCAGTCGCTCCGCGGTCGCGACTTCGTGACGGCGGCCGTGTTCAGCGGCGAACGCCCGGCTCGCATCGTCTTCCGCGAGATCCTCCCCAACATGACCTCGCTCATCGTCGGCAACTTCTTCGGCGCCGCGACGAGCGCGATCCTCGCCGAGGCCGGCCTCGAGTTCTTGGGGCTCGGCGACCCGTCGACGGTCAGCTGGGGAACGATGCTCTTCTGGGCACAGAACTCCAACGCCCTCCTCACCGGTCAGTGGGCGCTCCTATTCGCCCCGGGTCTCTGCATCGCTCTGCTTGCGACGAGTCTCACCCTCATCAACTTCGGCGTCGACGGCCTCAGCAACCCGCGACTCCGCGAATCGCGAAAGGCCGCGAAATGAGCACCGAAGCCCCCGGTCCCGCCGCCCCCTCAGACGCGCTCCTGTCGGTCCGCGACCTCAGCGTCGTCTACGAGCCCGCCGGTGCCGACCCGACGTTCGCCGTCGAGAACGTGTCGTTCGATCTCCGGCGCGGCGAATTCGTCGGGCTGGTCGGTGAATCAGGATCCGGCAAATCGACCCTGGGGTTCGCGCTGACCCGCCTGTCCAAGCCCCCGGCTCGGATCAGCCACGGCCGGATCCTCTTCGACGGTCGCGACATAGCCTCGATCGACTCCGAGGCCCTGCGTGAGCAGCGGCAGGGCGGTTTCGCGATGGTGCTGCAGTCGGGCATGAACGCGCTCAACCCGGTGCGATCGATCCGCAACCACTTTTTCGACGTCTTCAAGGCGCACGGGCACGTGCCGCACGACCGTCGCGAGCAGCGCGCCCGCGACCTGATCGGCAAGGTCGAGCTGCCCGCGGCGACGCTCGACCGCTTTCCGGGCGAGCTCTCGGGAGGCATGCGTCAGCGCGTGTCCATCGCCCTGGCTCTCTCGCTCGAGCCGCAGCTAATGGTCTTCGACGAGCCGACGACGGCCCTTGACGTGCTCGTGCAGCACGCGGTGATGAACACGATCCGCGACCTGCAGAAGTCCGAGGGCTTCACCGCCGTGCTGATCAGCCACGATCTCGGCATCGTGCTGGAGGCCACCGAGCGAGTGCTGGTGATGCACGAGGGGGTCATCGTCGAAGACGGTCCGTCGTCTCAGATACTCAGCAACCCCTCGGCCGACTACACGCGGATGCTGCTCAGCCACTACGCCGACCCTCGCGCCGAAATCGTCTCCCTCCCGGGCTTCGAAGACCGCTCGATCCGCCGAGACCAGGGTGTCAGCCGCAGCGCACTCGTGTCGCCCGAGCACGCGCCGACCGTCGTGACGAGGTCGATCAGCACCGCGCAGGAGTCGATCGTCGTGAAGGGCGTCTCCAAGACCTACCCGCCGCCCCGCCGCGGCGAGCAGCCGGTCCTGGCGGTGCGCGACGTCTCGTTCACACTGGAGCCCGGCCAGTCGCTCGCGCTCGTCGGCCAGTCGGGATCGGGTAAGTCGACGATCGCCAAGATGATCACCGGCGTCGAGAAGCCCTCTGAGGGGAGCATCTTGTTCGGCGGCCTCGACGTGGCCAAGCTCCGCCGCGGCCAGCTGCGCGACCTTCACAGCAACGTGCAGATGGTCTTCCAAGACCCGTACGCCGCGCTCAACCCGCTGCACACCATCGAGTACACGCTGATGCGCCCCGTGGTGAACTTCACCGGGCTGAAGGGCGACGACGCTCGGCATCGCGTCCGCGAGCTGCTCGACACCGTCGGGCTCACGCCGGTCGAACAGTTCGCCGCGAAGCTGCCGCACGAGCTCTCGGGCGGTCAGCGCCAGCGCGTCGTCATCGCTCGTGCCCTCGCCTCCGACCCCCAGGTGATCATCGCCGACGAGCCGGTCTCGATGCTCGACGTGTCGCTCCGCGCCGGCGTGCTCGCGCTGCTCGAAGACCTCCGCGAGAAGTGGGGCGTCAGCCTGCTCTACATCACGCACGACCTGCTCAGCGCGAGGCTCATCACCGACAACATCATGGTGCTGCACGACGGCGCCGTGGTCGAGCGCGGCGAGACCGCCGAAGTGCTGCAGCGACCGACCGACGCGTACACGGTCGCGCTGCTGGACGCCGTGCCGAACCCGGCGCGAGCGCACGGGACCACGTGACCCTGTCGGATCCTCGTCTTCTTCCCGTTTCCTCCCCGAAAGGAGCACCCGTGCTCACCTTCCCCGATGGCTTCCTGTGGGGTGCCGCCACCGCGGCGCACCAGATCGAAGGCAACAACGTCAACAGCAACTGGTGGGTGCACGAGCACACACCGGGCACCTCGATCGTCGAGCCCTCGGGCGACGCGGCCGACAGCTACCACCGGTTCCGCGACGACATCCGCACCCTCGCGGAGCTCGGGCTGAACAGCTACCGGTTCAGCATCGAGTGGGCCCGCATCGAGCCCGAGCGCGGGTTCGTCTCGCGAGCCGAGCTCGATCACTACCGCCGCATGGTCGACACCTGCCACGAGTTCGGCATCGAGCCGATCGTCACACTGATGCACTTCACCGTGCCGCGCTGGTTCGAGCGCGACGGCTTCTGGCGGGCGAGCGACGCGGCCGACCTCTTCGCCCGCTACACCGAGGCCGCCCTGCCGGTCGTGTCGGAGGGCGTGCGCTACGTCTGCACCATCAACGAGCCCAACATCGCGGCCATGCTCGCCGGGGGAGAGGACGCGTCGAACCTCGTCGCTCATGGCCTGCCCGATCCCGACCTGCAGGTGGCCGACGCCCTCCTGGCCTCGCACAAGCGCTCGCGGGAGGTGCTGTCGCAGGTGTCCGGCCTGAAGACCGGCTGGACTGTCGCGACGCAGGCGTTCAAGGCCGTCGACGAGCCCGGCGCGGCCGAGAAGCTCCGCGAGTACGCGTACCCCCGCGACGACTGGTACCTCGAGAACGCCCGCGGCGACGACTTCGTCGGGGTGCAGGCCTATACGCAGACGTTCATCGGGCCGGAGGGCCCTCGCCCTGTCGCCGAGGGGCTCGAGACGACGCTGACCGGCTGGGAGTTCTATCCGCCCGCCGCCGCCGAGGGCATCCGCGCCGCCTGGGAGCTCAGTGGGCACGTGCCCGTCATGGTCACCGAGAACGGCATCGCCACGGCCGACGACGACCGTCGAATCGCCTACACGCAGGGAGCGCTCGAGGGCATTCACCAAACGATCGAGGAGGGTGTCGACGTTCTTGGATATCAGCACTGGAGTGCACTCGACAACTACGAGTGGGCCTCGGGATTCCGGCCGACGTTCGGGCTCATCGCCTGGAACAAGGAGACGTTCGAGCGCACCCCGAAGCCGAGCGCGCACTGGTACGGCGAGGTGGCGAAGGCGAACGCGATGGGCTGAGACCGAGCGGGGCTGACCTCTCAGCGTTTCGGCATGTAATATTTGTATTCTCTTTTTCGACCGTGCCCCGATCGCGAGGAGAATGCAGTGCCGAACCCCGCCCGCCCCACCAAGCTCGAACGCCGCGAAGCCGCCCGAGAGCGTGCCCGAGCCGCCATGGCGGCGCAAAAAAAGCGCGAACTTCGCCAGAAGCTGCTCGTCCGATCGGGCATTCTCGTCGGCATCGTGGCGTTCGTCGCCGTGGTCGCGCTCGTCATCGTGACCGGCATTAAGCCGGCGGGGCCCGGCCCGCGCAACATGGCGAGCGACGGCATCGTCATCGGCAAGGGGCTCGTGGCTGAGCGCACGGCAGCCCTCGCGGCCGGCCAGGAGCCCACCCCGACGACGACGCCGTCGACTGACAAGGTCGCTCACATTCGCCTCTACAGCGACTTCCTCTGCCCCAACTGCGGAGCGTTCGAGCAGCAGAACGGCGGCTACATCAAGGGTCTCGTGAAGTCGGGCGGGGCGACCATCGAGTACCACCCGATCGCGATCCTCGATCGGGCATCGATGGGCACCGACTACTCGACTCGAGCGGCGAACGCTGCCGCCGCGGTCGCCAACTACTCGCCCGACTCGTACTTCGCGTTCAACGAGGCTCTCTTCGCGGCCCAGCCGGCCGAAAACTCCGCGGGTCTCTCCGACGCTCGACTCAAGGCGCTTGCCGGCGACGTCAAGGGAATCGACCACCTCTCCAGCATCGAGAAGGCCATCGACGACCGCGAGTTCGCGGGCTGGGTGGCCGATGCCACCTCGCGCGCAGGCGACAACGCGATGCAGGGCAGCGACCTGAAAAAATTCATCGGAACGCCCACCGTGATCGTCAACGGCAAGTCCTGGGACGGCACGAAGCTCACCTTTACGGAGTTCGTCACCGCCGCGATCTCTGACTCCACGAAGAACTAGCCGTCACCGCGGCACGCCCGCCCGCCTCGATCGGCGTCAAATTTGATGCCGCGCAAAACGTCTCGACGGGGGTGCCACCTCCCGCGAGTGCGGCGGCGACACCTGGCGCCGACCGACGTATTCCTCGGGTCGACGAATGCCGCCAAATGTCGTCCGATAGGCAGCCCGCCGAGCATTTGGCGGCACTCGGCACGCGGCCCGCGACGCGGCCAGCGCGGCCGGCCCGGCCGGCCCGGCCAGCACCGACCCAGCGGCTCAGTCGATCGCGCGCTGAGTCGCGTGCACCCGAGTCATGAGCACCAGCCCGACAGTGAGCACGATGGCGATGCCGATCGCCCCGAACCGGGTGTCGCCGGTCAGCGTGACGAACAGCGTGAACAGGGCCGGCGCCATGAAGCTGACGGCGCGGCCGGTCGTCGCGTAGAGCCCAAATATCTCGCCTTCGCGCCCGGGCGGGGTCACCCGGGCCAAGAACGAGCGGCTCGACGACTGGGCTGGGCCCACGAACAGCGAGAGGAAGAGGCCGCAGGCCCAGAACCCCGCCTTGCCGTCACCGACGAAGAGGATCGCGACGGCCGCCACCACGAGACCTCCGACGCACACGACGATGATCGTCTTTGCGCCGAGGCGGTCGTCGAGGCGCCCTGCCAAGAAGGCCCCGGTGCCGGCGACTACGTTTGCGGCAACGGCGAAGTAGAGCACCTCGGTCGGCGTGAAGCCGAAGACTACCGCCGCGATGATCGCGCCGAACGTGAAGACGGCCGCGATGCCGTCGCGGTAGACGGCGGAGGCCGCCAGGAAGAGCAGCACCTGCGGGTTCTTGCGGTAGAGCTCGGCGATCGTCCGGCCGATGCGTCGGTACGAGCCGAGCACGCTCAGGCGGTCCCGGGCCGGGCCGGTCGGCGGCATCTCCGGAACGGCGAGAAACAGCGGCACGGCGAACAGGGCGAACCAGGCCGCCGAGGCGAGGATCGCGAATCGCACCGTCCACACGCCGCCGGCGATCGATGAGTCGAGGCCGAGCAGTCCCGCGTGCCCCTCGACACCGAAGCTCTGGATGAACAGCACGAGCAGGATCACGAGCAGCACGATGCCGCCGAGGTAGCCGGCGCCCCATCCCCAGCTCGAGACGCGCCCGACGTTCTTCGGGGTCGACACCTGCACCAGCATCGCGTTGTAGTTGACGTTCGCGAACTCGATCACGACGCTGCCGAGAGCCAGCAGGCACGCCCCGAGCAGCAGGTACGAGGGGATCGGCGCCACGAACACCATCGCGATCATGACCACGATCACGATGCCGGTGTTCACGCCCAGCCAGAGCTTTCGCTTGCCGGTTCCGTCGGAGCGCTGTCCGAGGAGAGGGGCGAGCAACGCGATGAGCAGCCCCGCGACGGTCAGTGCCGTCGACACGACCGAGGCGTTGTGCGCTTTCGCGGCGACCAGGGCCGCGTTCGAGGCGTTGGAGCCGGCCGCCGCCACGATGTCGGGGGAGACGAACGAGTTGGAGGCGAGGTAGGTCGAGAAGACGAACGTGATGACGATCGTGTTGAATCCCGCCGAGCCGGCGTCCCACAGCGCCCACGAGACGATGCGCCGGCGCGGAACCGGGGTGGTGTCAGCCAGCGTCGCCTGAGTCATGTCGCGACGATATCCCGTCGGGGAGCCAGGGCGCTACCGCGGCCGGATGAACGGTGTCGGCGACAGCCCACCGGCGCGGAACGCCCCGGCGTCATTCTTCGGGGATGGCGACGCGTGTCGTCGACTCCCCGTCGGAGGCGAGCACGGTGGCGACGGAGTCTCGGCCCTCGGGCAGGAGCCGGGCGACCACCCGGCCCCCGGTTGCCGCGTCGAGGTGCTCGACCACCACCGACTCGACGCGTTCACGCACGCTCTCCGATACCTCGGCCCCGTGACGGTCGTCGAGCAGCGACACGTCGATGCCGCGGGCGCGAGCCCGGGTCGCCGCGTCCGTCACGCGAGTCGTCGCCAGGTTGCTGGCCCGGAGCTGATCCCGCAGACCCGCTTCGACGAGCGCGAATGCCTGTCGGTCGTCCTCGGTGATCCGCTCCGCCGAGAGGAGCCGTTCGAGCGCCGGCGTGGCCAGGTGTCGCAGCTGCTCGAGGCGGGTGTTCTGCTCTTCGAGGGCCGCGGTGGCCGCCGCTTCGGAGCGCACACGGCTGAGCTCGATCCGCTGTAGTCGCCGGATCGCCCTCCTGGTGCGGCTGAGCAGGAGCGAGAAGAGCCAGACGACGAGCACGAGGGCGGCGGAGCGGATTACGAAGCCGATACCGGCGGCCGCCCCTCGTCCGACCTCGACGCTCCAGACGATCGTCAGGCCGGTCATGATGCCGAAGCCGATCCAGGTCCATCCCGGCCGGCCCCTCAGGGTGAGCAGGAACAGCACAAACGACACCGCGCCCCAGTGCCAGGTCGCCCAGCCCGGCCAGCCCCGGTCCGGCAGGTTCCAGGCGTTGAGCGAGCCGAGCGTCGTCAGGCCGACCACGACGAGCGTGAGCCGCAGCGGGAAGGGCTCTTCGGCCGGCAGCGTGACGAGATAGCCCGCGAGCAGAATGCACGCGAGGGCGACCAGCGTCAGGGCCGGCACGGTGTCCTGCGGGAGGCCGTAGAGGGCCACGGCGATGTGGGTCAGCGCGAACAGGCCGAAGAGGAGAGTCGTCGCGGCCCCGGTGAGGCGGAGGAACGACGGAGCGCTGGTCGTCACGAGGTCATCTCCGACCGCCAGCCGATCGTCACCCGGGTGCCGGTGCCGCGCCCGCTGTCGACGTCGGCATAGCCGCCGGGCAGAGTGGACATGCGGTTCAGGATGCTGACACGCACCCCGAGGCGCTCCGGCGGGATCCTTCGGCTGTTGAATCCGACGCCGTCGTCTGTCACGCCGATTTCGATGCCCGAGGTCGCCGTTCGCACGCTGACCCGTCGTGTGACCTCGGCTCGACCCTGCCCCGCATGCCGGAGGGAGTTGCGAAGGGCTTCCGCTGTCGCCTCGAGAAGCGCCTGAGCGATGTCGGAGGGAATGCGTGCCTCGTTGACCGACATCTCGAACTCGATTCCACTCGACTGCGACGAGACCGACGATCGAAGTCGCCCGACGAACTCGTCGCCGCTCAGCAGCTCGCTCGGCGGGAGGGCGTCTTCGCTCAGGGTTGCGAGCGTGGTCGCGGCGAGAGTGCGGAGCGCCGGGGTCGGCACGTCGTCGGCGCGGGAGGCGATGAGCAGAGCCGACAGCACGTGATCGTGCACGAGAGCATCGATGCGGATCCGCTGCTGCACCCGGGCGGTCGTCTCCGCCTCCCGGGAGGTCTTGATCTGCGCGGCGGCGGCGGCCTCGTCCAATCGGCGCGCGCTCGATCGGCTGACCAGGGTGATCGCGACGAAGACCGTGTCGAAGAACGTGTTGTAGAGCAGGTCGAGCCCCGCGACCGCGAGCCCCTCGTCGGGCGCTGTGAGTGAGCGGATCACGCCGGAGGTGATGCCGGTCACGACGACGTACGGCCAGATCGTCCGTTGGCGCGCCCCGATGGCGAGAGCGATTGCGGGAATCGCCATGAGGTCGTTGGTCCACGGCGAACCGTCGTCGGGCAGGGGTGGCCGCGCGAAGAGGGGGAAGGTGACCATCACGGCCAGGAACACGAGCGCGTACGCGCCGGCGATCCGATTCAGGATCCGAAGCGGCAACCAGAGAGACGTCGTCGCGAGCACGACCGGGCCGCCGGCCGCGAGCAGGTAGGCGACGAGGGCCCACCCGTGCTCCATGGCTTCGATCTGAGCCGCCGCTTTGCCGAAGCCGACTCCGAGATACACCAGCCCCCCGATGCCGATTGAGAGGTAGATGATGCGGAGGACGCGGCGTTCCGCTTCGCCCGCGTCGTCGAGGGCCGATCCGCCGCGAGGAGCCGGGGCCGTCACTCTCGGCGCGCGGGCAGGTCGCCGCCGATGAGGCCGTCCTCGGCGGCGCGCCGGTGCAGATCGACTTTGGTGTGGGCGGGGCGCCCGGCGTTGGCGTACTTCGCCCGGATCCTCGAGACGTAGTTGGCCACCGTCGACTTCGAGAGGCCGGTCAGGTAGGCGACCGACTGCGCTTTCTCGCCGGAGGCGTAGAGCGCGAGGATCTCTTGCTCGCGGGCGCTGAGCCCGGCGTCGGCGAGCCCCGCGTCGCCGTCGATCGCGGCGGCCCAGTCGAGGCCGGCGACCGTCTCGCCGCTCGCCGCCGCGCGGATCGCCTCGACCAGTTCGTCGACGGGCTGCGACTTGCGGACGATCCCGAGCACACCCGCCTTCGCTGCGTCGCGGATGGCCTGCGGGTCTTCTGCCGCGGTGAGGATCAGCACGTCGATCCCTGCCGCGGCAAGCTGACGGATGTTGTCTGTGGCGCTCGAACCGTCGCCGAGCCGGAGGTCGAGCACGACCAGGTCGACCGGGGCGGCCACGAAATCGAGTTCGCGGACGGTTGCGGCCACGGTCACAACGTCGATGTCGGCGTACTGTCGCAGAAGTTCGGCGAAGCCGACGGCGACGATCTCGTGGTCTTCGACCAGGGCGACGCGCAGCACGGGAAGGCGCAGGCTGTCGGCGATTTCGGTGCGGTCGGCGGGCATCGGGTTGCTCATCGGTCCTCCTGCACGAAGTCTAGGGTTCGTCGATTTCGGAGAAAACCCCCAGCTCGGTGGGTATACCCCCCGTTCGGGTGCCAGCACATGTGATTCTGTCGAACTGAATGGGTTGGTGCGATTCTGATCTCGTCGGAAGAGACGCCGACCTCGATGCCCGAATCATCGAGACGCTCAGAGGGGCTGCCGCGCCAACTGTGGGGAAACCGATCGACCGGCCGGGGGGCCACGGTCCGGATCCCTACGTCGCGGCAGCCCTCACCCGTCTCTCGGCAGACCGCCGACGGGGAGCATCGAATTCGTCCGCTCTCGCCCGCTCGCAGGCTTTGATAGTCGCCGCGCGGAGGCCTCGGGTCACCCGGTGCCGCGATCGGTCTCGACGCGGAAGTAGACCCAACCCTGTCAAAAGGGCCGCTCCGTCGCCGGAGCGGTCATCCGACTTTTCTTAGAGTTGAGTCCACGTTGCTCAAGTTTTGACCATTCAACTTGACGTGGAGAAGTCGATGCGTAAACTTGAGCCAGTCGGACTCAACCCCGATCCTCAGATTTGTTCGGCTGCCTTGCGCAGCACCCGCACGACGAAGGAGAACAGCCACATGGCACGTGCAGTAGGAATCGACCTCGGTACCACCAACTCGGTGGTGGCCGTCCTCGAAGGTGGCGAGCCCACCGTTATCGCCAACGCCGAGGGTCTTCGCACGACCCCCTCGGTCGTGGCGTTCACCAAAGACGGCGAGGTGCTGGTCGGTGAGACCGCCAAGCGCCAGAACGTCACCAACGTCGACCGCACCATCGCGTCGGTCAAGCGTCACGTCGGCACCGACTGGAAGGTCGAGATCGACGACAAGAAGTACACCCCGCAAGAGATCTCGGCGCGCATCCTCGGCAAGCTGAAGCGCGACGCCGAGCAGTACCTCGGCGAAGACGTGACCGACGCCGTCATCACCGTCCCCGCCTACTTCAACGACTCCGAGCGTCAGGCGACGAAGGAGGCCGGCGAGATCGCGGGCCTCAACGTGCTTCGCATCATCAACGAGCCGACCGCCGCCGCTCTCGCCTACGGCCTCGACAAGGGCAAAGAAGACGAGCTCATCCTGGTCTTCGACCTCGGTGGCGGAACCTTCGACGTCTCCCTCCTCGAGGTGGGCAAAGACGACGACTTCTCCACCATCCAGGTGCGCTCGACCTCGGGTGACAACCGCCTCGGCGGCGACGACTGGGACAACCGCATCGTCGAGCACCTCATCAAGAAGTTCAAAGACGCGAACGGCGTCGACCTCTCGACCGACAAGATCGCCAAGCAGCGGCTCAAAGAGGCCGCGGAGCAGGCGAAGAAGGAGCTCAGCTCCTCGACCTCGACGAGCATTCAGCTCCCGTACCTCACGCTGACGGCAGAGGGTCCGCTCAACCTCGACGAGACGATCTCGCGCTCGCAGTTCGAGCAGTGGACCTCCGACCTTCTCGACCGCACCAAGAAGCCGTTCAACGACGTCATCAAGGAGGCCGGCGTCAAGGTCTCCGACATCTCGCATGTTGTGCTCGTGGGTGGTTCCACCCGCATGCCCGCCGTGACCGAGGTCGTCAAGCAGCTGACCGGTGGCCAGGAGCCCAACAAGGGCGTCAACCCTGACGAGGTCGTCGCCGTCGGAGCAGCCCTCCAGGCCGGCGTCCTCAAGGGAGAGCGCAAAGACGTCCTCCTCATCGACGTCACGCCCCTGTCGCTCGGTATCGAGACCAAGGGTGGCGCGATGACCAAGCTCATCGAGCGCAACACGGCCATCCCGACCAAGCGCAGCGAGACCTTCACCACGGCCGACGACAACCAGCCGTCCGTAGCGATTCAGGTGTTCCAGGGCGAGCGCGAGTTCACCCGCGACAACAAGAACCTCGGCACCTTCGAGCTCACGGGTATCGCTCCGGCGCCCCGCGGCATCCCGCAGGTCGAGGTCACCTTCGACATTGACGCCAACGGCATCGTGCACGTGTCGGCGAAAGACAAGGGCACCGGCAAAGAGCAGTCGATGGTCATCTCGGGCGGCTCGTCGCTGTCGAAAGATGACATCGACCGCATGGTCCGCGAGGCCGAAGAGCACGCAGCCGAAGACAAGGCCCGCCGTGAGGCGAACGAGGTCCGCAACAACGGCGAGCAGATGGTCTACTCCATCGAGAAGCTCCTCAAGGAGAACGACGAGAAGCTTCCTGCCGATGTGAAGACCGAGGTCCAGGCCGACGTCGACGCGCTGAAGACGGCTCTCGCCGGCGACGACGAGGCGGCCATCAAGCCGGCCGTCGACAAGCTCTCCGAGTCGCAGCAGAAGATCGGTCAGGCGCTCTATGCGTCCGACCAGGCCTCCGCTTCGGCACCCACCGACGAGCAGCCGGCTGATGGCCAGGCTCAGGGCGACGACGAAGACATCGTCGACGCCGAGGTCGTCGACGACGAAGACGACAAGAAGTAGCCGATGGTTGACGAGAAGAACGGCGCTCCCGACGAGGAGCCCACCGTGCCCGCCGCCGATCAGCCGCAGCCCGGTGAAGCGACTCCCTCCGAAGACGGCGGCACCGCCGACGTCGACGGCGCGGAGGAGCTCATCGAGGCCGAGGGCCCCGATGTCGAACTGAGCACCGAAGACGAGGCCATCCTCGATCAGGCGTCGGTCGACCTCGTGGCTGACATGCGCCAAGACATGCTCCGTGCTCAGGCCGAGCTGGTGAACTTCCGCAAGCGCGTCGAGCGTGACCGCGAAGCCAACCGCGACGCCGTGATCGCCGAGGTCGTCCGGGCGGTACTGCCGGCCCTCGACGACCTCAGCCGTGCCGAGCAGCACGGCGACCTCGCCGACGGGCCCATGGTGGTCATCGCGCAGAAGCTCCGCGGCGGGTTCGACCGCTTCGGGCTGACGCAGATCGGTGCCAAGGGCGACGTGTTCGACCCAAAGATCCACGAGGCGATCGTCCAGCTCCCGACGGCCGACGTCACGGTCAACACCGTGGCCGACGTCATCGAGCCGGGCTACACCCTCGGTGACCGAGTCCTTCGGGCGGCCAAGGTCGCCGTCTCGGTCCCGGCCTAACACCACCAGCACTACCGGCGGCGGGTCCCCTCGGGGGCCCGCCGCCCATACTTGGAACCAGCAGACTTCTGAAACACACGAAAGGCGGCGCCCCTTGGCCAGCCAGGATTGGTTCGACAAAGACTTCTACGCCGTTCTCGGCGTCTCGAAAGACGTCACCCCGGCCGAGCTCAAGAAGGTCTACCGCAAGCTCGCCCGCAAGTACCACCCCGACTCGAACCCGGGCGACGCGGCGGCCGAAGCGAAGTTCAAAGAGATCTCCGAAGCCCACTCGGTGCTCTCCGACGCGGAGCAGCGCAAAGAATACGACCAGATCCGCGCCATGGGGTCGGGGGCCCGATTCACGGCCGGTTCCGGCGCTCAAGGCGGTGGCGGTGGCGGTTTCGAAGACGTCTTCGGCGGCATGTTCGGCCAGCAGGGCGGCGGTCGACGCACCTCGGGTGGCGGCGGTGGCGGCTTCGAAGACATCTTCAGCGGGATGTTCGGCGGCGGCGGCTTCGGGCAGACCTCGGGCGGCTACCGCGGCTACGGCGGGCCCACCAAGGGTCGCGACATCGTCGCCTCCACGACGCTCGATTTCCGCACCGCCATCGGAGGCGACACGATCACTCTCACGCAGGCGCAGGGCAAGCCGATCAAGGTGCGCATCCCCGCGGGCGTGCACGACGGCCAGAAGATCCGCCTCCGTGGCCGCGGAGAGCCGAGTGCCGACGGCGGCGAATCCGGCGACATCGTTCTGACGGTGGCTGTGCGACCGCACCCGATCTTTGAGCGCGACGGCCTCAACCTCCGTCTCGACGTTCCTGTGACCTTCGCCGAGGCGGCGCTCGGGGCGACCATCGAGGTTCCGACGCTCGGTGGCGAGCCGGTCCGGCTGCGCGTTGCTCCGGGCACCCCGAGCGGGCGCGTCCTGCGAGTAAAGGGGCGCGGCGTCGATGCGAAAGACGGCAAGGGAGACCTGCTGGCAACCGTGCAGGTCGCGGTTCCCTCGCACCTCAGTGACCGGGCTCGCGAGGCCGTCGAGGCTCTGGCCGAGGCGCTTCCCGGCGAGAACCCCCGGAGCGACTTGCTCGATCGAGCGCGTCAGTAGCGACCACTCCTGCAGCAGAAGTCCACCGAACCGATGCGGAGGCCCGCCATGGATGAACACTCCCCGATCTTCGCGATCGCGGTCGCGGCCGAGCTCGCCGAGATGCACCCGCAGACGCTGAGGCAGTACGACCGACTGGGGCTCGTCACCCCGACGCGAACAGCCGGCAAGTCTCGGCGGTATTCGATGCGCGACGTCAATCAGCTGCGGGAGATCTCGAGGCTGAGCGGTGAGGGTGTCAGCCTGGAAGGAATCAAAAGGATCCTCGAGCTCGAGAATCAGGTCACCGCACTTCAGTCGCGGGTCCGCGAGCTCGAATCGGCTTTGGCCGACGAATTGCTCAACCGGCCGGGGTCGCGTGTCTTCGCGGCATCGCAGCACGGGGGTGCCGTTCCCCTTCGGCATGGCGCCCGGCCTCAACGCCCCACAGCAGTCGTCCTCTGGCGCCCGCACGGCTGATCCTGCGAGCATGCTCTGATGAAGGTAGCTCAGCTGCCGAGTGGTCCGGTCGCGGTTCCCCCGCGGATCGACGAGCTCGCGGCCGGTGCCGAGATCACGCCCGTCTGGCTCAACGAGGTCGGTGGTCTGACGTTCCAGCTCGGTGACGGAGCGACGCGCCGATTCGCGAAGTGGGCACCTCGCGGCCGCGGTCTCGACCTCCGCGCCGAAGAGGAGCGCCTCGGCTGGGCCGTCTCCTACACCCCCGTGCCGAGAGTGCTGGCCTCGGGTCGCGACTCCGATGCCGACTGGCTCGTGACGGAGGGGCTCCCGGGTCGCAGCGCCGTCGACGCACGGTGGCGTGCCGAGCCGGAGCGCGCGGTCGCGGCGTTGGGCACGGGCCTGCGGCGGCTGCACGACGCGCTGCCGGTGGACGAGTGCCCGTTCGACTGGTCGGTCGAGATGCGACTGGGGCGGTCTGAGAAGGCGACCACGAAGGATCCTGCGCTTCTCCCGTTCGGCCCCGTCCCTTCCGTCGATCGTCTCGTGGTCTGTCACGGCGACCCGTGCGCCCCCAACACCCTCATCGCCGATGACGGGAGCTGGGCGGGCCACGTCGATCTGGATGCGATGGGAGTTGCTGACCGCTGGGCTGATATCGCTGTGGCCACGATGAGTCTGGAGTGGAACTACGGCGCAGGTTGGGACGATCTCTTTCTGCAGGCCTACGGTGTGAAGCCCGATGGGCAGAGAACCGCGTTCTATCGCTCTCTCTGGAACGGCACCTGAGATCGACACCTAAATCAGCCCTAGGTATGAATATCCGAAATACTATCGAGCCTAGGATCGAGCTATGACCCTGACGCAGACAAGTCCCGCGGTCCAGAACCCGACCCAGACCCGATCTCCGGGTGCCGGCCGCACCCCGGTTCGCCGCCTTACCTTGGCCGTGGCGCAGGCCTACTTCGTCGCCAATGTTGTCGCCTGGATCGCCCTCTGCGCTCTGGCGATCGCTGGCATCCTCGTTGTGCGCCAGCCCCTCGACGCGATCGACGTGGTCGTCGCACTCCCGCTGGGGCTAGGTATCGGCACTGTCTGGCTGGGCGGGCTCCGCGCCTACGCGTTCTTCCTTGCCCGCCGTCCTCTCCGCCGGGCGCGAGCCGCGTCGGTGCCTGAGTCGTCGGGTTCCTCGTCTCGGGTCGCATTGCTCTACTGCACGGCCGACGACGTCAACCCTGAGGCTCTTCGCCTCTCGGCCCGGCAGACTCACGACGACGTGACGGTGGTCATTCTCGACGACTCCTCCTCGGTCGACGCGCGTGCCACCGTCGATCGTCTCGCCATCGAACTGGGTGCGCTCGTCGTTCGGCGTGAGATCAAGACGGGCTTCAAGGCCGGCAATCTCAACCATTTCCTTCGCACCGGACCGCGGTTCGAGCACTACGCGATCCTCGACAGCGACGAGATCCTGCAACCCACCTTCGTCGAGCGGGCGCTCGATCACTTCGCTGCGGGTGGCGCGGGCGACCCCATCGGCGTCGTCCAGGGTCGCCATGAGGCGAAGGTGGGCGACACCCAGTTCACCAGCGAGTTCGCGCCCATGCTCGGCACCCATGTCGCCACGAACCAGCTGTCGCGTTCGGCGGTCGGCTTCTCGATGTTCATGGGTCGCGGGGCGCTATTGAGCGATGCCGTCGTTCGCGCCACCGGCGGGTTTCCCGAGGTCGTCGCCGAAGACGTCGCGTTCACGATCCAGGCACGCGAGGCCGGGTTCCGCGTGAAGTACGCCCCCGACATCGTCAGCGTCGAAGACTTCCCGATCGACTATCACGCCTTCAAGAAGCAGCACGGCAAGATGGTGCAGGGGGCCACAGAGCTCATTCGCCATTTCGCGCTACCGGCTCTCCGCTCGAGAATGAGCGCGGCTGAAAAACTCGACCTCCTCGCCGAGCTCGTCATGATCCCGCTCGGTTCGCTGCTCGGCATCCTCCTGTTCGCGACCTCGCTCGTAACTTCCTCTCTCGGGGTTCCGCTGTTCTCCCCGTGGGTCGGCTTCGGGCTCGCGGTGAGCGGCCTAGCGCCACTCCTGCCGGAGGCGATTCGCCGCACGAGTCGATCAACTCCCTGGACCGGAGCAGTCTTCCTCAGCCGCGCTTTCGCGCTCTACAGCTCGATGTTCTGGACCACCCTGCGCTCGGTCGTCCACGTCGTCATCGGGCGTCGCGCCCTGTTTGTGATCACGCCGAAGCGTCGATCGGCTGCGGGCTGGCGGGCCACCGTCTTGGCCGACCTGATCGTGGCCGTAGTGGCGCTCGCTGTGTCTTTCGCCCTCTCGGGGTCGTTCGCGCCGGCGATGACGGCCGTAGCGGCTGCGGCTGCTGCGATCTATCTCACTCGCTTCAGCGGGCGGGCGGTCGTTACGAGCTGACGCGCTGGGGTTCCGGGCTTGTGACGGGCAGCTGGTGCAGCCTCTCGGCGGCCAACTCCGCCGCTATCGCGTCTCCGGCCTCGACGGCAGACCGCAGATCACGGAACGACTGCGCGAGGTCAGCCCAGTTGAAGATGCGCACCAGGTTAGGCAGGCGCAGTTTGAAGGCCAGGCCTGCGCTCGTGTCGTGGCACAGCTTGATCAGGTGCGAGTTGCCGCACTGCTCGACGAAGAGGTCGAAGGTTGCCAGAGTGTGCACGTTGAGAGCCGGAACATCACGGCGCTCGAGGTCGGTCAGGCACGAATCCAGAGAGTCGAGGATCCGCGCCCGCACGTCATCCACGAGAAGTGGCGTGGCGAGGCGCACGGCCCCGCCGAAGATCACCCCGAGCGTCTGCACGACCTCGAAGGCCTCCTCGGGCCGCGGCGACGCGACCCGTGTGTAGCGGTTCGGCATCACCTCGATCAGGCCAGCGTGTTCGAGATCGTTCAGGGCCTCGCGGATGGGGGTGCGCGAGCAGCCGAGCCATTCGGCGAGTTCGTCGTCGGACAGGCGCTCGCCGGGAGTGAATGTGCCGTCGAGGATTGCGCGTCTGATCTCGTGGCGAATTTTGTCGCGCATGAGCATGCGCGGGCTGGAGGGGGAGCTGACGATGGGGACAGGCATGACTCTCTCCTGGTCAAGGTGCGAATGATCTGTTCACTCTTCTAGCCGGCTGTATATCTGTCAAGTACTTCATTAAGAATGCAGAATAAGAAGTGAACGGCAACTCCGAGGCGACCGAACGGTTCGATACCGCCGCACGACGGCCGGGCCATGTCTCGACAGGGCTGCCTAGTGCTCCTAGAGTTCACCCATGAAGAAGGTGTCAGGGGCTGTCTCTCATCCTCTCGTCGTCGAAGAGCCGCTCGTCCTCACCGGCACAGCGTTGCGGGGTGCTCTCGTCTGTGACGGAGGGTCGCTCGATCTTCGGGGTGCCGTGGCCGACAAGCTCACGATCGAACCGGGTGGTTACGTCTTGCTCAGCGGCACGTGCACCGGCTCGATCGTCGTCCATCCGGGCGCTCTGCTTGAGATTTCAGGCACGGTCACCGGCGAGATCACCCGCAACGACGGCGAGGTGTGGGCAATGGCCGGAGCCACAATCGGCGGCCGGATGGTCGGCAGCGGCGGCTTCTTCGTCGCAGCAGTCCCCGAAGCGGCGCCCGTGCTCGATCCGCCGCGATTCCGCATCGCCGGGCAAGGGCCCCTCGTCGACGTCGTCGCCTGAGTCGGGCACGCCGGGCCGCCCCCCTAGGGTTGAACCATGTTTTTCGACTTCGCCGACCTCCGCCGCCGCCCCGACTTCGAAGCCGCGAACCTCGTCGCCGTCGACGCGACCGACCGCCTCCTCCTCGACGAAGCCGCCTCGGCGCTCGGCGCGGCTTCTGTGGGCCAGGTCGTCGTCATCGGTGATCACTACGGCGCGCTGACGCTCGGCGCAGCGGCCCTCCACGGCCTGACGGGCATTCGCGTGCACCAGGATCCCGTCGTCGGCGAACTCGCGCTCGGCCTCAATGCCGACGAAGCGGGCCTTGCCGGCACCTACACCCAGCACCCGCTTAACGAGAGCCTCGTGGCGGGCGCCCGGGTCGTGCTCCTCCAGCTTCCCCGCAGTCTCGCCGCCCTCGACGAGATCGCCGGCCTGATTGCGCGCCACGCCGATCCCGAGGTCGTCGTCTTCGCGGGCGGCCGCCTCAAGCACATGGCCACCACGATGAACGACGTGCTCCGTGAGCACTTCGAGGTGCTGTACGCGGGCCTCGCCCGGCAAAAGTCGCGGGTGCTCACGGCATCCCAGCCTGTCTCCCCACCGGTCGAGTCGACCTGGCCGCGCACGCAGCACCACGACGACCTCGGGCTCGAGATTGCCGCGTTCGGTGGCACATTCGCCGGCGCGAAGATCGATATCGGCACCAGGGCGCTGCTCGAGGTCCTGCCGCAGGCGGTGCCCGGGGCCGAGACGATCGTCGACCTCGGGTGCGGGTCGGGTGTACTCGCCGTGGCCGCGGCGGTCGCGCGCCCGTCCGCGCAGATCGTGGCAAGCGACCAGTCGGCAGCGGCGGTGGCATCGACGCGAGCGACTGCCGAGGCGAATGGGGTGGCCGAGCGGGTGACCGTGGTGCGTGACGATGCCCTGTCGAGTCAGCCCGACGCATCCTTCGATCTGGTGCTGCTCAACCCGCCGTTCCACGTCGACGCGGCAGTGGAGCCGGGCGTCGCGCTCAAGCTCTTCGAGGCGGCTGCCCGCGTGCTCAAGCCGGGTGGTGAGCTCTGGACGGTCTACAACTCGCACCTGAAACACCGCGACACCCTGCAGGAGGTCGTCGGCGAGACGCGTCAGGTGACGCGCAACCCGAAGTTCACGGTCACGGCGTCGGTTCGTCGGGGCTGATCTCGAGGCTCGACTTGATGTAGTCGAGCAAGGCGAGGGCGTAGGCGCTTTCGGCGTCGGTCGCCGAGTAGCTGTCGAGCTGGGTCTCGACGGTGAAGTCGGTGCCCTGGTGGGTGAGCGAGCGGAATGACGGGCCCAGAAGGATCCGCAGCTGGTCTTCTCGAGGAAGCCAGAGTGAGTCGTCGGCCGCCACCGAGTCGAGCGCCCACTCGGTGGTGCCGTTGAAGCCGAGCACGGTCGTGCCCGAGTAGTCGTGCGCTTCGATCGTCATCTCGCTGATCGTGAACACTTCGTCGGCGAATTCGTCGCCGTCGATCGCGAAGCGGTCTCCGGGGGCGGGGTGCCACCGGAGCCCCGCGTCGCGGAGGGCTCGGGCCAGAGCTGCGGTGATCATCCGCTCATTGTGCTCTGGGGAGGATGGGAGAGTACGGCAGATGCCGGCCGCCCCGTTGAGGCGACCGGCATCTGTTGTCGGTGGAATCTAGTGAGCGCGAGGTGCGAAGTTGCGGAGTTCGGTTTTCTTTTCGGTGGTGGTGCCTTTGTCGGCGATGAAGTCGAGGGAGTAGGTGTA
>NZ_JADKSF010000006.1:203624-242592 GCF_015350875.1 Frondihabitans sp. VKM Ac-2883 | reverse complement strand
AGCGCCTAGGCACCCTCTCGAGCCGCAAGGTGCCGTACTTCCGCCGCAACCTCGGGGTCGTCTTCCAAGACTTCCGCGCCGACTCTTAGTAACACCCGCCTACTCGCGCCCGACCACTTCTCCACAGGGCACAGCGACGACGAATTCTCCCCAGATGGATCTTCGAACGAAATCAAGGATCCGTGCGCCGCCACGATCGACCCATGCCTTCTCTCGCATCCGCAGCCGCTCGCCCCCTGCCGCACGTCCGTTCCGCCCTCCGCGCCGCTCTCGCCCTCGTCGCACCCGCCGACTGCGCCGGGTGCGGCGCCCCTGACATCGAGCTCTGCGCCGACTGTCGCCGTCGGCTCGAGCCTCGGCCGCTCGTCGCCGCTCTAGCCGACGGAACGCCGCTCGTCTCCGGCCTCGACTACGAGGGCACCGCCCGCGACGTGATCCTGGCCTTCAAACAGTCGGGCCGATGGCGACTCGCCAAGCCTCTCGGGCCAGCGTTGGCGGCCGCTCTGCGGCTCGCGGCGGCGGGGCCGCCGGCCGGTGCCGCTGCCGTCGCCGTGCTGGCGGTGCCACCCTCGCGGGCCGGCCGCAGGCGACGGGGCTACGACCCTGTCGACCTGCTGGTGCGAGCGGCGGGGGTGCGGGTGTCGAAGCCGGGGTTTCGGATCCTGCGGTCGTCGGTGCAGCAGAAGTCTCGCGGGCGGGCCGAGCGCCTGTCGGGGCGCCTCGGTTCGCTCGGGTGCTCGGGGCGGTGGGCCGGTGCGCGGGTCGTCATCGTCGATGACGTCACGACGACGGGAGCGACCCTGCAGGAGGCCGTGCGAGCGGCCAGGGCCGCGGGCGCGATCGTGCTCGGGGTCTGCTGCCTCGCCTCGACGCCACTGCGATCGGCGAGGCTGTGAGAAGCGCGAGAGACCGTGACGAAAAGATGAACAGCGCGTGACACGCACGCGTCGGGGTCGATACGGTGAAGCACACGAGGCGTGAAAGCACTACCGCCTACACGAACGGCGGCACGCTGAAGTGGCTGGAGGAACGTCATGGACATTTCCGTAACGGGTCGAAACGTGGGCATCACCGATCGATTCCGCGAGTACTCCACCGAGAAAGCCGAGAAGGTCGGCAGCCTCGCCCCTCGAGCACTAGCGCTCGAGATCAAACTGACGAGGCACAACGAAAAATCCTCCGGGAGCGCGGGCGACGACCGAGTCGAGTTGACACTCATCGGCCCCGGCCCCCTGGTCCGAGCCGAATCAAGCGGCTCCGACAAATACGTCGCCTTCGACCTGGCCATAGGCCGGTTGCTCGAACGAGTGCGACGAGCCAAAGACCGAACCAAGGTGCACCGAGGCCAGCATCGGCCCACGTCGCTGCACGAGGCGGCAGCCGTCGACTTCAGTCGGGCCGGAATCGTGCCGGCGTCAGCCGAGACGCTGGAGCAGGTCCGCACCGGGGCAGTGGCCACGGTCGCACCCGACGAGACCGCGGTCGAAGAGGAGTACTGCCCGGTCGTGATCCGCGAGAAGACGTTCGCGTCGACGCCCATGACCGTCGACGACGCGCTCTACTACATGGAGCTCGTCGGGCACGACTTCTACCTGTTCACCGACGCCGCCCACGACGGCCGACCGAGTGTCGTCTATCGCCGCAAGGGCTGGGATTACGGTGTCATCGCCCTCGACGACCAGGCGCCTACGCATCAGGAGACCGAGATGGCCATCCGGGGCGGCCTCGTCGGCTGAATTAGGAGCTGATCACGGACCCCTGGGTCGGAGCGCTCGCGCTTCTTCCCAGGGGTTCGGCCAGTAGGCTTGCTAAAATCACGGGCTGGTAACGCATCACCGGCGTCACAGCCCACCATTTACCAGGAGTTTCCGTGGCCAACGTTCTCGAGAAAGTCCTTCGCGTCGGCGAGGGTCGCACCCTTCGCCGCCTCAAGGCCTATGCCAAAGCTGTCAACGACCTTGAAGACGACTTCAAGACGCTCACCGATGACGAGCTTCACAACGAGACGGCTGAGCTGCGCGAGCGCTACGCCGGCGGGGAGTCGCTCGACGACCTCCTGCCCGAGGCGTTCGCCGCCGTGCGCGAGGCCGCGAGCCGCACCCTGGGCATGCGTCACTTCGACGTGCAGCTGATGGGTGGCGCCGCGCTCCACCTGGGCAACATCGCCGAAATGAAGACCGGTGAGGGCAAGACGCTGGTCGCGACGACCGCCGCGTACCTGAACGCCATCGCCTCGCGGGGCGTCCACGTCATCACGGTCAACGACTTCCTGGCGAGCTACCAGTCCGAGCTGATGGGCCGCGTGTTCCGCGCCCTGGGCATGACGACCGGCTGCATCCTCGCGGGTCAGACTCCGGCCGAGCGGCGCGAGATGTACGCCGCCGACATCACCTACGGCACGAACAACGAGTTCGGCTTCGACTACCTGCGCGACAACATGGCGTGGCAGGCGAGCGACATGGTGCAGCGCGGTCACTTCTTCGCCGTGGTCGACGAGGTCGACTCGATCCTCATCGACGAGGCCCGCACCCCGCTCATCATCTCGGGCCCGTCGTCCGGCGAGGCAAACCGGTGGTTCGCCGAGTTCGCGACCCTGGCCCGCCGCCTTCAGCCCGGCATCGACTACGAGGTCGACGAGAAGAAGCGCACCGTCGGTGTGCTCGAGCCAGGCATCGAAAAGGTCGAAGACTACCTCGGCATCGACAACCTGTACGAGTCGGCGAACACGCCGCTGATCTCGTTCCTCAACAACGCGATCAAGGCCGACGCTCTCTTCAAGCGCGACAAAGACTATGTCGTGATCAACGGCGAGGTGCTCATCGTCGACGAGCACACCGGTCGCATCCTGTCGGGCCGCCGCTACAACGAGGGCATCCACCAGGCGATCGAGGCCAAGGAGGCCGTCGAGGTCAAGGCCGAAAACCAGACGCTCGCTACCGTCACCCTGCAGAACTACTTCCGCCTCTACAAGAAGCTCTCTGGCATGACCGGTACGGCCGAGACCGAGGCCGCCGAGTTCATGTCCACCTACAAGCTCGGCGTGGTGGCGATCCCGACCAACCGCCCGATGCAGCGAGTCGACCAGACCGATCTCGTCTACAAAAACGAGACGGCGAAGTTCGAGCAGGTCGCCGAAGACATTTCCGAGCGTCACGAGGCCGGTCAGCCCGTGCTCGTCGGAACCACGAGCGTCGAGAAGAGCGAATACCTCTCGAAGCTCCTCGCCAAGAAGGGCATCAAGCACGAGGTTCTGAACGCGAAGAACCACGCTCGCGAAGCCGCCATCGTCGCGCAGGCCGGTCGCCTCGGCGCTGTCACCGTCGCCACCAACATGGCCGGGCGAGGCACCGACATCATGCTCGGAGGCAACGCCGAGTTCCTCGCCGTCGCCGAGATGAACTCTCGTGGGCTGAGCCCCGTCGACACCCCCGACGAGTATGAGGCCGCCTGGGACGACGTCTTCACGAACCAGAAGGCGTTCGTGCAGGAGGAGGCCGAAAAGGTAATCGAAGCCGGCGGCCTTTACGTGCTCGGCACCGAGCGTCACGAGTCGCGCCGTATCGACAACCAGTTGCGCGGTCGATCCGGTCGCCAGGGCGACCCGGGTGAGAGCCGCTTCTACCTCTCGCTCACCGACGACCTCATGCGCCTGTTCAACTCGGGTGCCGCAGAAAGCCTGATGGGCCGAGGCAACGTGCCCGACGACCTCGCGATCGAGAACAAGATCGTCGGCCGCGCCATTCGCTCGGCGCAGTCCCAGGTCGAGGGGCGCAACGCCGAGATCCGCAAGAACGTCCTCAAGTACGACGACGTCCTCAACCGACAGCGCGAGGCCATCTACGGCGACCGCCGACACATCCTCGAGGGCGACGACCTCCGCGAGCGAGCCGAGTCGTTCCTCGCGAGCGTCGTCAACGAGGTCATCGACTCCCACACCGGCGACGGCAACCCCGACGACTGGGATCTCGACGCCATGTGGACGGAGCTCGGCACCCTGTACCCGATCTCGATCACCATCGACGAGGTCATCACCGAGGCCGGATCCAAGGCGAAGGCCACCCGAGAGTTCCTCGCCAAAGAGATACTCTCCGACGCCCGTGTCGCATACGAGGCCCGCGAGGAGTCGCTGGGCGACTCGGCCATGCGTGAACTCGAGCGCAAGGTCGTGCTCTCGGTGATCGACCGCCGCTGGCGCGATCACCTCTACGAGATGGACTACCTGAAAGACGGCATCGGCCTCCGAGCCATGGCTCAGCGCGACCCGCTGGTCGAGTATCAGCGCGAAGGCTTCGCTCTGTTCCAGAACATGATGGGCGCGATCCGAGAAGAGTCGATCGGCTTCCTGTTCAACCTCGAGGTCGAGGTGCAGAGCCAGGTCGGGCACGAGGGTCACGACCACGGTCCGATCATCGCGGCCAAGGGTCTCGGCGAGGGTGACAACAAAGACGCCGTGCTCAACTTCTCGGCTCCCAACACCGAGGGCGAGGTCGAGGTCCGCGACGAGCGGGGCCGCATCGAAAAGGCCGAGACCGCCCGCGCCCAGCGTCAGCAGCAGATCACCGAAGAGCTCGCCGACCCCGAGATCGCGGCCGCGCGAGCAACGTCGGGTTCGACCGAGGCATCGGGTGGCGACGGGCTCCCTGCAGGCCGAGGCGCTTTCGGGCAGTCGACCTCGAGTGGCTCCGACGACGCCGCTCCGAACAACCGTGCCGAGCGTCGCTCGCAGAAGAAGAAGTAGCGGCTCCCTCCCGCACCACATCGGCCCCGGCCTGCGCACTGCGCGGGTCGGGGCTTGTGCATGGTGGGGCTGCTTCGGGCCAGGTCTAGTCGCGTTTCGCGGGTTTAGTCGCGCTCTACCGCGACTAGACCTGCGAAACGCGACTGATTGGCGTCGGCGTCGGCGTGCGCGGCGTCCGAAGCGTCGCACACCTTTTCATGCACGGCTAACCGATTATTCGGTGAGCGTTGCGTGAAACGGTTAGCGAAGCGCCCCGAGCTAAGAAGCCCGGGCACCCGCAACAGCTACAGCACGTGGATCGCCGTCGCACGCCACCGATGGTCGAACCCCTCGAGCCGGAGCGCCACCGCTCGGCTCCGCGCCCGCCCGTGCACCACGACGACCGCCTCGACTACGCCGTCGCAGGGCTCGTCGATCCGCACGCTGCCGACGCTCACGGCCGGGCGCCGAGCCGCTTCGCCCCGAGCGCTTCGAGCGCGAGCGGCGAGGTTCACCCGCTTGAGCAGGTGCGTGAAGACGTCGGCCGTCACCCAGCGAGTGATCTGCTCGATCTCGCGAGCACCTGCGAGAATCTCGACGACGCTCCGGGCGAGGTTTCGAGCAAGAGGCTCAGGATCCGGAAGCGCACTCCGCAGCGTCGGCTGCGGTTCGAAGAACGCATCGGCGACTGCTGGTGTAAGCCGTCGCCCGGACCGGCGCGGCGGTGACCCGGCGGGTGCGGGGGAGTGCTGACCACCGTCGTCGGTGATCGGATCGTCGCGACGGCGCGCGGCTGAAGAGGGGGGCATGTCGGCTGCTCTCGCTCGTGAACGGAATGAGCGTCCCGCACAGCGGGCGTAGCATCAACATATGACATTTCGAGGGAGCGACACGCGAGCGCGAGCAACCTGTGGACAAACTCGTCTGTCAGCGGCGTGGATCCGGATCCACGTCGGCAATGCTGCCGAAGTCGAAGCCGTTGAAGAGTGCCGTCCGACGCGCGTCTTCGTACCGGTCGTCGAGGTAGGCATTCAACTCGGACTCCTCGATCCGCCACGAGGGCACGACGCCGAGCTTCACAGCTCGCAGCTCTCCTGATTCGACGAGCGCGAGGACGTCGTCGAGGGGCAGGCTCAGCATTTCGGCAACCCGCTCGGAGGTGTAGAACCGACGCATCGGGGGCTCCTGTGCTGGCTCCATGCCTCGATTATCCGTCAGGACGAGTGCGAACGTGAGCCGTGTCGGGTGCGCACGCGTCGGATCCTCGGTTCGGGTCTTGTCGGAAGGGGCGGATAGGCTGAATGGGTGTCGACGCTCAGTGATCTCGTTCTCGCCCAGGGCCGCTCCAGTGAGGCCGATATCGAGTGGCTCCATCTGCTCGTGGGCGACTGGCAGCTGCTCGCCGACCTGGCGTTTGCCGACATGGTGCTGTGGGTGCCGACCGATTCCGATTCGTTTGTCGCAGTCGCGCACGCTCGGCCGTCGAGTTCGGCGACGCTCTTCTACCGCGACTTCGTCGGGCACGAGGTGCGCCCCGAGTGGCGTACGCAGGTGCAGCAGGCCTTCGACACCGCGCACATCGTCGATTCCGCCGCCCCCGACTGGTACGAAGAGACCCCGACGCGGGTGCGCGCCGTTCCCGTGCTCCGTCGTCTCGGCGCCGGCCGGCCCGACATCAGCGAGAGGCCCGTCGCGGTCATCACCCGCCACACCAACCTGAGCGAGGCGCGTACGCCCAGCCGGCAGGAGCTCACGTTCAACCAGTGCGCCAACGACCTCTTCGCCATGATCGAGGGCGGCGATTTTCCTGATCTCGGAGCGCCGACCGGGCCCCGCCGTGGCGCACCGCGAGCTTCCGACGGCCTGCTTCGCCTCGACGTCGACGGAACAGTCGTCTTCGCCAGCCCGAACGGCCTTTCGGCCTTCAACCGGATGGGCTTCGTCGGCGAGCTCGAGGGCGAGTCTCTGGCCGAGGTCACCACCGGCCTGCTCGCCGGCAAGATCGTCATCGACGAGTCGCTGCCGCTCGTCGTCACCGGGCGGGCGCCCTGGCGCACCGACATCGAGGCGCGCGGCGTGACCGTGTCGCTCCGCGCCATCCCGCTCCGCGACCGCGGTGAGCGAGTCGGGGCCATCGTGCTCTGCCGCGACGTGACCGAGCTCCGCCACCAGGAGCGCGAGCTGATCACCAAAGACGCGACCATTCGCGAGATCCACCACCGGGTCAAGAACAACCTGCAGACCGTGGCTTCGCTCCTCAGGATCCAGGCCCGACGCACTCACACAGACGTCGCCCGCGATGCACTGAACCAGGCCATGCGGCGCGTGGCCTCCATCGCCGTGGTGCACGACACCCTGTCAGAGGGCCTCAGTCAGAACGTCGACTTCGACACCGTGTTCGACCGAGTGCTCATGCTCAGCGCCGAGGTGGCCTCGAGTCACAACACGACCGTGCGTCCGCAGTTCACCGGCAGCTTCGGCGAGCTCCCGACCGAGTATGCGACGCCGCTCGCCCTGGCGCTGACCGAGCTCGTCACGAACGCCGTCGAGCACGGCCTCGACGGGCGTGACGGCGACGTCGAGATCAACGCCGAGCGCACCGAAGAGCAGCTGCGCGTCAAGGTGCGCGACAACGGCGTCGGCCTGCCCGAGGGCAAGGTCGGCTCGGGCCTCGGCACGCAGATCGTGCGCACGCTGATCCAGGGCGAGCTCGGCGGCACGATCGACTGGCACACGCTGGTCGGGTCGGGAACCGAGGTGACGATCGAGGTGCCGTTGCGGTTCATCGAGAATATGGAGCGCTAGGGCGCGGTCGTGCGCGCCCGCCACGTGGGTGGGCGCGGCGGGTCCGCGGATCCTCGAGTTCTGGGCACAGCCGGTCGAGTGTGCGCAATCTGCCCCTTGGCCGGCGGCTCGGGGCCGATCTCGCGCACTCGCGCCTCCGCCTCGGCAGGGCGGACGTCGAGTGCCGCCAAATGCAGTGCGCGGGCCGGCCTTGCGGGCAATTGGCGGCACTCGCAGCTGCGGGTGAGCGGCAGCGGCGCCGGGCACGCACAGACCACACACCAAAGGGCGCGTTCCTCTGCAGGAACGCGCCCCCCGGGCGGTGCCGACCCCCCGAGAACGGAGGGTCAGCGTGTGAAGTTGTGGTCTGAGGCCGGCGGTCAGGAAGCGCGGCGGGCGCGAGCTGCGCGACGCTTGAGGGCGCGACGCTCGTCTTCGCTAAGGCCACCCCAGACGCCGGAGTCTTGCGACGTCTCGAGGGCGTACTGCAGGCACGTCTCGGTCACGGAGCAACGGCCGCACACCGCTTTGGCCTTGTCGATCTGGTCGACGGCGGGGCCGGTGTTGCCGACGGGGAAGAAGAGCTCCGGGTCTGCCGTGAGGCAGGCGGCCTTATCGCGCCAATCCATCTAGTGGTACTCCTTTTGACTCTGAACGCCGAAGTTTGCCTGCTGAGGGCACAGCAAAACACCGGGCGTTCCGTGGGGGGAAAGAAAAAGAATTCGGGAGGCGCGCACGGCAATGTAAGCGTCACTTCAACCTCAAATATGGTCGCATACTGGTGTGACCAAATCAAGGGGTTAAGCGGAGGCTTTGAGCGTGACCGAATCAGCTGAACCACACGGAGTCGAAATGCCCACGCAACAGGTGTCGGCCCGTAGACACCCCCTTCTGCTCCTCCTCGTCGTGCTTCTCGCGCTCGAATTCGCTGCCATGGCCATCGTGTCGATCGCCATGCTGGTGGCGCTGTTTCGGGCGGAGGCCGACACGCTCGCGGGCGGCATCGCAATTCTCGTGCTCGGAGTCATCGCGACGGTCTGGCTCGGGTTCATCGTCGTCGCCGCCTCTCGGGGGCGAGCGTGGATGCGCGGGGCCGCCATTGTCTGGCAGGTGATCATGTTCGCCGTCGGGGTCGGCTGCTTCCAGGGGTTCACGGCGACGCCGGCCGCCGGGTGGGCGCTCGTGCTGCCGGCCCTGGCCGTGGTGATCTTGCTGGTGTCGCCCCCGGTCGTCAGGGCTACGACGGCGCGGTAGCCGGATCCTTGCGCTGGGCTCGTGGTTTGAGGGCGCTTGCAAATTCGAAGGAGAAACCGCGCCCGCGTGACGAGAAATCAAGGATCCGGCCCGGCCGCCGCGAGAATCTCCTTCGAATTCGGATGAGCCCCGGATCAGCCGGCGTCGAGCCCGAGCTTCTTGCGCAGGCTCTTCACGTGGCCGGTGGCCTTGACGTTGTAGAGCGGGAGGTCGACCGACCCATCTTCGCCGACCACGATCGTGGAGCGGATCACGCCCGTGACGGTCTTGCCGTAGAGCGACTTCTCGCCATAGGCGGCATAGTCCTTGTGCACTTCGAGGTCGGTGTCGGAGAGGAGAGGGAAGTTCAGCCCCTGCTCGTCGCGGAACTTCTGCAGCGCGGGAGCCTCGTCTTTGGAGACGCCGAGCACCTGGTAGCCGGCCGACTTCAGGGAGTTGATGTTGTCGCGGAAGTCGCAGGCCTCCGTCGTGCACCCCGGCGTGGAGGCTGCCGGGTAGAAGTACACGATCACTTTCTGCCCCTGGAAATCGTGCAGCGAGACGGGCGTGCCCGACTCGTCGGGGAGGGTGAAGTCAGGCGCCGCAGCACCCTTTTCGAGGCGTTCAGACATGGTTCTCCTTGGGGGATCGGATGCGGCAGGCAAGTGTTCGGGGCCTGTCGAATCTCATGCTAATGTTGTTCCTCGGTTGGGAAACTCTGGTTTCCACAGCCACTGCACCTCTAGCTCAATCGGCAGAGCAACTGACTCTTAATCAGTGGGTTCTCGGTTCAAGTCCGAGGGGGTGCACGAACGAAAAAGATCCCCGGTGGTCGAAGCGAAGCTTCTTCCCCGGGGCTTTTTCGTTGTGCTGGTTTGGTCCGCTCCACGGACGTGCCTCCGGCAAGGCAATCCCGGGTGTTCGCGGCAAGCCGCTTCCACGGGAATTTCGCTGTGCTGGTTTGGTCCGCTCCGCGGACGTGCCTCCGGCAAGGATGGACAGGGCCGCTCCACGGACGTGCCTCCGGCAAGGACGGACGGGGCCGCTCTGCGGACGCGCCTCCGGCGGCGGTAATTGTTCCCGCAACCCAGTCCGCCGGTGCCTCAGCGGCGGCCTCGGGTCGGCCGTGCCCCCTGGTGCGCTCGGGCGCTCCTGCTTTAGAATGTGTCGCTGCAGTGAGGTTTAGGCGCTCTAAGCAGCAGCGGAGTGACATCTAGGGGTTCTCGTGGTGGTTGATGTGGCAAGGCAGTCGCTGACGTTTGGCGAGCATCTCCGGGGCTGGCGACTCGTTCTCGGGCTCACGGCCCTTCAGGTGTGCGAGCGAGCTGACCTCTCGCCCAATACGCTTCGAGCCCTTGAGCGCGGCAAGTCAACCGTCGGCTTCGATACCGTTCTCCGAGTTGCTCGGGCGCTGGGTGTTCTCGACCAGCTGATCGAAAGCGTGGATCCACTGACGAGCGATCTAGGGCGGGCACGCGCTGCCGCGCTTGGGCGCCAACGGGTGAGTTCTCCACGGCGGATTGCGTCCGAATCGTGAGTACCGACGAGATTCGTGTTCACAGTGAGAGGGCAGGAGAAACCCTGCCTGCAGGCACCGCGTATTTCGTCTCGAGTCGGTCGAGCATCAGTACGACTTTCACCTACGACCCTCGGTACCTCGCCCAGCTCGGTGCTCCCGCCATTGATCCTCGGCTCGACTCGTGACGACGAGGGCGAGGGGCTCATCGCGTTTGCGACCGACTGCGGAATCTCGGCTGACACCGCACACGATCGTCTGATGAGGTTGGCACGCAGCCTGGCTGTTTGGCGGGGGACGGCTCGTGCGAACTCCGTCCCCGAGAATCAGCTGTCGTTAGTGGGGCACGTCATCGACGAGGGAGCCGCGCTTCTCGAACGAACCGCCGGGTCACTCTCCTGACCGTCACGCACCGGAGGGCGACACGTCAACCACCTTCGAGTCGCGACGCACGACGAAACCCATCGCCTCGTAGAGACCCCGCGCCGGGTTGCCGTAGGCGACGTGCAGAAACGCGCGATCGCCTTCGCGCCGGATGCCCCGCGCGACCTCGGTGATGAGACGCCGCGCGTAGCCGCGACCACGGACTTCAGGATCCGCGCACACCGCGCTGATCTCGACCCACCCGGGCACGCTCAGACGTCGCCCCGCCATGGCCATGAGCCGCCCGTTCTCGACGACGCCGACGTACCCGCCGAACTCCACCGTGCGCGGGAGGAACGGCCCCGGACGGGTCAGTGCCGTCAGCCGGAGCATCTCGGGAACGTCCGTCTCGTCGAGGTCGACGATGTCGGATCCTCGTTGGCCCGACGTGTCGACGTCGTCATCGGTGAGCTGGGTGAGACCGAGTTCGAGGTGCGTCTGCCAGCCGTGCGCCACGCGGAAGTCGGAGGGCACGAACATCGCGATTGTGTCGGTGCCGGCGATCGTCGCGAGGGAGGCCCAGTCGTCGTCGGTCGCGTCGAAAGGAATGGAGCCGAAGGGTGCCACGTCGCTCGGATAGCGCAGGGCGGTGCCTTCGGCGAGGGCGTGGTGGGCGTGGCGCGTGCGGAGAGCGAGGCCGATCGGGTCGTCGAGAGGGTGCGCGTTCATGGTGCGTCAACGCTAGCGGCCTGCAGAGACATTCCCCCGTCGAGGTCGATGATGGTCTACCGTATGGCCCGTTAACATGCTTTTCACACGCCGAAACGTGGCCGAAACACCAAACGGTATACCGTTTTGCCATGAGCCGAAACGACACCGCAGCGCTGGAGACGAGCCGATGAGCGGGTTCCGACTGGTGGGTGTGCTGCACCTTCCGCCCCTGCCGGGCGCGGCCAACTACGAGGGACGCCCGGTCGCCGAGATCGCTTCTGCCGCTGCCGACGACGCGCGGATCCTGGAGGCGGCCGGGTTCACCGACGTCATGATCCAGGACGCGAGCGACGAACCCCAGCCGACTCTCGTGGGCGCCGCGACCGTGGCAGCGCTGGCCGTCGTCGGAGCCGCCGTGCGCGCAGCCACCACGATCGGACTCGGCGTGGTCGTCGGCCACAACGACGGACCGTCGGGCGTCGCCATCGCGCACGCCGTCGGCGCCTCGTTCGTGCGGGTCAAGGTGCTCACCGGCGTCTCCATCGGACCGACCGGGTGGATGGAGGGCTGCTCGCTCGAGGTCGCCCACACGAAGCGCCTGCTCGGCAGCGACGTCGAGATCTGGGCCGATCTGCACGAGGCCACGAGCCTGGCCCTCAGCGGAGATCTCGCCTGGGCGGCTGCTCAGGCCCTCGACTTCGGCGGTGCGGATGCGGTCATCGTCACTCGGGACTCCGGCGTCGCCGATGCGGTGGCCGACATCGCCGCTCTGCGTGCCAGCGGTGCCGTTACCGCCGACGTGCCCGTCTACATCGGTGGCCGCGTGAACGGCTCGAATCTGGCGACCGCCGTGGGCGGCTCGGACGGCGCGATCCTCGGCAGCGTTCTCAAAGACGGCGACGGCTACGACGCCCGAATCGACCCGACCACCGCTACTTCTCTCGGCGACGCCGCCCGCGGCCACCTCGCCTGAACTCCTGACACCAGAAAGCGCCTCATGAACTCCACCGCTCTCGACAGCCCGCTCCTCGCCCCGGGAAGCCCGCTCGACGACCGCCAGAAAGCCGTCGTCGAGCGCGTCTCCGCGAAGGAGCGCGCCGGGATCCTGGCCCTGCCGACCGACGACCCGCTGGACCCCGAGCGCCATCGTCGCGTCGACGCGACTCGCGGGGAGATGCTCGGTCAGCCGCAGGCCATCCGCGCCACCTGGGAGCGGAACGCCGACATGCTGCCGAAGGTCGCGGGGCGCATCGCCGAAAAGACGATCGACCGGGTGTTCCTCGTCGGTGCCGGTGACTCGCTCGCCGTCATGATCGCCGCACGCCGCACCCTCGAGCTGATGCTCGGCGTGCCGTGCGAGCCGGTCCAGGCCCTCGAATTCGCCTACTACCAGCAGCACCTCGTCACGTCTGACTCGCTCGTCATCGCCCTGTCGAGCTCGGGGGAGACGACCCGTACCGTCGAAGCCCTTCTCGTCGCCCAGCACGCTGGGGCGCTGACGCTGGCCCTCACCAACACGGTGGGCTCGACCCTCGACGTCGAGAGCGAGAACACCCTGCTGCTGCAGGCGACTCGTGTCGGCTGGCCCACGCAGTCGTCGACGACCGCTCTGTCGCTCCTGCTGCTGCTCGCGACCGAGGTAGGCCTGTACCGGGGCGTCGAGGCGGCACCGCGACTGCGCGACGAGCTCGAGACCCTGCCCGAGGTGATCGCCGGAGTGCTGGCCGACCTCGACGCGCCGATCGCCGAGATCGCCCGCATCGAGGCCGAGCGCACCATGTACCTCTTCTCGGCCGGCGGGCCGAGCTGGGCCGCCGCCATCATCGGCGCCGCCAAGGTCAAAGAGACGAGCCCCGATCACGCCGTCGAGATCCAGGTCGAGGAGTTCCACCACTACAACAGCCAGAAGCCCGGCGAGCCGATGTTCCTGTTCGCCCCCACGGGGCCGTCAGTGCCGCGGAGTGTCGACACGGGACGTGACGCGCATCGCTACGGCGGCACGCTGTACGTCGTCACGTCCGAGGGCGAGGGGGCGTTCGACGACTTCGCCGATGGGATCCTGCGCCTGCCCGCGGTCTCAGAGGCGCTCAGCCCTCTGGTCACCGTGATCCCGGCCCAGATGATCGGCTACCACCTCGGTATGGCGAAGTTCCATGCCGCAGAGGCGCATGCCGCCGAGGCGCAGCGCGATGCCTGACCCGATCGAGAAGGCTGGGTCGACTGAGAAGCCTGAGTCGACGTGGAAGTCGCTCGTCTGCATCGGCAACCTCACGATCGACGAGGCTGTGCACGGCGGCGTCCCGTCCGAGCCGGCCATGGGCGGCGACGCGGCGTACGCGGCTCTTGCGGCGCGAAGGATCCTGCGCGACGTCACCATGCTCGCGCCCGTGGGCAACGACCTGCCCGCCACCGTGCTCGACCAGCTGTCTGCGGCCGGCATCGCCATCGACGATCTGCCCGAGCGTGACCTGCCCACCGTCCGCAACACCGTGACGTACCACGACGACGGCTCGCGCACCTGGGCCATGCACGACGACGACGCCCACTTCGACGCCCTGTCGGTCTATCCGGCCGATGTGCCGGGCAGCGTGCTCGACGCCGACGGCATCGTCCTCTCGGCCATGAGTCTCGAGTCGCAGCTGGCCCTTACGCCGTGGCTCCGCCAGAACTCGAAGGCCGCCCTCTACCTCGACCTGCAGGAGGACTACCTCGAGGGCAACCGCGAGGCCCTTCTCGCCATCGTGGCCGTCTGCGACGTCTTCCTGCCGAGCGAGATCGAGGCGGTGGCGCTCGCCGAGACCACTGATCTCGAGCGAGCCGCCCGCTTCTTCGCCGGGCTCGGGCCGTCGGTCGTCGTCATCAAGCGGGCCGACAAGGGGTCGCTCGTGCTGCAGAACGACGTCGTGACCCTCGTGCCGAGCACCCTGGTCGATGCGGTCGACTCAACGGGCGCCGGGGATGCCTTCTGCGGCGCCTTCGCGGCGGCGCACCTGTTTTCGGGCGATGCCATCGAGGCGGCGAACCGAGGATCCGAGGCGGCACGGGTCGCGATCTCCGACTTCGGCATCGCGGGCCTTCTGCGTGTCTCCGCGGAGGTGCGCCCGTGACCGGCCCATTCCGCATCGCGATCGTGAACCCGAACACGACCTCGGCCATGACCGACCGTGTCGTCGCCGCCGCCGCGCCCTCCGCTCGGCCCGACACGACCCTGCTCGCGATCACGCCGACGAGTGGAGTGCCGAGCATCGAGAGCCACGTCGACGAGGTGCACGGCGCCGTCAGCGTGCTCACGGAGGTCGAACGACTTGAGCTGTTGCCTGACGTGGAGCGCCCTCACGCCTACGTCATCGCCTGCTTCGGCGACACCGGTCTGCCGGGCGCGCGCGAGGCTGCGCGCGGCCCCGTCGTCGGCATGACCGAGGCGGCCCTCGTGACCGCGACGCAGCTCGCCCACCGCTTCACGATCATCACGATGCCGAAGCGCACCCGCGAGCAGTCCGACCGGGTCGTCTGCACCCTCGGGCTCGGTCACCGCGCAGTCGTCCGTGCCGTCGACGAACCGGTCGCGGCCGTCGAAGACTCCTCCCTGCACCTGCTCGACCTGTTCGTCGCCGAGGGGCGCCGGGCGCTCGCCGAGGACCACGCCGAGGCGATCGTGCTCGGCTGCGCTGGGCTGGCCGACCTCGTCGAACCGCTCGGGCAGGCGCTCGGCGTCCCGGTGATCGACGGGGTGGCCGCAGCGGTCTCGCTCGCGGAGGGTCTTCTCGCCCAGGGGCTCGGAACGTCCCGGATCAGCACCTGGGCCCGCCCCACCTCCGGAGGTGCCGCTTGAGCCGCACGCTCTTCACCGACGTCTACGTCTACGACGCCGACAGCAAGGCCGGGATGTTCGGCCCGACCGACGTGCTCGTCGAGGGCACGAGTATTCGCCGCATCGGCGCCGGAGCCGCGGCGCAGTTCACCGCAGCCGAGACCCGAGAGGGCGACGCCCGCATCGACGGCGGCGCACACCACGTGCTGGTGCCGGGGCTCATCAACGCCCACTATCACTCGCCGGCGAATCACCTCAAGGGGCTGCTGCCGAGCCTGCCGCTCGAGAGCTTCATGCTGTATGAGTCGCCGGCGGATCCTCGTCTTCGCCCCTCTCCGCGCGAGGCCTACCTGCGCACCATACTCGCCGCGATCGAGATGCTCCGCACGGGCACGACGACGGTGCAGGACGACGCCTTTCTGATGCCGCACCCGACGCCCGACATCATCGACGCCGTGATGCAGGCCTACGCCGACAGCGGCATCCGGGCGAGCGTCGCTCTCGACCAGCCGACACTCACCGAGCGCGACAAGCTGCCCTTCATCGGCGGGTACCACGACGAGGCGTTGCAGGCGATGCTCGATGCCGAGGCGCCTCTCGGGGCGGCCGGACTCCTCGAGAACTACGACCACCTCTTCGGCACCTGGCACGGCCGGGAAGACGGTCGCCTGACCGCCGCCGTGTCGATCTCGGCGCCCCAGCGAGTCGACGTGCCCTACTTCGAGGCGGTCAACGACCTCAGCCGGCGGCACTCGGTTCCGCTGTTCGCTCACATGCTCGAGACGAAGGTGCAGCGCACGCTCGCGACCGAGCAGCAGCGGTTCGCCGGCCGCTCGCTCGTCGAGTACACGGCCGACCTGGGCCTGCTGAGCGACCGGATGAACGTGATCCACGCGGTCTGGACCGACGACCGCGACCTCGAGCTCATCGCCGACGCCGGTGCCGTGATCGCCCACAACCCGGTGAGTAACCTTCGCCTCGGCAGTGGCGTCGCACCCTACCGGCGCATGCTCGACCTCGGCATCCCGGTCGCACTCGGCATCGACGAGGCCATCTGCGACGACTCAGCGAACCTCTGGGGAGTCGTCAAGACGGCGGGTCTCATCCACAACGTCGGCGGACGACCGAGCGACGAGTGGCCGACCGCGCGAGAGGTGCTCGACAGCCTCTGGCGCGGGGGAGCGGCCGCCCTGCTGCAGAGCGATCGGCTCGGCGAGATCCGCGAGGGGTTCGAGGCCGACATCACGATGCTCGACCTGCACGGATCGGCGTTCACACCGCTCAACGACCTCCGAGGCCAGCTCGTCTACTGCGAGTACGGAGCTGACGTGCGACTCACCATGGTCGCCGGCCGGGTGGTCTTCGACGGCTCCCGCGTCACTTCGGTCGACGAGACCGCCCTCCTGGCCGAGGCCCGCGAGGTCTTCGCCCACAAGCTCCCCGTCATCGAGCGGGCAAATCGCGAGGCCGACGCCCTCAGACCCCACTACGACGCGATGATCGCCGAAGCGGCCCGCACCGACGTCGGAATGACCAGATGGATCGGAACCCCCTCATGACGACCACCGCAGACACCGGCGCGACGCTGGACTCGCACGACCGCTACGACTACTCGCCGATCACCGGGCGCCGCGGAGGCACCTGGCCGGGAGGAAAGAAGCTCGCCGTCTACGTCGCCATCGGCATCGAGGATTACCACTTTGGCGCCGGCCAGACCGAGAACCTCCTCGAGGGCGTACCGGCCCCCGACCTCGTCAACACGAGCTGGCGCGACTACGGCAACCGGGTCGGCGCGTTCCGCCTGCTCGATCGGCTCAGCGGCCTCGACATCCCCGCCACCATCCTGCTCAACACGGCCGTCTACGACACCGCCCCCGAGCTGCTCGACCACGCCCGGTCGCTCGGGGTCGAGATCGTGGGGCACGGCGTCTCGAACTCGGATTCGCTTCAGGGGCTCGCCGAGGCCGACGAGGCGGACTATCTCCGCGGCGTCTCGGCGCGGATCGAAGCGGAAGAGGGCACGGCGCCGCTTGGCTGGTCGAGCCCGTGGCTCACTCACACCGAGTCGACCGTCGACCTCCTGGGCGAGGGCGGCTACCGCTACCTGCTCGACCTCCGCCTCGACGACCAGCCGATCTGGCTGACCACCCGTGCCGAGCCGTTGCTCGCCATTCCCTACGCGCTCGAACTGAACGACTCCACGTCGATCATCGGCCGCGGCGTCGGGGCGTCGGAGTTCGCCGACATGCTCATCGACGAGTTCGACGAACTGCTCGACGCGGCGGGCGATCAGCCGCTGGTCATGAGCATCGTCGTGCACTCGTTCATCTCGGGTGTGCCCTTCCGTCTGCGCCAACTCACCCGGGCACTCGAGCATCTCGCGGCCCACCGCGACGACGTCTGGTTCACCCAGCCCCACGCCATCTACGAGGCGGTTCGAGCGCACGCGACGACCGAGGAGGTCGACCATGTCGGCAACTGACGAGAAGGCCCCGGCCGCCTCGATCGCGAATCTGACTGTCGCCCTCACCCGCGACGGGGTCCGCTCCGAGGTGCTCCGTGGCGTCGACCTCGAGATCCAGCGCGGTGAGATCGTCGGTCTCGTCGGAGAATCAGGATCCGGCAAGAGCGTGCTCGCCCTTGCGCTCATGGGCCTTCTGCCCACCTCGTCTCGCCCCGAGACGTCCGGCACCATCACGATCGCGGGCACCGACATGATCGACGGCTCCGCCGAGCAGATCCGTGCCGTCCGCCGCCACGAGCTGGGCGTCATCTTCCAGGATCCGATGACGTCGCTCAACCCGACCATGCGCGTCGGTCGACAGATCACCGAGGCCACCGGCGACAAGGCCGAGTCGCTTCGTCTCATGTCCGCCGTCGGCATCCAGGACGCCGCCCTCCGCTTCACCGTCTACCCGCACGAGCTGTCGGGCGGTCTGCGTCAGCGGATCATGGCTGCCATCGCCTCGGCGGGTCGACCGTCGCTGATCATCGCCGACGAACCCACGACGGCCCTCGACGTGACCGTCCAGGCGCAGGTGCTCGACCTGTTGCGTCAGCTGCGCGACGAATTCGGCTGCAGCGTGGTGCTCATCACCCACGACCTCGCCGTCGCGGCCCAGATCGCCGATCGCATCGCCGTCCTCTACGCCGGTCGCATCGCCGAGCTCGGGCCCGCCGACGTCGTGCTCCGGGAGCCGACCCACCCGTACACGGTCGGGCTGCTGAACTCCCGCCTCGCGCTCGACACTCCGCGCGACACCGTGCTGCAGACTCTTCGCCCCGAGACGGCGACCGTCTCCGAACGGATGCGCGGGTGCGCGTACTCGTCGCGGTGCCCGCTCGCCGACGACACCTGCCGAGCACAGCAGCCACCGTTGCTGGCGGTCGACGGGTCGGGTGCGGTGGACGGCTCCGAGCACGTGCGGGCCTGCTGGCGCGACGCGGCGACGGTGCGCGAGCTCGCCCTGACCCGATCGGACGCGCCGCGGATCCTCGTCTCCGGCTCGTCGAAGGAGTCGGCCGCACCCGCCGTGGTGGTCGAGGGAGTTCACCAGCGCTTCGTCGTCCGCAGCGGCGGGCGCAAGCGCGAGGTGCACGCCCTGCGCGGCATCGACCTCACCATCGGCGCCGGCGAGGCGGTCTCGATCGTCGGTGAATCAGGATCCGGCAAATCGACCCTGCTCCGAGCGATCGCGGGCCTCGCACCCGTCACCTCGGGGCGCGTCGACGTCGCTCGAGGCGGCGCGCAGATGGTGTTCCAAGACGCGGGGTCGTCGCTCACGCCGTGGCTGAGCGTGGGGGAGATCCTCGGCGAGCGCCTGCTCCCGCTCCGTCTCGGCAAGGCGGAGACTGCTGCCCGTGTCACGACCGCGCTGGAGTCGATCGGCCTTCCGGCCTCGGTCTCTCGGGTGCGGCCGGCCGACCTTTCGGGCGGCCAGCGTCAGCGCGTGGCCCTCGCCCGCGCCACCATGATCCCGCCGGCGGTGCTGCTCTGCGACGAGCCGACCAGCGCGCTCGATGCGTCGCTCGCCGCCAGCGTGCTCAACCTGATCCGCGGTATGCGCGAGGAGCTCTCGATGACGGTGCTGTTCGTCACGCACGACCTCTCGGTGGCTCGCCTCATGGGTGACCGGGTCGTCGTGATGACGGAGGGGCGCATCGTCGAAGACGGCACCGCCGACCAGGTCATCCACCACCCCGAGCACCCGTACACGCGGTCGCTGCTCGCGTCCGTCCCCGAGATCGAGGCCGTCCGATGAGCGCCGACCTGACCGCCCGCCGCTTCGGGGTTCCGCAGGTGACTATCGCGCGGTTCGCCGGTCGTCGACTCAATCTCGCGCTGGTCGGCCTGCTCATCGTCGTCACCCTGGTCGCGCTGTTCGCCCGGGTGCTCGCCCCTGACAATCCCGTCCAGCCGATCGGTGCCCTCAACCTGCCCCTCGGCTCGGAGGGTCATCTGCTCGGCACCGACGGCATCGGCCGCGACATCCTCAGCCGCACCCTCATCGGAATTCAGACGAGCTGGTTCTCGGCGCTCGTGGTCGTCGCGTCGGGACTCGTGATCGGCGGGATCATCGGGGTGGCCGCGGGAGTCTCGGGCGGCTGGCTCGATAACCTCCTCATGCGGCTCACCGACCTGTTCCTGGCGCTGCCGGGCACCCTCGTCGCGATCGCCCTGGTCGCCGCCCTCGGCTTCGGCCTGCAGAACACGCTGATCGGCATCGCGATCGTCTGGTGGCCGTACTACGCCCGGATCATCCGTGGCGAGGCGCGAGCCATGGCCGCCAGGCCGCACGTGGAGGCGGCGCGTCTGGCCGGAATCAGCCGCACCCGGGTCGTCTTCCGGCACATTCTGCCGGGCGTCGTGCCGACCGCGATCGTGACCGCGAGCCTCGACATCGGCAACGTCGTCATCCTTCTCGCCGGGCTGTCGTTCCTCGGCCTCGGTCAGGCGGCTCCGGCCCCGGAGCTCGGCGCCGACACCGCCCGCAACCTGCAGCAGCTGCTCACGCAGTGGTGGGTGCCCGTCGTCCCGGGCCTCGCCGTGCTGCTCCTCAGCCTCGTCGCCAACCTCGGCGGCGACGCCATCCGCAATCTTCTCGCCGGACGCCGTTAGGAGGCCCCGATGACCCGCTTCCTGCTTCGCCGCACCGGATCCGCCGTCGTGCTGGTGCTCGTGCTCACCGCCGTCGTCTTCGTGCTCCAGGCCGTGTCGCCCGGCGACCCCGTCAAGGCGTACCTCGGCAACAACGCCTCGCCCGCCGCGATCGCCGCCCAGCGTCAGGCCCTCGGGCTGAACGACCCGCTGCCCGTGCAGTACTTCCACTACATCGTGCACGCCCTCCAGGGGAACCTCGGGATGTCGCTGCGCACCCGGCGCCCGGTGATGGCCGACCTGCACGACTTCCTGCCGGCGACGGTCGAGCTCGTGGCCGTGGCCTTCGTGCTCGCGCTCCTCCTCGGATCCTTGTACGCCGTCTCAGGGTCGCTCCGCTGGCCCGGCGGCGCGTTCTTCCGCGGTCCGCTGCTCGTGCTGGCCACGGCACCGCCGTTCCTCCTGGCACTCGGCGGCATCATCCTGTTCTACGCGCAGCTGCAGGTGCTCCCGGCGGCCGGCCGCGGGGTCGACTCGACAGGCCCCTCCGGGTTCGTGCTCATCGACAGCATCCTCGGCGGCGACGCGACGGAATTCGTCGCGGGAGTGCAGCACCTGGTGCTGCCGGCGGTGATCCTCAGCATTGCTCCGTCGATCTCGATCGGCCGGATCCTTCGGTCCAGTCTCGATTCGACGCTCGCCTCCGACTACGTGCGCACCGCCCGATCGAAGGGCCTCCGCCCGATCGTCGTGCTCGGCAAGCACGTGGTGCGCAACTCGCTCGGCCCCGGCCTCTCGATGGCGGGCCTCCAGCTCGGCTTCATGTTCGCCGGCGTCGTCGTGGTCGAGCAGGTCTTCAGCTGGCCCGGGATCGGCAACTACCTCGCGGCCAGCATCCCCACCTCCGATTTTCCGGCCATCGCGGGCGTCACGCTCGTGCTCGGCATCATCTACATCGTCGCGAACGCCCTCGTCGACGTTCTCCAAGCCCTCGCCGACCCGCGCCTCAACGCGTGAAGGCGTGAAGTCCCACCCCGCTCCATCCCTGCACCACACCCCTCCCGCCGGAGCCTCCCCTCTCCGGTCCACCCTGCAAGGAGTCGAAGTGAAGAACGCACCCCTCACCACGAAGACGCGAGGAGTCATCGCCGCCCTGGCCGTGATCCCGCTGCTCGCCCTCGCCGCCTGCTCGTCGTCCGGCGGCTCGAACACCGCCAACCCGGCCCCGACCGACGGGGTGCTGACCGTCGGCCTCCTCGGTGACATCGGCCAGCCGCCGGACCCCGACATCTACTACGCCAACAACGGCCTCGCCATCGTGCTCAACACGTACGAGGGGCTCGTTCAGTACCAGAACAACGTCGACACCGTGAAGATCGCGCCGCGCCTCGCGACCAAGTGGACGGTGAACAAGGCCAACACGGTCTACACGTTCACGCTCCGCTCGGGCGTGACGTTCCACGACGGCACGAAGTTCACCTCCGAGGCGGTCAAGGCGTCGTTCGACCGGCGCAACACCGTCAAGGGCGGTGCCGCCTATATGACCGCGGGCATCAAGAGCGTCGCCACCCCCGACGACCTCACCGCCGTTGTCACCCTGACGAAGGCGAACTCGGCCTTTCTCGACTACCTCGCGTCGCCGTTCGGCCCGAAGATGGAGTCGCCCACGGGCCTTGAGAAGAACGCAGGATCCGACAACGCCCAGACGTACCTGCAGACCCACGACCTCGGAACGGGACCGTACGAGCTGACTAGCGCCAAGACGGGCACCAAATACGAGCTCACGCAGTACGACGGCTACTGGGGTACCAAGTCGCCGTTCACCAAGGTCGATCTGCCGGTGTACAGCGACGCGTCGGCGCTCCAGCTCGCCTTCGACTCCGGTGACGTGTCGGCGATCGTCGCGGCGCTCCCGTCGTCGAGCCTCACCAAGTACGACGGCAACGACAAGTTCAACAGCGACTTCCTGCCGACCCTCCAGTCGGCCCTGCTGACCGTGAACCCGTCGAAGGAGTTCTTCGCGAACAAGGAGGCCCGCACGGCGTTCATGCAGTCGATCAACCAGAAGCAGCTGGTCAAGGAGGTGCTCGGCGCGCGCTCGTCGGTCGCGACCACCCTGTACGCCAAGGGCATGATCGCCGACGGTTCCGACAAGCAGAACATCAGCTACGACCCGACCGTCTTCGCCGCCTACGCCAAGACCCTCCCGGCCGGCACCGCGATGACCGTCGGCTACGCCTCCGACAACACCAACGCCCAGGCGATGGCCAACATCGTCACCGCCAACCTGCAGAACGACGGCATCAAGGCGACCGCGCAGGGGTACCCCACCTCGCAGGTCTTCGGCTGGGCCTCCGACCCGACGAAGGGCCCCGATGCCTTCATCGACGGCAACAACGGTCCCGACGGCGGCAGCCCGTACATGTGGGGCCACGTCTTCTGGGATAAGACCGGAGGAATCAACTACTTCCTCTGCGACAGCCCCTCGACCGACGCCGACCTGAACGAGGCCGTCTCGACCGGCGACACCTCGCTCTACGCCAAGGCCGCCCAGACGTACTCCGCGACCGGCTGCTACATGAACCTCTCCTACAACAAGGACTGGGTCGTGTCGCAGAAATGGCTCACCGGAGTGCCTGCGGCTCATAACATCGGTGCCAACGAGCTCGACTTCTCGAAGCTCGGAATCGCGAAGTAGGTCGGCCACCGGCCCCGGGGTGCGTCATGCACGCCGGGGCCCTCACCCGCGAGGAGCGGACGTGACAGAACCATCTGACGCAGGATCCGCGACCACCGTCGATCGACCCGCGTCGCTCTCGCGACAGGCGTACTCGGCCATCCGCGAGGGCATCATCCGCGGTGAGTACCCCCAGGGTTCGCGGCTCGCCGAGGCGCGCATCGCCGCTGAGCTCGAGATGTCGCGCGTGCCCCTCCGTGAGGCGGTGCCGCAGCTCGAGCAGGAGGGCTTCGTCCGCACCTTCCCTCGGCGCGGTGCGGTCGTGACCGTGTGGGACGAGAAGGCGGTCAACGACCTCTTCGACCTCCGGCTCTACCTCGAGGTCGGTGCAGCGCGATTCGCTGCCCGCGAGGTCTCGCGCGGCGGCGACTCCGGGCCCCTCGACGAAGCCCTCCACTACTCGCAGAACGTCGTGCACTCGGGCGACGCCTACCGTGTCGCCGAGGCCAGCACCTGGTACCACGAGGCGATCGTCGACCTGTCGGGCAACGACCTGATGAAGCAGGTGATGCGCTCCGTCACCGGCCGGGTGCTCTGGCTGTTCTACCTGACCTCCCAGCTCGACGTCGACGAGGCGTTCGACGACCACGTGGCGCTCGCCGAGGCGATCCGCTCCGGCAACGAGCGCGTCGCCGAGTCGATCGCCTACACGCACATCGAGCGCGACCGGATTCCGTCGTTTACCGCGTTGCGGGCGGCGGGTGCGCGCTGAGGCCTGCTGCTTGCTGGCTGTCGCCAGTCGCCGGCCGCCGGCGGCCGGCCGCCGGCCGCCGGCCGCCGGCCGCCTCGGGCGGCGAGACTCCAGTCGTTGCGGGTGTGGTCGACGGTCACCCGCATCTACTGGAGTCTCGGAGGGCTGCCGGCGTCAGTGCGTGGGGTCGGTGCCCTGGAAGACCGTGGGGTAGTTGCTCAGAGTGCCCAGCGTGATGACGGCCAGGTGATGACGATGGCTCGTCCGACGACGTCGGAGATCGGTACGAACGGTTGCGACACGTCTTTCTGCGTGAAGTGTGCGGCGGAGTCGTCGGAGTTGTAGCGGTTATCACCGAGTACCCATAGGGCACCCTCCGGAACGGTCACCGTGTAGGTGAACCTGTCGGCGCGCTGACCGGCCGTGACGTTGATGTAGGGCTCCTCGAGGGGCACGCCGTTGACCTCGAGCTGGCCGAAGTCGTTCCAGCACGCGACTTTGTCTCCGGGCAGGCCGATGACTCGTTTGACGAGGTGTTTGTCGCTGTCCTTCGTGCCGAGACCCACAGCGGTGAGACCTGTCTGGATGGCTCCGATGACCGGGCTCGTGGAATCGGATTTCGGCGTCGTGTCGCTTGCTCCGAGCCATCCGCCCGGGTCCGAGAAGACGATGACGTCCCCGCGCTGGAGGGGAGTCGTCTTGGGCACGAGTTCGTTGACGATGATGCGGTCGTTGACCTGAAGCGTGTTCGTCATCGAGGGCGAAGGGATGTAGAACGAGCGGACCAGATAGGTCTTGATCAAGAACGAGATCAGAAGCGCCGCCAGCAAGGTGATCAGGATGTCACGGACGAACCGTGCGGTGCTGTGGCGCTTCTTGCGCGGTCGCTGAGCCGAGCCCAAGTTGACGACGTCCGTGGCAAGTTCCCCCATGACCCTGATCGTAAAGGAAGCACGACGTAACCTCAGTCGATCAGGTCACGTGCTGGGCTCGATGGGGCCGTCGCGTTCGGCCTTCGCCAGGATCGTCCTGTAGACGCCACGAAGTATCAAGAAACCGAGTGCGATGGCCGAGGTGACGATGGCGCTGAAGTTCTCTCGCAGGATCGCATAACCCATGGCCATACCGAGCCCTAGACCGAGATAGCGGATGAGGCGGCCACGCCACCCGAGGTCCGGGTCCTCGTCCGAATCAGCGTCCTCGCCTTCGCCTTCGTCTTGTGTGTCGGCAAAGCTCAGAAATACGGGCACAAACGCTAGGGCCAAGAGGGCGCCGATGAAGAGGGCCAGGCCGGAATCGATTTGACCGTCACGGTGCAGGCGGACAACTCCGCTCCAGATCATCACAGCCGCACCGCCAACGAAGACCGAGACCACGACGGCTTGGGCGATTAATGGACGGCGCTTCACTTCAAAGAGTCTGCCAGGTGCCGTCATCTCTCCGAAGCCCCTTTCCACGGGGTGGCGCTTGGCACCGCTGCCTCGCCGTTCTCGGTCGCGGAGGGGGCCGCTGACCTTTCGGGACTGGGCCATGGATAGCTCAGGTCGCGAGAAAAGTCTCTATTGCCGCGATGGTGGTCTCGTTATCACGGTGAAGAATGGCGCGAATGCCGCAGTCCTCGGCTCCGCGCACCGGCTCCTCGTGGTCGTCGATGAAGAGCACCTGCTCGGCCGATGCGCCCATTCGGCGGAGCGCGGTGAGATACGCGCCCGAATCGGGCTTCGCGATTCCTTGCTCGTGGCTGTAGCAGATCGGGTCGAACAGCGAGGCGAAGCCGAAACGTCGCTCCTCTTCTTCCCGGGCACCATCACCGGAGTTCGACAGGATTGCGAGGCCAGCGCGATCCCGCAGCGACCTCGCATGATCGAGCAGCTCGACGTTTGCCTTACCGCAGTAGGCATCCCAGAACTCGGAATGCATTGTCGCAACAGTTGCACTATCGGCACCCAGGGCGGCTCCGAGCTTGCGCCAGTACTCGTCTGCGACACCACTTTTCAGAACCATGTCGGGGAGCTCGGCGGCGTGGAGGCGAGCTCGCAACTCGGTGACAGTCAGTTCATGGCGGGCGCTCCAACGCTCGTGCAGCGAGAGGGGCCAGTCGTCGTCGTCAACGATTTCGAGGACACCGCCGATGTCGTAGAGAATCCACTTCATCAGCGGAGGCTATCGCGGGCGCGCGCGAGGCGACGGCACGCGTGCATCAGATGCGTCGACGGTGCAAGGCTTTTTCTTGCCCGGATCATATTTGGGGGGATTGGGGTCGCGTAACCGCTGGTGGGGAATGAGATCGTGATGGAACCGTCGGAATGGCACTCCGACGTGAAAGAGCCTCTGGCCGCCGGCTTGGTCCCCAACGGGGGCCTGTACTCGGAATCCGGAACTCGGACCAGGACGATTCCGTATCTCACAGAGAGGGTCCCTCTCGCACGAAGAAACGTGTTCGTCTCGCGGGCGGTGATTCCGGGCTCCCCGTGACAGGGAGCAGCTACTTCCGTGTAGGTGGCTCGGTGGCCGATGTAGCCGATAACGACCGTGGCGCCGGAGACGACGGCCATGACTATTCCCACGAGAGCCAAAGCGCGGCGAACGGTCACAGTAGGTGCGGTGGTGAGCCAGATGAATGCTCGCGCAGCCGCGGCGAACTGAGCGATCACGAGCGAGGAGACCCCAAAATCCCAGCCTGCTGCGCCACGAAAGTAGATATCGACGTGAGCGAACGTGCCAAGGCACACCAATGCGACGGTTACGCAGCTGAGAGTTAAAGCAGCGGCTGGGAGCAGCCGGCCAGATCTGGCCAGAACCCGCGATCGTCCATCCCCTATTTCCCCAAGCTACGGATGAACATCGGCGCTGTCGTCGACCGCGAGACGCATTCGAGGCAACTCGGGGATGACAGTCGATGCCGGGCGCAGGTGCGCGGACGCCGGCTGAGGGCCGCCGAGTGCGCAGAAGTGGCCCCCGGCGCAGCGTCCGGGGGCCGTTTTCCCGCAATCGATGCGGAGCGCGCCGGCTGCCGAGCGCCGAGTGGCGCCAAATGCCCGGGCGGGGCCGTCCGCCGAGGCAATTGGCGGCACTCGACGGAGCAACCCACGGCCCACGCGGATCGATCCCGCATTAAAGCAACAGGTGTAGCGTAAAGGCGACTCCCCACAAGAGAGCCGGACTCGCCGCACCACACCGCTCCGAGCCCTTCATCGTCGAAGCAGGAGAAACACAGCCATGCCCAGCAGCACCCGATTCACCGACCGCGTCGTCCTCATCACCGGAGGCGGATCCGGCCTCGGTCGCGCCACCGCCCTGCGCCTCGCCGCCGAGGGGGCCAAGCTCGCCCTCGTCGACATCTCTCAGAAGGGCCTCGACGAGTCGAAGGCCGCCGTCCTCGAGGCGACGCCCGAGGCCGAGATCCTCACCACCCTCGCCGACGTCTCGAAGGAGGCCGACGTCGACGCCTACGTCAAAGCGACACTCGAGCGCTTCGGCCGCATCGACGGCTTCTTCAACAACGCAGGCATCGAGGGGCGTCAGAACCTCACCGAGAACTTCAGCGCCGACGAGTTCGACAAGGTTGTCGCGATTAACCTGCGCGGCGTGTTCCTCGGCCTCGAAAAGGTGCTCAAGATCATGCGCGAGCAAGGATCCGGCATGGTCGTCAACACGGCCAGCGTTGGGGGCATCACCGGCATCGGCAACCAGTCGGGCTACGCCGCAGCAAAGCACGGCGTCGTCGGCCTCACCCGCAACTCCGCCATCGAGTACGGCCAGTTCGGCATCCGCATCAACGCAATCGCCCCCGGCGCCATCTGGACCCCCATGGTCGAGAACTCGATGAAGCAGCTCAACGCCGACGACCCTCGCAAAGCTGCCGAAGAGTTCATTCAGATCAACCCGACGAAGCGCTACGGCGAGGCGAACGAGATCGCATCAGTTGTCGCGTTCCTCCTGTCGGACGACGCCTCGTACGTGAACGCAGCCGTCTTGCCGATCGACGGCGGCCAGTCGATCAAGTACTGACACCCCCGCCCAACCCCGCCCCGGGTGCCGAGTGCCGCCATTTGCCTGAGCTGGAAGCAGCAGAGGGGCATTTGGCGGCACTCGGTGTACGGCGCGGGGAGCGGACGCGGCGCGACCAGCGGGTCAGCGGGTGGCGACGGCGAAGCCTCCGGCCGGGAGGAGGATGCTGCGCTCGCCCGTGAGGGTCTGCTTCAGGCGACCCTTGTCGTCGTAGGTGCGCACCGTGGATCCTCGGCTGCCGATCGTCGCGCGCTGGGGGAGCAGCGACGTCGACTGGACGAGCTCCGACCGGGCATCACCTGTGCCCGAGAGCACGACGCGTGAGACCAGCGGTCGCACGAGCAAGGCGTCGACGGTCGTCGTGCCGCTCAGAGCGCGCACCGACACCGAGGTCGCCGATCCGCGCAGCGGCAGCAGCAGCGAGGCGGGCAGCAGAGCACCCGGCACCGGGGTGACTCCCTGCGCACCGACGGTGGCACGGGTCACGCCGAGTGGTGTTCGCTTCGTCGAGCCCGTCCACAGCGCCACCGGAGCAGACCCCGTCGGCATCGCGATGACCGGATCGATGTGACGTGCACCACCCGAGGCCGCGGCGGGCACGGCGAACGTCGCCGTCTCACCGCGATCGAGCGCGAGCTCGGAGCCGCCGCTGAGCTGCGACTCGCCATTGGAGGCCGAGGTCGGGGTGACGACGGTTCCGGTGGTGGCGGTCGCCTTCTCCGCCTCGACGACACTGAGCCCGTCACGCGAGACGACGGTCGAGGCCGACTGCGCCAAGGCCGACACGCGAGGGTGCGCATCGAGCGCGATCATCGACAGGAGGCCGTGAATGGTCGACTCGGCTCCCGATCCGGTGTTGACCGAGCCGGTCGGCTGCACGCCATCGAAGGTGACGCCGGTGGCGGGGTCGTAGGTCGGCTTGCCCGAGGTGTTGTTGCCGAAGTACCAGCTCGCCATGAGGCCGGCGAGCTGCTCGATGCCGGGGCTGTGCGCCGCATCCGCGGTGGCGAGGAGCGACTGAAGTCGTGAGTCGGCCCCGTAGGCGATCTGCGTCGTGTCGGTCGGCGCCGGCGAGAAGCCGTTGATCGGACCGGCCGAGGTCAGCAGCGTGGATGAGAACGCCACCGAGTCGGTGACGGCGGGCTGGAGCAGCGACGGCTTCTTCAGCACGACCGAGGCCTCGGCGAGAGCGGCAGGCATCTGTGATGCCCACGAGTGGAACTGCGACCGCGACTTCGTCTCGGGCAGGATCGCCCCGTACGGCCACTTCTGCACGGCGACGGCGGCGGAACGGGAGGATCCCATCGCGGCAATCCCCTCGGAGAGCTCTGAGAGTGCCGAGCGGGCCGGGCGATCGTGGGGTGCTTCCTTCGAGTAGGCGGCGAGCCCCAGCACAGCTTCGGCCGAGGCACCGGCGCTGCCGACGATGAGCCAGCTCGGCACGCGAGCGCCGTCGGCCACTCCGTACTTGCCGTACGAGGCCAGTGTCGAGCGCTCGAGCGCCCTCACTCCGAGCTGCAGGCGATCCTGCAAGAACGAGGCGAACGCCGGGTCGGTCGACTTGAACGCCGCGTAGCCCTCGCCGTAGGCCCAGAGTGTGCGTGCCAGCCAGTAGCTGTTGCCGCTGTCGGAGGGGTTCGGGAGCTCGACGGGCACCGGGCTCGGGTTGAGCGTGCCGTCGGGTTGCATCCACAGCACCACGTTGCCGGCGTCCGGCCCCGAGGTCGTCTGGAAGTACGCCGTCGACCTCAGCAGCTCGTACGCCTTCTCGCGGCTCGACGCCGAGCCGGTCTGCTTCCAGTCGCGCAGGTAGACGACGGCCGCGCGCGACACGTCGTCGGAGTCGTACGACCCCTGACCCCAGTGCCCGGTCGCCGGGTCGCGCGGCCCGCCGCCGACCCGCTCGAACGTGTTGCCGGGCCGTGCATCGGCGTACACCCACGGCATGGCGAGCGTCGGCTGCGAGTCGAGGGCGTAGGTGGTGTGGCCCGCCGTCGCCGGGGGAGTCGTCTCATCGAGCAGGTAGTCGAGGTGCGCGAGATTGGTGAGGCGAGCCGTCGGGGTGCTCGCGGCAGGACGAGGATCCGGGGCGCTCGCGATCGCGGGGGAGGCGGCGGTGAGCCCAGCCCCGGCGGCGAGGGCGACCGTGCCGATCGCTGCGAGGGCCCGGATCCTGAAGGTCGTGCGCGACGCGGTCACGAGGCGACCCGCTCGAGCAGCGCGACGCCGATTTTGGAGTCGCCCATTCCGTAGAAGACGAAGTGCCTGCCGTCGATCTCTTCGATCGCGGTGGGGAACACGACGTTCGGCACGATGCCGCCGGTCTCGTCGGCGGTGGCGGGAGCGAGTAGCGGCTCGGTGCTGCGCGAGAGGACGACCGAAGGATCCGCGGCGTCGAGAATCATCCCGCCTGCCGCATAGTTCACGTTCTTCTGCTGCGCGAAGGCACTGTCGATCGTGCCGGTGACGCCGTGGTGCAGGAGCAGCCAGCCCTCGGGCACCCGGAGGGGTGCGGGGCCGCCGCCGATCTTGAGCTGCTCGAACGGGAACTCGGGTCCGGCGAGGAATCGGTGCTGACCCCAGCGGGTGAGGTTCGTGATGTCGCGGGCCACGTCGTCGACCGAGACGTAGCTGATCCAGATGCTTTGGCGGGTGTCGGTGGTGCCACGGGGCACGCGGATGCCCTCGCCCGGGGCGGTCTCGCCGATGTCCCACATCGGCCGGTGCAGCACGGCGAACGAGCGGACGCCGTCGGGGGCGGTGACGGGCTCGGGGAAGAACACGGTGTCTTTGTTGTGGAACAGACCGAGGTCCATGTCGAGGGTGTCGTCGTAGGCGAAGGTGACCGGGCCGAGTCGGCGCCACTCGCGGAGGTCGCTCGACACGGCGACGGCGGTGCGAGGTCCGAGGGGGCCGTAGGCGACGTAGGTCATCACGTCGAGGTCGAGCTCCGGGATCCTCGTCACTCGGGGGTCTTCGACGCCCGCGTGCGTGGCACCGCGCTCCCACCCGCGGTCGGGTTCGAGCACGATGCCGTCGCGTTCGACAGCGACGGGCACGCCGTCTTCGATGACGACCTTGGCCAGGCCGACCCGTGAGACGTTGCCCTCGGCGACCATGCGCGGGAGGAGGTGGAGGGCGCCGTCGGGCGTGCGGCCCGAGCCGGGGTTCAGGACGCCCTCGACTTCGAGGGCGTTGCCGGGCTCGGGCGTCATCACGACGCCCTGGCGGGAAAGACGGTAGGGAAATGCATCGGTCATGGGGTTCTCCAGGTGGGTGGGATTCGAGGGTCGGAAGCGGGCCGGTCAGCCCTTGACGCTCGAGCCCACGTCGGTCGAGATGAAATAGCGCTGGAACACGATGAACAGCACGACGACGGGTGCGGCGAGCACCACGGCGCCGGCGAGCGTCGCGCCGAACGGGTTGGACGCGGTGGCGGCCACGTTCGAGATGTAGTTGGCGAGCGAGACGGCAAGTGGCTGCATGCTGGCCTGCTTCGTGATGAGGAAGGGCCAGAGGAACTCGTTCCACGGGCCGATGAAGGTCAGCAGTGCCGCGGTCACGAGAGCCGGGCGCACTAGGGGGAGCGCGATTCGCCAGAGGAGCACGAACTCGTTCGCCCCGTCGATCCGCGCCGCCTCGAACAGCTCTCTGGGAAGCTGCAGGAAGTACTGGCGGAAGATGATCACGGCCGTCGAGTTGATCGCGAACGGCAGGATCATGCCCAGGTAGTTGTCGCCGAGACCATAGGTGCGGGTGATGAGCACGTAGAGCGGGATGATCAACAACTGGAACGGGACGACCTGCACGAGCAGTGCGAGAGCGAAGGTGACGCCTCGGCCTCTCCACTGCAGCACGGCGAGCGAGTAGCCGACGAGCACCCCGAAGATCAGCGTGCAGACCAGCACCCCGGCCGTGAAGATTCCCGAGTTGAGCAGCCCCGAGAAGAGGTTGATCCGATCGTTGATTGCGGAGTAGTTCGCCCCGGTGATGTTGCTCGGATGCGGAAAGGCGCCGCCGAGACTGGCATCCTGCTTCGTCTGCAGCGACCCGATGATCATGTAGTAGAAGGGGAACAGGAAGACGAGGGCGCCGAGGGCGAGCACTGCGCTCCGCAGGGTGGCTTGGAACTTCGACATCAGTCTTTTCCTCCCGCGAATCGGTTCTGGAGCAGGGCGATCACGAGTACCAGCACGACCAGCACGACGCCGATGGCACTCGCCTCGTCGGGGTGACCCTGCTCGATGCCCTTCTGGTACATCAGCAGAACGGGCGACGTCGAGGCGCCGTTCGGCCCGCCGCCGTTGGTCAGGAGGTACGGCTCGGTGAACAGGTTCGCGCCGGTGACCGTCGAGACCAGCAGCACCAGGACGGTCGCGGGGCGCACCCCGGGGACGGTGACGGAGAAGAACTTGCGGATCGCTCCGGCACCGTCGGTCGACGCCGCCTCGTACAGCTCGTTCGGCACGTTCTGCAGGGCTGCCAGGTACAGCAGGATGTAGAAGCCCATCTGCTTCCAGGTGACGAACAGGGCGATCGACGGCATGGCCCAGTGCGAGTTGATCAGCCACGACGGACTGGGCGCCAACGGGCCGAGGATCTGATTGACGAGGCCCGAGCCGTTGAACAGGAACAGCCAGACGGCGACGACCGCGACACTCGCCGTCAGGTAGGGGATGTAGTAGGCCACCCGGTAGAACGCCTTGAGGTGGGTGACCTTGTTGAGCCCCGACGCCAGCACGATGCTGAGCACGACCGTGAGCGGCACGTTGATGATCAAGAAGATGCCGACGTTGCCGAACGACCGGATCACATCGGGATCGGTAAAGGCGTCGACGAAGTTCGCCAACCCCACGAAGGGGCGGTCGACGACCGCTCCCGGTGCCGTGAAGAAGTAGTCGTGGAACGCGATGTAGACCGCGTACACCAGGGGGTAGGCGAAGACGACGAGCACGAACACGAGGTACGGCGCGCTGAAGAGGAGGCCGAGCGGGTGCTTGCCCAGGATCCTGGGCCCGCGTTTCATGGTCTCACCGGGCCTGGGCCCGGTCGCGGTGGTGGTCACCGGGTCACCGTCACTTCTCGGCGGCGAGCTGATCGATCTTCGTCGCGGCGTCGTCGAGCGAGGTCTTCACGTCGCCCTTGCCGAAGATGACCGAGTCGCTCCACGCATCGCGGAAGGCCTGCATCTCGGCGACCGTATTGGGGCCGGACGGCACCTCGACGGTGCGGCTGGCCTGGTCGCCGAAGAGCTTGTACGACGGGTTCTTCGAGAAGTAGTCGGCGTAGGTGGTGGCCAGGTCGGTGCGCATCGGCATCTGGCCGGTGGTCTCGAGGAACTTCTGGTCGTTGGCGGTGCTCGTCGAGAACTTCAGGAAGTCCCACGCCGTGCCCTGGTTCTGGCAGGCGGTGAACATGCCGACGTTCTTCGCATCGCTGAACGTGTAGGTCTTGTCGGCGGCGGTGCCGTTCTTCGTCGGCACGGGCACGGAACCCCAGTTGACGTCTTTGTAGACCGAGACGGCCCAGGGCCCGACGATCGCCATGGCGGCCTTGCCATCGGCGAAGGCGTCGCCCTGGTACTTCTCCTGACCGGCGAGTTTGTCGGCGTAGAGGGTGCGCCAGAAGTTCGCGGCGTCGTAGCCAGCCTGATCGTTGAAGGTCGACTTGCCGTCCTTGACGAGCTGGGTGCCCCCCGACTCCGCGGCGTAAAGCGGGTAGAAGTCGAACGACATCTGGAAGAACTCGCTCGTCGGTGCCGGCAGGATCGCGTTCGGGGCGACGCCCTTGTCGACGAGCGTCTTCGCCGTCGCCGTGAAGTCGGCGTAGGTCGAGAGCTTCGGGTTATCGGCGTCGAGGCCGGCTTTCTTGAAGAGGTCTTTGTTGTAGAAGATCATCACGGGGTTCGACTTCCAGGGGAACTGGTAGTACTCGCCGTCGGCGTCCTTGTACTGGTCCGCCTGGGATCCTGAGCGCGCTTCGATGTACGTCGCGCCGTCGGAGAACTTCGACAGGTCGACCATGCCGCCCTGCTTCACCCACTGGCCGACGGCCGAGGGGGCGGTGTTGTAGACCAGGCAGGGCGAGTTGCCAGCGGTGATGGAGGCGCCGATGACCTCTTCGGAGGTCTTGCCGGCGGGGATCTCCTGGCCGGTTACCTTCTCGTCGGGGTGGTCTTTGTTCCACGCCGCCACGGTCGCCTTGCCCCAGGCGACCTCCTGCTCGTTGTTCGAGTACCAGATCTTGATGGGGCCCTTGGCGGTGAGCGATCCGCTGCTGCTTCCGCCGCCGCTGCACGCGGTCAGGCCGATCATGGCTGCTGCGACCACGGTCGCGCCGATGAACTTTGTGCGTCGTTGCACGATGTCTCCTCCAGTGGTGACCAGGCGGGCGTCTTCGCTCGCCGACCGAAAGCCGAAACGTTTCGGTAGAGGTGACGGTAGCACAGCTTCGACCGTGAGGGCCGGTCAGGTGTGAGCGGGAGCCGGACCGGTAGAGCCGCGGGGGAGAAGCCGGGCGGGCGCGATGTCGACATCGTCGACGCGCTCACCGGCGATGGCGGCGAGCAGCATCCTGGCCGCCTCGACGCCGAGCAGACGCGGTGTCGTGGCGATCGTGGTGAGCGACGGGCGGATGTACGAGCCGAGCGCGATGCCGTCGAAACCGGCGACTGAGATGTCGTCGGGGGCGCGGACTCCGAGCTCGTCGGCCCGGGCTAAGAACCCAATGGCCGAGAGGTCGTTCGAGCACATCACGGCCGTCGGCCTCTCGTCCGGCGCGCGGTCGGTGAGGAGACGCGACGCCGCGGCCACACCGCCCTCGTACGTGAAATCACCCTCGACGACCTCACCCGGTGCGAGGTCGTGCGCCGCCACGGCCTCGCTCCAGGCCCTCAGGCGCTGACCGGCGTGGATGAACTCGGTCGGCCCGGTCACGAGGGCGAGCCGGCGGTGGCCATGCGAGACCAGATGGTCGACGAGCTCGCGAATGCCCTCGACGTGGCTCTGACGGACCGCGGGCAGGGGAAAATCGGGTTCGGCATTGACGCCGACAGCGGGCAGGCCGAGTTCTTCGACCAGGGGAATCCGCGGATCCTCGACTCCCAATTCAGACAGGAAGACGCCGTCGACCCGGCGATTTGCGGCCAGACTGCGGTATCGCCCGAGGGTCTCGATCTTCTCGGAGCCCATCTGCAGGATGAGCGCGTAGTTCTGCGCGTCGAGCACCGTCTCGATGCCGCCGATGAAGCTGCCGAAAAACGGGTCGGACTCGAGCACGGACGGATCGCGGTGCACGACCAGGCCGACCGAGAACGCGCGCTTCGACGACAGGCTGCGGCCCCGGAGCGACGGCACGAAACCGAGCTCGTGAGCCGCCTCGACGATGCGCTTGCGGGTGGCCTCCGAGACGCCGGGTCGGTCGTTGAGTGCGCTCGAGACCGAGCTGATAGCCACGCCGGCTCGGGCCGCGACGTCGACGATGGTCACTCGGTTGTTCACGGGGTCGACCCTAGCGGGCCTCCTGTCGGAGGCGAGTGCCGCGAGAGTGCCAAGACGTTGGCCTGGCGAGGATCCGGGGGCCCATTTGCGCACTCTCGCCGAGTGGCGCCAAATGTCGTGGGCATCCGGCCGCCGGCGGCATTCGGCGACACTCGGGTGACGGGCCGGAATACAGCCCGGCTTAGCGCGGGAGCTGGTGCCCCGGCAGGTGGGCACGCTCGCCGTCGTGGTCGAAGATCGTCAGGATCTCGACCGGCCCCTCGTGCGCGTGAATCGAGTGCGGGGTCATTGTCGAGAACTCGGCCGCCTGCCCCTCGCGCACGAGGATCGTCCGCTCGCCGAGTGTCAGCCGCACGGTGCCGCTCAGCACGGCGAACCACTCGTAGCCGGGGTGCACGCCGGGGCCGCCCTCGTCGCGCTCAGCCGTGATGCGCATCTTGGCAATGGTTACCCCGCGTCGGTCGCGCTCGCGCGAGAGCAGCCAGACGGTGGAGCCCGGTCGCATCTCGGGCTCGGGGCGGATGACGACGTCGTCATCTCCTTCGGGTTCGACGAGCTGATCGAGGGTGGTGCCGAGCGCCTGCGCGATCGGCACGAGCTGGTCGAGCGCGATGCGCCGGTGGCCGGTCTCGATGCGACTGAGGGTCGAGGCCGAGAGGTAGCACCGGGCCGCGAGTGTGTCGAGCGTCCAGCCCCGGGCCACCCGGAGGCTGCGAATGCGTTGCCGGACGACTTCGTCGATCGCGTCTTGCGTCATACGCAAAAGTCTATGTCTGATAGGCACGAGTCGCCTAGCGTGGTGCCTATGAACGACATACAGAAGACACGAACGACCACAGCTCAGGATCCGGCCGACGTCGAGATGGTCGACGTGGCCCTTCCCTTCGACGTCGTCGTCATCGGCGGCGGCGCTGCCGGCCTCGCCGCGGCCATCGCCCTCGGCCGATCGCGCCGCCGAGTGGTGGTCGTCGATGCCGGCGAGCCGCGTAATGCTCCTGCCGAGGGGGCCCACAACGTGCTCGGGCAGGAGGGTGTGTCGCCGCGCGAACTGCTCGCCCGCGGCCGTGCCGAAGCGAAGTCGTATGGCGTCTCGATTGTCGACGGGTTCGTCACGGCCGCATCCGGCGGCGTCGACAATTTCACCGTCGAGGTCGACGGGGGAGCGTCGTCGGTGCGCGCTCGCCGCGTGATCCTCGCGACCGGTCTCGTTGACGAGCTTCCCGACGTGCCCGGTGTTGCCGAGGCGTGGGGGCGCACCGTGCTTCACTGCCCGTTCTGTCATGGCTGGGAGGTGCGCGACCAGCGCATCGCCGTGCTCGGCCGCACCGAGAACGCCCTGCACCAGGTGATCCTGTTCCGCCAGCTCAGCGACGACGTCACCTTCTTCCTTCATGAGGCGCCCGAACCGACCGACGAGCAGTGGGAGCAGCTCGCGGCCCTCGGAGTCCGGGTCGTCGTGCCTCGGGTCGAGCGACTCGTGGTCGACGGCACGCAGGTGCGGGCCGTCGAGGTCGAGGGAGGCCGGTCGTTTCCGATCGACGCGGTCGTCGTCGCGCCGCGGTTCGTGGCTCGGACCGAGCTCTTCGAAGCCCTCGGCGGCAAAGCGACACCGACCCCGTTCGGTGCGCAGATCACGGCCGACCCCCGCGGCGTGACCGCGCTGCCAGGGGTCTGGGCGACCGGCAACGCGAGCGACGCGATGGCGATGGTCGCGGCCTCGGCGGCCTCGGGCGTGATGGTGGGTGCCGCGGTGCACGGCGATCTCGCGCTGGCCGATCTCGCGCGGGCTGGCACGGAGCGGCAGGAGCCCTTCTCGGCCGCCCGGGAGGCCGCGAACTGCGAGAAGGTCCTCGGCGATCGTCGGCATGGGTTGTGACGGGCTAGCCGTCGTCGGTGGCAGGCTGGCCGCATGGGGAAGAAACGTGGGGCACTGGTCGTCGGGGTAATCGCTGCGGGTGCACTGATGCTGGGCGGGTGTTCGGGAACGGGGGGCCAAGGATCCTCGGCTCCGTCGTCGTCACCCATTGTCTCGGCCGAACCTCCGAGCCCTACCCCGACCCCCACGCCGAGCGCGACGCCGACCACGCCCGCCGTCACACAGCCTGTGGCGAAGACCGTGAAGGCCGGCGTCGTGGCGTCCGGCGTGACCGCGACTGCGTCCGGCACCGGGCCGATGAACGTGAGCTACGAGCGCAAGGGCGAATTCGCCGTCGTGGTCGCGCTGAACTGCTCCGCCTGCAGGGGCGTCGCGACGGTGACCGCAGCGGGGCGGATGTCGCCGTTCGGTCGGGCTGCAGCGCCGTTGCGCGGATCCTTCTTGATGGATGTCTTGAAAAACGACCCGGTCAAGCAGACCTTCATCGTCGATGCGCAGGGAAGCTGGACGGTGACGCTGCAGAGCTGGAATGATCTGCCGACTGTGTCTGGAGCGCAGTCGGGGACGGGGCCGGCGGTGTTGTTCTTCTCGGACGACGTCTCGAGGCTGAAGGTCGATTTCAGGCCGGCCAAGGCGGGCGAGTCGTTCTCCGGCCGAGCCTTCACGACCTCCGACAAGCCGTTGCTGTTCGGCGAGAGCGGGGCGTTCTCGAAGACGTTCGAGGTCGACCTGCCGGGCGTGCTGGCGATCCAGACGAACGGTACGTGGACGGTGACGCCGGTGTCGTGAGCGCCGGGCTTTGCGCTCTTGCGCGGGTTTGTCGTGGAGGTGGGGCGGGTCGTGCTGGGGGCAGCCCTGCCCTGGCGACGATTTGCGCCGCGTCGAATTCGATCGCCCGCAAAACGCCTCGACGCCGCATTTTCTCGCCCGGAACTAAACGACCCAAACGAGACGGCTCGTCGATCCGAATGGGCCGTGGCAGTTTTTGGAGCGTGTTCCACGATTGCTGACGCCCTCGGATGTGTCGACTGTCCTCGAGCTGATGCTGAACGCGGTGAGTGGCCTCCGCCCAGCGACGGTCTTCATCGTCGGGCTGGGCAGTGGCGTCAGATGGCGAGTTCACCGAGCAGCCTTTCGTGGGGGCTGTACCCCCGCGCCGACACCCTCGGCCGCCTCGAACTCGGCCAGTGCCTTATGGGCCTGTTTCCTGGTCACCGCACCCGCAATCATCGAAAAAATGCCGAGCATGCCCAAGATCAGCGGGAAACCGGACAGGCCTTCGAAGGCCAACTCGAGGCAGCAGACCACCGTCATGGCGGTGCCGGACACGAGGGAGTAAAGGCCCGACAGGCGCTGGCGGTCGATAGCCATACGTCGTTGAATCAGGCTGGGCACGCCCGAAAGCTATCTCGCGGGTTCGTACCTGCGCAAGGCAAATTTGTGGGTGTCACGAGAACGGCCTCGTCGGAGAGTGCGTCACGATTCAAAGGAGCATGACGACGACAGGCTGACTTCGTCTCGGCGACGGCGGATCCGCGTGTCCGCTCGCTAAAACGCAAGAGTCAGATCAGGGCTCTGCGGTGAGCGGGGCGTCTGGCTCGTGAGGATCGTTGCGGCTCTTTCTAGCGGCGCGAAACCATCTGATCCAGCTGCGCAGCAGGAGGAGGAGCAGAACGACGCCAACGAAGGTGGCAGCGAACCAGGGCGGGTAGTCCTGCCACTCCCGCACGACGAAGTACGAACCGAATCCGACAAATGCGTAACCGATCACGCCGACGAAGGTCGGCTGCCAGAACCGCTGGTGCTCTGACTGTGTCGGTTCCACGGACACCCTTGGCGACGCGTCTTCTTCTTCTTCTTCTTCTTCTTCTTCTTCTTCTTCTTCTTCTTCTTCTTCTTCTTCTTCTTCTTCTTCTTCTTC